>DATJZG010000172.1:0-6948 GCA_035499295.1 Anaeromyxobacteraceae bacterium
CCTGCACGACTGCTTTCGCAACAGCCGGGCCAGAAACGGCGAGAGCCGCCCCACCCAGAAAGCCCCTGCCAGGACCTACCGTTAGCCTTCTAGTGGCCTCGCGGACACACGAGTGCAGAGAATCACAGCGGTGAGTTCCCCCACGGGCTCGCCGCCCCACAGCTCACCCAACCCTCCGGAATCCCAGACGGAACCCACTCCCCACCCCTCCTGTCGCGTTTCTCTCCGTCCTGTCGAGTTTCTCTACGCCTGCGGGCGGCGTCGAGGGGCGCCGCGACCGCCGATCTCGACTCGGCGGATGAAGGCGGCTGGACGGGACCGCAGTTAAGTGAGCGCTCCCACACCTCGAGCACGGGGGGTCACATGAGCGACATGGACGATTTCGTCAGGGCTCAGGAGCGGCTGAAGGGGCTCTCGCGCCGGCCTTCGAACGATCAGCTCCTCGCGGTGTACGGGCTCTACAAGCAGGCCACCGAGGGGGACGTCCGCGGGTCCCGCCCCGGGATGCTCGACCCGAAGGGGCGCGCCAAGTTCGACGCCTGGACGTCGCGAAAGGGAATGGCGCAGGGGGAGGCGAGGGCGCGCTACGTGGCCCTGGTCGAGGAGCTCGCGAAGTCCCTCGGCTGACCCGATGGGGTCCCACCCCGAGGGCGAAGAGCCGGGGCGCCGCCCGACGCCACCGCGGACCGTCGCCAACGCTCCGCGTCACAGCACCCTGAGTCGCAGGAGGTGCGCGCGCACGCCCCAAGTCGGCCTGGCCGCCCGGGAGCCTCCCACCTTATTCGTAGGAACCGTCTCGCCGCGGAGTGGATTCCGCGGCGCTCCACTCACGGTCGGCAACCCACTTTCCCAGGAGGCGGTCCATGAAGGCGCGCACACGTGCGGCACCCTTTCTTCGTGTCACCCTCGCGGTGACGGCTCTCGCCGCGGCGGGCGTCGGCCGCGCCGGCGGCCGCTGCGATGCTCTCTTGGCGCAGCTCGGCAACGACCTCGCCGACGCGGTCTGCTTCGAGAGCCCCGATCTCACCACCAACAACACCAGCACCACCCCGCCGAACAACTCCCTGCCGGGCTTGCCGGCCTTCGCCTTCACGCCCATCACCGACCGGGGCGTGATCGCGCCCGCCACCACCGCGGAGCGCACCCCCATCACCAAGGCGGTGCCCGGCATCCAGCTCGAGGCGCGGATCGCGAACGACCCGACCGGCGAGGGGCGGTTCCTCGTCCGGCTCCCCGACGACTGGAACGGCCGCCTGGTGGTGGCGGGGGCGTCCGGTACCCGCAGCGAGTTCAACGGGGACTACGCCTGGAGCGACTACGTGGTGCAGAAGGGCTACGCCTACGCCTCTCAGAACAAGGGGGTCCTGAACCTGCAGCTCACCACCTCGTCGGATCCCTTGGGCTGCCGCCTCAACCCCTCCTCCACCGTCTACGTCCACTTCTATGACAACGACCCGGACCAGCCCTTCACCCGCTGGGCCCACTTCATGGCCGAGGGCGCCAAGCTGGCGCAGCGCGCCCTCGCGGTCCGCTATGGACAGTTCGCTCGCCACACCTACGCGGTCGGCACCTCCAACGGCGGCTACCAGGTTCGCCGCGCGGTGGAGTCCTATCCCCAGCTCTTCGACGGCGGCGTCGACTGGGAGGGCACCTTCGTCTCGGAGAGCGCCCCGAACCTCCTCACCGACCTCCCGCCCGCGGTGCTGAACTTCCCCGACTACGTCAGCTCGGGCTTCAGCTCCACGAGCACGGCGGCGAAGAACATCGAGGCCGCCGGCTACCCGCCCGACCTGGTCTCCGGGACCACCTCGCTGTGGGGCCTCTACTCGAGCTCCTTCTGGGAGGTGACGCTGTGCCAGTGGCAGAAGAGGCTCGACCCGACCTACGACACCTACGGCTCGGGCACCGGGACCTACAACTACGTGGCCCGGCTCTCGGTCTCGGACGTGGGCGAGAACCTCGCCGCCTTCGCCACCACCGGGCGCATCCAGCGCCCGCTCATCACCGTGGCGGGGACGATGGACGCCCTCCTTCCCATCGACCACAACGCCCGCGCCTACGCGCGGCGGGTGCACGCGCACCGCGCCAGGGGCTGGCACGAGGGCCACACCCCGGCCTACCGGCTCTACGAGGTCCAGAACGGCAACCACATCGAGAGCTACCAGGCCGTCTTCCCCCAGCTCGAGCTCATCGAGCCCCACGCCCAGCAGGCCTTCGACCTGCTCGTCGACCACGTCGAGCACGGCGCCACCCTCCCGCCCGACCAGTGCATCCCGCGCGGCGGCTCCATCGACGCCTCCCCGGCACAGCCGGGCCACTGCGCCTCGCTCCTCGCGCCCTGAGGCCGGCTCGCGGCTCCGCCGCCCCCCGCGGCGGCGGAGCCACGGCGGCCGGTGCCAAAAAGCTGGGCGAAGGGGGGCCCGACCGCCTATCGTGCCCTCATGGCCCAGGCTCCGGAGGCGGAGGGCATCGCTCGCCGCGAGGTGATCCGGATGAGCGGGTCGGGCGAGGCCTCCGCCCGCACCGACCTGGTGGCGGTGGAGGAACCCCTCGAGATCCGGGTGGACGGCGAGACGGTCGCCGTCACCATGCGCACTCCGGGCCAGGACGGCGACCTGGCGCTCGGCTTCCTCTTCGCCGAGGGCATCATCGGCGGCCCCGACGACGTCGGCAGCGCGGCCCACTGCGGCCACCTGGGGGAGGAGGGCTACGGCAACGTCATCGACGTCCGCTCCGCGGGGGGGCACCGCATCGACCCGGAGCGCGTCCTCGACAGCGTGCGCTGGTCCGCCACCACCTCCTCCTGCGGGGTGTGCGGCCGCCGCAGCATCGACGGCCTGCTCGCCCGCTGTACCCCGCTCCCCCGGGAAGGTTCCCTGCGGGCGGAGGAGATCGTCCGCGCCCTGGAGCACCTCTCCACCGCCCAGCCCATCTTCGCGCGCACCGGGGGACTCCACGCCTCGGCGCTCTACGCGGCGGGAGGGAAGGTGGTCGCGTCGGCGGAGGACGTGGGACGCCACAACGCCGTGGACAAGGCGGTTGGCTCGCTCCTGCGCCAGCGGTTGCTGGGGGTGAGCCGGCCGGCCGGCGAGCCGCCGCTTCTCCTGGCGGTGAGCGGGCGGGCGAGCTTCGAGATCGTGCAGAAGGCGGCGGCGGCGCGGATCCCGGTGGTGGCGAGCGTCTCGGCGCCGAGCTCGCTCGCCGTCGACCTCGCCTCGCGGGCGGGCGTGACGCTCGCCGGCTTCGTGCGCGGGGATCGCTTCAACGTCTACGCCAACCCCTGGCGGCTCGAGGCGAGCGGCGCCCACCCCGCGGTCGCTCCCGCCGGAAGGGCGGGCGGCTCCTGAGCGGCGGACGAGCGCCCCCGCGGCCCCCCGGCGATCGGTGCGCCCTTCCTTCGCGGCACGATATCTGGTGGAATCGCGTCCGTTCGCGCTCCAGGGGGGAAACGAGGATGTGCCCGGGTCTGAGGACGTTGGCCGGCGCCGGGCTCGCGGCACTCGCGGGCTGCGCCACCCCGTCGGCGGTCGAGATGACGCCGCCGGTGAACCCGTCCCCGGCGGTGGTGGGCGCCGTCGCCTTCGCCGCCCAGGGAAGCGGCACCACCGTCGGATACGGCACCTGGGGGGTGAGCGGACCCGGGGTGGAGCTCGGCTACGCCGGGCACGGCCAGTGGGCCGGCCGCATCGACGGGACCGACGTCCGCATCTCCACCTCGTGGGGAAGGATCCAGGGGCCGGGGATCGACCTCGCCGTCTACCGGAGCGGGAAGGAGCTGCTCGTCCGCGGCGATTGGGGCGGCCGGAACGTCGACATCACCGTGGGGCGCGACCGGCTCACCGGCTCGCCCGACGGCGGCTCCTGCTCCTTCCACTTCGCCGCCACCGTGCCGGGCGAGCTCGCCGGGGTGCTCGGCTGCCTCGCCGCCCCGGGGGGCCATCCCTCGGCGAGCACCGGGACGCTCAAGCTGCAGGGGGAGGCGATCCTGGTGCCGGACGTGCTCATGCCCCAGTTCGTGCTCGCGCTCCTGACGGCGCTCCCGCACTGAGGATCCGAGGGGGCCGAAGCGGCGCCCGCCAACCTCCATGCCCGCCGCCCGCCTCGCCGCCCTCGCCGCCATCCTCGCCGCCACCCCGCCAGGGCCGGGGACGTCTCCCGCGGCGACGGCTCCGCCCGCGCCGGGCGACGCCCCGGCCGCGGTCCCGCTCGACGACGGGACGTCGCTCCTCTCCCGCACCCTCGAGCCCTTCCACGGGGACCTGCCGGAGATCTGGCGCCGCGCCCAACTGCGGGTGCTCGTGCCCTACAGCCACACGGAGTTCTACGTCTCGCGGGGTAAGCCGGGCGGGTACGACTACGAGATGGCGCTCCGCTTCCAGGAGTGGCTGAACCAGCGCCGGCCGCGAGAGGCCGCCACGCTCTCCATCATCTTCGCGCCGACGCCCGTCGAGGAGCTCCTCCCCGACCTCCTCGCCGGCAAGGGGGACATCGCCGCCGGCCTGCTCACGGTGACGCCGGAGCGGCAGCGGGAGGTGGCCTTCGCGCGCCCCCACATCACCAAGGTCGACCAGGTGATCGTCCGGCACAGGGACGCCGAGCCCCTCCAGTCGCCGGACGAGCTCTCTGGCCGCGCCGTCCACGTCCTCGCCGGCTCGAGCCAGGCCGAGCACCTGCGGGCGCTCAGCGACCGGCTGGTGGCGCGCGGCCGCGCGCCGGTGCGGGTGGTGGAGCTCCCCTCCCCCGCCTCGCGCGAGGACCTGCTGCACATGCTCGACGCCGGTACGTTCTCCTACGCGGCGATGGACCGCTTCCTCGCCGAGGCCTGGAGCCAGGTGTTCACCGAGGTGAAGGTGGAGGAGGCGGTGAAGATCGCCACCGACGGCCAGATCGCCTGGGCCCTCCGGCCGGGCAACCCGGCGCTGCTCGCGGCCGTGAACGGCTTCGTCTCCCAGCGCTCCAAGGAGGCGCAGGCCACCTCGGCAGTGATCTTCCGCCGCTACTACCAGAGCGGGAAGCGGCTCCTCAACGCGGTCGGGCCGAGCCAGCTCGAGCAGCTCCGCGACCTCGCCACCCTCTTCCGCGAGGCCGGGGATCGCTACGGGTTCGACTGGCTCCTGCTCGGGGCTCAGGCGCTGCAGGAGTCCCAGTTCGACCGGAAGGCCCGCAACCCGAGTGGCGCCGTGGGGCTCATGCAGGTGCTCCCCCGCACCGGCGAGCAGATGGGGTACCCGGACGTCGAGTCGCCGCGCTCCAACGTGCTCGCCGGCGCCGCCTACATGAACTACCTGCGCCAGACCTTCTTCGAGGACGCCGCGCTCGACCCGGCCGAGCGCATCTACTTCTCGCTCGCCGCCTACAACGCCGGTCCGCACCTCATCCGCGACCTGCGGAGCCGCGCCAAGCGCATGGGGCTCGACCCCGGGAGGTGGTTCGGGCAGGTGGAGGTCGTCGCCCAGCACGTCATCGGCGACGAGACGGTCGAGTACGTCGCCAACATCAACCGCTACTACCTCGCCTACCGCCTGAGCAGCGAGGTGATCCTCCCCGTCCCCGGCGCCGGGAAGTAGCCCCCGCGGCGGAGGACCACTAGGCGTTCCCGGGCGTCCCACGCCGGGCGGGCGCGGCCGCGCGCCTCGCTGCCGTGCGCTCGACGAGGAAGTCGAGGAAGACGCGAACCTTCGGCACGAGCCCGTGCCGCGTCGGGAACACGGCGCGCACCTCGACCTCGGGGCCGTCCCAGCCCGGCAACACCGGCACGAGCTCCCGCGCCGCTACCCGCCGGACCGCGGACCAGTGAGCGGCGAGGAGGACGCCCGCTCCGGCCAGGGCCGCCGCCTCGAGCGGGGTGCTGTCGTTGCACACCAGGACCGGGGCGAGGGGAACGGCCACGCTGCGTCCCGCCCGCCGCAGCGTCCACTCGAAGCGAGCGGGTGCGCCTCCCCCCGCGTAGAGGAGGGCGTCGTGGCCCTCGAGGTCGGCGGGCGACCGGGGGGTGCCGCGGCGCCGGAGGTAGGCGGGGCTCGCGAAGAGGCCGGTCCGGGTCGCGCCCACCCGCCGCGCCGAGTGGGTCGAGTCGGCGAGCGGCCAGGGGGAGAGGGCCACGTCGGCGCCCTTCGCCACCAGGTCCTCGGGCTCGTTGCGGAGCGTGAGCCAGAAGCGGACATCGGGATAGCGCGCCAGGAACTCGGGGAGGGAAGGCAAGAGGACCTCGCGGGCGAGGGTGTAGGGGCAGGTGACGCGCAGGGTGCCGCGGGGCCGGTCGCTGAACTTCCCCACCGCCGCCTCGGCCTCGGCGACCTCCTCCTCGATCCGGGCGCACCGCTCCTGGAAGAGGGCGCCCACCTCGGTGAGGGAGACCCGGCGGGTCGTGCGCTGCAGGAGGCGGACGCCGAGGCGATCCTCCAGCGCTCGGACCTTCCGGCTCACCGTGGCCTTGGGGACGTGGAGGGCGCGGGCGGCGCCCACGAAGCTCCGCCGCGCCGCCACCGCCGCGAAGACCCGCATCTCGCCCAGGTCGAGGATTGTCTCGTTCATGGAACAATGAATCTAACATGAGCATCTTTATCTCGAAATACTCCGAGCCATATCTTGCCCTTCGAAAGGAGGACAACCCCATGGACATGGCCATTCCACGCCGCAGCGCGAGGGCAGGGACAGGAGCTTCCGGCCTCTACGACCCCCCTTCCTTGCTCTGCCCGATCTGCGCCGAGGACCTCTTCGAGGGAGAAGAGATCCGGCAGCGCCCGTGCCCCCACGTGCCGCTGGTGGGCCGCCCGGGCACGCTCTACTGCTTCGACCGCCGGATGGAGCGGATGGTGATCGACGCCTGGAAGAGCTCGGCCGGCAGCGGGGCTCGCACGCTCGACGTGCTCCGGGAGAGGCTTCACCCGGGCTTCCTCGTCGTGGAGCTCCTCGATGCCGCCCCGGGGGAGGGGGGGCCGGTGACGG
>DATJZG010000173.1:0-25020 GCA_035499295.1 Anaeromyxobacteraceae bacterium
CCCCCCGCTCGAGGGGAGGCCCGGAGGCCGTGCTTCCCGGTCACTCGCAGGACCGCCGGTGCCGTCGCGCTTGGGGGCCATCCGTGGCCGCTCGACACCAACCGCTGCTCAGGTCGTAAGGCGGCACCCGTTCTCAAGTCCGCCTGCGCGTGCGGAGGAAGTAGGCGCCGGCGGCGGCCACGCCGGCGGCGAGGGCCCCGTAGGGCGCAGCCGCTCTCCACCAGGGGACCTGGTTCTCCTCGGCCATCCGCGTGAGGAAGTAGGCGAGAGCGCGGCGGTCCTCGTCGTTGCCGCGGAAGGCGTGCGCCATCTGGGGCCTAATCTGGGAGAGGCGGCCGATGTTGGCGTAGGCCCGCTCGGGAGTGCCAAACGTCTCCATCCGGATCTTCGGCCGAAACGGGTTGGAGGCGTTTTCCGACTCGAGGACGTGGCAGGCGAGGCAGAAGTCGTGCATCAGCCATTCGCCGCGGGCGAGCTCCGCCGGTGTCGGGGGCGGCAACCGATCGGTGTTGGGCGCGGCCTCCGGGCCGACGAGCGCGGTGGACGCTGCGACGATGAGCGATGCCATCGACCGGGCGAGAACGAGCACGGGAAGGACCTCCTGGGATGCCCTCTCCTTCCTATTCGGCGGAGCGAGGTCCGCAAGGCGGCTCGTCCTTTGCCTCGGGGGGGAGCCGTGCGAGACTCGCCGCCATGTCCGAATCCGTGAAGGTGGTGCTTCCAGACGGGTCCCAGAAGGACGCGGTGGCCGGGACCCGCATCCTCGACTTCGTGCGGGAGAAGATCGGCGCAGGCCTCGCCAAGGCCGCCTTCTTCGCCAAGCTGGACGGGGTGGCGGTCGACCTGTCGAGGCCGCTGGAGCGCGACGCCAAGCTCGAGGTGGTGACGACGAAGAGCCCGGAGGCGCTCGAGGTGGCCCGGCACGACGCCGCGCACGTGATGGCATCGGTGGTGCAGAAGCTCTACCCCGGGACGCAGGTCACCATCGGCCCGTCCATCGAGGACGGCTTCTACTACGACTTCGCCCGCGAGACCCCGTTCACGCCCGAGGACCTGGAGCGGATCGAGAAGGCGAGCAACGAGGTCATCGCTGCCGACTACCCTTTCCTGCGGGAGGAGGTGGCGATGGACGAGGCGGTGGCGCTCTTCGACCGGATGGGCGAGCGCTACAAGGTGGAGATCGTGCGCGACATCGCCGCCAAAGGGGCGAAGACCCTCACCCTCTACCGGCACGGAGACTGGGTGGACTTCTGCCTCGGCCCCCACGGTCCCTCGACCGGCCGCGTGGGCGTGATGAAGCTCCTCTCCGTGGCCGGCGCCTACTGGCGCGGCGACCCCAAGAACCCCATGCTGCAGCGCATCTACGGGACGTCCTTCTTCACCAAGAAGGACCTCGACGACTACCTCCATCGCCTGGAGGAGGCACGCAAGCGCGACCACCGCAAGCTCGGACCGCAGCTCGGCCTGTTCACCTTCCATCCCTACGCCCCCGGCGCCGCGTTCTGGCTGCCGCACGGCACCACCCTCTACCACCTGCTCGGCGACGCCATGCGCCGGCTCACCCGCAAGAACGGCTACGTGGAGGTGAAGACGCCCCTCCTCTTCAACAAGCGCCTCTGGGAGACCTCGGGGCACTGGGGGAAGTACCGCGAGAACATGTTCCTCGTGGTCGACAGCGAGACCGACCCCTCCCTTCCGCTCGAGGAGCGCTGCACCCAGTCGTTGAAGCCCATGAATTGCCCGTCGCACCACCTGCTTTACGCCATGCGGAAGAGGAGCTACCGGGAGCTGCCGGTGCGCTACCACACCCAGGACGTGCTGCACCGCAACGAGGCTTCCGGAACGCTCTCCGGGCTCACTCGGGTCCGGCAGTTCCAGCAAGACGACGCTCACATCTACCTGGCCGAGTCGCAGATCGTGGACGAGGTGCGTTCCCTGGTGCGGCAGATCGACACCGTCTACCGCGCCATGGGGCTTGAGTACTCGGCCAAGTTCTCCACTCGACCGGACGTGAAGCTCGGCGACGACGCCACCTGGGACCGGGCCGAGGGCGCTCTCAAGGGTGCGCTCGAGGCCATCGGGCTCGCCTATGAGCTCAAGCCGGGGGAGGGAGCCTTCTACGGCCCGAAGATCGACTTCGACGTGACCGACTCCATCGGGAGGAAGTGGCAGCTCGCCACCATCCAGCTCGACTACCAGGCGCCGGAGCGCTTCGACCTCAGCTACGTGGGCGAGGACAACAAGGAGCACCGGCCGGTCGTGATCCACCGCGCCATCTACGGGTCGTTCGAGCGCTTCCTCGCCATCCTCACCGAGCACTTCGCCGGGGCTTTCCCCACCTGGCTCGCCCCGGTGCAGGCGCGGGTGGTCACGGTCTCCGACCGGTTCGGGGAGTGGGCGGCGGAGGTGGCGGCTCGGCTCGACCGGGAGGGGTTCCGCGTCGAGCTCGATCACACGAACGAGAAGCTCGGCGCGAAGATCCGGGAAGCCCAGCTCCAGAAGATCCCCTTCACGCTCGTCATCGGCGAGAAGGAGGTGGAGGCAAAGGGCGTGTCGCCCCGCCGGCACGGGGGAGAGGACCTGAAGACGATGGCGCTCGACGCCTTCGTCGACCTGCTGCGTCGGGAGGCGGCGCCGCCTTACTAGGCGGGCTCCCCCAGGATGGGGGGGCGGCGCTTGACCGGGAGCGCCTCGCCCACTACTCTGCGGTTCCATGTCGTTCCGTCGCAGCGAGCGTCGACTTCTTAGCCAGGCGGGAGAGGACCCCCGGCCCGGCTAACCGCTGCGCCGCGACCTCTTCCGCCGAACCCCGGCCGAAGAGGTTGCCCTCGATGGCGAGACCGCTTCTTCGGCCCCCTAGCGAGCCCGAGGAGCCGCCATGTCGAGCAAGCCCAAGAGCCAGCAGAACCCCCATCCCGCCGAGGAAGCCATGGACCGCGTCATCATCTTCGACACCACCCTGCGCGACGGGGAGCAGAGCCCCGGGTTCTCCATGAACCTGGGGCAGAAGCTCCGGGTGGCGCGGGCGCTCCAGGAACTCGGCGTCGACGTGATCGAGGCGGGCTTCGCCGCCGCCTCGCCGGGCGACCTGGAGTCGATCCAGGCGGTGAGCCGCCAGATCGAGGGACCGGTGATCGCGAGCCTGTCCCGCTGCACCCGCGGCGACATCGACGCCTCCTGGAAGGCGCTGGCGGATGCGCCGCGCAAGCGGTGCCACGTGTTTCTCGCCACGAGCCCCATTCACCGCGACTTCAAGCTCAAGATGGCGAAGGAAGAGATCGTGAAGCGCGCCGTCGAGGGTGTGAAGATGGCCCGCGAGCGGTTCGAGGACGTCGAGTTCTCGACCGAAGACGCCGCCCGTACCGAGCTCGAGTTCCTGGCCGAGGTGGTGGAGCGGGCCATCGAGGCCGGGGCGAGCACTCTCAACATCCCGGACACGGTCGGGTACGCCCTGCCCCAGACCTACGCGGAGACCCTCTCCTACCTGAAGAAGCGGGTGCGCGGCATCGACAAGGTCGTGCTCTCGGTTCACTGCCACAACGACCTCGGCCTGGCGGTGGCGAACAGCCTCGCCGGCGTGTCGGTGGGCGCGCGGCAGGTCGAGTGCACCGTGAACGGCATCGGCGAGCGAGCCGGCAACGCCTCCCTGGAGGAGGTGGTCATGGCGCTCAAGACCCGGGCCGACGTCTTCGGGGCCCGCACCGGGGTGCGGACCGAGAAGCTCTACCCCACGAGCAAGCTGGTGCAGCAGGTGACCGGAAACGCCGTCCAGCGCAACAAGGCCATCGTGGGACAGAACGCCTTCGCCCACGAGGCCGGCATCCACCAGCACGGGATGCTCACCCACCGCGAGACCTACGAGATCATGAAGCCGGAAGAGGTGGGGTTCACCCGTTCCGAGCTGGTGCTCGGGAAGCACTCGGGCCGCCACGCGCTCAAGGAACGCCTGGTGGAACTCGGCTACCGCCTCAACGACGCCCAGCTCGACAAGGTCTTCGCCGACTTCAAGGTGCTCGCCGACAAGAAGAAGGAGCTCTACGACGCCGACCTGGAGGCGCTCGTCATCCACGGCCAGCTGCTCAAGGGACAGGCGATGTGGGAGCTGACGGCGCTCTCCACGACCTCGGGGACGGGCACGCTGCCGGCGGCCTCCATCTCCCTGCTGAAGTCGGACGGGGAGAAGTACCTCGACGCCTCGCCCGGCGACGGGCCGGTGGACGCGGTCTTCAAGGCCATCGAGAAGATCACCGGCATCCAGGCCCGGCTGCGCGACTACCGCATCCAGGCGGTGACGGTGGGAGAAGACGCGCAGGGTGAAGTGAGCCTCGAGGTGGAGCACGAGAGCGGCGTCTACCGCGGGCGCGCCCTCTCCACCGACGTCATCGAGGGGAGCGCTCGCGCCTTCCTCGACGTGGTGAACCGGATCGCGCTGAAGACGCGCTCGGAGGACGCCGAGCAGGAGGCGAAGGGCGCTCTCGGGCGCGTGTAGCGCGCGGCCGGCCGGCGCGAGGCCGCTTCCCGGCCTCCGCGCCGACCCGGTCTCTGCGTTGACCTGCGCTCGCCCGCTTTGATAATCTGCCCGGTCCCATGGCCAAGCAAAAGATGACAGGAGCCCAGGCGCTCGTCCGGTGCCTGGAGGCCGAAGGCGTCGAGTACATCTTCGGCGTCCCGGGCGGCGCCATTCTCCCGGTCTACGATGCGCTCTTCGACTCGAAGGTCATCAAGCACGTGCTCGTGCGCCACGAGCAGGTGGGAGCCCACGCGGCCGAGGGGTTCGCGCACGCCACGGGGAAGGTGGGGGTCTGCTTCGGGACCTCCGGCCCTGGCGCCACCAACCTCGTCACCGGCATCGCCGACGCCTACATGGACTCGGTCCCCATGGTGGCCATCACCGGGAACGTGCCGAGCACGCTCATCGGGACGGACGCCTTCCAGGAGGCCGACATCACCGGCATCACCATGCCCATCACCAAGCACAACTGGCTCGTCACCGACGTTGCCGAGTTGCCGCGGGTGATCAAGGAGGCCTTCTACGTGGCGCGAACCGGCAGGCCCGGGCCGGTGCTCGTCGACATCCCCAAGGACGTCCAGAATGCCGAGCTGGAGTTCGAATACCCGACCTCGGTGAACATCCCCGGCTACCACCCGCCGGTGGCGGAGGAGCCGCGGCTGCGAGACGCGGCGCAGCTCATTCGCAGCGCCAGCCGGCCGGTGGTGTACCTGGGCGGGGGCGTGCGTCACTCCAACGCCTTCAAGGAGGTGTTCGAGTTCTGCGAACTCCTCGACGCCCCGGTGGTGACGACCGTACACGGCAAGGGCGCCTTCCCCGAGACCCATTCCCTCTGCCTGGGGATGTTCGGGATGCACGGCGGGCGCTACTCGAACTACACCGTCCAGGGCTCCGACCTCATCATCGCCCTGGGGGCCCGGTTCGACGACCGGGTGACCGGCAAGCTCTCCACCTTCGCGCCTGAGGCGAAGATCATCCACCTCGACGTCGACCCGGCCGAGATCTCGAAGCTCGTGACCGCGACGGTTCCGCTCGTGGGCGACATGAAGGCGCTCCTGCCCCTCCTCACCGAGGAGACCAAGAAGGCCTTCTCCCAGCAGGGGAGGCCCGACATCTCGGCCTGGAAGAAGCGGGTCGCCGAGTGGCGCGAGAAGCACCCGCTCCGCTACAAGCAGGACGGGCAGCCGCACATCCTGCCGCAGTGGGCGGTGGAGAGGATCTGGGAGAAGTCGCAGGGCAAGGCGGTGGTGACCACCGGCGTCGGCGAGCACCAGATGTTCGCGGCGCAGTACTGGAAGACGAGCTACCCACGGCAGTTCATCACCTCGGGCGGCCTCGGGACCATGGGCTTCTGCCTCCCGGCGGCCATCGGCGCCAAGCTGGGGCGTCCGGACGCCGAGGTCATCGGCATCGACGGCGACGGCAGCTTCCAAATGACGCTGCAGGACCTGGCGACGGCGGTGGACCTGAAGCTGCCTATCAAGATCTTCGTCCTGAACAACCTGTTCCTGGGAATGGTCCGCCAGTGGCAGGAACTCTTCTACGACAACCGGTTCTCCGAGACCCCGCTCTCGGACCTGCCCGACCTGGTGAAGCTGGCGGACGCCTACGGCTGCCTCGGGCTGCGGGCCCGCACCCCGGAGGAGCTCGACGGCGTCCTCGACCGCGCCTTCGCCCACAAGGATGGCCCGGTCATCGTGGACATCCGGGTCCGCCGGCAGGAGAAGGTCTACCCCATGGTGCCGGCCGGGGCGCCGCTCAACGACATGATCGACGGCGAGGAGAGGTAGGGCAGCCATGGAGCGCACCGAAACCCGGCCCAATGGCAGCACCCACACGATCAGCCTCCTCGTCGAGAACAAGCCCGGCGTGCTGCACCGCATCGCCGGCCTCTTCTCGCGGCGCGGCTACAACATCGCCAGCTTGACGGTGGGGCCCACGGAGCGACCCGAGTACTCGCGCATGACCATCGTGGTACGCCTCTCGTCCAAGCCGGTGGAGCAGGTGGTGCGCCAGGTGCAGAAGCTCGTTCCGGTGGTGGAGGTGCGCGAGCTCTCGCCGCAGGACCTCATCGAGCGCGAGCTCCTGCTCGTGAAGATCCGCACGCCGGAGAAGAATCACGCCGAGCTGCGGGCGCTGGCCGAGACCTACGAGGCGAGCATCGTCGACGTCTCTCCCGACGCGCTCGTCATCGAGGCCAGCGGCAACGCCGGCAAGCTCGACGCGCTCGAGGAGCGCCTGGCCGCCTACGGGATCCAGGAGCTGTGCCGCTCCGGCCGCATCGCCCTCGAGCGCGGGTTCAAGACGCTCGCTCCCCGCAACCTCAAGTGAACGGAACCGCCATGGCAACGATCTACTACGACAAGGACGCAAACCTGGAGCTGCTGAAGAAGCGGAAGGTGGCCATCATCGGCTACGGAAGCCAGGGGCACGCGCACGCTCTCAACCTCAAGGACTCGGGGGTCGACGTCCGCGTCGGCCTCCACGCCGGCACCAAGTCGAAGGCCAAGGCCGAAGGGGCGGGGCTTCGGGTGGTGAGCGTCTCCGACGCCGCCCGCGAGGCGGACGTCATCATGGTCCTCATCCCCGATCAGACCCAGAAAGAGGTCTACGACGAGGAGATCTCACCGCACCTCTCGAAGGGGAAGGCGCTGCTGTTCGCGCACGGGTTCAACATCCACTTCGGACAAGTGCGACCGCCCGCCGACGTGGACGTGCTGCTCGTGGCCCCGAAGGGGCCGGGACACCTCGTGCGGCGCCAGTTCCAGGACGGCCGCGGAATTCCCTGCCTCATCGCCGTCCACCAGGACGCCACGGGCCAGGCAAAGGCGCTCGGCCTCGCCTACGCCCGGGGGCTCGGCGGAACCCGCGCGGGGGTCCTCGAGACCACCTTCAAGGAGGAGACCGAGACCGACCTCTTTGGGGAGCAGGCGGTGCTCTGCGGAGGCGCCTCTGCCCTCGTGAAGGCGGGGTTCGAGGTGCTCGTCGAGGCCGGATACCAGCCGGAGAGCGCGTACTTCGAGTGTCTCCACGAGCTCAAGCTCATCGTCGACCTCATGTACGAGGGCGGACTCGCCTGGATGCGCCACTCCATCAGCGACACCGCCGAGTATGGCGACTACACCCGCGGGCCCCGGGTGGTGACGGCGCAGACGAAGGACGAGATGCGCAAGATCCTGAGGGAGATCCAGACGGGCCAGTTCGCGAAGGAGTTCATCCTGGAGAACAGGGTGGGGCGTCCGGTCTTCGACAAGCTGCGGGAGGCGGAGAGGACCCACCCCATCGAGGAGGTGGGGAAGCGGCTCCGGGACATGATGAGTTGGATCCGAGACGCCAAGAAGGACTCGTCGGATCCGAACGCTCGTTGACTTTCGGCGGCAAGTCCTTATCCTACGGCGTCTTTTGAGGCGGGCGGCGGCACGCGAGCGCCTTTAATTTCATGGGGAGCGTTCCGCCCGCTCCGCTGATCGAGGAGAGAACCCATCAACGGCAAGGATCAACGAACGAGCCGCGACGCGCGGACGAACCGCCGCATCAAGGCGCGCGAAGTCCGGGTCATCGGACCGAACGGCGAACAACTCGGAATCCTCGCGATCGATCAGGCGCTGCGGATGGCGCAGGAGGACGGACTCGACCTCGTCGAGGTGAGTCCCCTCGCCAAGCCGCCCGTCTGCAAGATCATGGATTACGGGAAGTTCAAGTACACCGAGAAGAAGAAGCAGAGCGAAGCCAAGAAGAAGCAGGTGGTGGTGCAGCTCAAGGAAGTGAAGCTGCGACCCCGGACCGAGGAACACGACTACGACGTCAAGATCAAGAAGATCCGCGAGTTCCTGGAGGAGGCCAACAAGGCCCGCGTCACCGTGATGTTCCGGGGGCGCGAGATCACCCACCGAGAGCTCGGCCACAAGGTGCTCGAGCGGGTGGTGAGCGACCTGAAGGAGACGGCGGTGATCGAGAGCGCGCCTCGCATGGAGGGGCGGCAGATGTTCATGATCCTGGCCCCGAACCCGAGGATGCTGCAGGCGCAGCGCGATCGGGCGAAAAGCCAACAGCAGGCCGGGGCCACCGCGGGCGGCGCTGCCGCCCCCACCGTCGCGGCGACCCCCGCCGCACCCAGCGCGCCCGCCGAGAGACCCAACCCCGGGAGCGGAAGCTAGCGTTCGCCGCGCCCCTGGAGACAGAGATGCCGAAGCTCAAGACGAAGAGCGGCGCGAAGAAGCGCTTTCAGGTGAAGAAGAGTGGCAAGGTGAAGTTCCGCCGAGCCGGGGTGCGCCACCTCGCGACGTTCGGCAAGACGCACAAGCAGAAGCGTGGGCTCCGCGGGACCGGGCACCTCGGCCCCGAGGACGAGAAGAAGATCAAGGAGAACTTTCCCTACGCCCGGTAGGCGAGGGGAGGACCGCAAGCGCCCAAGCGGGGAATTCGAAGCGCACGGCTGGCGCCCGCGAGGCGACCATCCGGCCCCCCGCCGGCATCGAGAGGAGTAGGTCATGCGCGTCAAGAAGGGATTCAAGGCTCGCCGTCGCCGCAATCGCGTCCTCAAGCTCGCCAAGGGCTACCGGGGTCGCCGCAAGAACTGCTACCGCCGCGCCAACCAGGCGGTAGAGCGGGCCCTCAACTACAGCACCCGGGATCGCCGCCGCCGCAAGCGCGAGTTCCGGTCGCTCTGGATCGTGCGCATCAACGCGGCGGCCCGCCAGAACGGCACGAGCTACTCGCGCCTGCTGGGCGGGCTCTCCAAGGCCGGGATCGCGATCGACCGCAAGGTGCTCGCGGGCCTGGCCCTCGAGGCGCCAGGCGACTTCGCCGCCGTGGTACGGGCGGCGCAGGCCTAAGCGACACCGCCGCCGTGCCCGACCTCGTCCGCGAGTTGGAGGCCCTGGCCGAGGGGGCCCGGCAGTCCGTCGCTGCCGCCGGCGACGAGCGGGCGCTCGAGGACCTGCGCGTCCGCTACCTCGGCAAGAAGGGCGAGATCTCGGCCGTGCTCCGCGGCATGGGGCAGCTCGCTCCCGAGGAGCGCCCCAAGGTCGGCGAGGTGGCGAACCGAGTCCGCGACGAGGTGGAGTCGCTGCTCGGCAAGGCTCGCGAGAGGCTCGAGTCGGAGAAGCTCGAGAGGGAACTCCGGGGCGCTCCGATCGACGTGACCTTGCCGGGGCGGCGCCTGCTGCCGCGCGGCCACCGCCACCCGGTGACGCGTGCCACCGAGGAGATCGTGGGGATCTTCGGGCGGCTCGGCTACGAGGTGGCCGCCGGGCCGGAGATCGAACTCGACTGGTACAACTTCGAGGCCCTCAACATCCCCAAGGACCACCCGGCCCGGGACATGCAGGACACCTTCTATGTGGACGAGGCCTCGCTCGCCCCGTCGACGGGCGAGGGGAGCATCCTGCTGCGGACGCACACCTCCCCCATCCAGATCCGGGCCATGAAGCGCGCGGGCGCGCCGCCGGTCCGGGTGGTGGCGCCCGGCCGCGTCTACCGCAGCGACTACGACCAGACCCACTCGCCCATGTTTCACCAGGTGGAGGGGTTCTGCGTCGGGCCAGGCATCACCTTCTCCGACCTGAAGGGAACGCTCGCCGCCTTCGCCCGGGCCTTTTTCGGTCCGCAGACGCGCACGCGCTTTCGCCCGAGCTACTTCCCCTTCGTGGAGCCGGGCGCCGAGGCCGACGTCTCCTGCTCGCTCTGCGGGGGGTCGGGGCGTCGCGACGGGGTGCGCTGCGGCACCTGCAAGGGTAGCGGCTGGCTCGAGGTGCTCGGCTCCGGGATGGTGCACCCCAAGGTCCTCGAGAACGTGGGGTTCGATCCGCGGGAGGTGACGGGCTTCGCCTTCGGGATGGGAGTGGAGCGGATGGCGATGCTGAAGTACGGCATCGGCGACCTGCGCCTCTTCTACGAGAACGACCTGCGCTTCCTCGAGCAGTTCTGAGCCCACATGCGCATCTCCCTCTCCTGGCTCTCCGAGTACGTGACGCTGCCCCCCGCCGAGGAACTGGCGCGCCGGCTCACCGCCGCCGGCCTGGAAGTGGAGGCGGTCGAGCGCGTCGGCGCTGCCCTCGACGGGGTGGTGACGGCCCGCATCGTCTCCGCCGAGAAGCACCCCCAGGCGGACAAGCTCACCGTCACCCAGGTGGACGCCGGGGCCGGGCCGGTGCAGGTGGTGTGCGGCGCCACCAACTGGAAGGTCGGGGACCTGGTCCCGCTCGCCACCCCCGGGGCGAGCCTTCCGAACGGGCAGCGAATCGAGCGGACGCGGCTGCGGGGGGTCGAGTCCCATGGCATGCTCTGCTCGGCGCGGGAACTCGGGCTGAGCGAGGAGTCGAGCGGGCTGCTCCTCCTTCCGGCGGGCGCGGCCGCCGGGGTACCGCTCGCGGAGGCGCTCGGCCTCGCCGACACGGTCCTGGAGGTGAACGTCACCCCCAACCGACCCGACGCCCTCTCGCACGTGGGCGTCGCGCGCGAGGTCGCCGCCCTGCTGGGGTCGCCGCTCAAGCTCCCGGCGCCGCGCCTCGTGCAGAAGCAGCCCGCAGCGTCGTCGCTGCTCGGGGTGCGCATCGATGCGCCAGAGCGCTGCTTCCGGTACGCGGCCCGGGTGGTGGAGAGCGTCCGGATCGGGCCCTCACCCCAGTGGCTGGCGAGGCGGCTCGAGGCCTGCGGGGTGCGCTCCATCTCCAACGTGGTCGATGCCACCAACTTCGTTCTGCTCGAGTGGGGTCACCCGCTGCACGCCTTCGACCTCGACAAGGTGGCGGGCGCCGAGATCGTGGTGCGCCTCGCCAGACCGGGGGAGAAGCTCGTCACGCTCGACGGGCAGGACCGCGACCTTTCCTCCGACGACCTGGTGATCGCCGACCGCGACCGCGCCTCGGCGCTCGCCGGCGTCATGGGAGGAGCGGACTCGGAGATCTCGGCCGGGACGACGCGAGTGCTCCTCGAATCGGCCTGGTTCGAGCCCACCGGGATCCGGCGCACCGCGCGCCGCCACGGGCTCCACAGTGAGGCCTCGCATCGCTTCGAGCGCGGCGTGGACCCCGGCGGGGTGACGGTGGCCCTCGACCGCTGTGCCGCTCTCATCGGCGAGCTCGCGGGGGGGACCGTTCGCAAGGGCATGGCGGACGCGTACCCCAGGCGGCGCCGCCCCGTGGACGTGCCTCTCTCCTGGTCGCGCCCCGGGGATGTCCTCGGCATGCCGGTGAGCCGGGGAGAGGTGAGGCGCACGCTCGCGGCCTTCGGCTTCGAGGAGCGCAAGGCGACGCCGCGGGGCGCGGTCTTCCGGGTCCCGAGCTGGCGACTCGACGTCGCGCGCGAGGAGGATCTCATCGAGGAGATCGTCCGCCTCAAGGGCTACGACGCCATCCCTGAGACTCTCCCGGGAATCGCGGGCAAGACCCCGGCGGTCCCGAGAGAGGCCCAGGTAGCCGAGCGCCTCCGGCTGGCGCTCGAGGGAGCCGGCTTCGCCGAGGCCGTGAACTTTAGCTTCGTCGCCCCGGCCGACCTGGCGGCGCTTGCCCCGGCGGGGGGCGCGACGGGCATCGCCCTGCGGAACCCCATCAGCGCCGAGCTGGCGGTGATGCGGACGAGCCTCGTGCCGTCGTTGCTCAAGAACGCCGTCCACAACCTGCGCCAGCGGGTGGAGGACGTGAGGCTCTACGAGCTCGCGAGCGTCTACCAGCGGCAGTCCCCGGGCGCGGATGGCGACCTTCCCGCGCACGAGGAGCTGCGGGTGGCCGGGGTGATGCTGGGAAGGCGCCACGCGCCCGGCTGGGCAACGGGCGGTGACCCGGTCGACTTCTTCGACCTGAAGGCGGCCCTGGAGGGGGTTTTGGAGTCGCTCGGCATCGACGGGGTGCGCTTTTCCCATGCGAGCGAGCCCTGGCTCCACCCGCGCTCGGCCGCTGCCATCTCGTGCGGGAGCTCTCGCGGCGAGGCCCGGCTCCTCGGCTCGGCTGGCGAGGTGCACCCCCGCACTGCCGCGGCCTTTGAGCTTCCCCGCGGCGTGTTGGCCTTCGAGCTCTCTTTCGCTGAGCTCTCGAGCGCCGCCCGGCTGGTGCCGGGGCATGTCGAGGTGCCGCGCCTGCCGGCGGTGCTGCGCGATCTCGCGGTGGTGGTGGCGGACGAGGTGGAGGCGGTGCGCGTGCTCGACCTGGTGCGCGAGGAGGCGCTCGCCGAGGAGGTATCGCTCTTCGACGTCTACCGGGGAGCCCCCATCCCAGCGGGCAAGAAGAACCTGGCGATGTCGATCCGCTACCGGGCCGGCGACCGGACGCTCACTGACGCCGAGGCGGACGAGGCGCAGGCCCGCATCGTCGCGCGTCTGAAGAGCGCGGTCGGGGCCGAGCTCCGCGTCTGAAGCGGCCCTGTACCCATTCGGGCTCCCTCCTCGCGCGCCAGACCCGGTCGGCAGTTTGACAGGGCACGGTGAGTCAGCTAACAAAGTCAGGTACTTGGGCGCTCCGGCGCCCGGACCTCGAGGGGACCGTGACCAAGGCCGACATCATCGAGAGCGTCTACGAGAAGGTGGGGTTCTCAAAGAAGGAGGCTGCCGAGATCGTCGAGATGGTCTTCGACACCATCAAGGAGACGCTCGAGCGCGGTGAGAAGATCAAGATCAGCGGCTTCGGCAACTTCATCGTCCGCGAGAAGAAGTCTCGCGTGGGACGGAATCCGCAGACCGGCGAGGAGATCGAGATCTCAGCGCGCCGGGTGCTGACCTTCCGGCCGAGCCAGGTGTTGAAGAACGCCCTGAACGGCGTTCCGGACGAGCCGGTCATCGGCAGCGGCTCGGCGGCCTGATCGGCGGCTCCGCCTTCGCTAGCGATCCTCGCGCTCCCCGAGGATGCGGTAGAGCGTCTTGCGGTCGATGCCGAGCACCTCGGCAGCGCGTGTCTTGTTGCCTGCCATCTCCTGCAACACCTGGGCGGCGTACCGCCGCTCCAACTCCGCCAGGGTGGGGCGATCGGCGAGTTCCAGCCCCTTCGCCGCCGCACGCGGGGAACCGGTGGCCCGCACCGCCTCGGGCAGGTCCTCCGGGACGATGACACCCGAAGGGTTGAGGGCGAGCGCGCGCGCGATGACGTTCTCGAGCTCGCGGACGTTGCCGGGCCAGTCGTAGGCGACGAGCAGCTCGCGCGCGGCCGGGGAGATGGCCGATCCCTCGGCCCGCCCGTGCTTCTGCGCGAAGTGCTCGGCGAGCAGGGGAACGTCCTCCTTGCGCTCCCGCAGCGGGGGGATGCGGATGCTCACCACGTTGAGCCGGTAGAAGAGGTCGGCGCGGAAGGCCCCGTCGCGCACCGCCGCCTCCATGTCGCGGTTGGTGGCGGCGACGACCCGCACATCGACGGCGATGGGGTCGTTCGTGCCGACGCGGCGGATGGTGCCGTCCTGAAGGGCGCGCAGCAGGCGAGCCTGGAGGTTCGGGCCGATGTCGCCGATCTCGTCGAGGAAGAGGGTGCCCCGGTTCGCCTCCTCGAAGAGGCCGCGGCGGGCGACCTGGGCGCCGGTGAAGGCCCCGCGGGCGTGCCCGAAGAGCTCGGACTCGAGCACCCCCTCGGCGATGGCCCCGCAGTCCACCGCCACGAAGGGGCCGGCGGCGCGGGGCGAGGCGGTGTGGATGGCACGGGACACGAGTTCCTTGCCGGTGCCGCTCTCCCCTTGGATGAGGACGGTGGCGTCGGTCGAGGCCACCCGAGCCGCGGTCTTGTAGACCTGCAGCATCGCCTCGCTGCGGCCCACCACGTTCTCGAGGCGGTAGCGGTCGCGCAGGCCGCGCCGGAGCGCGCGGTTCTCGACCGCGAGGTCGCGCTGCCGCAGGGCCCGCGCCACCACCAGCTGGATGGCGTCCACGTCGTAAGGCTTGGAAAGGTAGTCGGCCGCGCCGCGTCGGATGGCCTCCACCGCCCCGTCGATGTTGCCGAAGGCGGTGACGAGGATGACGGGCGTGTCCGGAGCCCGCTCCCGGTAGGCATCGGTGACCTGGAGGCCGTCCACCTCGGCCATCCGGATGTCCGAGACCACTAGGTCGGGGGGATCGCCGCCCCCGAGCGCGGCCACCGCCTCGCGCCCGTCGGCGAGCGCGGTGACGTGGTGGCCGGCCGCCGTCAGGATGCGGGCGAGGAGGTCGCGGCTCGACTGGTCGTCGTCCACCACCAAGATGCGGGCGCCGTCCATGGCTCCCCATCCTAGCGCGGCTCGGCGGGCCGCGCCTCGGCCGGGGAGCCGGGCCCGGCCACCCGCAGCGCCGGCACCACCAGCGTGAAGGTGGCGCCGTGGCCAGGGGCCCCGTCCACCTCGATGTGGCCCCGGAGCGCGCTCGCGATCTCGCGGCAGATGGCGAGGCCGAGCCCGGTCCCCTTTCCCGCGGGCTTGGTCGTGTAGAAGGGCTCGAAGATGTGCTTGCGGGCCTCCGGGGCGATGCCCGGACCGGTGTCCGAGACCGAGAGTGATAGGTGGGCCGCGGTGTGCCGCGCCCGGACGGTGAGACAGCCGCCCCCGGGCATGGCGTCGACCGCGTTGGAGATGAAGTTTCCGAGCACGTGGCGCACCAGGGCCGGGTCCACCGTCGCCGCCCCGATGTCGGTGGGCACGTCGCTGCGAACCTCGAGGCGGTGGCGGGCCTCCGCCGAGACTGTCAACGAGAGCGCCTCCTCCACCAGGTCCTGGATGCGGACGGCCTCCGGCTTTGGCACAAGCGCCCGTGCCGAGTCGAGGAAACGGCGGATGATGGAGGTCATGCGCTGAACCTCGCGCTCGATGATGGCGAGCTCGTCGCGGACGGGCTTCGGGCAGGAGGCGTCGCGGGCGAGGAGCTGGACGTGTCCGTTGATGGAATTGAGGGGGTTGCCGAGCTCGTGGGCGATGGTTCCCGAGAGCTGACCCAGCGCCGCCAACCTCTCCTGGGCGATGCGCTCGCGGCGCGCCTCCACCAGGAGGTCGTTGAGCTCGGCGAGGGCGCGGTTCTTCCCGGCCAGGTCGGCGGTGGCATCCTCGACGCGGTCCTGCAGCTCCTGGTTGAAGCCCCGCACCCGGGCGAGCATGGACTCGAGCCCGCGGGCGAGCGTGCCGATCTCGTCCTTGCGCTCGGTGCCGGGGATGCTCGCCGCGTCGAGGACTCCCGACTCGACCGCGGCCATGGACCCGGCCAGCGCCGAGAGCGGCCGCACCAGGAGGTGGTTGAGGAGCACGGTGAAAGCGACGAAGAGCAGCAGCGCCGCGAGGGCCGTGGTCCCGATGAAGATGCTCGCCTGCCCCCGCCCGAGCTTCTCGGCCTCCGACAGACTCGCCTCCAGCCTGATGGCGGCCACGGTGTGGGCGAAGGAGTCCTTCACTGGCAGGACGACGACCACCACCCGGTCGTCGCCCTGCCCGACGAGCACCGCCGAGGTCTGGGAGGGGAAGTCGTAGTCGTACTGCTCGAAGGATGCCTCGGGCCCGGACGGGCCGTACTGCATGCGCACTACATCGTCCTTGCCGGGCTTGCGGATGATGAGCTCGGCCGAGCGGATGCCTCGCTGGCGCCGCAGCACGGTGGCGAGCCGGTCGGCAGCCTTGGCCGGGTCGAGGTCGCGGGAGAGATCGATGTCGGCCCGGACGGCGCGGGCGACCTCGATCGCTCGGTCGCGGATGGCCGAGTCCACTGCCCGCGAGGCAGCGCCGGTGCCGAGGAGGGCCGACACGCCCATGGTCACGACGAGGATCGCCGTGAAGAGCAGGGTGATCTGGATGCGGAGCGACACGCAGAACGAGAAAAGGCCGGCTGCGTTGTCGCAGCCGGCCTCGAAGCTACCAGAAAGCGGGTCGCGTTACTTCGCGGCCGGGGCGGCGTCAGCAGCCGGCTTCGCAGCGGCCTTCTTCTTCGACTTCTTCTTGCTGTCGCTCTTGGCAGCCGGGGCGGCCTCGGCGGCGGGCTTGGCGGCGGCGGGAGCAGCAGCCGGAGCGGCCGGGGCGGCCGGAGCGGCGGCCGGAGCCTGGGCGAGGACCGGAATGGCGAAGGCAACGGCAACGATCGCGCTGAGGATCTTCTTCATTTTGGTATTTCTCCTGTGGGGCTTTTCTTGGTTAGGCGGGATGCCCCGTGCGAACGGATGTTGAGCACGTCACGTGCCAGGACCCTCCGTCGAGCAAGAGCTTCTGATTCTCATGTGTTAGACGCGATCGAGGCGGTAGCCCGGCCTTCTCGGCGGGGAGATTCGGGACGATCAGGCCCAAACTGGGTAGGACTGCCACGGGGGGGGCGGGCTGGCATCGGAGTCACCCCGGGTTAGGCTCCCCGCGAAGGAGAGCCCGTGGAGTACGCCGTGTGCCGTCTCGAGGAGATCGACGAAGGGCAGGGGAAGTGCGTCGAGGTCGCGGGTCTCGAGCTCGCACTCTTCCGCCGCGGCGCCGAGGTCTTCGCCCTCGAGAACAGCTGCCCGCATCGCGGCGGCGCCATCGCCTTCGGCGACCTGAGCGGCGATACGGTCTTCTGCCCGCTCCACGCCTGGCCCTTCGACCTGCGCAGTGGCCGCTGCCTCGAGTTCGCCGACGCGTCCCTCCGGGTCTTCCCGGTGCGCGTCGAGGGCGGTGAGGTGAGAGTCGAGCTATAACGACGCCATGGCCACCATCGATTACACCGACGGGCGGCGGATGCGACTCGACGTGGAGTTCTACTTCGCGGCGGCACACCGCTTGCCGCGTTACGAGGGCCCCTGCTTCCGGCTCCACGGTCACAACTACCGGTTCGTCGTCGGCCTCGAGGGCGAGGTGGACCCCCGCACCGGGATGGTCGCCGACTTCGGAAAGGTGAAGGAGGTCGTCACCGAGCACGTCCTCTCCCGCGTGGACCACCGGAACCTGAACGACCTGCTCGACAACCCCACCGCCGAGAACATCGCGCGCTGGGTGTGGGAGTCCCTGGAGAGCCACCTGCCCGGGCTCGCCGAGGTCCGCCTCTTCGAGATCCCCGATTGCTGCGTGACCTACCGGGGGCATTTTGGCCGCCGCTAGGGCGCGGGGGCGGGACGCCGCGGCGCTGGCGGTGGCGAGGTTCCTCGACGAGTTGCTTCCTCCGGCGGCGCGCCGGTCCCCCGACCTGCGCGACACGCCTGCCCGGGTCGCAGACGCGTTTCGCCGCGACCTGCTCGACGGCTACCGCCGCGACCCGGCCCGCCTGCTTTCCGGCGGGATGCCGCACCGGGGAAGGGACCTGGTGGTGGTGACGGACATCGACTTCCACTCGGTCTGCCCCCACCACCTCCTTCCCTACCGCGGCGTGGCCCACGTGGCCTACGTGCCCGGAGGGCGGGTGGTGGGGTTCGGCGCGCTGGTGCAACTCCTCGACTGCTTCGCGCACCGCCTCGTCATCGAGGAGGCGCTGGCGCGGGAGGTGGCGGAGGCGCTCGTGCGCCACCTGGGCGCCCGCGGCGCCGCTTGCTCGCTCCACGCCGAGCAACTCTGCCTCACCGTGCGCGGCGAGCGGCGCCGGAGCGCCCGCGCCCATGCGCAGGCCTTCGCCGGTGCGATGGAGGACGATCGCCGCCTGCAGGGGCGCGTCCTCGCCCTTTTCGCCTCGGCCAGTCGAGGGGGGGCTCGGCGCGGTCGGGAGAAGCGCCCATGACCCCGGTCCTCGAGGGACGCACCGCCATCGTCACCGGCGGGGGGCGGGGAATCGGGGCGGCGACGGCGCGGGCGCTCACCGCCCTCGGGGCCCGGGTGACGGTCTTCGCCCGCTCGGAGGGAGCGGTCGCCCGCCTCGTCGCCTCGAGGGGAGCGGCTCTGGCGGTGGCGGGTGACGTGTCCTCGGAGGAGGACGTGGCCCGGCTCGTCGCGGCGCACGCGGCCGCACTTGGCCCCTGCGACGTGCTCGTGAACAACGCTGGCATCCTGGAGCGGGGGAGGGTGGAGTCGATGCCGCCCGGGGCCTTTCGCCGGGTGCTGGAGGTGAACCTCACCGGCGCCTTCCTGTGTGCACGCGCGGTCGTCCCGCAGATGAGGGGCCGGCACCGGGGGCGCATCGTGAACGTGGCGTCCATCTCTGGCACGGTGGGGACGGCCGAGGCGAGCGCCTACAACGCCTCGAAGTGGGGGCTCATCGGCTTCACGAAGAGCCTGGCGGAGGAGCTGCGCGGCGACGGCGTCCAGGTCCTGTCGGTGTCGCCCGGAGGAGTCGACACCGAGATGCTCCGGCGCACCCCCTTCGCTCCGGCGATGGCCGCCGAGGACGTGGCAAAGGTCATCGCCTGGTGCGCGGCGGAGGCGCCCGACGCCATGACCGGCTCCAACGTGGAGGTGTTCGGATGACGCCGCGCCCCGTTGCCCTCGCCATCCGGGACGTCTCGGAGAGCTTCCCGCCCGAGAGGGTGGTGCTCGCACCCGAGAAGCTCGAGGAGTACGGCAAGGACGAGTCCGACCTCGGCACCTACCCGCCCGACGTCACCGTGCTCGTGGAGACCGCGGAGGAGGTGCAGCGCGTCTTCGAGGTGGCGCGCCGGCACCGGGTGCCGGTGGTTCCGGTGGCCGCCCGAAGCGGCAAGTCGGGTGGTTCGCTGGCACTCCAGGGCGGGATCGCCGTGTCGATGGAGCGCATGAACCGGATCCTCGAGATCCGCTCCGACGACCTCACCGCGCGCCTGGAGCCCGGGGTGATCACCGGCGTCTTCCAGGCGGAGGTGGAGCGGCACGGGCTCTTCTACCCGCCGGACCCGAACTCTCTCGACCTGTGCACCATCGGCGGGAACGTCGCCGAGAACGCCGGGGGGCCCCGGGCGCTCAAGTACGGCGTGACGCGGGAGTACGTGCTCGGGCTCACCGCGGTCGTCCCGACCGGCGAGATCCTGCGGATGGGCCGGCGCACCATCAAGGGAGTGGCGGGCTACGACCTCACCGGGCTCTTCGTGGGGAGCGAGGGGACGCTCGGGATCGTCACCGAGGTCACCGTGAAGCTCTTGCCGCGCCCTCGGGAGGTGGCGACGGCGCTCGTGTGCTTCGCCGACGTGGCGACCGCGGCCAAAGCGGTGAGCCGGGTGCTGGCGGAGGGGATCTTGCCCCGCTGCCTCGAGCTCATCGACGACGTGTCGGTGCGGGCCATCGCCAAGGGCTCGCCCTTCCAGCTCCCCGCCGGCGCGGGGGCGGCGCTCCTCGTCGAGACCGACGGCAACGACCCGGACCAGGTGCTCGCCGAGATGGCGCGGGTGGCGGAGGCGGTGCGGGGCGATGCCGCCGGGGAGGTCATCGTCGCGCAGAACGAGTCCCAGCGCCGGGACATCTGGGAGACGAGGAAGTACCTCTCGGTGAGCCTCCGGCAGCTGAAGCCCAAGAAGCTCTCCGAGGACATCGCCGTGCCGCGCTCCCGGATCCCCGAGATGGTGGCGCGCTGCCGGGAGATCGGGGCCCGGCACGGCCTCCTCGTTGCGAGCTACGGCCACGCCGGGGACGGGAACCTCCACGCCAACGTGCTTTTCGAGTCCGAGTCGGAGCGTCCCAGGGTGGAGGCTGCGGTGGCCGAGATCCTGCGGGCGGCCGTCGACCTCGGCGGGACCATCACCGGGGAGCACGGGGTGGGCCTCGCCAAGCGGGACTTCCTCGAGTACGAGCAGGGTCGCGATCTCGTCTCGATCCAGCGCCGCCTGAAGGGTGTCTTCGACCCACTTGGGATCTTGAATCCCGGGAAGATCTTTCCGGAAACCTAGCAGGGGGCCCTCCCTTCGGAGGTGGGCGGTGGCGGTTTGGGCGGTGCCGGGAACCCTTTGGTTGCAAGGGTTTCCGTGGCACTGCGCCTTGACAACTCTGGGGGAATCCGGCATCTAGGGGAGCCCCTGGTCCCCCCGTGTCGGCTCCGAGCATGTACAGACACTCCGGCAATGCGCAGTCGCGCCTTGCGCGTACTCGGCCCGGCCCGGGTCTACGGCCCTAGGCAAAAGGCCACCCCTCCCAAGGAGACGAAGGACCGATGTCCACGCAAGCGAGCACTGGCAAGACCCGCCCGGTGGAGCAAGTCGACAGCGTAACGATTCGCTTCGTCGGCGACTCCGGCGACGGCATGCAACTCACCGGAACGGAGTTCACGAAGGCCTCGGCGCTGGCCGGAAACGACCTCGCCACCTTCCCCGACTTCCCGGCCGAGATCCGGGCTCCGGCAGGCTCCCTGGCGGGAGTCTCCGGCTACCAGGTCAATTTCGGTTCGAGGGACATCTTCACGCCCGGCGACCAGCCCGACGTCCTCGTGGCCATGAACCCGGCCGCGCTGAAGACGAACCTCCACGACCTGCGCCCCGGCGGCATGCTCATCGTGAACAGCGGCGCCTTCAACGAGCAGAACCTGGAGAAGGCGCAGTACAAGACGAATCCGCTCAACGACGAGGCCCTGAAGAAGAACTACAAGGTCGTCGCGGTGGACATGAACAAGCTCACCGAGGCGGCCCTGGCCGGGTCGGGGCTCTCCTCCAAGGAGATCGCCCGCTGCAAGAACTACTTCGCCCTCGGCATCATGTACTGGCTCTACAGCCGGCCGCTCGAGTACCAGGTCGAGAACATCAAGGCCAAGTTCGCGAAGAAGCCGGACATCGCCGAGGCGAACGTCAAGGTCTTCAAGGCCGGTCACGCCTTCGGCGAGACCTCCGAGCTCTTCCACCAGCAGTACATGGTGCCGGCCGCGAAGCTGCAGCCGGGGACCTACCGGAACGTCACCGGCAACCAGGCGGTCGCCCTCGGCTTCGCGACGGTGGCGAAGCTCACCGGCAGGCAGGTCTTCTTGGGCAGCTACCCCATCACGCCCGCCACCGAGATCCTGCAGGAGATGTCCTACTTCAAGGACCAGGGCGTGGTGACTTTCCAGGCGGAGGACGAGATCGCCGGCATCGGCTCCGCCATCGGCGCCGCCTTCGGCGGGGCGCTCGCCTGCACCAGCACCTCGGGCCCCGGCCTGGCACTCAAGTCCGAGATGATCGGCCTCGCGCTCATCACCGAGCTCCCGCTGGTGATCGTGAACGTGCAGCGCGGCGGCCCCTCCACCGGCATGCCCACCAAGACCGAGCAGGCCGACCTCTTCATCGCCCTGTTCGGGCGGCACGGCGAGGCGCCGCTGCCGGTGCTGGCGGCGCAGAGCCCGGCCGACTGCTACTACTCGGCCATCGAGGCCATGAAGATCGCGGTCAAGTGGATGACCCCGGTCGTTCTCCTCACCGACGGGTACCTGGGCTTCGGCTCGGAGCCCTTCCGGATCCCGGAGGACGGCGAGCTGAAGGGCTTCGAGGTCAAGTACCAGACCACCCCGAACTACAGCGGGCAGTACATGCCGTACCTGCGCGACGACAAGCTCATCCGCCCCTGGGCCATCCCGGGCACGGCGGGTCTCGAGCACCGCGTCGGGGGCCTGGAGAAGGACTCCCTCACCGGAATGGTGTCGTACGACGGCATGAACCACGAGAAGATGGTGAAGACCCGCGCCCAGAAGGTGGCGAACGTGGTCGAGGACGTGCCGGACGTCGTGCTCGACGGGGGTGCCAGCGGCGACTTGCTGCTCGTCTCCTGGGGCGGGACCTACGGCTCGGTGAAGAGCGCGAGCGACCAGCTGCGCGCCCAGGGCAAGAAGGTGTCCCACGCCCACCTGCGCTGGCTCAACCCGCTGCCGAAGAACCTCGGCTCGGTGCTGCGCAGCTTCAAGAAGGTGCTCGTGCCCGAGGTGAACAACGGGCAGCTGGCGTTCTACCTGCGCGGCTCCTTCCCTGGCATCGATCCCCTGCAGTTCAACCGGATCAATGGCAAGGCCATCAAGGTGAGCGAACTGGTCGCCAAGGTGAACGAGATTCTCGGCTAGCGAAACCGCCAAAACAGGACAAGGACGAGACACGACATGAGCCAGAACGGCCAGAACACCACCCCGGCGACCGGCGCGGTGCCCACGTACACCAAGAAGGACTTCGAGTCCGGCATTGACCCCCGCTGGTGCCCGGGATGCGGGGACTTCTCCATCATCAACCAGGTCCAGAAGGCGCTTCCGGGCGTCGGCGTGGCCCGGGAGAACATCGTCTTCATCTCCGGCATCGGTTGCTCCTCGCGCTTCCCGTACTACATGAACAACTACGGGATGCACACCCTGCACGGGCGGGCGCCCTCCTTCGCGTCCGGCCTCAAGATCTCCAGGCCGGAGCTGCAGGTGTGGGTGGTCACCGGGGACGGCGACGCCCTCGCCATCGGCGGCAACCACTTCATCCACACCATGCGGCGCAACCTGGACATCAAGCTGCTGATGTTCAACAACCGCATCTACGGCCTCACCAAGGGGCAGGTCTCGCCGACCTCCGAGCTCGGCAAGAAGACGAAGACGACGCCGCACGGGTCGCCAGACTACCCGTTCAACGCCCCGGCGCTGGCGCTAGGGGCGGGGTCGACCTTCGTCGCCCGCTCCATCGACATCGAGGGAGCCCACATGGGCGGGGTGCTCAAGGCGGCCGCCGAGCACCGGGGCTCCGTCTTCGTCGAGATCTTCCAGAATTGCCCGGTCTTCAACGACGGCGCCTACCTGTTCCTCACCGAGAAGGCGGTCAAGGCCGACGCCCTGCTGCGCATGGAGGCCGGCAAGCCGCTGCTCTACGGGAAGGACAACAAGAAGGGCATCCGCTTCAACACCCAGACCGCGGAGCTCGAGGTCGTCACCGTCGGCGAGAAGGGCGTGACCGAGAAGGATGTTCTCGTGCACGACCCGCACCGCCAGGACCCGACCATCGCCTTCATGCTGGCGCACCTCTCCGACCGGGCCGGCTTCCCGACGCCCATCGGCATCTTCCGCGACGTCCGCAAGCCGACCGCGGACGAGATGACCTGGGACATGATCAAGGCGGCAAAGGCCAAGAGGGGCGAGACCTCGGTCCGGAAGTTCCTGTCCGACGCCGAGACCTGGCAGGTGAAGTAGCCGGCGGGCCGCGCGCCCGGTCTCTCTCTCTCCAGGGGCGCTCCGGCGCCCCTTTCCTTTTCTTGTGCTCGAGGTCGCCCTCGCCGGAAGCGAGGGCCCTACGGATCGGAGGGGCGCGGGGCGGAGGCGGTGGCGCGGCCCGAGGGATGGCGGACCTCCCAGCGGTCCACCTTGCCGTCGCCATCGGTGTCGATGCCGATGCGGTCGATCTCGCCGTTCTCCCAGTACTCCCAGTAGTCGATCTTGCCGTCGCCGTTCTCGTCCTTCTCCTTGCGGACAAGCTTGCCCTTCTCGTAGTAGGCGATGGTGTGGGGCTTGCCGTCGAAGCCGAAGGCGCTCTCCTTTCGCACCATCTGACCGTGCTCGAAGTACATGACCACGTCCGCCTTGCCGTCGAAGTCGAGGTCTACGACCTGCTTCTCCAGGTTGCCGTCGTCGTCGTAGTACTCCCACACGTCCACGCGGCCGTCGCCGTTCAGGTCGCGCTCGCGGCGGACCACCACCTGCTTTCCGTCCGGGCCGCGGCGCGTGTACTTCCAGAGGTTGGGCTTGCCGCTCTGGTTCAGGTCGAAGGCGGTCATCGCCTCTTCTGCCGATGGATGCGCCGCCTGGGCCTGGCTCTCCGCCTGGGCTTGCGGGGACGGGGTTTTCCCGGCGCAGGCGACGGCCAGCGCGGGCAGGAGTGCGAGGAGCGGTCGGCGACGCATGGGAAACCCCCGAATCGTGAGGCGGATTCTAGCTGACGGCGCGCCCAGCGGCCACGAGAGGCCAATTTGACACTACATCCATGGTCACATAGGTTCACGATCGGATGGCGCGAAAGAAGATCTCGACCACGGTCTACATCACGCCCGAGCAGGACGAGCGGCTGAAGCTACTCAACGACCGAACGAAGGTGCCGGTCGCCGAGTACATCCGGCAGGGCATCGACCTCGTCCTCGAGAAGTACCGCGCCGCGCTGCCGGGCCAGCTCACCCTGGACGACGTCGGCGGAAAGCGGTAGACCCCGCGGTCCATGCCGGCCCGGCTACCCGCGGAAGGGCTCGCCCGCGGGGCCGGCACGGGGCGAGCCGCGCCCGCGCGCCCCTCCCGCCCCCTCGGCTCTAGCGATCGGAGGTCCAGTTGCAAAAGCGCATCCTCATCACCGGAGGCGCCGGGTTCATCGGCTCGACCGTCGCCGACGCCTTTCTCGCGGCCGGCTGGGACGTCGCGGTCGTCGACGACCTCTCCTCGGGCAAGCGCGAGAACGTGCCCGAACGCGCGCGCTTCTACCCCTGCGACGTCCGCTCCGCCGCGGCGGCCGAGGCGGTGGAGCGGGAGCGTCCCCAGGTGCTTTGCCACCACGCCGCCCAGGTCGACGTGCGTCGCTCCATGGCCGATCCGCGCCACGACGCCGACGTGAACCTGGGAGGGCTGCTCAACCTGCTCGGGGCGGCGGCCCGGGGCGGCGTCGGCCACGTGCTCTTCGCCTCGAGCGGCGGGGCGGCCTACGGCGAGGCGGACCAGATCCCCACGCCCGAGGGCGCCCCCGCCCACCCGGTCTCCATCTACGGCGCGTCCAAGGCGGCGAGCGAGCTCTACCTCGGTGTCTATCGCGCCTCTCACGGCATCCGCTCCGCCGCGCTTC
>DATJZG010000174.1:0-29038 GCA_035499295.1 Anaeromyxobacteraceae bacterium
CGTCCGCCTCATGAGGGGGAGGTCCCCCTCGCCGCCGATCTGGCCGAGGAGGCGCAGGAGCGCCGCGGGGGTGCGCCCCTCGGCGGGGGGACGGCACCAGAGCAGCACCGCCTCCCGCAGCGCCGCCTCGACGCCGGAGAGCTCCTCGAGCGCCGCGGCGGCGAGCCCCGAGACCTCCGGCTCGGGATGATCGAGCAGGCGCGCGAGCGGCGCCACCGCCGCCTCGTCCCGGGAGGCCCCGAGCGCCTCGATGGCCTTCGCCCGAAGGGACATGTCGCCCGCCTCGCACACCGCCGCGAGCTCCGGGACCGCCGAGCGGTTTCCGGCGCGCACCAGCGCCGTCAGCACCGCCACCCTGGCTTGCGGAGACAGGTAGGAAGGCGCGTCCCCGAGCGCCGCGGCGATGCCCGGGCCGAGCTCCACCAGGGCGGCGATCACCGCCGGGCGCAGGGCCTCCTCCTCGGCGGCGGCGGCGAGGCGGAGCGCGCTCGGCAGGTGCCCGGCCCACCCGAGCACGCGCACCGCCCCCTCGGCCACGAGCAGGTCCGAGTCGGAGACCGCGTCCACCGCCCAGGTCACCACCGACGGCGACTGGGCCGCTGCCTCCCGCACCGCGCCCGCGAGCGGCGCCAGGGCCTCGGGGTGGCGCCCCGCCTGCCGAGCCACGGCGACATAAGCGGCCTCGCGTGCGCCCCGCGACATCTCCGAGATCCCGCGCGCCAGCAGCGCGACGGCCCCGGATTCCTCGGTCAAGGCCAGCATGCGGTAGGCGGAGACCCGGGAGCCGCGGTCCTCGAGCAGCCGCTGGAGGCGCTCGATCGGCGGGGCGATGCCGAGGCGGCCCAGGGCGTCGAGCGCGGCCACCCGGAGCGAGGCATCGCGCGCCTCCAGCGCACCCTCCAGGGCCGCGATCGCGTAGGATCCGCCCACCTTCCCGAGCGCCTCGGCCACGCTCACGCGGACGTTTGCGTCCGGGTCCGAGAGCAGGTCGCTGAGCGCCAGAGCGGCCCGGCGGTCGCCGATCTCCCCCAGCACGTCCGAGGCGGTGCAGCGCTCCTCGGCGCGGGCCGAGGCGAGGCGCGCCACCAGCGCCGCGACCGCTGCGGCTCCCAGCCGGGCGAGCGCTCCCGCGGCGGCGTTTCGCGCTCCGGGGGAGCTCCCGGCGGTTGCCACCTCCAAGAGGGAGGGGAGGACCGACTCCGGCCGGGGGTGGGCGGTGATCCGCTCGGAGGCGGCCGCCCGCACCCGCCAGCTCGGGTCGGCGAGGAAGCGGAGCAGCTCCTCCAGCCGGGCCGGGACGACGGGGTCGAGCGCCTGCGCCGCCTGGTAGCGAGATTCCTCCCCGGGATCACCGGGCGGCGCCCCGGCCGCGGGTGCGGGCCCGGTCACTGCCTCCCCGCCTCCGCCGCCAGCGCCTTCGCGGCTTGCATGTCCTCGGGGTTGACGGGATCGAGGAGCGCCTTCACGTTGAGCAGGAACTTGATCCCCGTCGCCGCTGACCTCGACTCGCGCCCGACGCGCGCGCTCCCCAGCCCGCCCACGATCCCCAGGAAGAGCCCGGGGGCGTCGCGGCCGGCGAGCGAGGGGGTGGGCCGGATGGCGGAGCGCGGGACGCGGAGCACCTCCAGGACCGCGTCGACGACCAGTCCCACCGGCACCCCGGCCATCTGCACCACCATGAGCTTCGTCTTTCGCGTGGGCGTCCCGGCGTGGAGCCCGAAGCGGCGGCGAACGTCGACCACCGGAATCACCTCGCCGCGGAGGTCCGCCACCCCTTCCAGGAACTCCGGGATCCTCGGCATGCGGCGAACGGGGAGCGGGGCCACCACCTCCCTCACCCGGCGCACGTCGACGACGTACTCCTCCGATCCCACCCGGAAGACGACCAGTTCGACGACAGGGTCGGCCGTGCCATTGGCGCCCCGCGCGGAAAGGGGGCTCAAGCGCTCCTCCCCTCCGCCGGCTCGTCGGCCTCGGCGACGAGCGCCTCGACGTCGAGGAGCACGACCAGCCGCTGGCCCTGCCTCCCCACTCCCACGATGTACTCGGCGTCGATGCTGGAGATTCCCTGCGCGCGCTCCTCGATCTCCGAGGGCAACAGCCGCAGCACCTCCGACACCCCGTCGACCAGGAGCCCCACCCGCTCTTGTCCGACGTGGCAGACGATGACGCGGGCCGCGGGTCCAGGGGAGCCGGTCAGCCCCAGGCGCCGGTAGGGGTCGTGAACCGCCACCACCTCGCCGCGCACCAGGACGATGCCGGCCACGTGATCGGGCGCTCGCGGCACCTCGGTGAGGACCGGGGCCTTGAAGATCTCGCGCACCTGCTCGATGGCGAAGGCGTATTCCTCGTCGCCCAAGCGGAACGCCACAAACTCGCGGCGCCTCTGGGGTAAAGCGGAGGCTCCCGGCGACGGCGATCCCTCGAGGCGCGGAATGCCCGGTGCCGACTCCCCCTTGCTGTAGAAGAAATCGTCCAGGGGATCAGCGGCGGCGCGTCCCTTCGCGGGGCCGGCGCCCGCCCTCGTCACGTCCGGTCCGCTCTTCGTGGGGCTCATGTGGACCCTGCGATCCTACAGCGGCCCCCGGCGGAACCCAGAAATCGCCCCCTCCGCCTCCGCGGGGGGCGATTGTCCCACCGGCTCCTACCCCGCCGCCTCCCGGAGCCCGCCCTCCTCGAAGATCTCCTCGAGGACCGCGCCGATGTCGAGGACCAGTACCGTGCGGCGGGCCCCGAGGTCGGTGGCGCCCGCGATCCCACGCACGCGGTCGAGGGAGCGCCCGAGCGGCTTCACCACGATGTCCTGCTGCCCGAGGAGGTCGTCGACCGCGATTCCCAGCCGCTCCTGGGCGAGCCCGACCACCACCACGTAGGGCCTCTGGTTGCGGCGCGCCGGCCCCTCGGCCACGAGCCCCAGGAACCAGGAGAGGCGCAGCAGCGGCAAGGTCGCGCCCCGCACGCTCAGGACCTCCCTCGCCTCGATGGTGCGGATGTCGCCGGGAGCGGCCTGCACGATCTCGAGCACGCTGTTGAGCGGCACGGCGTAGGACCGGCCGGCCGCCTCTACCAGCAGCGCCCGCACGATGGCGAGCGTCACCGGCAAGGTGATCTCGAAGCGCGTGCCGTGCCCCCTCTCGCTGCGCAGCTCGATGATCCCGGAGAGCGCGGCGATGTTGTTCTTCACCACGTCCATCCCCACCCCGCGACCGGAGAGCGAGGTGACCCGCTTGGCGGTGGTGAAGCCGGGGACGAAGATGAGGTTCAGGAGCTCGCGGCGGGAGAGGCTCGCGAGCTCGACCTGGGTGGCGAGCCCCCTCTCCACTGCCACCTGCCCCACCCGCTCCTCGACGATGCCGCGGCCGTCGTCCTCGACCGCGATCTCCACCGCGTTCCCGAGCTGCGCGGCGCGGAGCTCGACCCGGCCGGCCCGGGGCTTGCCCGCCGCCTCGCGCTCCTCGGGCGACTCGATCCCGTGATCGATGGAGTTGCGGATGAGGTGCATGAGCGGGTCGGAGAGCTCCTCGACGATGAGCTTGTCGAGCTCCACGTCGCCGCCGACGACGTGGAAGTCGACCTCCTTGCCGGTCTCGCGCGCGATCTTGCGCACCATGCGCTGAAGCTTGTCGAAGATCTGCGAGAGCGGCACCATCCGAACCTCGAGGATGCCGCCCTGCAGTTCGCGCAGCCGCCGCTCGAGCGCCCGCCCTTCCCGCTGCAACTCGAGCCCGAGGGCGGCGACCGCCTCCCCCGCGCGCATGCGCTCGGCGAGCTGTAGCAGGCTCGCCTTGATGAGGAGGAGCTCCCCCACCGCGTTCATGAGCCCGTCGAGCTTGCGGATGTCGACCCGCACCGCGTGCGAGGCGGACCGAAGCGTGCCCTCCGGCGTCTCCGCCGGCGGCAGAGCGGCCACCGGGGGCTCGGGCGCAGGAGCCGGGGGGGGCTGGCCGGGCGCGGGAGCTGGCTCGCTCTCGGTCGCTCGGCGCGGCACCTCCGAGACGGCCGCCGACGGCCCGACGGCCCCCTGGATCTCGGAAACCGCGTAGCCGGAGCCGAAGAGGAGGTCGAAGGAGATCGTCCCGGGATCGGCGTCCCCGGGGGCAGGCAAGGTCGAGATCACCTCGCCGAGGGGCCGGAGCGCCTCCTGGACGGCGGAGAGCCCCCGCTCGAAGGTCTCGAGCGGGAAGGCGGCCCTCACCCGGAAGAGCCCGAGGCCCTTGCCCACGTTGGCCTTGAGCCGGTGCTCCTCGTACTCGGTGAGCACGCCCAGGACCTCGCCGCCGAAGTCGTAGCTCGCCAGGTCCACGGCGGGCGCCGCCGGGGCGGGCGCCGCGCCGCGCAACCGCGAGGCGAGGGAATCGGCGGCTCCGGCGGTCACCACCTCGCCGCCCTCCGCCTCCTCCCCGATGATGCGGGCAAAGACCTCCGGTGCTTCGAGGAGCAGGTCCAGGGTGGCCTCGTCGAGCGGGCGCCGCCCCATGCGCACGTCGTCGAGCAGGTCCTCGAGGGCGTGGGCGAGCCGCGCCATTCGCTCGACCCCCGCCATGCTCGCGAGCCCCTTGAGGGTGTGGGCCCCGCGAAAGACGGCATTCAGTACCTGCGGATCCGCCTCGGCGCCGCGGCGGGCGGACTCGAGGTGGAGCATCTCGCGCCCGAGCGCGTCGATGATCTCCTGCGCCTCGGAGACGAACTCGGCGAGCGCCTTCTCGGAGCGTCGGTCGGCCATGGGGGCGGGCCCGATGGGCCCGCCCGGTCAGCGTACCACCGGTCCTCGGCCCGGCAAGCTCGCGGCCGGCGGAGGGGGCTCGGTGCGGGAGTGGAAGGGCACCACCTCGGCCTCGACGCCGACCTCCCGGACCGCGGCCTCGGCGTCCTTCGCGAGCGCCCGTCCATCCCCGAGGAGGGCGAGGCGGGAGAAGCCCGCCTCCCCGCTCGCCCGAACGAGGGCGCGCACCAGCCCGGCAGCCGAGGGCCCGGCGGGCAGCGCCGCCGCCACCGATTGCGCTCCCGCCTTGGCCAGCACCCCGCAGGCCCAGCGCGCCCCGGCGGCGAGCGCGGCGTCCCCGCCGTCGGAGTGGCCGAAGCAGAAGACGCGGGGGGTCGGGAAGCGGCCGCCCGAGGGCAGGAGCAGCACGTCCCCCTTCTCCGGGGCGAAGGTCCCGGCGAGGATGGAGCGCGAGACCGCTCCGCACAGCCTCCAGTCCACCAGGCCGGCGAGCCCCGTCAGAGGGCGCTCCGGTCCCACGAAGGCCGCGAGCGAGTCGACGTCGAGGCGGTCGAGGGTGGCGAGCGAGAGGTCGCCGGGCTCGAGGCGCAGGATCACCGCCCCGAGCCCTCCCCGCGCCGCTCCGGCGGCAGGTCACCCGCCACTCGGTCGAGCACGCCGTTCACGAAGGCGCCCGAGCTCTCGCTGCCGTACTTCTTCCCGAGCTCGATGGCCTCGTTGATGCACACCTTCACCGGGACGTCCGGGCGCCAGCGCAGCTCGTAGACCGCGAGGCGCAGGACGTTGCGATCCACCTTGGCCATGCGGTCCAGGCGCCAGTTCGTCGAGACCGCCTCGATGGCACCGTCGATCTCGTGCCGGTGCTCGGCGACGCCTCGAACCATCCCCTCCGCCAGCTCGCGCACCTCCCGCTCCACCGGCTCGAAGCTGCGCCAGAAGCGGGCGAGCGCCTCGTCGAGATCGGTGGCGGCCACGTCGATCTGGTAGAGCGCCTGCAGCGCGCGCTCCCGGGCTTTGGTGCGCTTGGCGTGGGACATCTCGCTCGCCGCCTACTTTCTCGCAGGCGCTCCGCGGGCGAGCTCGCGGAAGAGGTTCGCCTGCTCGATGGCGGCCACGGCCGCTTCGGCCCCCTTGTTACCGCCCTTCACGCCCGCGCGCTCGAGCGCCTGCTCCATCGTGTCGCAGGTGAGCACTCCGAAGGAGACGGCGCAGGAGGCCTCCATCGCCACCTGAGCGACGCCCTTCGACACCTCGCTCGCCACGTATTCGAAGTGGGGGGTCCCGCCCCGGATGACCGCGCCCAGCGCCACCACCGCGTCGTACCGCCCGCTCGCCGCCACCCGCTTCAAGAGCGCCGGCAGCTCGAACGTCCCCGGGCAGCGGTAGACGTCCGCCTGGGCCTCGTCGCCGCCGTGGCGCTTGAAGGCGTCGAGCGCCCCGCGGAGCAGCTGCTCGGTGACGAGCGAGTTGAAGCGGGACACCACCACCGCGAACCTCAGCCCCTGGGCGACGAGGGTCCCCTCGTGCACGTTCATGCTCTCTCTCCTTTTGGCGCGCGGCGCGCACGCCGCCGGCTCGTCGTCCGGGCCGCCGTCGGCTCCGGAAGGGTGAGCAGGTGGCCGAGCTTGTCCCGTTTCGCCTTGAGGTAGGCCCGGTTCGAGCGCGACGGAGGCATCTCGATGGGGACGCGCTCGACCACCTCGAGCCCGTAGCCTTCCAGTCCCACGATCTTCTTCGGGTTGTTGGTGAGCAGCCGCATCTTGCCGACCCCCAGGTCGCGCAGGATCTGGGCGCCGATGCCGTAGTCCCGCAGGTCGGGCTTGAACCCCAGCCGGACGTTGGCCTCGGCGGTGTCGAGCCCCTGGTCCTGCAGGTTGTAGGCCCGAAGCTTGTTCACGAGCCCGATGCCGCGCCCCTCCTGGTCGAGGTAGAGAAGCACGCCCTTGCCGGCCCGGGAGATCTGCTTCAACGCGGCGTGCAGCTGGGGGCCGCAGTCGCAGCGCTCGCTGCCGAAGACGTCGCCCGTGAGGCACTTGGAATGGACGCGAGCGAGCACCGGCTCGTCGGGGCGCCAGCTCCCCTTCACCAGGGCGACGTGCTGGTAGCGGTCGACGTCGTTCTCGTAGGCCACGGCGGTGAACTCTCCGTACTCGGTGGGGAGCGGCGCCGACGCGGCTCGCCGCACCAGCGAGTCCTTCATCATGCGATAGGCGATGATGTCGGCGACCGAGGCGATGGCGAGGTGATGCTCCTTGGCAAGCCGCTTCAGGTCCGGCATGCGCGCCATGGTGCCGTCGTCCTTCATCACCTCGCAGATCACCGCCGCCGGCTTCAGCCCCGCCATGCGCGCCAGGTCGACCGACCCTTCGGTCTGGCCGGCCCGGACCAGCACGCCTCCCGGCCGGGCGCGCAAGGGAAAGATGTGACCGGGCCTCACGATGTCGGCCGGACCGGCGCCGTCGCGCACCGCGGTGAGGATGGTGTGCGCCCGGTCCCTGGCGCTGATGCCGGTCGTCACCCCCTTCGCGGCCTCGATGGAGACCGTGAAGGCGGTCCCGAAGGCGGAGGCGTTCTGCCCCTCCGGCACCATGAGGGGGAGCTCGAGGGAGCGGACCTTCTCCTCCGAGAGCGCGAGGCACACGAGACCTCGGCCGTACTTGGCCATGAAGTTGACCGCCGCGGGCGTGACCTTCTCGGCGGCGATGCACAGATCGCCCTCGTTCTCCCGGTCCTCGTCGTCGGTGAGGATGATCATCCGGCCGCGGCGCAGAGCGGCGAGGGCCGCCTCGATGCGCTCGACCGCGTGCTCCGCGTGCTTGGTCATCTCTCCCCCTCGCCGTACCCCCAACCGCGCAGCGCCTCCCCGGAGAGCCCTGCCGCGCCGGCGAGCTCGTGCAGGCGAGCCACGTGCCGAGCGACCACGTCGGCCTCCAGGTTCACGGCGGTGCCGGGGGCCGCCTCTCCCAGGGTGGTGCGGGAGAGGGTCTCGGGGATGAGGGCCACCTGAAAGCGATCCCGGCCGGCCCGGGCCACGGTGAGGGAGACGCCGTCCACGGCGATCGACCCCTTCTCCGCCACCAGCGGGGCGAGCTCCGCCGGCAGCGAGAGGGTGAGCCGGGCGCCCTGCCCCTCGGGCGCGCGGTCGAGGACCCTGCCCACCGCGTCGACGTGCCCCTGCACCAGGTGGCCGCCGAGCCGGTCGGAGAGGCGCAGGGCGCGCTCCAGGTTCACCCGGGTGCCCGGGCGCCAGCTGCCGATGGTGGTGCGGGCGAGCGTCTCGGGGACCGCGTCGAAGGCCACCCGCCCCTCGCCCCGGCTCACCACCGTGAGGCAGGTCCCGGAGCAGGCGACGCTCTCCCCGAGTTCCAGGTCATCCACCCGGAGCGAGCGGGGCCGGAGCACCAGGCGGGCCCCGCCCGCGCGCGGCTCGACCTGCTCCACCGCAGCGGTGTCGGTGATGAGGCCCGTGAACATGCGGTGCAAATCCTACCCCCGCCCCCGTGCCCTGGCCAGCGCACCGGCCGGCCGGCCGGTGACGAGGAGGTCTTGTCCGACGCGGCTCCATTCGACGTCCACGATGGGGAGCGCCCGGGACATCCGGCCCACGCCGGGAGACGCCACCCAGGAGAGGCCGTCCCCACCCACCACCTTGGGAGCGAGGAAGAGGTGGAGCCGGTCGACGAGCCCCTCGGCCAGGAAGGCGCGGCTCACCTCGGCTCCCCCTTCCACGAGCAGGCTCGTCACGTTGCGGCGCGCGAGCTTGTCGAGCAGGTCCCCGAGGTCGACGCGGCCGCCGCGGGAGCGGCACCTCAGATACTCCACCCCCGGGCGCCGGCGGGGTTCGCGCCCGGCGGCGAAGACCACGAGCGTGCCGGCGCGCGAGCCGGGCCGGAAGAGCCTCAGGCGCCTCGGCAAGGACAGCCGCGTGTCGAGGACCACCCGCAGGGGGTCCCTCCCGCGACCGCCTGGGAGCCGGGCGGTGAGGCGGGGGTCGTCCGCGAGGGCGGTGCCGGCGCCCACCAGGACCGCGTCGCTCTGGTGCCGGAGCGCGTGCACCCGCGCGCGAGCCTCTGGGCCGGTGACGAAACGCGAGTCGCCCCCCCGAGCGGCGATCTTGCCGTCGAGGGTGGCGGCCACCTTGAGCCTCACGTAGGGGCGGCCGGTGGTGATGAAGTGGAACCAGGGCTCGTTGAGCTCGTCGCACTCGGCGCGCAGGATTCCCGTCGTCACCGCGATCCCGCTGCGGCGCAGGCGGGAGATGCCCCGGCCGTCGACGAGGGGGTTCGGGTCGCGCGATCCCACGAAGACGCGGCGGATTCCGGCCTCGCGAATGGCGAGGCTACAGGGAGGGGTTCGCCCCCAGTGGTTGCAGGGCTCGAGCGTGGTGTAGAGGTCCGCTCCGCGGGCGCGGGGTCCGGCGCGCCGGAGCGCCACCACCTCGGCGTGGGGGCTGCCCGCCTGCGCGTGATGGCCGCGGGCCAGCACGCGGCCGGCGCGCACGATGACCGCCCCCACCGAGGGGTTCGGGCTCGTGCGCCCCAGACCGCGCCGGGCTTCGCGGACGGCGAGCCGCATGAATTCCTCGGGCCGGCGGCGTCTCGTCATGTCTTGCCCTTCAGCCCCTCGACCTCGGCGGTGAACTGGCCCACGTCCCGGAAGGCTCGATAGACCGAGGCGAAGCGGACGAAGGCCACCGGGTCCACCTCCCGCAGCCTCTCCATCACCAGCTCGCCGATGGCGCTCGACGGCACCTCGCGCTCCCCCATCTCCTGCACCCTGCGCTCCACCTCGGTGGCCATCTGCTCGATGCGCTCCTCCGACACCGGGCGCTTCTGGCAGGCGACTCGGAGCCCCTCCACGATCTTGCGCCGGGCGAAGGCCTGGCGGCGGCCGTCCTTCTTCACCACCGAGGGCAGGCTCTCCTCCACCCGCTCATAGGTGGTGAAGCGCCGGCCGCAGGCCAGGCACTCGCGCCGCCTTCGCGTGGCCTGGCCGTCCTGGGCCTCGCGCGAGTCGACGACCCGATCCTCCACCTGACCGCAAGAGGGACAGCGCATGCGTAGGGCGGCCGGCCGCGCCGGCCCGGGTCAGATCCGATCGGGGTAGAGGGGGAATTGGCGGGTGAGCTCGTGCACCTCTCCCTTCACGCGGGCGAGGACGCCCTCCTCGGCGGGGGCGTCGAGCACCCGGCCGATGAGGGAGGCGATCCGGCTCATCTCCGAGGGACCCATGCCGCGGGTCGTGAGCGCGGGCGTGCCGACTCGAATCCCCGAGGTGACGAAGGGCTTCTCCGGATCCCAGGGAATCATGTTCTTGTTCACGGTGATCCCCGCCTTGCCGAGCGCCTCCTCCGCCACCTTGCCGGTGAGCTGCTTCGGGCGCAGGTCGACGAGCATGAGGTGGTTGTCGGTGCCGCCCGAGACCAGGCGCAGCCCGGCGCGCCCGAGCCCGTCAGCGAGGGCCTTGGCGTTGTCGAGGATGCGCTGCTGGTACGTCCGGAAGGCGGGCTGCAGCGCCTCGTGGAAGGCCACCGCCTTCGCGGCCACCACGTGTTCGAGGGGGCCTCCCTGGATGCCGGGGAAGATCTGGCTGTTCACGGCCTTGGCGTGCGCCTCCTTGCAGAGGATCATTCCCGAGCGGGGGCCGCGCAGCGTCTTGTGCGTGGTGGAGGTGACGATGTCGGCGAAGGGGACGGGGCTCGGGTGGAAGCCGGCGGCCACCAGGCCGGCGATGTGGGCCATGTCCACCACCAGCGCCGCCCCGACCTCCCGGGCAATGGCGGCGAACTGCTCGAAGTGGAGCAGCCGCGGATACGCGCTCGCCCCCACCACCAGGATCTTGGGGCGGTGTTCCCGCGCCAGGCGGGCCACCTCGTCCATGTCCACCGTCTCGTCTCCCCGGCGCAGGCCGTAGGGGACGATCTTGAATAGCCTGCCGGAGAAGTTCACCGGCGAGCCGTGGGTGAGGTGCCCGCCAAAGTTCAGGCTCATGGCGAGCAACGTCTCCCCCGGCTGGGCCAGCGCGAAGTAGGCCGCCATGTTGGCCTGCGAGCCGGAGTGCGGCTGCACATTGGCGTGATCGGCGCCAAAGAGCCGTTTCGCCCGGTCGATGGCGAGCTGCTCCACCTGGTCCACCACCTCGCAGCCGCCGTAGTAGCGCTTGCCGGGGTAGCCCTCGGCATACTTGTTGGTGAGCGCGGACCCCATCGCCTCGAGCACGGCAGGGGATACGAAGTTCTCGCTGGCGATGAGCTCCAGCCCCTCGCCCTGGCGCCGCGTCTCCAGGCGGACGAGTCGGGCGATTTCTGGATCGGCCTCGGCCAGGCTCTGCGTCGGCATCATCGGTGACTCCTCGGAGGGGCGGTTCATACCGCGCCGCCCTCGGTGCGGCAACGGCTCCCAGTCACTCCTCGAGCGCGGCGATCTTGTCGACGCGCTTCTGGTGACGGCCTCCCTCGAAGGGCTGCTCCAGGAATGCCTTCACCACCGCGCCCGCCTGCCCCGCGCCGAGCACCCTCTCCCCCAGGCAGAGCACGTTCGCGTCGTTGTGCGCCCGGGCCATGCGGGCCTCGTACTCGGTCCGGCAGAGCGCCGCCCGGATCCCCCTCACCTTGTTGGCGGCGATGGACATCCCGATGCCGGTCCCGCAGACGAGGAGGCCGAGCCGAGCCCTCCCCGACGCCACCCCCTCGGCCACGCGGCGGGCGTAGTCGGGATAGTCGACGCTCTCGCCCGAGAAGGGGCCCAGGTCTTCCACCTCGAAGCCGAGCTCCCGCGCCACCTTGAGCGCCTCGGCGCGCAGCGCCAAGCCGGCGTGATCGGAGCCGGCGATGACCCTGTCCGACACCAGCGCCTCCTACACCCGTCGGAAGGCCAGGACGGCATTGGTGCCGCCGAAGCCGAAGCTGTTGGACATCACCGCGTCGAGCCTCACCTCGCGCGCCACGTTGGGCACGACGTCGAGCGCGCACTCCGGGTCCTGCTCGTCGACGTTGATGGTGGGGGGGACGAGGCCGCGGGTGAGGGCGAGGATGGAGACGACGGCTTCCACTCCGCCCGCCGCCCCGAGCATGTGACCGGTCATCGACTTGGTCGACGACACCACCAGCCCCTTCTGGGACCAGTCGCCGAACACCTTGCGGATCGCCTGGCACTCGGCGATGTCCCCCTGGGGCGTCGAGGTCCCGTGGGTGTTGATGTAGCCCACCTGCTCCGGGCGCATGCCGCCGTCGGCGAGGGCCATCCGCATGGCCCTCTGGCCGCCCTCCCCCTCCGGGGCGGGCGAGGTGATGTGATTGGCGTCGCAGCTGGCGCCGTACCCGGCCACCTCAGCGTAGATCCTGGCTCCTCGCTTGCGCGCGTGCTCGTACTCCTCGAGCACGAGGATGCCGGAGCCCTCGGCAGCCACGAAGCCGTCGCGCCCCTTGTCGAAAGGCCGGCTCGCCTTCTCCGGGGCGTCGTTGCGCTCAGAGAGGGCGCGCGCCGCGCAGAAACCGCCGATCCCCAGATGGGTGATGGTGGCCTCGGCGCCGCCGGCGAGCATCACGTCGGCCATGCCGCGCTCGATGTAGAGCATGGCGTCGCCGATGGAGTGGTTGGCCGTGGCGCAGGCCGAGACCGGCGAGAAGTTCGGCCCCTTCATGCCGTAGCGCAGGGCCATCTGGCCGGGGGCCAGGTTCACGATCAGGCTGGGGATGAAGAATGGCCCGATCTTCCGGACGCCGCGCTCCAGGAAGGTCCGATAGGTGTCCTCGATGGTGGCGAGGCCGCCCATGCCGGAGCCGACGATGGCCCCCACCCGCTCCGGGTTCTCCTTCGCCATGTCGAGGCCGCTGTCGGCCATGGCCATGTCGGAGGCCGCCAGCCCGAACTGGATGAAGCGGTCGTTGCGCCTCGCCTCCTTCTTCTCCATGTACTTCTCGGGGTCGAAGCCCTTCACCTCGCCGGCGATGCGGGTGGGGAAGGTGGCAGCATCGAACTGGGTGATGGGGCCGATGCCGCTCCTGCCGGCGACGAGCGCCCCCCAGCTCTCCTCGATCCCGATCCCGACCGGCGAGACCATGCCGAGCCCGGTGACGACGACACGACGCTTGGACATACGCGTCCTCCTGCAGAGAGATGCCTGCGCGGCGCAGACAGGTCCCGCGGCCCGAGGGCCCGCGGGCGTTCGTCCGCGCCGATGCGACCGGCGGCTACTTCTTGTGGGTATTGATGTAGTTGATGGCGTCCTGCACGGTCTTGATGTTCTCGGCCTCCTCGTCGGGGATCTCGACCTCGAACTCCTCCTCCATGGCCATCACCAGCTCGACGATGTCGAGCGAGTCGGCCCCGAGGTCCTCGATAAAGCTCGAGGTGGTCTTGATCTCGTCCTCGGAGACGCCGAGCTGCTCGGCGATGATGCTCTTGACCTTCTGCTCCACGTTGGCCGTCGTCATCTCTTCTTCCTCCTGTGGGTTGGTGGTGCGATCCGCGGGGACTCCGCGGCAAGGCTGCGAGAGCTACATGTACATGCCCCCGTTGACCCGGATGACCTCCCCGGTCACGTAGGACGCCTGGTCGCTGCAAAGCCAAGCCACCGCCGCCGCCACGTCGTCGGCGGTTCCGAGCCGACCGAGCGGGATGGCCTCCGACATCTTCTGCTTGGCCGCCTCCGGGAGCGCGGCGGTCATGTCGGTGTCGATGAACCCGGGGGCCACGGCGTTCACGCGCACGTTGCGGGAGGCGAGCTCGCGTGCCACGGACTTGGTGAGGCCGATGAGGCCGGCCTTGGTGGCCGAGTAGGCGGCCTGGCCGGCGTTCCCCATCTCCCCCACCACCGATGTCAGGTTCACGATCGAGCCGCCCTTCGCCTTCATCATGGGGCGGGCCGCGGCGCGCATGAGGTTGAAGGCGCCGGTGAGGTTCACGTCGATCTGCCGCCGCCAGTCGTCGTCCTTCACGCGCATGACGAGCTGGTCCAAGGCGATGCCGGCGTTGTTGACGAGGAAGGAGAGGCCGCCGAGCTCGTTCCCCACGCGCTCGACCGCGGCGCTCGCGGCGACGGGATCGGCGACGTCGAAGCGAAAGAGTCCCACCTTCGCGGCGCCGGCCTTCTCGCACAGGGCGAGCGCCTCCTGCGCCGCGGCCTCGTTGCCGGCGTAGTTGATGGCCACGCTCGCCCCGCCGCGGGCGAGTGCCACGGCGACCGCCCGGCCGATGCCGCGCGAGGCGCCGGTGACGAGTGCCACCTTCCCCTTGAAGTCGTACATGGTCACGCTCCCATCGCCTTCAGCGTCCTCTCGAGGGAGTCGACGTCGCCCACGTGGTGGACCTCGATGGCCTTGTCGATGCGCTTCACCAGGCCGGAGAGGACGTTCCCGGGCCCGACCTCGACCATGCGGGTGGCCCCGAGCCGCGCCAATTCGTGAACGGTCTCGATCCAGCGCACCGGAGCCGAGACCTGGGCCAGCAGCAGCGGCACGATCCGGTCGACCGCCCGGTTGGCCTTCGCCTCCACGTTCGTCACCACCGGCACCGACGGCTGCGCCCAGCGAACGGCCCGGAGCACCGGCTCCAGGCGCGCCTTCACCGGCTCCATCAGGGCGCAGTGGAAGGGGGCACTCACCGGCAGGGCCATCACCCGGCGCGCCCCGGCCTCCTTGAGCTTCTCGCCCGCGAGCGCCATGGCGCTCGCCTCCCCGGCGATCACCGTCTGGTTCGGGTCGTTGTAGTTCGCCGGAGCCACCACCTTGCCGCTCGCCACCGCCACCGACTCGCACACCACGCGGATCCGCTCCGGCTCGAGGCCGACCACGGCCGCCATGGCACCGCGGCCGGCCGGGACCGCCTCCTGCATGAAGGTCCCCCGGGCGCGCACCGCCCGGGCGGCGTCCGCCGCCGAAAGGGAGCCGGCCGCCACCAGGGCGGAGTACTCGCCGAGCGAGTGCCCGGCCACGATGCCGGGGCGAATCCCGCGGGAGGCGAGCACGGCCGCCGCCGCCGCCGAGACCGCCAGGATGGCGGGCTGGGTGTTGGCGGTGAGCTTGAGCTTCTCCTCCGGTCCCTCGAAGCACAGGGCGGAGAGCTTCTCGCCGAGGGCCTGGTCCACCTCCTCGAAGACCGCGCGCGCCTCGGGGAAGGCGTCGTGGAGCGCCTTGCCCATGCCGGCCGCCTGCGAGCCCTGTCCCGGGAAGATGAAGGCGAGCTTGTGCATCGTCTCTCCTACCAGCGCACCAGGGCGCTGCCCCAGGCCATGCCGCCGCCGATGGCCATGGTGAGGATGAGATCGCCGGGCTTGAACCATCCGGCGCGGTTTGCCTCGTCGAGGGTCATCGGTACGCTCGCCGACGAGGTGTTGCCATACTTCTCCAGGTTCATCCAGCACTTCTCGGCCGGGATTCCCAGCCTCTCCAGGGTAGAGTCGAGGATGCGCTTGTTCGCCTGGTGGGCGATGACCCAGTTGACGTCCTTGGGCTGCAGGCCGTTCGCGGCGAGCGCCTCCCGGGAGACCTCCTCCAGGGCGCGGACCGCCACCTTGTAGACCTCGCGGCCGTTCATCTTCACGTAGGGGAGCCCGTCGTCGATCATCTTGTGGGAGATGGGATGGCGCGAGCCGCCCCCGGGCATGTTGAGGATGGGCCAGTACGACCCGTCGGTGTGGAGGTGGGTGGAGAGGATCCCCCGGTTCGGGTCGCTCGATGGCACGAGCACCATCGCACCCGCCCCGTCGCCGAAGAGGATGCAGGTGTTGCGGTCCTTCCAGTCGGTGATGCGGGTGAGCGTCTCCGAACCGACCACCAGCGCCGCCCGCGACACGCCCGAGGACACGTAGCGGTCGGCGATCGAGAGGGCGTAGAGGGAGCCGGCGCAGGCAGCCGACACGTCGAAGGCGAACGCCTTCTTGTTGTGCAGGAGGCTCTGGAGCACCACCGCGGCCGCCGGGAAGGGCATGTCGGGCGTCACGGTGCCAACGACGATGAGGTCCACGTCCTCCGGGCGCACCCCGGCCATCTTGAGCGCCTTCTGGGAGGCCTTGAGCGCCAGGTCGCTCGTGGCCTCGCCGTCCGCGGCGATGTGGCGCTCCCGAATCCCCGTGCGATCCACGATCCACTGGTCGTCCGTCTGCACCAGCTTCTCGAGGTCCTGGTTCGTGACCACCTTCTCGGGGATGTAGCTGCCGGTGCCGACGACGAGCGACCGCATGCCGCCTCCTTCAACTAGGCCGGAAGCGGCGTCCCGCGCCGCCGGCCGTGCGTGGTTCGTGGTATCTCGTCTCCGTCGAGCAGCTCCGCGGCGCACGCCGCCGCCTCGCCGATCTCGCGGACGCAATCCGCCCGCGCCGCCTCCCTGGCCCGCTCGATGGCGTTGCCGACCGCGCGGGCGTCGGAGGCGCCGTGGCCGATCACCGCCACTCCCTCGACGCCCACGAGCAGGGCCCCGCCCACCTCGCGCCAGTCCACACGCTTGCGCATCGCGGCGAGCGCGCTCTTTGCGAGCACTCCCCCGATCTGGGAGGGCAGGCTCTGGCGCAGAGCTTCCTTCATGAAGACCCCGAGCACCCGCGCCGTCCCCTCCATGGTCTTCAGCGCCACGTTTCCGGTGAACCCGTCGGTGACGACGACGTCCACCTCGCCATCGAGGAGGTCGCGACCCTCGCAATAGCCCTGGAAGCGCAGGGGCGAACGGTGCAGCGCGGCCGCTGCCGTCCGGGTGGCCGCCGTCCCCTTGGCAGGCTCCTCGCCGTTCGCGAGCACCACCACCCTCGGTTGCGCGACGCCGAGCACCCGGCGACTGTAGACCTCTCCCATGAGCGCGAACTGGACGAGGTGGAGCGGCCGGCAGTCCACGTTGGCCCCGACGTCGAGCAGGACGGGCCTGCCCTTCGCGGCCGGCAGTACCGACAGGATCGCGGGGCGCGCCACCGCCCCCGATCGCCCGAGGATGAAGAGCGCGCCTGCCATCACCGCGCCGCTGTTCCCGGCGCTCACCATCCCCGACGCCCGACCGCTCCTCACGAGCTCGAAGCAGACGCGGATGGAGTTCTCCTTCTTCCGGCGCATCGCCTGCCCGGGGTGATCGCCCATCTCGACGACCTCGGCGGCGTGCTTGACCTCGAGAGGCAGGCCCGAGCTCGCGTGCTGGCGCTTGAGCTCGTGGCGCACCCGTTCCTCGGGGCCGACCAGGATGACGGCTCGGCCCTTGCGCGCTGCGTCAACCGCACCCTGAACAACGGCGCCCGGGGCGTGATCCCCCCCCATCGCATCGACTGCGACTGGCGCCATGCCCTGGGCCATCCAGGCCTAGGCGCCCTCGGTGACCTGAGCGTCCTTGTAGAAGCCGCAGGCCGGGCAGGCGCGGTGCGACAGCACCGGCTCCTTGCACTTCGGGCACTGCGTCACGTTCGCCGGCCGGATCTTGAAGTTCGCGGCCCGGCGCCGGTTGCGGCGCATGCTGCTCGTTCGCTTCTTGGGAACTCCCACGGCTTGCTCCTTGTCGATGGTTGCCTTGCGCCTACGACCGCTTCAGCTTCTCCAACCCGGCCCAGCGCGGGTCCGGAACGTCGCGGTCGCACCCGCAGTCCTTCTCGTTCAGGTTCTGACCGCACACCGGACAGAGCCCCTTGCACGCATCCTTGCAGACCGGGTAGCGCGGCAAGGCGAGAAGCAGTTGCTCCCTCACGAGCGGATCGAGGTCGATCACCTTGCCTCGGTACGTCTCCTCGTCCACCTCGTCCGGGCTGAAGCTACCCTTCCCGTGCCCCTCCCGCTTCTCGTGCCGGTCCGCTTGCTCCCCCTCCGCTTCCTCGGCCGGGACCAGGGTGAGTTGGAAGCTCACCGGGACCGCCACTCCCATCGGGACGAGGCACCGCCGGCAGGGAGCGGTGAGTTCCGCGCCGGCCCGCGCCACCAGGCGAACGCGCCGGCCCAGTCGCTCGAGGTGAGCGCGGACGTGCGCCGCATCGCTCGCCCGGTAGCCGGCAGGGTCTCCCCGCACCGCCTCGTCGACGGCCTCGCGGCTGACGTCCCAGGTCCGCTCAATCCCGGATTCCTTGATTTCATCAATATTAACGCGCATTTGCGCTACGCCACGGGGCGGAAAAGCGCCTCATTATAGGGAGCGACCCCTCGAAGTCAAGGCGCGCCCCGACACCGCACTGCGTCGCAACCTTAGAATTCCCCGCTCATAACGGGCAGCGGCGAGTCCCGCCCACTCGTTTCCCGGAGCGTCAGGGGCGATCGGGCCCTACGGCTTCACCAGGCCGCGGGCCACCGCCAAGAGGGCCGCTTCCGCCTTGGTGGAGACGTCCATCTTCTCGTAGATGCGCTTCACGTAGGTCTGCACCGTGCCCTCGGCGATGCCGAGCGCCTGCGCCACGTCGGCGTAGGTGTGGCCGTGCACCAGTAGCTCCAGGACTTCGAGCTCGCGCTTCGAGAGGGCCGGGCCCTGGCCGCGCTGGTCAGGCGGATCACCGCGCAGCTCGGAGAGGAGGACCTTCGCCGCGCGCGGGCTGATGGGGGCGGCATCCCCCCGCAACACTTCCTCGACGGCGCGGGCGAGCTCGCCCGCATGGAAGGGCTTCAGGATGTACCCGGTGGCGCCGGCGCGCAGGGCCCCGAGCACCCGGGCCGGGATATCGACCGCCGTGAGCGCGATGCACGCCGTCTTCGGCATCTCCTGTCGGATGGAGGCGATGACGTCCTCACCGCTCATCTTGGGGAGACCGAGGTCGACGAGCGCGACGTCCGGCTTCTCGCGCCGCGCCAGCGCCACGCCCTCCTCGCCGGTCGCAGCGGTTCCGCAGACCTCGAACCCGTGGGATGTCAGCACCTGCGCGATGAGGCGGGATACCGCTTCGTCGTCCTCGATCGCGATTGCTCTCACCGCCATGCGGCACCCTTCCGGAGCGGATATGTGAGTCCCCCCGCTAATTTCGACGCATATCAGCGCGATCCCGACGGGTCAAGGATAGCGTCCCCGGGGCCAGGTGCGGGCAGGTGGGTGTGGGACCGGGGTCGGGCCGGACGATTCGGCACTGGCGAGCTCGCCTCCTCCACCGTCCGTCACTTGTGCGCTTGGTCCTCCCGGACTGCCTGCAGCTGCTCGTCCACGTTGTCGACGAGCGCCCCGCCGATGTTGAGATCGAGGGCGATGGCGAGCAGGTAGAGGGCGAGGGAGAGGATCCCGATGCCCTGGCCCAGGCTCATCGCAAACACGAGCAGGAGCGGGCTCGGGAAGATGAGCGCGAGCGACATGAGGACGACGGAGGCGAGCGTTCCCGCCGCCGCCACATAGGTGAGCTTCTTGATCTGGGCGTGCTTCACGGCTTCCCCTCCTCCGTCCGGGCCTGCTTCTGGCGACGGTGAAGCGCCGTCGGGTGGATATCGCTGTGGCAGTCGATGCACGCGACCTTCTCGGTGCGCAGATCGGCGAGCGCCCCCTCGTGGGCCCCGGCCGCGATCCAGATGGGATCGTCGGTCGAATGGCACTGCTTGCAGATGCCGTTCAGGTGGCGGGTGAACTGCTCCTCGGTGATCTTCTTCTTCTCCATGTCCTGGCGCTTGTAGAGCTTGAGCGGCCGCCCTCCCTCGCCGTCCGGCCCGGTGGTCGCGTACTCGGTGACGTAGTGGTAGAGGTGGCTCAACCCGGTCACCTTGGTGGCCACCGCCCCGAACATCCCGTAGTCGGCGTGGCAGGTGTAGCAGCTGTCATGGCCGAACCACTTGTTGCGGCTGTGGGCCGAAGCCAGGCTCTTCGAGGAGGCGTCCCCGGCGTCCCGGACGTATGGGCCCATCACGTGGCACGAGCCGCAGAACTGACGCGTCTTTGTGTACTCGAAGCCGGCGATGTTGCCCATGAGCGCGACGCCGGTGGGAAACACCCCGAGCCCCAGGAAGAGGAGCATCTTCGCGAGCCGCCCAAGCGGTGGGCGCTTGGCGAGGTACCAGACGATGATGGCGATGGAAACCGCGGCGCCAGCGAGCGCGCCGATCTTCAGCAGGTCTTGAAAGGAGTGGATCATCGGGGACCGCCGATACCACGCCGCCGCTCCGCCTTTCAACCCCTCGAACGCAGGCGCCCGCTTCTGCTCCGGGGGGGAAGGGAGCCGTGTTACATTCCCTCCCTGCTCCCCGGAGGCGAGGTCCATGCTGCTCTACGCCGCGCTCGTCCTCGCGCTCGCCGCTCCGGAACGCTGCGTGGACCTCCTCTCGCTCGCCGACGTCCACGGACAGGTGGCGCGGCTCCCGCGCCTCTCCGCGCAGCTGCAGGGCGTCCGCGCCTCGGGGCGAGCGCTCCTCCTGGACTCCGGCGACTCGCTGCAGGGAACCTTGCCAGCGGCGCTGTCTCGGGGCGAGGCCGTGGTCGTGGCGCTCGGCGCCATGGGGGTGGCCGCCGCCGCCGTCGGCAACCACGACTTCGACTACGGCGCGGCGGCCCTGCGGCAGCGGGTCGAGAGCGCCCCGTTCCCCTTCCTCTCCGCCAACCTGCGGGAGAGGGCTACCGGCCGGCCGCCCCCGTGGAAGAACCTCTTCCCGAGCAGGATCTTCCGCGTTCCCGGGGGCCCAGTGGTGGGGGTCTTCGGCGTCTCCGCCGAGGACACGCCGTCGCTGACCATGCCCGGGAACGTGCAGGGGCTCCTCTTCACCCCCGAGGCCGAGGCAGCGGTCGTGGAGGCGCGCGCGCTGCGCGCCCAGGGGGCCGAGCTCGTGGTGGGGCTCGTCCACGGCGGAGGGCGCTGTGCCGACCTCCGCGACCCGGAGGACCTTTCCTCCTGCGATCGGGAGAGCGACCTCTTTCGCCTCGCCCGGGCCCTGCCCCCGGGGCTCGTCGACGCCCTGCTCGGCGGCCACACTCACGCCTTCGTAAACCACCGGGTCAACGGGGTAGCGCTCGTGCAGGCCGGGGCGCGCGCCGAGGCGGTGGGATGGCTCACCCTCTGCGCCGGCGCTCCGCCGCAGTTCCACCCGCCGCTGCGGGCCGAGCTCGGGGCGAAGGGCACGGAGGGCGATCCCAAGGTCGCCTCCGCCATCGCTCCCTTCCTCCGAGCCTACGACGCCTCGCTGAAACAGCCGCTGGGGGTGACGCTCTCGGTGCCGCTCTCGCGCGACCCGGCGCGGGAGTCGCCCCTCGGCGCCGCGACGGCGCAGGCGGTCCGGGCGGCGCTCCACACGGACTTCGGCCTGGTGAACAGCGGCGGGCTCCGGGCCGATCTGACGCCGGGGGATCTCACCGTCGGCCAGGTGTTCGAGGCGCTCCCCTTCGAGGACGACCTCGCCGTCATCACCCTGCCCGGCTCGACGCTCCTCGACCTCGTCCGGGCGCTCGCCTCCGGCGGGAAGGGCTTCCCGCAGCTGGCGGGACTCGTCTTCGACGGGCAGTCAGCGCGGAGCTGCGCCGGGACGCCGCTCGATCCCTCCCGCACGTACACGCTCGGCACGAACCAATTCCTGGCTCTCGGGGGCGACGGGACGGGCAAGGTGATCTCGAGACTCCCCGCGGGCGCGGTGAAGATGCGCGAGGGCCTCCGGATGCGCGACGCGCTCGTCGACTGGCTGCGAAGGGCCGCGCCCGCGCGACCGCCGGACGCTTGTCCTTGACTCACGGTGATAAACGCTCGGGTGGGGCCCTGAAGGGCGCCCGGCGGAAAGCACGCACAGCGACCCACGCGGCCCGACACCGGTGCGAGAAATGCGAGGGCTTCCATCTCACGCTGCGCGAAACTCGGTTATGATGGCGGCGTGCCCGCGGAAGTTCGCGACTCCGTCGTCCTCGGCCACTTGGTGCGCGTGATCCACTGCGCCGAGAACGCCTGGAGGGTAATGGTGGACGGCGAGGAGATCTCCTCGGCCTTCGCCAGCCCGCACGAGGCGTGGGCGCGGGGCGTCGCCGAGAGCTACCGGCAGGGGTCGAAGGCGCGGCGCTCCGCTCGCCTCGACGCTGACCACGAGTCGCACGAGCAGCCCCTCGTCTGAGACAGCTGCCGCGGGATTGCCTCCCGCTCCTCGAAAGAACGCGCCCCTCCCCCGCTTTTCGGCGCGCTCGGCGCCCGCGTACCGAAGGGCGCGGCCCTGGAGAGGCGCCGGAGCCCGGGTAAGGGCGGCCGATCGCCGCGGAGGGGCCGGATCGCTGCCGGGATCGGCCCCCGGAGGGGCGCGGCCAGCACCTCCGCATTTTCCACGCTCGCTACCACGCTCGTTCCCACGGGCCAGCGCGAACCTCCTCGCCGTCGGACGTGATGGTCACGCCCGCCATTCGACGAGGAGAGGAACATGCGTCACCTGCTCACGATCGCCGCTGCCCTCATCGCCCTGGGAGCCCTTCCGGCTCGCAGCGCGGAGACCGCCCCCACGGACACCATCGCCGCCTACTTGAAGGACGTCGAGGGCCACCTGAGGACCCATCAGAAGTATCCCGCCACCCGCGCGCAGCTCATCGCCGCCTGCCACGACCTGAAGGACTTCTCCGAGGCCGAGAGGACGTGGTTCATCGACACGCTCCCCGATCGCACCTACCCGTCCGCCGACGACGTCCTGGCGGCGCTCCGAGGCACGCCATGACCGCCCCCGCTCTCGAGAGGGAAGCGCCGGCGACCCCGGCCCTTCGTCAGGAGAAGTTGGAGGAGTTTCTCGGCAAGGTAGTGGCGGACCTGGGTGCCGCCATGAACGCGGCGCTGGTGGTGCTCGGCGATCGGCTCGGGCTCTACCGGGCCCTGGCGTCGTCGGGACCGGTCTCCCCCGAGGAGCTGGCGCGCAGGACCCACACGCGCGAGCGCTACGTGCGCGAGTGGCTCTGCGCCCAGGCCGCGGGAGGCTACCTGAGCTACGACTCCCAGACGAAGCGCTTCTGGCTCCCGCCGGAGCAGGCGGCCGCTCTGGCCGACGAGACGAGTCCCGCCTACGTCGCCGGGGGCTTCCACGTCGCCGAGGCGGTGGTCCGCGCCCAGGAGCGGGCGGCGGACAACTTCCGGAGCGGGAAGGGCATGGCCTGGGGCGACCACGCCCGCTGCCTGTTCGAGGGCACCGAGCGCTTCTTCCGCCCCTCGTACCTCGGCAACCTCACCCGCTCCTGGATCCCGTCCCTCGACGGCGTCGAGGCGAGGCTTCGCTCCGGCGCACGCGCGGCGGACGTGGGTTGCGGGCTCGGGGCCTCCACCATCCTCATGGCCCAGACCTATCCCCGCTCCACCTTCTGCGGGTTCGACGCCCACGCCGGGTCGATCGCCCTGGCTCGCGAACGCGCCCAGGCCGCCGGCGTGGCGGACCGCATCCGCTTCGAGGTAGCCCGATCCACTGATTTTCCCGGATCCGGCTACGACTTCGTCGCCCACTTCGACTGCCTGCACGACATGGGCGACCCCGTCGGCGCCGCGCGCCACGTGCGCCGGAGCCTCGCGGCCGACGGGGTGTGGATGATCGTGGAGCCCCTCGCCGGGGACCGGATCGAGGAGAACCTGAACCCGGTCGGGCGGGTCTACTACGCCGCATCCACCATGCTCTGCGTCCCGGCCTCCCTGGCCGACGGCGAGCCGGGAATGGCGCTCGGCGCCCAGGCCGGGGAGGCCCGGATCCGGGCGGTGGTTCACGAAGGCGGCTTCACGCGCTTCCGGCGCGCCAGCCAGACCCCGTTCAACTCGGTGTTCGAGGCGCGTAGCTAGGGCCGGACCGCGCCGGCGGCCGCCCCCCCCGACGGGTACCGGCGGCCGCCGCGCGCGAACCCGCTCCCACTCGGCGTTATGCCGGAGACCAGCGAAGGAAGGCCGTGGCGAGAGCCCGAGCGAAGACCGAGGTCGAGCGTTTGGAGATCCGGCTCCTCGGGGAGCTGGCGGTCCTCCGCGAGGGGCGGCCCTGCCCGCTGCCGGCTTCCAAGAAGACCCGCGCCCTCCTCGCGTATCTCGTGGCGAGCGGCAGGGCCCATGGCCGGGAGAGCCTCTGCGAGCTCCTCTGGGAGGTGCCGGACGACCCGCGGGGATCCCTGCGATGGAGCCTCTCCAAGCTCCGGCCCATCCTGGACGGGCCCGGGGCGCAGCGGCTCGTCGCTGACCGCGAGCGGGTGGCGTTCGAAGCGAACGGCGCCGAGGTCGACCTCCACTGCGTCCGGGCACTTTCGGCGAAGGGCCTCGCGGCGGCCTCCCTGGACGAGCTCGCCACCGCGGCCCGCCGCTTCGAGGGGCCGTTCCTGGAAGGGCTGGACCTGCAGAATTGCGTCCCGTTCTACGCTTGGTGCGCGGCGGAGCGGGAGCAGGCGCGCGCCCTGCACCTGGCCGTGCGGAGGACGCTCGTCGCTCGGATGCGGGCCACGCCCGACCTCGCCATCGCCCACGCGCGAGCGCTCGTGGCGCTCGACCCCATGGCCGAGTCTTCGCACCTCGAGGTCATCCGCCTCCTGGCCGCCGCGGGGAGGACGCGCGACGCTCTGGAGGAGTGCGACCGCTGTCGGAGCATCCTGGAGGAGCAGATCGGCACTCGCGCCTCGCCGGAACTGGATCGGCTCCGGGCCTCGCTCCGCCTCCCGCCCGCCAGCGAGTGCAGCGAGCCCCGCCCCCCGCCGCGGGCCGCGGCGGCCCGGCCGGGCCCGTCGCCGGCACGCCCGGCGGCGCTCGTCGGGCGCGCCCGCGAGCTCGAGCTCTTCGACGAGCTCGCCCGCCGCGGAAGGGAGGGGGCGAGGGCGAGCGGCATCGTCGTCGTGGGCGACTCCGGCATCGGCAAGACCCGGCTGCTGGAGGAGTTCGCCGGCCGCGTCCGCGCCGGGGGCGGCTCGGTCCTCGAGGGACGCGCGTTCGAGGCAGAGGGGATCCGGCCCTACGGCGTCTGGCTCGAGGCGCTTCGCGGCATTCCGAGGGAAGCCGTCGCCGACCACCTGCGCACCGACCTGGCGCTCCTCCTTCCGGAGCTCGGCGCGGCGGCGGTGGGCGGCGATCGCCCTCGGCTTTTCGACGCCCTTCTGCAGCTGCTGCGCGCTGCTCGCGGCTCCGCTCCCCTCCTCGCGGTCCTCCTCGACGACCTCCAGTGGATGGACGAGGCTTCCGCCGCCCTTCTTCACTACGTCGCCCGGGCCTCGGAGGGCGAGCCCATCGTCCTCGCCTGCGCCGCCCGCGCGGGCGAGCTGGAGGACAACGCGGCCGCGCGGGCCGTGGTTCAGGCGCTGGAGCGGGATCGGCGCATGCTGCGCCTCTCTCTCCCGCCGCTCTCGGCGGCCGACACCGCCCTTCTCTCCAGTCAGGTCTCTCCGGACGTCGACGCGGAGCGCGTCCACGCCGAGTCGGAGGGCAACCCCCTCTTCGTGCTGGAGCTGGCGGGCGCCCTGAGCCGCCGGGAAACGGACGCCTCGGCGACCCTCGGGCGGCTGGTGCGCGACCGCCTGGGCGCTCTCGGCGATCCCGAGCAGGCAGTGCTTCCATGGGCCTCCGCTCTCGGCCGCAGCTTCGAGGCCGACACCCTCGCCCGGGTGAGCGGCCTCTCGGCGCCACAGCTCGTCGACGGGCTCGGGCGGCTCGAGCGGCACGGGGTTCTCAGGGCCACCGGCGGGGGCGGCTACGACTTCGCACACGACGTGGTGAGGAATGCGGCCTACGCGCGCATGTCCGAGCCGCGTCGGCGCCTGGTTCACCTCCAGATCGCCGGCGCCTTGTGGAAGGGCCCCACGGACGGCAAGGTCGCCGGGGAGGTGCTGCACCACGCCGCCCTGGCCGGCGAGCAGGAGCTGGCGGCGCGGGCCGCCGTCGCGGCCGGTGAGTACTGCATCCGTCTGTTCGCCTATGCGGACGCGCGCGACCTCTCCCGGCGCGGACTCGGCCACGCCGCGCGGCTGCCTCTCCGCCAGCGCCTCCCGCTGGAGATCGAGCTCTTGGGCTTGCGGGCGAGCTGGCCGACCGGCGGCGAGCTCGCCGAGATCGACGGGGCGCTCGAGCAGGCAGGGCGGGCGGCGGAGCGCGCGGGTCTGCTCGAGGCGGCGGCGCGCGCCCTCCAATTCCGGCTCATCATCCTCTACGGGGGCGGCGACTTCGCCGGGGCGCTGGCGAGCGCCGCTCGCCTGGCGGAGAAGGGGCGGGACGGGAGCTCCGCCGCGCTCCGGCACCAGCTCGGCAGCGCGCGATGCTTCGCCATCCTGGAGCAGGACATGGCGAGCGTCGCTAGGGTCCTGGAGGAGGCAACCCGGTCGCTCGGGCCCGAGCCGGAGGCGCTCGAATTCTACTGGGCCCGGGGGCTCGTCTCGCGCTTCCTCGGCGACTACGCGCCGGCGATTCGAGACCTGGAGCGGGCAGCCTCGCAGACTTCGGGAGAGGATCGGCACTGGGAGTACTGCTGGTGCGCGAACGCCCTTTCGCTGGCGGAGCTGGAACGCGGCGACCCGCGGGCCGCGGCGCGCTGGGCCTCCCGGGCCGAGGAGGTGGCTCGCCGGATCGGCGAGGGCGCCGAGCGCCCCGCGGCCGCCGCCCTCCGGGCTCTGGCGAGCATGGGCGAGGATCCAGGCGCCTGGGCCTCCTTCTCCCGGAGCCTCGAGGCCGTTCGCGCCGCCGACGGCAAGGGGATGCTGTCGTGCCTCGCGAACCTGGCGGCGGAGCGGGCGCTGACGGAGGGCAACGGCCGGCGGGCCCGAGAGCTCGCCGAGGAGGCGCTTGCGGCCGCGACGGCGGTTTCGCAGCGGAGCCAGGTGATGGTGGCGCGGGCCCTGCTCGCCCGCCAGGCCATGGCGCGCGCCGACGCGCGAGAGGTCGCCGCTCAGCTGTCCGAGCTCGAGGCCGCCCTCTCGCTGGGGCGGTGGGCCGCCTCGGCGCGGGCTCGGGCCGCCGCCGAGAAGGTCCGTGACGACGCCGCCGGGACCGCCGCCGAGGAGCGAGCCCCGGCCCAATGACCATGCCGGGAGAGGAGAAAGCGCCATGCCCTACCTGATCGTGCAGTACAGCTTCGACACGCCGCTTAGCGACGAGGCGCTGCGGGCGGCCTTCGACGCGCTCAAGCCGTGCCTGGAGGTGCGGGGAATCCGCCGCCTGCGGAGCTGGCTCGCCGACGACCGCCGGCGCATGATCTGCGAGTATCAGGCGACCGACGCGCAGACGGTCCGGGAGGCGTACCTCTCCGCCGGGGTCGGCTACGCGCAGATCTGGCCCGGGCAGCTCTTCGAGTTCGGACCGCCCGCCCACCCCGGGCCATGAGCGCCGCGCCGGTGCGGGCGAGACCGCTACCGGGCCGGAGCGCCGGCTCGAGCGGGCCCGGGGACGAGGTCCCCTAGGGCACCTGGCTGGCATTGCTCCGGCACTGCGGAGGTGGTCGGGTCCGACGGGTCGTACCCGTCGGTGAGCGCACACAGGAAGGCGATGACGTCCGCGATCTCGGAGGCATCGAGGGTCGGGGCCTGCCCTCCGGCCGACGCGGGCGGCGTGTAGGGAACCTCGCCGATGTTGACGTTAGCGTCGAAGTCCACCGGAAGGTCGTTGTACTCGTAGAGGTCCGGCGTGCCGTCGGCGGCGGTGTAGAAGGTCCCGGCCGGCGCGTACGGGTTCCCGCCCGGCGCCCCGGCCGCGATCGGGCTCGGGTTGTTCCCGGGGTTGTCGTTGATGTCGCGGGACACGTACCACTCGAGCACCTGCCTCAGGGAGCCGAAGACACCGTTGTGGAAGTAGGGCGCGGTGACGGCGACGTTCCGGAGCGTGGGAACCTTGAAGTAGCCGCACAAGGCGGGGGTGGCGGAGAGCAGCGGCCTCGGCTCGAAGTCGTTGGGGGGCGGCTGGAAGGGCCCGCACAGCCCGAGGTCGTAGAACCCGTACTCGGCGTCGGCCGGCAGGTTGCCGTTCGCGGGGACGTAGTCGAGCGGCGCGCCGCTCACCGGGCTCGAGGGGGTGGGCGCGTTGGCCGGGATGTTCCAGTTTCGCGGGATGCCGACGTTGTCGTAGGTGAAATCGGTGAAGAGCGCGTGCTGGCCGAACCCCTGGGGCTGGCTCGGATGACAGGCGGTGCAGTTGCCCTTGGCCGGGTCGTTGAAGAGCGCCAGGCCCCGCAGTTCCTGGGCGGTGAGCTGCGTCTTCCCCGCGAGCCAGTAGTCGAACTTGCTGGAGAACGGGTGGAACGAGGCGTCCTCCGTCTCGAAGGCGGCGATCGCCAGGCCCATGTCCCGCAGGGCGGTGGGCGGGTCGTCGAGGACCTCCGCCCCGTAGAGCGCCTCGAATGGCGCCCGCTCGGCGCTCGCCTTCAGCCGCTCGATGACCTCGGCTGCGTCCCGGTTGGCCATCTCGAACGGGGAGACGAAGGGCTGCTCCGCCTGGACGGCCAGGGACGAGGCCCGCCCATCTCGGAAGAAGCCCCCGCTGGGCGTGCCGCTCGCGTCGATGGAGAACGGTGGAGTGAACGACGCGTACATGAGCGACGGGGTGTTGCGGAAGCCGGGGAGGTCCATGTTCAGGCCTCCGAGCGGCACCGGCAGGCCGAGGTCCGTCGCCGGATCCTCGACGAAGGCGCGCGTTGCGACGTGACAGGTGGCGCAAGACTGCCGCCCCGATGCGGAGAGGCCAGCGTCGAGGAAGAGCGCCTTCCCGAGCGCTGCCGCGGGGGAAAGGGGCTGCGCGCTCGCCGCGCTCGCGCCGACGTCGTCGCACCCCACCAGGCCGGCGCACAGGAGCGCGGCGGCCGTACCCCGCCAAAGCGCACCGCCTCCGGGCACCGCGAAGGTCCCTCCCCCCGCGAAGGGCGGGAAGCTCCTTCTTCCCTCCAGGACGGTCCCTATCATAATAATGATTATTATTATTGCTCTCGTTTCAGCGCCCTCGTCAAGGGCAACAACGAAGGGCGTGCGAAGGAGCGCGACCGCGGCGGCCCGGTCCCTGCCCGGGGGCACGGTCTCCCCGAGCTTCTTCCCTCGTTTCCGGTCGGGAGCGACTGCCGAGGACGGAGGATGCGAGGACGCCCGCGGGCGTGCCGTTACGGCTCGGCCTTCGCCGTCACCTGGCGCATGAGCCCTTCCTGCGCCACGCTCGCGACGAGGTGTCCACTGCGATCGTAGATGAGGCCGCGCGCCAGGCCGCGCGCTGCCTGCGCCGACGGGGAATCCATCGCGTACAGGAGCCAGTCGTCGACGCGCGCGGTTCGGTGGAACCAGAGGGCGTGGTCGATCGATGCCACGATCATGAACGGCTGGTACCAACTCCTGCCGTGAGGCCGGAGGGCTGTCCCGACGAGGTGGAAGTCCGACGCGTAGGCGAGGATGCAGCGGTGGAGCGCCGGGTCGTCTGGGATCCGATCGACTGCGCGGAACCAGACGGCCTGGCGCGGCTGGCCCGGCAACGGCTGGAGGAGGTTTTGAGGGTCGACCGGTCTGAACTCGATCGCCCTCGGCGAGCGCAGCGCCT
>DATJZG010000175.1:0-5613 GCA_035499295.1 Anaeromyxobacteraceae bacterium
CTGTGCACGCAAGGGGAAGCGGTACGGTCTCGAAGTAGCACTTCTTGAGGCATGTCCCCCCTTTGAAGACCCAGCTCGCGCGCAGACGCTCATCCGTGTAGATTCCAGCCAGAAACGGAGAGCATAAAACTCCGGGGGCGGGCCGGGGCACTACACCCGGCGGCGCAGGGCTCATCCGCCGGGGCGCTCTCTGGTCGACGTCGTCCTGCCGACGGAAGAGGGCGTGAGCCCCAGCAGCGAGCGGCCTGCCCTCGGCTGCCACGGGATTTTATGCTCTCGCTCTTCATCCCGGCGGCAGAGCTGATCCTCGTACGGCGTGACGTGGTTGTAGACCCGAGGAGTGAGAGCGCGCAGGCTCCGTCCGTCTCAGCGAGAGTCTGAAGTAGAACCCCTCAGCTAAACAGCTCAGAGTGCGAGCCGAGCCGGGCGAGTTGGAGACGATCGCCGTCCGGCTTCCGGTAGACGAGCAGGAGATCTGGCCGCACATGGCACTCGCGGTAGCCCGACCATGTGCCAGTGAGCGGGTGATCTCGGTTCGCCTGCGGGAGGGACGCATCCACCGCGAGCACTGCCACCACCCGATCGACAAGCGCCTGAACCTGGCGGCGATAGAGCCCACGGTTCTCTCGCCGCATGTCACGGCGGAAGGCCGTGGCAAGCTCAATCCTCCGAGGCGCCCGGCGCATCCTGGTCCGCCATGGCCTCGGCAAAGGTAGCGTAGGACTTCAGGCCACCCCGCTCCAACTCAGCCATGGCCGTTCGCGTCTTCGCGTTCGGAACCCTCACCTCGAACGGAAGGGCCTTCTCCTTCGCCACCCGCGTGAGCAGCACCCGCACTGCGTCGGACACGGACAGGCCCATGGCGGCGAGAGCCTTCTCGGCCCTGGCCTTCACTCGTCCGTCGATGCGCACATGAACCATGGTGGTAGTCGCCATGAGATACATTGTATCTCAATCGTCCGGCCAGCGCCACAGGCCCGGACCCCTGCTCGCCGAGGTGTGGATGGGAAAGGGACCGGGTCGGTGACGGTTCGTCACGGGAGGGAAGGCAGGGAGGGTAGGGCCTGCTTGCTATTGATAAAATAGATTATCAAGAGCAAGCGTCCGTTTTCCTCCCACTTTTCCGATAATTGACCGGCGGCCTTGCGAGGACCCGTTGGGGGCAAACGCTACCTCGAGAAGGGGATATTATGCATTCGTTGATTTATTTGTTGAGTGCTTTATTTCTTTGGTTAGGATGGGGAACGGTCAACCGCCAAGGAGGGACCGCATGCGCCCCGTGGAATTCGCGCCCGAGGAGATCATCGCCGCCGGCGAGACCCTGAGGGCTGCCGGTCGCAACATCACCGGCTTCGCCATCCGTCAAAAGATCGGGGGCGGCAATCCGAACCGGCTGAAGCATGTCTGGGATGAGCACCTGGCTCGGCAGTCCGCGGCGCGGGCCGAGCCGGTGGCGGAGCTCCCGGCCGAGGTCGCGCAGGAAGTGGCCTCGGCAACGAGGACCCTCGCGGAGCGGATGGGAGCGCTGGCAACGAAACTCAACGACAAGGCGGTGAAGGCCGCCGAGCGGCGCGTCACGGAAGTCGTGCGCGCGGCCGGGGAAGAGCGTGATCGGGCGGAGCGCGAGCTCGCCGACGCCACGCACGCCGTCGAAGATCTCGAGACCAGCCTCGCCGAGAAGGAGAGCGAGGTGTCGGGCCTGGCGCAGCGCCTCAGCGAAGCACAGGCGCTGGCGCAAGCGCAGTCTCTGGAGATGGCGCAGTTACGCGAGCGACTGGCGGGGGAAGAGAAGGCTCTGCAGGGCCAAAAGGACCGCCTCGAGGAGACACAGGACGAGGCGTCCGGGCTACGCCAGCGCCTTGCCGAGGCCCAGGCCGCCGCAGAAGCACGAGCACTCGAAACCGCGCAGCTTGGGGAACGCCTGGCCGCGGCCGAGAAGGCCAGGGAGGCCTCTGGCGCCGAGCACGCGGCCGAGGTTGCGCGGCTCTCCGCCGCGGTGGGCGCCGAGCGAGAGCGCCAGGAGGAGAGGGTGGAAGAGCTGCGAGGCGAGAGCGAGCGCCTGAAAACCGAACTGGCCACGCTCGAAGCGGAGGCGAAGGCCGCGGAGCAAGTTCATGAGGAACAGCGGAAACAGGCCGCAGAGGAACTTCATCGGCAGGGGGAACGACTGTTAAGAGCCGAGGCCGGCCGCGAGCAGGCGCACAAGGACGCCGGCGCAGCGCGCGAAGAGGCTGCGGAGCTACGCGGGCGGGTGGAGGCGCTGCAAGCCCAAGTCGCCGAGCTCACGCGAACTCTCGCTGAGCGACAGGGTCGGAGCCGCTAAGCCGCCGGGAGACTCGGTCTTCGCTCGCTCGCGCTCCCCAACCGCTCGGCGTCGTAAACCAGGAGCGCATTCGCCAAGGCCCACTTCCCGACGGCCCCGAAGAATGCGAGGCCGACCTCTGGTTCGCTCAATGGGAGCGCGGTGGCGTTATACTGGAAGACGCCCGACACCTGGAGAGTTGGGATCAGACTCTGACCCTTTTGTAGTTCGAGGATGACGAGCTCCCCGGGAAGGCCCCACGCGAGTCAGATGGACACGACGAGGAGGCTGCCCTGCAGGAACTGGACGGCGTCCTTCCGTGGCCAGGCAAGAGGCGTCGGCGGTTAGGCCGCAAGCGCTCGACCGCCCAAGGGTGGCGTCCGCCCGGTCACTGGTTCCACAAGAGGGCCATCCACCTATCGGGGCGATCCGACGAGCGCCGGGGTGGGGCCACATGGAGACTCAGCGGTCGCCGCACGGTGGGGTTGTATACGGGCGCGGAGCCCGAGCAACTCCAACTTCTAACCGGCCCGCCATTTTGCCTGGTCCATCCCACAGGACACCGAGCTCGGGGACCCGGGGGCTCAGTAGCAATGGAACGGAAAACCGGTTCTATGAAGCCTCGGATGGGCAGCTGTGGGGGCTGGGCGTCACCAAGATCTACCGTTCCAGTTCAGTTCGCACCAGCCCTCAGCGCTGGCTCTGGGTCGCACTCGATCGCCGTTCACAACTAACGCAAAGCCCACGCCGGGGTTCCCAGCGGTGACGCGCCTGAACTTGAGAAGGCGGTGTTGTCCCCGCGCTTCTTGGTTGGAAGCATCCTGGAGCGCACGGCGATTGCCGCGGGGCCCTTGCGTGTCGATCCCGTGGGCATCGCACCAATCGAAGACATGCGGCGCGGCGGGGACCGGCAGATCCGAACCTTGCGAGAGCTCGGTGACTGCCTGCACAAGATCGTCAACCGTTATCCGTCGCATCGCGTCTTTCCGTGTTTGCGCAACCATGCCCGCACGGGGACGTCACGGGATCGCGTCTGTCTCGCCAGACTCAAACCACCCCGAGAGCGGTCAGCCGTTGAAGAAACCCTGCGAACTCGCGGAGGCGTTCCAAGTCAGTGGACAGAACGCCATCGGAGTCGAAGTGCATTACGTCATTTCTGATGGAGCGAACCCTATCAGTAGAGTCGGCGGGAGGCGCGGTACTGGTAGGAAGGTCGGAGCCGACTGCGCAGGCAAGCTTTCGCCCCACCTGCTCACCGAGGTCTTCCATAAGCCCGTTTCCTCCACGCCGCTCATCGAACTGGACGTGCGGCTTTCCCGCATCCAGCTCTCGGACAGATTTCACTCGCAGGCATGCGACCCCAGGACGCTCCGGACTTCAACAACCCCCATGCGATGATGCACATGGACGTAATCAAACCGGCCTGTCCCGCGCGGCAACTTGTGCCGCCTTCTCAGGAAATTCCTCGCTCGCGCCGCCACGTGGAGGTCCACTTTGCGGAACGAGGGGTAGGCGGTATCGTAGGCGAAATAACGCGCCCAGCCCGTGAGGTACTGGTTGAGCTCTCGACAGATGTCCTTCCAGCGCTCCGTACGACCTCGCCGGAGGATTTCGCTCACCCGCTGCTGGACCTGCACCATAGCCTTCTTCGACGGTCGGGCTCCCAGGTACCAGGTTCGGGTCGGCCGATACATCAGGCGTCCGAACTCGTAGCCTAGAAAGCGGAAGCTCTCCTTCCATGCGTCGCGTAGACACGTCTTGGCTTCGTTGAGCGTCAGCTTCATCCCAACGATCCATCGCCTCACCTCTGCCAGGACTGCCGCAGCACTGTGCTTGCACAATACCACGAAGTCATCGGCATAATTGACGATCCGCGCTCCACACCTTTTCATCAGGTCACTCTTGGCAAACGCCTTGAGCATCCGGTTGATGTAGATGTTCGCCAATAGTGGCGAGATCACACCTCCCTGTGGCGTTCCGCACTTCGAGCACTTCCCGCCGCTGAACCGCCGCCGCCCTCGCTCGTCTCTTTCTTCGACCGGCACCTGCAACCACATCTTGATGAGATGCAGTACCGCCTCGTCGGCAATTCTCCGTGCAAGACAGGTCATCAACTCCGCTCGGGGAATTGTATCGAAGTACTTCGAGAGATCTGCGTCGACGACCTTGGTTCGTCCTTGGCGAAGTTCCTGATGGACCTCCTGCACCGCCTGTAAGGCTCCACGCTTGGGACGATACCCGTACGCAGTGTCACACAAGTCGGCCTCAAATATCGGCTCCAGGAGAAGTTTTGCTGCCGTCTGGGCCACCCGATCCTGAATGGTGGGAATCCCCAGCGGCCTTTCGCCTCCTCCTGGCTTTGGAATCAGCACCCTCCGAACGGGCTGGGGCCGATAGGTCCTCTCCTGCAGCTTGCACTGCAGCTCCTGGAGCCAACGTTCCTCGCCGTACTCCCGGATCTGATCGAACGTCTGGCCGTCCACCCCAGGGGCACCGTTCTTCTCTTTCGAGCGTCGCAGCGCCTCGGTGAGCACGTCCCACCGATAGATCTTGTCGTACAGTGAGTAAAATCGGTACGTTGGCTCGGTCTTGGCCTTCGAATACAGCTTTCCTTGAAGTTCTTCGAGCTTTGTTGCTTCAGGTTTTAGGCTCACGCCAATCTCCTGCTCGTCCACTCCTCGCAAAGCACATCTGAACTAGGGCCCCGTCCCTCCACGGGAGTTACCCCGCTTCCGCGGTACAATGAGCCCCTCCGACTCCTGGAGCGCGCCACGCACAACAAATCCTTAGCCGTGTTCGGTCTTAACCCACGCACTTCCAGGTCTCCCATGTTGCGCACCGTTCTCTGCACGCATGCGGCACCCAATACCCCGGTGGACAGGTCGAGGGCCCTTTGGTCGATTCCTTCACCCACTTCCTCAGCGGCTTTCCCCGTAGTAAGGGCGGGTCAGCGTCCACGATGGCGATTTCGAGGCCTGCTCAGGTTTCACTCACGTTGCAGCCTACGTGCTTGCTCAGCCTCCCTTCAGGGGCCTTTGTCTCAGGGCTTCGCGGTGGCAGTCTCCCGCCTTCCCTCGTCGGGCTTTTCCGCGCCTGACAGCTACCGAGGCGTGTCGACCAACTCCTCGGGCGGGACTTCCACCCGCTAGAACGGTGCACCCTCATGGCGCACCCTACTTTCCGCACTTCGCCGACCTGATATGGGAGGAATTTTGGTCCCCCGTTCAGGTGTGGCTAATGGCGCCCTGGCGGGTCATGAAGTACTCAGCGGGTGACATTCCAAGCAGGTGGAGCAACCTGCGCTGCAGCTC
>DATJZG010000176.1:0-22690 GCA_035499295.1 Anaeromyxobacteraceae bacterium
ACAGCGCCTGACCCTTTGCCACCTCCAACGCCGTTCCCGCCCACGCTCGCTCGTCGATGCACACGACCGCCCGGCAGAGGAGCGGCCACTGGACGTTGTCCCGGTCGTAGTAGTCGGACGCCTGCGACGGGCTCGGGTGCGTGATGCGGTTCACCGCGTCGCGCGCGGCCCCGCCCGCGAGGCAGAGGTTCCGGAACGTCGCCCGCGTCTCGTAAGGTCGCTGGCGGAGAAGGCCGAGGCGGTCGAGGTCGGCGTAGAAAGTTTCCCGCTTCGGGTACGACGTTGGGCGTCAGCCGGTGCGTGGTGATGACGAAGTCGCTCGCGTTCGGTGGCCGGCCTACGAAGCGCTCCCATCCTGCGGCGCGCCAGCTCTCGAGCGCTCGGCGAAGGACGGGGTGGACCGGGACGAGGTACTCGACGCCGGTCTTCGTCTGGTCCTTCTCGGTGCGCGAGCGGGAGTCGAACGCGGTGGTCACCGACAAGGCCCAGAGCGGCGCCCGGCAGGTGTCGATGTCGCCGAAGCGAAGCGTGGCCTCCGAGCTCGGTCGGAGCCCGGAGAGGAACCGCAGAGCGTTGAGCAGCCGGTGGTCCTCCGGGATGCGCTCGTCCGTCGTGAGCAGGACGAGGTCGTCGATGGACCAGGCTCTGAGGCCCCGGCGCCACCGGGGGTCCTTGTCGTGCTTCCTCGGGGTGTGCTTCTTCCACCGTACGCCCAGGCACGGGTCCCGCGGGATACCTCGCATCTCGGCGGCGTCGGCGAACATCACCCGCACGCTGCTCATCACGTTCCTCGTCTGCGCGTCCGATAGGGTGTCAGCGCGACCCCGCCGGCCGAACCCACCACCCGGGAAGGAGGGGAGGGCAAACGGGGCCGCGCGACGTCCGACGGCCTGGCGGTGCAGGCCCTTGGACCCGGCCTACTGCTGTGTCGTCACCTGGGACTCCGGGTATCCCATCATCGTGCCGTCCGTGCCGTATCCGGCCGAGCTCGTGCCGGTCATGCAGGACGACCCCATCATTCCGCCGGCCGTGCAGTCCGCGTAGGCCAGCATGTCGATCTGAGCGGATTCCAGGGCTGTCGTCGGATCAGTGGCATTCACGAAGATCATCGCGTAGGCATTGCCCACGCCGCCCTGGCTTGGGTTCTTCGCGTGCGTGCTCAGCCCGTAGTACTCGGTGCCTCCGGGTGCAAACCCGGAGGGATCGAAGGTGTTCGTGGTCGTCAGGAGAAACGTGGTCACAAGCAGGCCGCTCTGCCCGCCGAGCGTGACCGACGTCGTGGACAACTGGTGAGTCAGGGACACGGTCGTCATGGGGGTGCTCATGCTCATCGCCTCCGTGAGCGACCCGGCCAGGTTGGACACCACCTTGTTCGTGGCGTCGTAGGTGAAGGTCCCGGTGAACACCGAGTTGTTGGGCTGGGTCATCGGCTCATAGAAGGTCTCGACGACGGAATAGAAGGAGAGCGCACCGGTCGTCGTCGCCGCGGAGCTCCCCGACCCGTTACTCGCAGTCACGCTGTAGGTGTAGGCGGTCTTCGCGGTAAGCCCACTCACCGTGATGGGCGAGGACGTTCCGGTTGCGGTGATCCCGCCAGGGTTTGCGGTCACGGTGTAGCCCGTGATGGCGCTGCTGCCGCTTGAGGCCGGAGGGTTGAAGCTCACGACGGCGGTACCGGCCGTCGTGCCCGCGGCGACGCTGACATCCGAGGGGGCGCCGGGCGTCGTGTCGCTGCTACTGCTGCAGGCAAACAGCAACATGCTAGCGAACGACGTCGACAGTCTCGTGAAGTTCTTCATGAAGGTTCTCCTGAATGGCGAACTGATGAAAGAAGGGACCAACGCGCACTCCGGCGTAGCTGAGGCAAGGCCGTTGTGCTCCGCAACCGCCACTCTCGCGGTGCCGCGCACGGACCTACCTCCACACGAGTGACGCCGACGAAACGCGGCTACAGGCTTCGCGGAGGCGGTGTCGCGGGCTCTCGGGGCTCCGAACGTTCGCGGTCAGCCGTTGGGAGACCCATTTCTCTCGGCCGCCAGACCCGCGGAAGCGCGCGATCCCCAGGTACGTTATAGAGGTCGACCCCTGCCAGACTCGGCAACGGGCGGTCGCGCCTGGAACAGGTGCCCTCCAGGCACGGTGCCGTGCCCGACCGCGTGGCCCCCGAGAGCACCTTCTGGGCCGCGGCCCTATGGCAGGGGGGAGCGGTCGGATCGAAAGCCTGGGCTAGGAGCGCCGCCCTACGGCAGAGAGCGCACTCGCACTCCTCTCCCGCGCGGTGTCGGCAGTGGCAACGGTGCGGCTCGGCGCGTGCCTGAAGCGCCACGACGCGGGGCACGCCGGAGAGAGACAGGCCGAGCAGTGCAGCGGCAATCCGCGCGACGCTCGTCGTTCGCACGCATCGCAGCACGACTGCACGGTAGGGGCGCGACTTGGGGTTGTCAACGCACTTGTGGAGTTGAGACACGCGCTCCCGAGCGGCGAGAAAGGCCGACGAGGTGGCCCGCGTCCGGCACGAGCAGGGGCCGCCAGCGCATATACCCGGAAGGGGTTTGGCAGGCCTCCCAAGCGTGATGGCGAGCGACAGCTTGTCCCCCGTCAATCTCCAAGCAGGGGGCGCACAGGGGAGGTGGCGCTCCCGACGGGACCCGGCCGCGATCAACGCGCTTCACCGACCGTGTTGTTGGAGAGCCGCCTCCACTCGCTACTGCCTCGTCGTGGCCTGGGAAACCGGATAGCCGCTCATCGTGCCGGCCGTTCCGTACCCTGGGACGGTCGTGCCCGTCATGCAGGACGCCCCCATCATGCCGCCAGGCGTGCAGTCCGCGTACGCCAGCTTGTCGATCTGGGCCTGCACCAGGGCCGCGAGCGGGTCCGCCGAATTCACGAAGATTCTCACGTAGGCATTCCCCGGGTTGGTGCCGGGATAGCCGTAATAGAGCCCCCTTCCCGTGCCCGGCGACCAGCCGTCCGTGCCCCCGTAGACGGGGTCCATGGAGAGGGTGTCGGTCGTATCGAGCAGGAACGTCGTCACGAGGAACCCGCTCGCGCCACCCAGAGTGACCGGCACGATCGAAAGCTGATGGTCGAGCGTGAGCCAGGTCATCGTGTCGTCGGGGTAGGGCGTCGGGCCACCGGTCATGGCCTCGCTCAGCCGGCCACGCAGGTTCGAGACGGCGCCGTTCGTGGAGTCGAGCGTGAACGAACCGACGAAGATCGAGTCATTCGGCTGCGTGTCCGGCTCGTGGAAGGTCGCGACCACATCGTAGCTGGTGACGATGTCCACCGCAGGGGAGGGCGGGCCCGTGCCGATGCCATTCGTGGCAGTGACCGAAAAGGCGTATCCCGTGCAAGACGACGGACAGGTGACGGTGATCGCCGGTGCCGCGCCCGCGGCGCTGATGCCAGGCGGCGTGGAGGAGACCGAGTAGCCCGTGATCGGGCTACCGCCGGCGCTGATGCCGCCGATGCGCACGTCAGCCACATCGGCGGCATCCCCTGCGGTGGCGGACACCCCGGAAGGCGCGCCCGGCGGCGTCGGGATGGGTGGCGCCGAGACGCTCAGGGTCTGGGTCGCTTGAAGAGTGCCGGCGCTCGCCACCACCGTGCAGTCTCCGGTGGACAGCGTCGTAACGAGCCCGGTCAGGCTGTCGACGGAGCAAGCAGATGGTGTCGAGCTCGCGTAGCTGACCGGCCGCCCGTAGCTGTCGACCGCCGTGACCGTGCCCAGGTCGTAGAGGCTCAGGGCCGGAGCCGGAGAGAAGGTGAGAACCTCGAAGAATGCGAAAACGATGTCCTGGGTCACCTGCGGCGCGGGAGCGTAGGTGGAATTGCCGGACTGGTTCGCGGCGATCGTGCAGGAGCCAGACGTCGTCGCGGTCACGAGTCCGCTGTCGCTGTCGACGAGGCATACCGAGGGGGTCGTGCTGCGGTAGCTGACCGGAAGGCCGGAGCTCGCGGTCGCCGACACGGTAGCGGAAGCCTGGTTGGCCGGCGGCGAGGGGGCGGTGGCGAAGGTGATCGTCTGCGGGCGCGCCAGGATGGCGGGGCCCTCGTCGCAACCGTCGAGCGCTGCGATCGCCAGGGCAGCCAAGGCGAGGCGGCGGGTGAGCTTCGTGCCAGGACGCGTGCGCATCGTCGGGTCTTGCCGGGTCAGAAGTGGAGATTGAGGGCGACGTTGAACGAGCGTGCAGGGCCGGGGACGGCGACGCCCCAGGGAATGCCGAACGTGGTCATCGAGGGCCCCTGCCCCACGTAGGCGCCTCCCAGGGGATTGGAGTAGAGCCGGTTGAGGAGGTTGTCGATGCTGCCGTCGACCTGGATGAACTTCCATTGGTAGCTGGTGCGCAGGTTGACGAGGAAGTAGCCGGAGGTCGGGATCTCGTTGCGGACCTGCGAGACGTGAGTCTTGCTCGCGACGGCCTGCGCCTCCGCGGTGGTCTTCCAGGTGCCGAGCTGGTAGGCGAGCGCGAGCGTGCCGTCGAGGGGCATGATGTTGTAGAGGCCGTCGTGCGTGGAGAGGTTCTCTCCCCGGACGTATCCTAGCGCCGCGTTGCCGGTGAGGCTTCCCCAGGAGGCTTCGACGAAGAGCACGCGGGCCGACAGGTCCAGCCCGTAGAGCTGGGCCGTCTGGTTCACGTACTGGAGCAGGACGAAGCTGTCCGTCGCCGTTACGTTCTCGGGGCTGCACTGGCCGAAGTTGCAACGCCTCGCGTCGATGTAGTCGTGGACGTACGTGTAGTAGGCGGTGGCCTTCACGCCCCACGACGTCCGAGCTGTGTCGTGCCAGTCGCCGGTCACGCTGAACGTATGCGCGATCTCGGGCCGAAGGGTGACGAGGCCGATGTAGCCGTTCCCGTCCCCGACCAGGTTGTTCATGAGCGCCGCCATCGGGTTCGTGGACCAGGGATACCTCTGGTAGAGGTTCGGCGAGCGAGACTTGCGCGCATAGCCGCCCTCGTAGGTCTGCGTGGAAGTCGGCGTGTACCGGGCCAGGGCTGCGAAATCCCAGTTGTAGTCGATCTGCTCCCGCTGCAAGGCGTTGAACGCGGCCGCGTCGTCGGCCCAGGTGGGAAGGGCGTTGTACCCCTGGACCGGTCCCGCGTTCGTCATGACTGTGTCGTTGCGGACGCCCACCTGGGTGAGCCAGGCCCGCGTCCAGCGTGCTTCCCACTCGGCGAACGCGTCGGCCCGCAGCCGCTGGCCGAAATCGACGTTCCAGAAAGTGCTCGGGCCCATCAATCCGCCGACGGGCGGCCAGAAGTCGTACAGGGTGTAGTAGAGGAACTCGGCACCCACTCGCAGCAGGTGACTGTCCGACAAGGTCACGTTCGCCTTGAGAAGCCCCGCCCGCGTCTTCGCTTCCGTGTCCATGGGCATGCCGGTCCCGTAGGAATAGCGGTCCGGTCCCATGTTCATCTCGTGCCGGGTGTCTTGGTAGCTCACGCGTGCCTCGAGCTCGCCCCAGGCGAACGTCCCGGTGTAGCGGATCGTGAAGAGCCAGTTGTCGTTGCTGGTCATGTCCATCCGCTGATTCGGGAACCCCTCGAATCCGACCGTCTGCTGGCTAGCCTCCAGCTGGAGGAGCTGCCCCTGTGTCTGGAACGCGAGGCCGAGTGACCGCCTGACCGTGGCGCTGTAGGCCGAGGAGGCGACCACGTCGCCAGGGATGGGTGGGCCGCCTTCGCTGCCAGGAGCAACTGGTTTGAAATTTCCGGCGGCCAGGAAGTTCTCCGACCAGGCTTCTGATTGCCTGAACGTCAGGTTCACCCACTCCCCGGCGATGGTTGCGCCAAGGTTGTAGCCCACAGCGTTCCCGTTGCTGCGATAGAACGATCCGAGGAGTGCAGTACCGAGCAAGGCCTTGTCCGGTGTCGCGAACTCGGGAGGCGCGGACTTCACCTGGATCGATCCGCCGATGCTGTCGCCGCCGACGCTCACCGGAGTAATGCCGGAGAACACCGTGACGCTCTCGACCCTGGTGGGGTCGACATACGAGAGCGGAGAGTTCATGTGGTTGGGGCAGGCCGGCATCAGGTCGGTGCCGTCCACCTGGATACGCAGCCGGTCGTCGGAGAGGCCATGGATGGCCGGCAGGCTGGAGATGCCGCCGGCGCCGTTGAGGCTCACGCCCGGGACGCCCCGAAGGAGGTCGGCGGCGTCTCCTGTCGTGGCCCTCCGGCTCGCGAGGTCGGTCTTGTCGGGTGCGGATGCCCCGAGGGTCGAGTCCGATACGTTGAGCTTGGGCTTGATTACTACCTCCTCGAGCGTGACCTCTCCCCGTGGCGCCTCCTCTTGCGCTGAAGCGTTCAGGGGCATGACGAGGGCGAGAGCGCACGTGAAGGCGCATCTGGGCGCCGTCCCCCAGGGCCGTCGTCCCTGCTCGTGCTGATGCCCCTTGCGCCTCACCAGTCCCTCCAGCCGTACCCGCGGGCGGGTGTGCCAGCCGGTCATGAGTCCGAGCCTTCACGGCCACGTCGAGGGCTCGTCGCGGTCGAATGCCTTCGGGCGGGCAACTCGTGCCCCAGCGCGCAGACGAGCCGTGCGCGGAGGAGAAGCGTTGCTGGCTACACGCCCACTCTCAGTCGCAACGCCGTGGTGCAGCACGATGGCGACTGCATCGCACCTAGGAGGAGCGAATTCGCGGGGCTGTAAGGAATGGCACCGACGCTCTCCACCCTGGGGCTTTGCCGTCGGGCGCGCAAAGGACGACGACGCGCGACGCGCCCGTCGCGCGTCAAGAAGCGCGAGGGGGCGGCGTGGGCGGAGCTCTCAAGATCTCGAACGGTACGCAGGAATCGGTCGGAGCTGCAGAGCCCGCTGGTCGGGGGCGCTGCACCGCGTCGACTTCCGGAAGGACGAACGGCCCGACGCCGGCGACCGCGGCAGCTCGCTCGCCTGGGGACCCGCACGTGCCTCGCACGCATGGCCCCGGGAACGACCTTTCGTCGGATTCGCGCTCGAGGCGAGCGCGGAGGGCAGCCCTGTGGCAAGGCGGCTGTCGATCGGCCTCGTCGAGCCGCGCCTTGAGCGCGGCGCGCCTGCACACGGCACATGTGCAGACTTGATCGGATCCGTGGTGGCACTGGCAGCGATGTTTCTCCGGTGACGGCTGGAGTAGCCCGAACTGGAGGGCGCCAGAGAAAGACAGGCCAACGACCGCCGCCCCGAGGCGGCTCGCAAGGCGCGTGCGGAGTCCCTGCAGCACGGCCACAGGCTAACACTCTGGTTGGAGAGTAGTGTCCGTTTGAGTGGTGTACGAAGCCGGTCGCGAAGTGGAGACCACCACCGAGGAAACCGCCGGACCACGCCATCGAGGCCGAGAGCGCAGATGATGCGTGCCACGATGGGCTCCTGAATCGACGTGATTACGCTCGGTTCGCCGCACCGCTGGACCGGCGAGCGACGTGGACTTCCTCGTCGAGCTGGAGCCAGGTCGTACCCTCCTCGACCTTGTGGCCCTCGGACGAGAGTGGGGAGGGTTGCTCGGCCGCAGAGCCGACGTCGCGACTCCTGGGGCACTGCACCCGCTGCTCGCCGACCGCATTCTCGCTGAGGCCAGGCCGCTGTGAAGGCGCCCCGCCCAAGGTGAGAGTTTTTTTCTGACCGGCGAGGAGGACTCGCGGAAGCCTGTCTTCTTCTCCGCGAGAGCGATCGAGCGCGGCGGCGTTCGAGCACACTCTGCGCGCGGGCGGCAGCCTTGCTGGGGAGTTCCCGAGCTCCGCGGCTCACGAGAGACCTGGCGAGCTCCTCGCCGCCGATGGCGACAGGGCTCAGCGGAGCACCTCCTCCCGGCGAGCGAGTCCCCAGAAGACGCCTTCGAGAATCGGATTGCCGTTGCGGGGTCACCCCAGAACGGGCTCGACGGATGACTCAAAGCGCTGGCTCCTCCCACCGCGACCACGGTCTTGCCGGCTCGGCCCTCCCGCGGCCAGCACGCGCTTGACGATCTCGCCGGCAGCCGCATCAGCTTCGGTGCGACGTCATCGATCGGCCCACCGATCCGTCACATGATCGCGACATCGGCGGGCGGCGGCGGGTGCGACCCGACCGGGGATCCCCAGGGGCGGCGCTCGGCCCCTCTCTTCGGATTGCAACGCTGGCGGCGCATCCGCGCACGGTATCGCCACGCGGCCCATGATTCCGGGGCGGACGTAAGGTACTCTTCCGGCCGCACCGTCGGGCTCCCCGACCCTGCCCGGAACCCGAAAACCGAGGCTAGACAACCATGCTCGTCGCCGCTCGCGCTCGCCGGCTCCCGATTGCGCTTCTCGTTCCCGCGCTCGCTTCCCTCGTCGCCTGTGCCAACGAGAAGGCGCCCGCCGCCCCGCCCCCGTTCCAGGTGCCGGTGGTGGACGTCGGGAAGAAGGACACGCCGATCAACTTCGAGCTCGTGGCTCAGCTCCGCGGCTATGAGGACGTGGAGATCCGCGCGCGGGTCGAGGGTTACCTGAAGACCATCGATTACGCGGAGGGGAGGGACGTCAAGAAGGGCCAGCTCCTCTTCACCATCGACGACGAGCAGTACCGCGCAGCGCTGGCCGAGGCCCAGGCGGCCCTGGCGCGCGCCCAGTCGACGCTCGCCAAGACCGACCTGGACGTGAAGCGCTACACGCCGCTCGCTGCCGAGCGGGCCGTCAGCCAGGCGGAGCTCGACAACGCCGTGGCCGCGAATCGCTCCGCCAAGGCACAGGTCGAGGCAGCGCAGGCGAACCTGGAGCAGGCGCGGCTCAACCTCTCCTACACGCGTATCTCCTCGCCCATTTCCGGCCTCGCCGGGCGGGCGGAGAAGAAGGTGGGCGACCTCGTCGGCAAGGGGGATCCTACGCTGCTCACGGTCGTCTCCTCCATCGACCCGATTCGCGCGAGTGTCGCCATTCCCGAGGGGGACTTCCTCCGGTTCACCCGCGCCGCCAGCCAGGGGAAGCAGGAGCCGGCGGGGGCACCTCCGCGCCTCGTCCTCTCGGACGGCTCGGTCCATCCGCAGCCCGGGAAGGTCATCCTCGTCGACCGGGCAGTGGACCCGCTCACCGGAACGCTGCGGGTGGATCTCGCCTTCCCGAATCCCGACAAGACGCTGCGCCCCGGGCTCTACGGAAAGGTGATCGCGCAGTCCGAGGTCGTGAAGGGCGCGCTCCTCGTGCCACAGCGCGCCGTCCAGGAGCTGCAGGGGACCTTCACCGTTCTGGTCGTCGGCGAGGGAAACAAGATCGAGACGCGCAAGGTGAAGCCTGGGTCGAAGGTGGGCACGCAGTGGATCATCGAGGAGGGGCTAAAGGCGGGCGACCGCGTGGTCACCGAGGGCTTTCAGCGCCTGCGCGACGGGATGGTGGTGAGCCCGGCCGCGGCCACGGCCGCGCCGGACGCGGGCGCGGTTCCTGCCGGGGGGAAGTGAGCCATGGGCCAGTTCTTCATCCGTCGACCCATTGTGGCGATGGTGATCTCCATCGTCATGGTGATCGTGGGTGCGGTGGCCATGACGCGGCTTCCAGTCGCCCAGTACCCGGAGATCACGCCGCCGCTCATCCAGGTGACGACCACCTACACCGGCGCGAGCGCGCTCGACGTCGAGTCCTCGGTGGCCGCGCCCGTCGAGCAGCAGGTGAACGGCGTCGACAACATGATCTACATGAAGTCGACGAACGCCAACGACGGCACCTACAACCTGCAGGTCTCGTTCGAGGTCGGCTCCAACCTCGACATGTCGAACGTGCTCGTCCAGAACCGCGTCTCGCAGGCGATGGCGAGCCTGCCGCAGGACGTGAAGAACTACGGCGTCACCGTCAAGAAGTCGCTCAACTTCCCGCTCATCCTCGTCACCCTGACCTCGCCCTCGGGGGCGTTCGACAACAACTTCCTCTCCAACTACGCGGCCATCAACATCAATGACCAGCTGAAGCGCATCTCCGGGGTGGGCGACGTCGTGCTGTTCGGCGGTTCCGACTACGCGATGCGCATCTGGGTTCGACCCGATCGGCTCAAGACCCTGGGGCTGACGGTGGCCGACCTGTCGAACGCGGTGAAGCAGCAGAACGTTCTGCTGCCGGCCGGCCAGATCGGCGGGCCGCCGGCGCCCAAGGGGACCGAGTTCACCTACGTGGTCCGGACCCGGGGCCGGCTGCTCGACGCCGACGAATTCGGGCAGATCGTGGTGCGCTCGAACCCCGACGGCTCCCAGGTGCGCCTGAAGGATGTGGCCCGCATCGACCTCGGGTCGGTTCTCTACAACTCCCAGGGCCGCCTCGACGGCAAGCCCGCCGCGGTGATCGCGGTCTACCAAGCACCCGGCTCGAACGCCCTCGCCGTCGCGCAGGCGGTGCGGAAGACGGCCGACGAGCTTTCCGCCCGCTTCCCCCCCGGCGTGAAGCACGAGATCACCCTCGACACCACGCTCGCCATCAGCGCTGGCATCGACGAGATTGTCCACACTCTCTTCGAGGCGGTGATCCTCGTCATCCTGGTGGTCTTCGTCTTCCTGCAGAACTGGAGGGCGACGCTCATTCCCCTCCTCACCGTCCCGGTCTCTCTCATCGGGACCTTCATGGTGTTCCCGTTGCTGGGCTTCTCGGTGAACACCCTGTCGCTCCTCGGCCTGGTGCTCGCCATCGGCATCGTGGTCGACGACGCCATCGTCGTCGTCGAGGCGGTGATGCACCACATCGAGCACGGGAAGTCCCCGAAGGAGGCCACCGCGCAGGCCATGAAGGAGGTGTCCGGGCCGGTGATCGCCATCGCGCTCGTCCTCGCCGCGGTGTTCGTGCCGGTGGCCTTCATCAGCGGCATCTCCGGACAGCTCTACCAGCAGTTCGCCATCACCATCGCAGTCTCGGTGCTCTTCTCGGCGCTGAACGCGCTCACTCTCTCGCCGGCGCTCTCCTCCCTCCTCCTCAAGCCCAAGGGCGGGAAGCGCTCCCTGCTGCAGCCGTTCTACGACCGGTTCAACCGGGTCTTCGATCGCTTCACCGGCGGGTACCTGTCCGTCACCTCGATCCTGGTGCGGAAGCTCGTGCGGAGCGCGGTGCTGGTGGGCGTCGTCACGGCGCTCGCCGTGGCGGTGGCGACGCGCATTCCCGGCGGCTTCATCCCGGACGAGGACAACGGCTACTTCATGGTCGCCCAGCAGCTGCCCGACGCCTCCTCACTCGAGCGGACGGACGCCGCCTCGCGCAAGGTGGAGGCCATCCTGGGTCGGCACAAAGCGGTGTCGTACACCACCACCATCACCGGTTACAGCATGCTTTCGGGAGCCTACGCATCCAACACCGCCTTCTTCTTCGTCTCGCTCAAGCCCTGGGAGGAGCGCAAGGCGACCGAGGAGCGCGTCTTCGAGCTGATGCGCGCCCTGAACGCCGAGTTCATGCGCGAGATCCCGGAAGCGACGGTGTTCGCCTTCGGCCCGCCGCCCATCCCCGGTCTCGGAACCGGATCCGGCTTCTCCTTCATGCTGCAGGACCGGAGCGGCGGCACCCCCGAGTACCTGGCGGAGAACCTAGCCAAGTTCATGGCCGAATTGAAGAAGCGCCCCGAGATCGGGATGGCGAACAGCGTCTACCGGGCGGCGGTCCCGCAGATCTTCGCCGACGTGGACCGGGACAAGGCCCTGAAGCTCGGCATTCCGCTGACCGACGTCCTGAGCACCATGGGTTCCTATCTCGGCGGCAACTACATCAACGACTTCAACCGCTTCGGGCGCGTCTACAAGGTCTACCTCCAGGCCGAGCCCGAGTACCGACGGTCGGCAAAGGACCTCGGGCTCTTCTACGTCCGCGGGCCAAATGGGGACATGGTTCCCCTCGAGACACTCATCACGACCAAGCCGACTGCCGGCCCCGAGTTCACGAACCGCTTCAACCTCTACCGAGCGGCGGAGGTGACTGGCGTCCCGGCGCTCGGCTACAGCTCCGCCCAGGCCATGACCGCGCTCGAGGAGACGGCAGCCCAGGTGCTGCCCAAGGAGATGGGCTACCAGTGGTCCAACGTCTCCTTCCAGGAGAAGAGGGCGGAGGGAACCGCCGCCCTCGTGTTCGCCTTCGCCATGGTGATGGTCTTCCTCATCCTGGCGGCTCAGTACGAGAGCTGGGCCCTTCCCCTGAGCGTCCTCCTCGGGACCCCCTTCGCGGCCTTCGGGGCGTTCCTGGGGCTCTGGCTCGCCCGCTTCGCCAGCCCGGCCTACGTGAACAACATCTTCGCGCAGATCGGCCTCATCATGCTCGTCGGGCTCGCGGCCAAGAACGCGATCCTCATCGTCGAGTTCGCGAAGATGAACATCGACAAGGGGATGGCGCCGGTCGAGGCGGCGCTCGACGCGGCGAAGCTCAGGCTCCGCCCCATCCTCATGACCGCCTTCGCCTTCATCCTCGGAGTGTTGCCGCTCGTGCGCGCCAGCGGCGCCGGCGCCGAGTCGCGGAAGGTGATGGGGATGGCGGTCTTCTCCGGCATGCTCCTCGCCACCTTCCTGGCGGTGTTCCTCATCCCGGCGCTGTTCGTCATCGTCGAGAAGCTTTTCGGCGGGAAGAAGGGGCACGCCGCGCCCTCCGCACCGGCCGCGACGGGGTCGCCCGGTCACCCGCCGGGACAGGTGGCGGCGAGCGAGGGGGTGGTGCGATGAGGCGCCTCGTCCCGATCGCGCTCCTCGCCGCGAGCGCCTGCGCCGTCGGTCCCCGCTACGAGCGGCCCGCCGTCCCCGTCCCCCCGGCGTACTGGGGCGTGCCCGCCGGGGCGGACGCGGTTTCCATCGCCGACCTCCCTTGGTGGGAGATGTTCCAGGACGCGGCCCTGCAAGGGCTCATCCGAGAGGCCATCGCCAACAACCAGGACCTTCGCCTCGCGACCGCGCGGGTGGAGCAGAGCCGGGCGCTCGTCGGCGTCGCGCGGGCCGACTTCTTCCCCCAGGTGAACGTCTCGGCGGGCGGGAGCTACGGCCAGCAGTTCGCCAAGTCCTACTCCCTCTACTCCAGCTTCGGCCCGTCCGGGGTCTACAACGCCAGCGTGGGCGTGTCGTGGGAGATCGACCTGTGGGGGAAGATCCGCAACGCCACCGACGCGGCCAAGGCGAGCCTGCTCGCGACCGAGGAGGGACGCAGGGGGACGCTCATCACCCTGGTGGCGGAGGTCGCCCAGGCCTACCTCGAGCTGCGGGAGCTCGACGTCGAACTGCAGATAGCCCAGAGCAACACGGTCACCCGGCAGGGCACGCTGGACCTGTTCGAGAAGCGGGCCAACGGCGGAATCGGGAACGACCTCGAGGTGAACCGGGCCCGCTCCGACCTGGCCGTGACCGCGGCCGCCATCCCCAGCACCGAGAGGTTCATCGCTTTGAAGGAGAACCAGATCTCCGTCCTCCTCGGACGGCCACCCGGCCCCGTGGTCCGCGGAAGCGAGGGGAACCTGCCCGCACCGCCGAAGCTCCCAGTGGGCGTCCCGGCAGCCCTGCTCGAGCGACGACCGGACGTCCGCGGTGCCGAGGACACCGTCATGGCGGCGACGAGCTCGGTCGGCGTAGCGGTCGCCAACCGCCTGCCGGCGCTCTCGCTTCAGGGGCTCATCGGCCTCGCGGGGCCGCAGCTGCCGAGCATGTTCTCCGCGAACGGCCTCGTCTGGAGCGTGGGCGCAGGCCTGCTCGCCCCCGTGTTCGAGGGCGGGCGGCTCTCGGCCCAGGAGGAGGCAGCGCGGGCCCAGCTGGAGGAGACCGTGGCCGCCTACCGCCAGACGGTTCTCAACGCCTACAGCGAGGTGTCGGGCGCGGCGGTGAGCGTCGTCAAGCTGAAGCAGGTGAGGCTCGAGCAGGAGAAGCAGGTGACCGCCGCGGTCGCCGCCGAGCGACTGGCGCGGATGCGCTACGAGCAGGGGGTGTCCTCCTACCTGGAGGTGCTCGACGCTCAGCAGGTGACGTTCAGCGCCCAGCTCCAGCTCGCGCAGACCTCCCGGGACGAGACCGTCGCCGCGGTGCAGCTCTACCGGGCGCTCGGGGGCGGCTGGCAAGAAGCTCCGACCGACCTCGCGGCCGCGCCGCAGAAGTAGGCGGGACCTCTCCGCGGCGAGCGGGCCCAAGCGCCGCCGGCCCGCTCGCCCCAGGCGAGGCGGGTCTCACCGCTCGCGGCTCGTCGACAAGGCCGCGTCGAGGTCGTCGAGGGAAAAGGGCTTCCGCAGGACGTGCCAGCCGACGATGTCGCGGTGGAGCCCAGACATCACCACCGCGGGGACCGCGGGCCAGCGGCGCCGGACGACGTCGACCAGCTCCGCGCCCGTCATGCCGGGCATGTCGTGGTCGGCGATCAAGGCCGCCACCTGGCCGTCCCGTCGCTCGATGTGCTCCAGCGCCTCCCGCGCGTCGGCGGCCTCGAGCACGGACTCGAAGAGGGCGAGCGCCGTCCGGCGTGCCGCGACGCGCTCGGCCGGGTTGTCGTCGGCGACGATGGCCACCCCGGGACGCGACCGGATGGGAAACGCCGTGGCCGAGCCCTCCGGGGCAGCAGGCAGCAGCACGGAGAAGCGCGTGCCGCGCCCGAGCTCGGTGTGAACCTGGATGTGGCCCCGGTGGCCCCGGATTACGCCGTACACCGAGGAGAGACCGAGCCCGGTTCCCTTGTCGGCGGGCTTGGTGGTGAAGAGGGGCTCGAAGATGCGCGGCAAGATCTCCGGGGCGATGCCCGTCCCGTCGTCCGCGACGTCGATGCGGACAGCGGGGCCGGGCCGCATCCCGGGAAGCTCCGCCATGTCGCCAGCCTCGAGAACCTGGACCTGCCACGACAAGGTGAGCGTGCCCCCCTTCGGCATGGCGTCGCGGGCGTTGAGGGCGAGGTTCAGCAGAGCGTGCTCGATCTCCGAGCGGTCGCCCAGGACCACCGGCATCCGGCCGCCGTCCGCGCCCTGGACCGCCACGGTGATGCTCTTCGGCAGCGTGCGCCGCAGCATCTCCACGAGCGACCGGAGGAGGTCGGCGACGTCCACCGGCCTTGCCACCGAGGGCTCCTTGCGAGCGAAGGCGAGGAGGCTCCGCGTCAAGCCGGCAGAGGACCGCGCCGCGTCCAAGATCGCAGCCACGTCCGCCCGGCGGTTCTCGGGCACGACCTCCACCAGGTCCTCGGCACAGGAAAGGATGACGCCGAGCGAGTTGTTGAAGTCGTGGGCCAGCCCTCCGGCGAGCTGGCCGATGGACTCCATCTTCTGCGACTGGCGCAGAATCGCCTCGAGGCGCGCTCGCTCGGCTTCGGCCCCCTTTCGCTGGGTGACGTCCCTCATCGAGACCAGCCGCGCCTTCTCCCCCCGGTAGACGATGGCGCGGCCGGAGGTCTCGGCGGGAACGATGCCTCCGTCCGGCCGGAGGAGCTCGACGTCGTAGGTCTCGGTGGAGCCGGTGCGCATGTGCTCCTGCACCCGCTCCTTCGAGGCGGGCGTGAGCGGGATCACCTCGAAGCCGGCCCTCCCGACGAGGGCGTCCGCCGTCTCGCAACCGACGATCCTCGCGAACGCCAGGTTGGCGTCGAGGACCCGGCCTTCCGAGTGCACCATGATGCCCTCGGTGCCGATGGAGGACATGGTGCGAAATCGCTCCTCCCCGGCTTGCCTTGCCTCGCGCTCGGCCCGCTCCCTGTCGAGCGCTCCGGTCAGCTCCCGCGTCGACTCCTCGAGCCCCTCCACGATGGAGAGAACGGTGGCGAGGAGGATGCCCATGAGCGCGAGCGAGCCGGTGGCGTAGCGGACGAACAGGGGCGTGGAGGGCGCGAGGGCCGAGAGCCTCCATTCGGCCGCGCCGCCCCACCGCTGGAGGATGAAGCCGTAGGCGACGACGAGGAGGACCATGCCGGAGAAGGCGGTGAGTGCGACGCGCCGGCCGTAAAAGGCGGCGCACCCGACGCAGACCCACCCGAGCAGCAGGGCGTTGCCCGGCGTCAGGCCGAGGGCGTACAGGCTCACACCCGCGAGCAGCGCGGCGAGCAGGACGATGCTCGCAGCCCCGGCCCGGTGCGTCCGCTCCGTGAAGAACCAGGGCACGGAGATGAGCGCGCCCTCGGCGACGAGGCTCGCGATCGTCGCTCCACCTGGCCCTCCGCTCTTCATGCCGAGGTAGAGAAGGAGGGCGCCGTTCGGGAGCCCGAGAAGGGTGCCGTAGAGCCGCACTGCGCGGAAGACGCGATAGCGGACGTGCCCGACGATCTGGTCGACGGGATCGAGCACGGCGGCCTCCGGCGGGGACCGCGGCTGCGCGTCATTGGACATGGAGCTGCCCCGCGATCACGCTAGCAAGGCTGACTGGCAGGTCCAGAATTGCGCCGGGGGTCCAAACGCCCAGCGGGCAGCGGAATCGTGCCCGAGGCGTGCCGGAGAGTCGGACCCGGAGCGAAGGGTCGGCCTCGATCTGGCCCTCGGGGACCAAAGAACCGGAGGTCGTGCTGCCGGCGGCGGCGAAGTCACAGGGGTCGCACCTCTCCCTCCATGGGCTCTCCGCGGAGCCTTCCCTGGTACCTTGGAGGTGGGGCGGCCCGTACCCTGAGTCCCTGACGCGCAAGGCAGGCCTTGGACTTTCCCCGCCGTCCCCGCTCGTTTTTCTTGGGGGGCCCGTTGGCGCGCCGCATGAAAGTGGCGCATTCATGACATTCAGCGGCATCCCGCTACGGAAGAAGGTGGTGCTGGCAGGCCTTGCCCCGGCCTTGGCGCTGGGCCTCGTGTTCGCCCTCGTCCTCGCGGCCTTCGGCTGGCGGGTGTCCGGAGCGGTGCGGGAGCGCTTCGGGGCCGCAGCCGAGGGTCAGCTGACCCGGGCCGCCCTCGACCTGCGAATGCTCGCCGAGGTCTCGCACGCGGAGCTGTCGGGCCGCGTGGCTTCGAACCTGGACGTGGCGCGCGACGTCGTGGCCCGGGGAGGTGGCATCTCGGTCGGCCGGGACGCAGTCGGGTGGGAGGCCGTGAACCAGTTCGACAAGTCAAAGACGGCGCTCGAGCTCCCGCGGCTGCTCGTCGGCGGCAACTGGCTGGGACAGAACAAGGACGCCAGCAAGGGAACTCCGGTGGTGGACGAGGTGACCCGCCTCGTCGGGGGCAACGCCACCGTCTTCCAGCGGATGAACGACCGCGGCGACATGCTGCGCGTCGCCACCACGGTCCGGAACGCACAGGGGGCGCGCGCTATCGGGACGTACATCCCCGTCTCCAACCCGGGCGGGCAGCCAAACCCGGTGCTGGCGCGCGTGTTGCGCGGCGAGCGGTTCGTCGGTCGCGCCTTCGTGGTGGACGCCTGGTACCTGACCGCCTACGAGCCGCTCCAGGACAAGTCCGGGGCCATCGTCGGCATGCTCTTCGTCGGCATCCGTCAGGACTCGCTCGAGAGCATCCGAGCCGCCCTCACGGGATTCCGCCTGGGAGCCACCGGCCACGCGTACGTGCTGGGAGGGAAGGGAACCCAGCGCGGCCAGGTCCTGGTGGCGCCCCCGGGCTCGAAGGAGGGAGAGACACTGTGGGAGGCCCGCGACCAGAGCGGCAACGCCTACGTCCAGGAGATCGTCACCAAGGCGGTGAACCTCAAGCCCGGTGAGCAATTCGTCTATCGCTATCGTGCGCCTCTGGCGCGCACCGCGGCGGTCGCCTACTTCGAGCCCTGGGACTGGATCGTCGTCACCGAGATCGACGAGGACGAGATCGCTGCCCCGGCGCTCGAGGTGACCCATGGAGTCTCCCTGGCGATCCTGGTCGCGGTGCTCCTCGGCGGAGGATTGCTGGCGTGGACCGCGATCGCGGTGCGTCGCCTGGCCACCCGGGTGGCGGCGCCAGTCGAGGCGATCGCCGACGCCGCCGAGCGCATCGCCCGGGGCGACGTGCGCCAGACCATCACCCACCAGGGCTCGGACGAAGTGGGTCGCCTCGCCCAGGCGTTCCGCCACACCATCGAGTACCTGAACGACGTGGCGCGCTGCGCGCGCGCCATGGCCGAGGGGGACCTCTCGGTGGAGCTCAAGGCTCGGTCCGAGGCGGACGAGCTCACCCAGAGCTTCCTCGCCGCCCGGGCCGCGCTGCGCGATGTGGTAGCGGTCACCGGCGAGCTGAGCAACGCAGGGATCGAAGGGCGCCTGGCGGCGCGCGCCGACGTGGAGAGGTTCCGGGGGGCCTACCGCGACGTGGTCCTGGGAATGAACTCGACCCTCGAGGCGGTCACGAGGCCGCTCTCGGCCGCCGCGGACGCGCTCGATCGGATCGGACGCGGCGACGTGCCGGATCCGCTCGCGGCCGGGTGGAAGGGGGACTTCGCCCGGGTCGAGCAGAGCATCAACCGCTGCATCGCCGCCGTGCGCCTCCTGGTCGAGGACGCGGACCTCCTCGGGAGGGCGGCCGTCTCCGGCGAGCTACGGGCGAGGGCCGACGCGACGCGCCACGGCGGCGACTTCCGGCGCATCGTCGAGGGCGTGAACGCCGCGCTCGACGCGGTGGTCGGACCCCTCTCGGCTGCTGCGACGCAGTTGCAGAGGATCTCGCGCGGAGACTTCCCGGACCGGGTCGACGGCACCTTCCCCGGCGATTTCTCGCAGATCCGGGAGAGCCTGGAGCGGTCGGTCACCGCGGTCCGGGCCCTCGCCGCCGACGTCCGCGCGCTGTCCGAGGCGGCGGTGGCAGGGAAGCTGGCGACGCGCGCGGATGTATCCCGCCACCAGGGGGAATACCGCGCCGTCGTCGTGGCCTTGAATTCGACGCTCGACGCGATCATCGCCCCGGTGCAGGAATCCACCGGGGCGCTCCAACGGCTCGCGGCCCGCGATCTCACGGTCCGGGTGGTCGGCCACTACAACGGCGAGCACGCGCGAATCCGCGATGCCGTGAACGCGACCGCCGTGGCGCTCGAGCGGGCCATCGGCCAGGTCGCGACGACGGCGGAGCAGGTGGCCGGGTCGGCGTCTGAGATCGCGAACTCGAGCACGGCCGTGGCGTCGGGAGCGAGCGAGCAGGCGAGCGCCATCGAGGAGACCTCGACGAGCCTTGAGTCGATGGCCGAATCCGCGAGGACCACCGCCGACGCCGCGACCCAGGCGACCGCCCTCTCGGACGGGGCCAACGAAGCCGCGCGGCGCGGCACCGAATCGGTCGCCGTCCTGCGGGCCGCAATGGATCGCGCGCGCACGTCCGCCCAGGGAACGTCGCAGATCATCAAGGACATGAGCGAGATCGCCTTCCAGACGAACCTCCTCGCCCTCAATGCGGCGGTCGAGGCGGCCCGGGCGGGCGAGGCCGGGCGCGGCTTCGCGGTGGTGGCGGAGGAGGTGAGGAGCCTCGCCCTGCGTTCCAAGGAGGCGGCGGCGCGCACCGAGGCCCTCATCCGGGAGTCGCTCTCGCACGTGGAGAACGGCGCCAAGACCGGGGAGGGCGTGGCCGAGGTGCTGAGAGAGGTCTCCAGCTCTTTCGAGCGCGTCAGCGCCGTCGTGGGCAGGATCCGGGAGGCGGCCTTGGCGCAGTCCGCCGCCGTGGCGCAGGTCCGGCAGGGGGTCGGCCAGATGGACGGCGTCACCCAGACGAACGCCGCGAGCGCCGAGGAGGCGAGCGCGTCGGCTGCAGGTCTCGCCCAGCAGGCGGAATCGCTCGCGGCGATGGTGCGGGGCTTCCGGATCGGCGAGCAGCGCGAGGGCTCGGCTCCGCCCGAGGTGGAGGGACGACCTTTGGGCAGCGAAGGTCCCCTGGCTCGAGCATAGGGCTCGGCGCGGCCGATCTCGCGAGCGCGTTCGTAGCCGGGGCCCGAGGAGAGGGCTTTCCCGGAGCGTCGCCCTCCGATGGACGCTCTCGCCCGGTGTCCCGGGACGCTATTTGGCCGAAAGCTTGGGCTTGGAGGCGAGCTCGGCCTCGGCGCCGTCGGTCAGGATCCGCGCCTCCTGGACCTTGTGGAGCGTGTACTGGGGCGCGTGAACTCCCCAGGATCCGTCCTTCTCCACGGCGTCCACGATCTCCTGTGCCTGGTTGACCATCGCCTGGACCTGCGCGCGCCTCGGCTGCGGGAGCCTGCTCTTCGCGAGGTCCGGGGCGAGCTTGGCGAGCGCCGCCTTCACCTCCTTCAGTCCCGTCTTCACCGGGTTCTGCCAGGCGACGACCTTCCCGTAGATCATCTTCTGGCTGGTGAAGCGGAGGTCCTCCGGAAGCTGGGACTGGGCGGGGCTGTGGCAGCCACCCGCCGCCGCCATGTTTGCGTCGCCCCAGCTGGTCCGCCCGCAGGACCACATGAGGTCGAGGAACGGCTTGCCGTCCTTCTTGGCGAGCCGCCAGGCGCCGTCCTTGTAGTCGCGGCCCTTTCCTTCGGGCGGGTTCAGGGTCTTGGCGTCGGGGTCGACCACGATCCTCCAGATGTGGGAGGTGCGCTGCGTGTCGAACCCGGCATAGTCCGGGTACTGGATGGAGCCGAAGTTCTCGCAGCTCATCATGGCCGGCATGTGGCAGCTCGAGCACTTGTTGGCGCCGTGAACGTTGTTCTTCGCGAAGAACGCGCCCTGCACGGTGTGGCAGTCCTGGCACTCCTTCTTCAAGCCTGGAACGGTGTAGCTGTCGCGCCAGTCGTTGGCGGTGACCTCGTGCGGGTCGTGGCAGGTCCCGCAGCGCATCCCCTTCTCGGTGTGCGCGGTGTAGTAGGCCTGGGCGCCCTCGGTGCCACACGACGGGCACTTGCTCTTGAAGTAGGCGCTGAAGGGGCGCTTCGGGTCCTTCTTCGCCTCGTCGGCATTCCACGCGAAACGCTGGTGGCACCGCTCGCAGTTCGACGGCATGCCCGTCCCGCGCGCGCCCACCAGGTGTCCGCCTGCGCCGTGACACTCCTCGCAGGTGATGCCCTTGTTGATGGTGTGCCTGCGCAGCTCCTCAGGCTTCCCCAGGGCCGCGATGAGCTCCTCCTGGCTCTTGAAGTCGAACTTGAAGCTATGACAGACCTCGCAGTAGGAGCTGGCGGGTTGGAAGAGCATGCTCTTGCGATTCTTGGCGCCGTAGGAGGTCATTCCCCAGACGGAGGAGCCGTTGTCGCCGAACTCCTCGAGCTTGGTGGGGAAGCCCGGCACGTAGGAAGCAATCTTCCTCGCGACGTCGGGAGTCATCGACTCCGCCCAGCTGCGGGAGAACTGGTTCCCCCCGGCCACGAGCGTCCCCGTCCGGTCGCGGAGCGTCCCCCCCTCGACGTGATAGGTGCCGCGCACCAGCCAGGCGTCGAGGAACCCGTACTTGGTCCGGGGGGTCCCGACCACCGCGAACACCATGTCCGGCGTGATCCCCTGGGGGAGGACCGATGCCTTGCCTCCGTACAGCCCCTTCGTCAGGTCGCCGCCCGGGATCTCCTCCAACTCGTCGGGAAACCGGACCACCTTGGCGTGGCGTGACCGGGCCCACTTCTCGTACTGCACCGGGTGGCACTCCCCGCACTTCTTCGCTCCCACGAACTTGTTGGGGAGGTCGAGGATCGACTCCATCGGCAACCGGTAGGTGATCGAGGCGTGGCGGTTGTTCTGCTTGGCGTAGTCCGCACCCCCGCCGAACTCCACGAACTCCTCCTCCCGGTCGCTGATCTGGTACTTGCCGACGAGTCGCCCTTCCTTCTCGTAGACGGTGAAGAGAGGATGGGTCTTCTTCAGGAAATCGTAGAAGGCCTTCTCCTGCTCCAGGTACCCCTCCAGCGTCCGGGGAGCGCCTTCCGCGGACGCCTCCCGGCTGGCCGCCGGTGGCTCTTGCGGGCCGCCCGCCGATGCCGGGGTCGCGCCCAGGAAGCCTGCGAGCAACGCCGTCCACAACGTCCCGCGCGTGATGGTCACGTGTTCCCCCTTCCCGAGAGGAGCGACGAACCCGTCGCGAATTCACCGCTGCCCGGGCCGCGACACCGGAGAGCGGCCCCCATTGTACGCCACGCGAGGACGTCGCGGCCGTTCGCCGGTGCACGCCGCCGGCTCCTCGCCATTCCTCGCGAGGATGGGCGCGAATTGCGGCATACTGGCCGGCCATGGCTCGCGTCCTCGTGCCGCTGGTAGCCGCTCTCTGTTTGATCCCGGACGCGCCGGTTCTCGGATGGCGCGCGATCCCCACCTGGGGGGCGCTGCTCGCAGGAGTGGCCGTCGCTCTCACCTTCCGGAATCCGTGGCCCGCCCGGACGAAGGCGCTCACTCCCCGCTTGCTCGCCGTGTCGGTGGTGGGCCTGGGCGCCGCGATGAACCTGCGAACCGTGGCCATCGCGGGGCTGCAGGGATTCGGCTACACGCTCGCCGGGATTGCCTGCACGCTGGCGCTCGGCGCAGCCATCACCCGGCTCCTCGCGGTGCGTCGAGAGACCGGCATCCTGGTGAGCGTGGGGACGGCCATCTGCGGGGGAAGCGCCATCGCCGCCGCTGCGCCGGTGATCGGGGCGGGCGACGACGAGACGAGCGCCTCGCTCGGCATCGTCTTCCTGCTCAACGCGCTCGCGCTGCTGGTGTTTCCGCCGGTGGGCCACCTGCTCGGGCTCTCCCAGCACGCCTTCGGCCTCTGGGCGGCCCTCGCCATCCACGACACCTCCAGCGTCGTGGGGGCCTCGGCAACCTACGGGAGAGAGGCGCTCGAGATCGCCACCACCACCAAGCTCGCCCGCGCCCTCTGGATCGTCCCGGTGACTCTCCTGCTCGGTGCCATCATCGCCCGCGAGCGACACGCCCAAGCGGTGAAGCCGAGGGCCAAGCGTCCCTGGTTCATCCTCGGGTTCCTGGCCGCCGCGGCCGCC
>DATJZG010000177.1:0-25466 GCA_035499295.1 Anaeromyxobacteraceae bacterium
CCTGGGCGCTGGCGCGCCGGGGCACGGGAAGCTTTCCCCGGGGGCTCCTCTTCCTCGTCGCCCTCGCCTCGGTGGGGGCCTGCGTGGCGCTCGCCCTCGTGAGCAAGCTCCTCATCGGGGCCTGGTGCATCGTGTGCGCCGCCTCCTGGGCGGCGGCCCTGGGGCTCCTCGCCGCCGCCGTTCGCGCCTGCCGGCCCGAGGGGGTCCCGGCGGCGGTGCGGGAGGACCTCGCCGCCGTCCGGGCGAACCCCGCCTCGACAGCGGCGCTGGCGACTTTGGCGGTGGCCGTCGTCGCGTCCGCCGCCGCGCTCTATCCGCGCTACTGGGAGCGCCCCGCCCCCGGGGCCGCGCTCCCCGCGGCGGGGAAGAGGGCCGCGGCGGGGCACCCGGTCGTCATCTACGAGTTCAGCGACTACGAGTGCCCGTTCTGCGCACGCGCCCACGAGGAGACGAAGGCGTTCCTCGCGTCGCGACCCGACCTCAAGCTGGTGAGGCGGCACTTCCCCCTCGACCCCTCCTGCAACCCCGCGGTGAAGAAGGCCATTCACCCGGTGGCGTGCGCGCTCGCCCGGGCGGGGATCTGCGCCGAGGCGCAGGGGAAGTTCGCGCAGATGGACGACGCCCTCTTCGCGAACCAGGAGGCCCGGCGCTCCATCTTCGAGCTGGCGCGCCGGGTGGGGCTCGACGTGCCCCGCTTCGAGAAATGCCTCGGGTCGCGGGAGACCGCGGAGCGCCTCGCCCTCGACATCGCCGCCGGCGTGCGCGACCAGATCCCCGCGACGCCCGCCTTCCTGGTGGACGGCACCCTCTCGGTGGGCCGGATCCCCACCGAGCTCCTGCCCCCGCCGGCGGCGCCCGCGCACCCTTGACGGGCGGCGCGGCCGCTACCAGACCTCGCCGCACTTCAGGCAGCGCGCGCGCCGGAAGAGGAAGTCCTTGCCCCGGCTCGTGCCGCTCCCGCACTTCGGGCAGTAGAGGTCGAACCACTGGCGGGCGGAGGTGCGCCCGAGCGACACCGCCACGACCGCGAGTGGGAGGACGAGGCCGAAGAGCATCACCGCCGCGGGGAGGAAGGGGAGCTTCTTCAGGTACAGGCCGAGCAGCACCATCGCCAGCACCACCGCGGAGAGGACGAAGGCGAGGTGCCGACCCCACAGCCAGGCGAGGCGGTAGCCGCGGAAGATCCCCCACAGCAAGAGCGCCATCACCACCACCGCGAAGAGCCACTGCGAGAAACCCGCGGTGCTGGTGGCGGAGAGGACGAGCGCCACGCCCGCTTGCACCGAGGCGGCGAGCAGGAGGAAGAGCGAGGCGGTGTGGATGCTCCCCGGGGCCTTCGTCGGGCGTTGCATGGCGCGCTTCGTACCACGCCCGGCGGGCGGGGCGGTAGCACCGCGACGGCCGGCCTCTACGGCTCCCCCTGGTGAGGGTACTCGACGCGCGTGGGTGGGACGAAGGTCTCCTTCACGGCCCGCGGGGAGATCCAGCGCATCAGGTTGGCCGCCGAGCCCGCCTTGTCGTTGGTCCCGCTCTTGCGCGCTCCGCCGAAGGGCTGCTGCCCCACCACCGCGCCGGTGGGCTTGTCGTTCAGGTAGAGGTTGCCGGCGGCGTTCTCGAGCTCCTTCGCGATCCGCGCGATGGCCCTGCGGTCCCGGGCGAAGACGGCGCCGGTGAGCCCGTAGGGAGAGGTCTCGTCGCAAATCCGGAGCGCCTCCTCGAGGCGAGCGTCGGGGTAGGGGAAGACCGTGAGCACCGGGCCGAAGATCTCCTCCTCCATCAGGCGGGAACGGGGGTTCTGGGTCTCGACCACGGTAGGCTCGACGAACCAACCCTGCGACGGGTCGGCCTCCCCGCCGACGAGGACGCGCGTCTCGGACGACCCGCGGGCCAGAGCCAGGTAGCCCGAGATGCGGTCGAAGGCGGCCCGGTCGATGACCGCCCCCATGAAGTTGCGGAAGTCTTCCACGTCGCCCATGCGCAGCGCCGCGGTCCTCTCCACCAGGCGCTCCTTCACGGCGGGCCACAGGCTCTGCGGCACGTAGGCGCGCGAGGCGGCCGAGCATTTCTGCCCCTGGTACTCGAAGGCGCCCCGCACCAGGGCGGTCGCGAGCGCCTCCACGTCGGCCGAGGCATGGGCGAAGACGAAGTCCTTTCCGCCGGTCTCCCCGACGATGCGCGGGTAGGCGCGGTAGCGCCCCAGGTTCTCGGCGATGGTCCGCCACATCCCCTCGAAGGTGGCGTTCGAGCCGGTGAAGTGGAGGCCGGCCAGGTGCGGGCTCTGGAGGATGGGATCCCCGACGGCGCTCCCGGGCCCGGGAAGGAAGTTCACCACCCCGGGCGGGAGCCCGGCCGCCTCGAGGAGCCGGAGGACGTGGTAGCCGGAGTAGACGGCGCTCGAGGCCGGCTTCCACAATACCGCGTTCCCCAGGATCGCCGGGGCGGTGGGCAGGTTCGCTGCGATGGAGGTGAAGTTGAAGGGGGTGACGGCGAACACGAAGCCCTCGAGCGGGCGGTACTCGAGGCGGTTCCACACCCCCGCGGGAGAGAGGGGCTGTCCCTCGTAGAGGGCCTCGGCGAAGGCGACGTTGAAGCGCCAGAAGTCGATGATCTCGCAGGCGCTGTCGATCTCGGCCTGGAAGACGGTCTTGGACTGGCCGAGCATGGTGGCCGCGTTCAGGACCGCCCGCCAGGGCCCGGCGAGGAGCTCCGCCGCCTTGAGGAACACGCTCGCCCGCTCCGGCCACTCGAGCGCGCTCCACTCGCGGCGGGCGGAGAGGGCAGCCTCGACCGCGCGCGCCACCTCGGCCGCCCCCGCCAGGTGGACGCGGGCGATCACTTGACCGTGGCGATGGGGGAGCCGCACCTCGGCCACCCGACCGGTGTGCACCTCCTCGCCGCCGATCACCACCGGGATCTCGATCTCGCGAGAGCGGAGCTCGGCGAGCTTGGCCTTCTGCGCGCTCCGCTCCGGGGAGCCGGGGGCGTAGGAGAGGTTGGGCTCGTTCTGCGGCCTGGGGACCTGGAAGCGGGCGTTGGGCATGGCGGGCTCCGGCGCGGAGGATAACGCCGCGAGCGCCGCGAGGCGCGGCCGCGCCCGAGTACCACCGGGGTCTATTGCGACCGGGCGACCGGCGGGCCTAGCTTGCTGCCTCGTGCCCAGCGCCTACCCACTGTTCGAGGCTGCCGAGCGCCTGGAGGCGACCTGCGCGCGGATCTACGAGGCGCTGGCGCAACGGTTCGAGGGCGATCCCGAGGCGCGCGATCTCTTCCGGCGGCTGGCCGGGGAGGAGTTGCAACACGCCACCCGGGTGCGGCTCCTCGCCGCGCGCTACCGCCACGACTCGAGCCTCTTCGTGAGCGTCGACATGGCGGGAGCCGGGATGGAGGCGCTGCTCGAGGAGGCGCTGCGCGCGCTCGAAGAAGCCCGGAGCGGCGCCTTCGGCGAGGACCTCGGCGCGGTGCGGCGCCGGCTCGCCGACCTGGAGGACCGCTTCCAGGCGGCCCACGCCGAGGTCATCGCCGCGCTCGCCGACCCGGCCCTGAAGGAGTTCTTCGCCCGCATGGCCGCCCAGGACGAGGGGCACCGCCGCCTCCTGCTCGGGTGAACCCAATCGGGTTGCCGGGCGATCGCTCCCCTTCCCGATGTCGCGTCGCCCGGTTGCGAGCGCTACTCTCGGTGCCGAGGGGAGCACCCCAACCTGGGAGGAGATGACGATGACGCAGACGCGGATCTTGGCGGCGCTCGCCGCCCTCAGCATCGCGACGGCCGCCGCTGCCGCGGGCAAGACCTATCAGGTCACCGGCACCGTCGACGACGTGTCGGACACCACCATCGTGGTGACGCAGGACAAGGGCAAGAACAAGGGAGAGAAGTTCGAGATGGCCCGCGCCGCCGACACCAAGGTGACGGGCGACCTGAAGAAGGGCGCCAAGGCGACTGTCGAGTACAGCATCACGGCGAGGAACGTCGAGGTGAAGGCGGAAAAGGCGGCGAAGCCGAAGAAGTGAGGCCGGCGCGGGGGCTTCTCGCCCGAGGGTGGGAAGCCCCCCGCGGCGAGCCCCGAGAGCGACGCACCCGTGCCGACGAGTGCCCCGGGGGGGAGGAGGGTGCGAGGCGGTGCGCCCTCCATCCGGGCGTGCGCCGCTACGGCTCGTCGTCGCCGAGGCCGTACTTCTTCAGCTTGTCGTGGAGGGTGACCCGCGAGATGCCCAGCAGCCGGGCGGCGTCGGTGCGGCTCCCGCCCGCCCCCCGCAGGGCATCGAGCACCAGGCCGCGCTCGTAGGCCTCGACGCGGGCGCGCAGCGTCATCCCGCTCGTTTCCTCCGGCCTCGCCGCCGCGGCCGCGGGGAGCGTGGACAGGTCGAGCTCGCCGTCCCGCGACAGGGCCACCAGGGTCTCGAGCGCGTTCTCGAGCTCCCGCACGTTCCCGGGCCAAGGGTAGGCGGCGAGGCGGGCGAAGAGCTCGTCGGGGACCCGGAACGACCCGAGCGCGAACCGGTCGGCGAAGCGGGCGAGGAAGTGCCGGGCGAGCACCGGCACGTCCTCCGGTCGCTCGCGCAGTGGCGGGACGTGCAGGTGGACCACGTGCAGCCGCCAGTAGAGGTCGTCGCGGAAGGCGCCGCGGGCCACGAGCTCCTTCAGGTCGCGGTGGGTGGCGGCGATCACCCGGACGTCCACCTTGCGCGTCCGCTCCTCGCCCACCGGGCGGACCTCTCCGTCTTGGAGCGCGCGCAGGAGCTTCCCCTGCAGTGGCAGGGCGAGCTCGCCGATCTCATCGAGCAGGAGGGTGCCCCCGTCGGCCTCCCCGAAGAGCCCGGGGCGGGCCCGGACCGCTCCGGTGAAGGCTCCCTTGGCGTGGCCGAAGAGCTCGGCCTCGGCGAGCTCCGGTACGAGCGCCGCGCAGTTGAAGCGGACGAAGGGGCGCTCGGCCCGGCGAGAGGCGCCCACCAGCGCCTCGGCCACGCGCTCCTTTCCGGTGCCGCTCTCGCCCGTGAGGAGTACCGTCACGTCCCGCGGGCCCACGCGAGCCACCAGGGTGGCAAGCCGGCCCATCGCTCCCGAGGCGAAGACCATGGTGCGCGAGAGCGCCAGCTGCCCGGCGAGCCGCTCGTTCTCGGCGCGGAGCCTCACGGCCTCGAGCGCGCGCCGCACCACCGCGAGCAGCTCCTCGGTCTCGAAGGGCTTGCGGAAGTAGTCGTAGGCCCCGGACTTCATCGCCTCCACCGCCTGGCGCTCCGACCCGTGGGCGGTGATGAGCACCACTCGCGGAGCCGGAGCGCGCGCCGAGAGGCGCCGCAGGAGCTCCATCCCGTCGAGCCGCGGCATGCGCAGATCGGTGACGACGAGTTCCGGCCGGAAGGACTCGACCCGCTCCAGCGCCGCGAGCCCGTCCTCGGCCTCGGCCACCTCGAGCCCCTCGGCCTCCAGGATCTCCCGCAACGTGTAGCGGACCCCGGCGTCGTCGTCGACGACCAGCGCCCGCGCCCGGGTCTCGGCCGCGAAAGTCACGCCGCCACCTCCGACCGGCCCGGGTCGAGGGGCAGGAAGAGACGCGCCGAGAGCCCGCCCCCGGGGCGGGGGTCGAGACGCAGGTCCCCGCCGTGTTGGCGGGCGATGGCGCGCGCCACGGTGAGGCCGATGCCGGAGCCGCCGGGCTTGGTGGTCACACCCGGGGCGAAGACGCGCTCGCCGACGGCGGGGTCGATGCCCGGCCCGCGGTCGAGCACCGACACCCGCGCGCCGTCCTCGCCGCCCGCCACCTCCACCTCCACGAGCGCCCCCTCGGGGCTGGCGTCGAGCGCGTTCTGGACGAGGTTGATGAGCACCTGCTTCACCTTGCGGGGGTCGCAGCGGGACTGGGCGTGGCCGCGCACCTCGAGCTCCAAGCCGCGCTCCTTGGCAATGCCCTCGTAGAGCGCCGACACCTCGCGCGCCAGGGCGCCCACGTCGGCGCTGCCGAGCGCCAGCGGCACGAGCGGCCGCGAGAAATTCAGGAACTCGTCCAGGATGGACTGGAGCCGGTCCACCTCGCGCCGCAGCACCCCCAGCCGCTCCGCCGACTTGGCGTCCGGCAGCGCGGGCGCGAGCAGGCCGGCGAGCCCCTTCACGCTGGCGAGCGGGTTCTTCAGCTCGTGGGCGATCTCCGCCGAGAGGGCGGAGAGCTCGGAGGCGCGTTCGCGGTGGGAGCGCAGGGAGTCCTCCTGCGCGAGGAGCGCCCGCCGCACCATTCCGTCGAACACCCATCGGGTGGCGCGCCCGAGCCCCGCTCCGGCGACGACGAGGCAGGCGAGCACCCCCGACTGGACCCAAGTGAGGAGCGCGCTCCCGCCCAGCCCCAGGGCCGGCAGGGCGAGGTGCAGGGCGCCGCTCGCGCGCAGCGCCACGAAGGTCGCGAGCGCGGCGAGCTGGAGCCCGACGACCCCGAGCAGCAGCGGGACCTCGAGGAGGATGCCGAAGAGCAGCGCCAGGACCGGCATGAGGCAGGCGAACGGGCTCATCAGGCCGCCGGTGCCGAAGATCATGAGCGACGACCCCACCGCCCCCACCGCCATGTTGAGGGGGATGGAGAGCCGCTCGATTCCGAGCCGGCGCGCCCGCAGGGCCTCCACCGCGAAGAAGAGGAGCGCCACCGGGACGAACGCGCCCACCACCAGCCGCCGCCAGGGCGCCGGGTCGGTGAAGGCGAGCCAGACCGCGAACCCCATCACCAGTGGCAGGAAGACGAGGCGCGCGCCCACCAGGTGGCCGAAGAGGCGGTTCACCTCCTGGCGCTGGATCTCGTCGAAGCCGGGCGGGGGCGGACGGGCCATGTCGCAGCGCGGCAGTGCGCGGCGTGAGAGGATACGCCGGGCCGAGTCCGGGCGCACCCCGTCCCGTGCGCGGGTCACGGCGAGCGCCCCACCGCCCGGTCGAGTGCGGCGAGCGCCGCCCCGAGCCGGGCGCCGGAGTCGGCCACTTGCACCTCCGACTCGAAGAGGAGCTGGTTCGCCGTGATGACGTCGAGGCTCGAGGAGATGCCCTCCCGGAAGCCGCGGCGTGCCGAGGCCGCTGCCTCGGCGGCGGTGGCGCGCTCCTGGGTGGCGAGGCGCAGCCGCTCCCGTGCCACCTCCACGTCGCGGGCGGAGTTCTGCACCTCCTCGACCACCTCGATGCGGGTGCGGGTGTCCGCCGCCCTGGCCTCGTCCGCCTGCGCCTCCGCCTGGCGGGCCAGGCCGTAGCGGTACCCCCCGTCGTAGAGGGTCCAGGTCAGGTCCACCGTCACCTGCCAGGCCTCCCGGTAGCCGGTGGGGTAGGGGACGTTCTGGGCGGACGCGGTGCCCGAGGCCGAGACGTGCGGCGCGAGGCGCCACCAGGCGGACTGCGCCTGCTTCTGGTACGAGCGCACGACGGCCGCGGTGGCGCGCAGCTCGGGCCGGTGGTCGAGCGCCTCGGCGCTCAGGGAGGGCACGTCGGACCGCACGGGCGCCCCGGGGCCGGGCATCGCGATCCGGACCGGCTCGGACCGCCCGAGGAGCGCGCCCACGGCGATGCGGGCGCGCTCGGCCTCGGAGCGCGCCGCGACGAGGTCGCTCTCGCGGCGGGTGGCCGCGGTCTCCGCCTGCAGCACCGAGAGCGGCGTGGCCGTGCCCACCTGCACCTGGCGGCGCGAGCTCTGCGCCTGCTCCCTAGCGGCTTCGAGGGCCCGCTCCGAGGCGGCCACGATCTCCTCGCCGGCCCAGGCGACCCAGGCGGTCTGCAGGAGCGTGGCCCGCAGGGTGAGGCGGGTCGCCTCGGCGCTCGCCTGCGAGGCGAGGGCGGCGTCGCGGCTGGCGGCGAGCGCGAACCAGGCCTCGGGGACGATGAGGGGCACCCGCAGGGATCCGCCGGCGGCCCAGGCGTCGAGGGGCTGGAAGTAGACGGTTCCGGTGGGGAGCCCCGGGATGGACGGGAAGGTGATGAGGAAGTCGTTTCGGTTCCGGTAGTACTGCCCGCTCACCCCCAGGGTGGGGAGGAGCGGCGCCGCCACCTGTCGCACGACCGCCAATGCCTGGGCGGCGCGGGCGCGCGCCTCCTCCAGCGTGGGATTCTGGCGGTCGAGCAGGGCGAGCGACTCTTCGAGCGTAAGGGTGACGGCCGGCGGCATGCCCTCGAGACCCCCGGGAGGGGCCGGGGGCGCGAGGGTCCCGGAATCCGTCGGCAAGGCTGCGAGCAGAAGGGCGGCGAGCGGGGTCATGGGGTCCTCTGGGACGGGCGCTGGTTCGCCCTCCGAGCAAGGAAGGTGCCGAGGGCCTCCACCGTGCGACAGGCCCGACATTGCGGGGCGCGCGCGCCCGGCCGGGGCGAGCTCCCGTCGGCTTTCCGAACGCAGCGTCGGAAGTCCTTACACTCGCCGCGGGGGTGCGAGGCCCAAGGGCCCCGATTCCGGGTGGAGACCGGGCTCCCCCGGTCCGGCACGGTCCTCGCACTCGGAACCCAGGGCCCGCTCTCGCGGGCGGGGAGCGAACGCATGCGCCGCATCGCCGTTGCCGCCACCGTGGTCGTGCTCGTGCTCGTCGCCCTTCTCCTCGCGCGCCTGTGGCTCCAGTCGGCCGCCCTCCACGCCCCGCCCGGGGGAGCGGGCGAGATCGAGGGGACGAACGTGGACCTATCGGCCCGGATCAACGCCAGGGTGGCGGAGCTCCCGGTCCCGAAGGGAAGCCCGGTCAAGGCCGGCACCGTGGTGGCGCGGCTCGACTGCTCCGACCAGGACGCTGCCCTCTCGGAGGCCGCCCACCGGCTCTCGGCGACCCGCGCCCAGGCGATCGCGGCCGCCGCCTCGGTCGACGCCTCCCGGCGTACCCAGGAGGCGGCCCTGGCCTCGCAGCTCGCCGCCCAGGCCCAGGCGGAGGCGCTCGTGCCGCAGCGCGACGCCGCGCTCCGCCAGGCGAAGCGCTTCGAGGCCCTCCCCGAGGACGTGTCGGTCTCGAGCCGGGACCAGACGAGGGCGAGCGCCGAGGGGCTCGCGCGACAGGCGGACGCGGCGGTGGCCCAGGCCAGGGCGAGCGCCGAGCAGGCGCGCGCCGCCGCGGTGGCCATCCGGGCGTCCGGCGCGCAGGCGGTGGCGGCGGAGGCGAACGTGAAGGCCTCCGAGGAAGCGGTGCGCAAGGCGCAGCTCCTCGCCGACGAGTGCATCCTGCGCGCGCCGCGCGACGCCATGGTCGACGACCTGCCCTTCGAGGTGGGCGAGCTCGTCCCCGCCGGCCAGGCGGTGGCCAAGCTCGTGGACATCGCCGAGGTGAAGGCTACCTTCTACCTGCCGAACGCCGAGGTGTCGGCGGCCCACCCGGGACAGAGGGCGATCGTGGTCGCCGACGCCTGGCCGGATCGCAAGTTCGAGGGGCTCGTCTCGACCGTCTCGTTGAAGGCGGAGTTCACGCCCCGCAACATCCAGACGCGCACCGACCGCGACCGGCTCGTCTACCCGATCGAGGTCCGGCTGAAGAACCCCGACGGAGCGCTCCGGCCCGGCATGCCGGTGCAGGTCGTGCTGCCCCGGGAGAAGTGATGCCGCCGGCCTTGCGAGCGGCCGGGATGGAGAAGCGCTTCGGCGCGGTGGAGGCGCTCGCGGGCCTCTCCTTCCAGGTGGAGGCCGGCGAGCTCTACGGCCTCGTCGGCCCCGACGCGGCCGGCAAGACCACCGCCATCCGCGCGCTGGCGGGCCTGCTCGACCTCGACGGCGGGGAGGCGCGCGTGCTCGAGATGGACCCGCGCGGCGGGGGGGAGGTCCGGGAGGCGCTCGGGCTCTTGCCCCAGCAGTACAGCCTCTACCGGGACCTGTCGGTGTGGGAGAACCTCCAGTTCTTCGCCCGCCTCTACGTTCTCCCGCGTGAGCTCTTCCGGCAGCGCGCCGAGCGGCTCCTCGCCATCACCCGGCTGGAGCGGTTCGTCGATCGGCGTGCGGACGCCCTCTCGGGTGGGATGTACAAGAAGCTCGCCCTGGCGGCGGCGCTCCTGCACCAGCCGAAGGTGCTGCTTCTCGACGAGCCCACCAACGGCGTCGATCCGGTCTCGCGCCGGGAGCTGTGGGCGCTCCTCCACGAGTTCGTCCAGGGGGGGATGGCGGTGCTCATCTCCACCCCCTACATGGACGAGGCGGAGCGCTGTGACCGGGTGGGGCTCGCCTACCGGGGGCGGCTCCTGCTCGAGGGAGCGCCGGGAGATCTCCTCGCCTCCTTCGACGAGGAGGCGTTCGAGATCGCTGACGGGGATCGCGAGCGGCTGGAGGGAGCCCTCGCCGGGATCGCCGAGGTCCGTGCGGTCTCTCCTGCGGGCTCGCGCCTCCGCGTCGACCTGGCTCCGGGCGCGCGCGAGCGGGTGGCGTCGGCTCTCGCCCCGCTCGGGGCGGAGCTCCGGCCGGTGGCGCCGAACTTCGAGGACCTCTTCCTGTCGCGGCTGCGCGCGGAGACGCGGTGAGCGCCCAATCCACCATCGAGGCGGTCGGCCTCACCCGTCGCTTCGGCGAGTTCACCGCCGTGGACGGGGTGACCTTCGGCGTCGAGCGCGGGGAGATCTTCGGGTACCTGGGGGCGAACGGCGCCGGGAAGTCCACCACCATCCGCATGCTGATCGGGCTCCTCGCGCCCACGAGCGGCTCCGCCACCGTGGCGGGACACGACGTCGCCTCGGACCCCGAGGCCGTGAAGCGCTCGATCGGGTACATGTCACAGAGGTTCTCGCTGTATCTCGACCTGCCGGTCTTCGAGAACCTGCGCTTCTTCGGGGGCGCCTACGGCCTGTGGGGGCGGGAGCTCGAGTCGCGCATCGGGGAGGTCCTGGAGCTCACCGGTCTCTCGGAGCACCGCCGCGCGCTCACCGGGACCCTGCCTGGCGGCATCCGGCAGAGGCTCGCGCTCGGGAGCGCCGTCCTGCACCGTCCCTCGATCGTCTTCCTCGACGAGCCGACGGCGGGGGTGGACCCGGTGGCGCGCCGGAGCTTCTGGCGCCTCATCCGCGACCTCTCGACCGGCGGGACCACGGTGTTCGTCACCACCCACTACCTCGACGAAGCCGAGTACTGCCGGCGCATCGGCCTCATGGTCGACGGCCGGCTGGTGGCGCTCGACACCCCCTCGGCGCTCAAGCGCGCATGGGTCCCCGATCGCGTGCTGGTGGTGCGCGGCCGGGGGCTCGCCCGGGCGGCGGAGGCGCTGCGGCGCCGGCCCGGAGTGCACGCCGTCGAGCCCTTCGGCGCCGGCCTCCACGTCCGGGCCGATCCGGCTCTGTGGAACCGGGCGGCGGTCCAGGAAGCGCTCGCGGCGGCGGGAGCCGAGTCGCCAACGGTGGACGAGACCGAGCCCTCGCTCGAGGACGTGTTCCTTGCGGTGGTGGGCGGCTCGGCGGCCGCGGGCGCCTCCGGAGCGGGGGCGGCGCCGTGAGTCCCTCCCTGCCCAAACGCTTCGCCGTCCGGGTCGGCGCCATGGCCTGGAAGGAGGTGCTCCACATCCGGCGCGACCCGCGCACCATCGTCCTGGCGCTCGTCATGCCGGTGGTCCTGCTCCTCATCTTCGGCTACGGGGTGAGCTTCGACCTGGACCGGATTCCCCTCGCCGTCTCCGACCTCGACCGCTCCGAGGCCTCGCGCCGTCTCTCGCTCGCCTTCACCACCTCGGGGGAGTTTGCCCCCGCGGGGGGCGAGGCGGCGGATGGCGCCGACACCGCCTTTCGTCGGCGAAGGGCGCGCGCCATCCTGGTGGTGCCGCGCGGGTACGCGAAGGACCTGGCGCGCGGCGAGGCCGGGCGCGCCGAGCTCCTGCTCGACGGGGCCGACCCGGTGACGGCGAACCAGATCCTCACCAAGGCGGACGCCATCGCCCTCGCCGAGACCCAGCGCATGGCCTCCGAGGCCGGGGCCGCCTTCGCACCCCCGCTCGAGGTGAAGGTCTTCACCCGCTACAACCCCGAGGCGCGCTCGGCGGTGTTCATGGTGCCCGGGCTCGCCGCCTACCTGATGGCGATCGCCGCGGTCCTGCTCACCGCGCTCACCATCGCCGGGGAGTGGGAGCGCGGCTCGATGGAACAGCTCTTCGCCTCGCCGGTGGGCCGCCTCGAGATCGTGCTCGGCAAGCTCGTCCCCTACCTCGGGCTCGGGCTCGTCCAGCTGCTCCTCGTCGTCGTCGTGGGCGCCACCGCCTTCGACGTCCCCATCCGCGGGAACCCGCTCCTCGTCCTCCTCGCCGGGTTTCTCTTCCTCCTCGGCATGCTTGGGCAGGGCCTCTTCATCTCGGTGGTGGCGAAGAACCAGCTCGTCGCCACTCAGGCGGGCGCGCTCTCGTCGCTGCTGCCCTCGCTGTTGCTCTCGGGCATGCTCGTCCCCCTCGACAACATGCCGCTCCCGCTGCGGCTCCTCTCCACGGTGGTGCCGGCCCGGTACCTCGTCGACGCCCTGCGACAGATCCTGCTCAAGGGGAACGGGCTCGGCGGCATCGGGCCCGACCTCGTCGCCATGGCGGCCTTCGCGGCGGCCATCGTCGGCCTCGCCACCGCCCGCTTCCGCCGGAGGATCGCTTGAGCCAGGCCGGGGAGAGGCGGCCGCCGCGGGGCCTCGTCCAGTACGCGGCGGTGGTGCGCAAGGAGGTGCTCCAGACGCTCCGGGACCGGCGCATCATGTTCATGCTCGTCTTCGCGCCCTTCCTGCAGACCGTCGTCCTGGGCTTCGCGCTCGACTTCGACGTCGACCGAGTCCCGACAGTGGTGGCCGACCAGGACCACAGCCCCGCGAGCCGGGAGCACGTCCGCAGGCTGCTCGCCGACGGCACCCTGCTCTACGCCGGCCACGCGCACAGTGCCGAGGAGGCCGTGCGCGCCCTCGACGCGGGGCAAGCCGCCGCGATCCTCGTCCTGCCGCCGCGCCTCGGCGCCGACATCGCCGCCGGCCGGCCGGCGAGCGTCCAGGTGGTCCTCGACGGCACCGACCCCAACCGCTCGAGCGTGGCCGGGGGCGCCGCCTCCCGCTACTTCGGCGAGGAGGGGGCGGTGCTCGCGCGCCGGCGCGCCCGGGCTGCTGGGGTGGCCCTGCCGGGCCAGGTCGAGGTCACCCCGCGCGTCTTCTACAATCCGAGCCTCAAGAGCCCCCCTTACATCGTCCCCGGCATCGCGGCCATGCTGCTCGTCATCGTCACCACCATCGTCACCGCCATGGGGCTCGCGCGCGAGAGGGAGCAGGGCACTCTCGAGCAGGTGGCGGTGACGCCCGTCGGGGCGACCTGGCTCTTGGCGGGCAAGGTGACCCCTTTCGTCTTCATCGGGTTCTTCGACGTCCTCCTCCTCCTCACCGCCGGGACCTGGGTGTTCGAGGTGCCCCTCCGCGGCAACCTCGGGGTCCTGGCAGTCGCCACTCTCCTCTACCTGCTCTCCACCCTGGGCGTGGGGCTCCTCATCTCCACCCTTTCGTCGACCCAGCAGCAGTCGTTCCTGGGCGGGTTCCTCTTCACCCTGCCGGCGGCGCTGCTCTCGGGCATCTTCACCCCCATCGACTCGATGCCCCGGTGGATGCAGTGGATCACGTACCTCAACCCGCTCCGCTACTTCCAGCAGGTGGCGCGCGCCAACCTGATGAAGGGGGCCGGGTTCGCCGACGTGTGGCCGGACCTGGCGGCCCTCCTCGCCTTCGGCACCGTCATCTTCGGGCTCTCGACGCTGCGCTTCCGGAAGCGCCTCGCCTGACCTGCGCTCTCTCGCCGTCGAGCGGGGCGCTCTCTAGAGGCGCCGGTGCTTCAGGGACGGCAGTTCCTGGCGGACGCGCTCCAGCCGGGCCCGGCTGAACGGCGCCACGCACACCCCCTCGCCCTCGGGGCAGCGGGCCAGCACCGTGCCCCAGGGATCGACCACCATGGCGTTACCGTAGGTGAGGCGGTTGGCGGAGTGGCGCCCCACCTGCGCGGGCGCGATCACGTAGGAGAGATTCTCGATCGCCCGCGCCCGAATGAGGACCTCCCAGTGGTCCTTGCCGGTGAAGAGGGTGAAGGCGGCGGGGATGGTCAGGACCTCCGCTCCCAGCGAGGCCAGCTGCCGGTAGAGCTCAGGGAAGCGCAGGTCGTAACAGATGGTGAGGCCGACTCGGCCGAGGGCGGTCGCGCCCACCACCACCTTGTCCCCGGGGGCCACGGTCTCCGACTCGGCGTAGCGGGCACCGTCGGGGATGTTCACGTCAAAGAGGTGGATCTTCCGGTAGGCGGCGACGACCGCCCCCTCGTCGGAGATGAGGACGCTCGTGTTGGCCGTCTTGCCGGGTTCGGGGACCTGCTCGGCGATGGAGCCGGCCACCACGTGAATGCGCCGCGATCGCGCCACCTCGCGGAGCGCCGAAAGGGTGGGTCCCTCGAGCGTCTCCGCGTTGGCGATGCGGTCCTCGTCGCGGCCCATGAAGGCAAAGTTCTCCGGGAGTCCCACGAGCTTCGCGCCCAGGTCGGCCGCCTCGTTCACGAGGCGCAGGGCCGTCGCCATGTTGCGGGCGCGGTCGCCGGTGGAGGTCATCTGCACTGCACCCAGGAGGTATGTTGACGGCGGCGTCATGCGTCATCCCTTACCACAGCGGCACGGGGGGTTTCCCAGCACCCCCACCGTGGGACCCTTGAACGGGAGACCTTCATCCTCCGTGCGTTAGTGTATGCTCCACGCGCCCTGATGCGCCGGTTCTACACCACCTACGAGGCGGCCCACCTGCTCGGCGTGTCGCTTCCCACCGTCGTGAACTGGATCAAGGCGCGCAGGCTCAAGGCACATCGCACCCCCGGAGGCCACCGACGCATCGCCCGCGAGGAGCTCGCAGCGTTCATGCTCCGGCACGGCATGCCCTTGCCCCCCGAGCTCGCCGACGCGGTGGCGGCGAGGCGCAAGGCGCTGGTGGTGGGCGAGCCGGGCACGTTGCGCGAGGGCGCCGCGCGGGAGTTCACCGGGCTCGGGTTCGCCTCCGAGGAGGCGGCGCTGGGCTTCGCCGCCGGCGTAGCGGCGGCCCGCTTCCAGCCCGACGTGGTGGTCCTGTTCGCGAACGCGCCCGACGGCGGGGAGACCCTGGCCGGACTGCGCGGGGACCCGCAACTCGCCTGCATCCCGGTTTTGGTGGTGGCGCCGGCGGAGTGGGCCGTGCGCCTCCGCGCCGCCGGCTGCGCTGCGGCGCTCGCCGCCCCGGTGGCCGATCGGACTCTGGCGGCGGCCGCCGCCCAGATGCTGTCACTCGCCCTCGCCGTCCCCAGGCGCCGGTAGTAGCGCCGCCCCCATCCCTCCACTAGAATCGTTGAGGCAGGGCTCTGCGCCCGTGTCCCACATCCGTGCCGCGCTTCGCCTCGATCGCACTCGCACTCGCCGTGACTACGGCGCCGCTGGCGCGCGCCGGCGATTCCGGCATACCGCGGGCGGCGGAGCGAGTGGCCTCGGCCAAGGCGTACGCCCACTACCTCCGGGCGAAGCAGGCCGAGCTGCAGGGCGACTGGCGCAGGTCCCTCGACGAGCTGCAGTCGGCGGTGGCCTTCGACTCCGGCAGTGCTAGCTTGCGCATCGCCCTCGCCGAGGCCTACGCCCGGGCGGGGTTGCTCGGCCGGGCCGAGGTGGAGGCGCGGCGCGCCATCGAGTCCGACCCGGCCGGACCGGCGGGTGCCGAGGCCCACTTCTTCCTGGGGAAGCTGGCGGTTCTTCAGCACCGGGCCGCGGAGGCCGCCCGGGAACTCGCCGACGCGGTGCGGCTCCAGTCGACGCTCGCCAGGGGGAAACCGCCCGAGGAAGCGGCCATCGAGCCCGAGGCCTGGCGCATGCTCGCCCAGGTGCAGTTGGAGGGCGGCGACGAGGCCGCCGCCAGCCGGACGCTCGAGGACCTGGCGGCCCGGCTCCCGGCCGAGGGCGCGGCCTCGCTCCGCGACCTGGGCCGGCTCTACCTGGAGCGGCACGACCTCGAGCGCGCCGAGCGCTACCTGCGGAAGGCAGTGCAGCGCGACCGGCACGACGTGGAGGCCTGGCGCCGGCTGGCGGAGCTGGAGGAGGCGCGACACCGCCCCGACGAGGAGCGCAAGGCCTGGGAGTCCCTCCTCCGCGAGGACCCGGAGGACGGGGAATCACTCCTCGCCCTGGGGCGCCTGGCCCTCAAGGCCGGGGACGCGGCCTCGGCGAATGCCTGGTTCGGGCAGCTCCTCCTGGTGAGCCGGGACGAGGCCGGGGCCCGCGCCAGCATGGCCTTCGCCTGGCTCGATGTGCGCCGATCGGACCGGGCCCTGCAAGTGGTGGAGGAGGGGCTCCGGGCCGGACCCGACCCGCGGCTCTTCTACGCGAAGGGGCTCGTCCTGCAGGACCAGCATCGCTGGGCGGACTCCGCCGCGGCCTTCGCCGCCGTCGGCGGCGAGGACGGGGACCTCGTCTCCACCGCCCGGGCGGCGCAGAGCTTCTCGCTCGTTCACGCCGGGCGCAACGCCGAGGCGCTCACGGTCCTGGACGGCGCCCTCAAGCTGCGGCCGCAGGACGTTCGCCTCCTCTCAGCGCGCGCCTTCGTGCTCGAGCGCTCAGGCCGGGCGGGCGAGGCGGCTGCCTTCCTGGAGGAGGAGGTCCGGCAGCGGGCCGGGGACCCGGGGGGCGTCCCGGGCGACCTCTACGAGGCACTCGCCGGGAGCCTGCAGGAGAGCGGACGCTCGGCGGAGGCGGTGCGCGTCCTACAGGCGGCGGTGGTGGCGCGCCCCGGCGAGGAGGCGCTGCGCTACGCGCTCGCGGTGGCGCAGGACAAGGCGGGGGAGCGGGACGCCGCCATCGGCACCATGCAGGGCCTCCTGGAGATGGACCCGCTGCACGCAGACGCCATGAATTTCGTCGGCTACAGCTGGGCCGAGCGCGGGGTGCGTCTCGAGGAGGCGGAGCGGCTCCTCTCCCGGGCGCTCGAGCTCAAGCCGGACAACGCCTTCTTCCTCGATTCGCTCGGCTGGATCGAGTTCCAGAAGGGCGACTACGCGCGCGCGGTGGGGCTCCTCGAGCACGCCGACGCCCTCTCCGCGCCGGAGCCCACCATCCTCGAGCACCTGGGCGACGCCTACGGGCGGACCCATCGGCCGGCGGACGCTGCCAAGACCTACCGCCGAGCGCTCAAGGCCTTCGACGACGGGGCCGACCCCGAGGTGCCGGACCAGCGGGCCGGGATCGAGCGGAAGCTGCGCGAACTTCCGGGCGCGGACCTGCGCCCCGCCAGGCGATAATGGCGGCATGAGCCTCCCCAGCTTCCCCGGCCCGGACGCCGCCCGGCGCCAGGAGGGATTCCTCCGCGCCGCTGACGGCCTGCGCCTCTACTGGCAGCGCTACACTCCCGAGGCGCCCCGGAGCACGGTGATGGTGTTGCACGGGGCGGGCGACCACTCTGGGCGCTACCCGGGGCTCACCGACGCCCTGGTGCGGACCGGCCACGAGGTGGCGCTCCTCGACTTCCGGGGGCACGGGCAGTCCGACGGGCGGCGCTGGTACGTCGATCAGTTCGAGGACTACCTGGCAGACCTGGAGGCCTTCGCCGCCAGTGTGCGGGCCGCCGCCGAGGGGCGCCCCCTGTTCGTCGTGGCCCACAGCCAGGGCGGACACATCGCCGCTCACTGGGGGCTGCGCACCGGCCTCGGGGTTCGGGGCTTCGCTATGTCCTCCCCGTTCCTCCGCCTGGCGATCGATCCTCCGAAGGTGAAGGTGTGGGCCTCCCTGGCGGTGGGGAAGCTCGTCCCCTTCCTCCCGGTGGACGCCGCCCTCGACTTCGCCGAGCTCACCGCGGACCCGGAGATGCAGCGCTGGACGGCGGCGGACCCGCTCTACCTGCGCAAGACCACGCCCCGCTGGTTCACCGAGTCGGGTCGGGCGCAGGAGGTGCTTCGCGGCCGAATGGGGGATTTTGCCTACCCCCTGTTGGTCATGGTGGGCAGCGCGGACCACATCGCCGATCCCGAGGCGGGGAAGGCGTTCCTGGCGGCGGCCCGCTCCACCGACAAGTCGCTCAAGGTGTATGAGGGCTTCCGGCACGAGCTCTTCAACGAGGTGGGGCGCAGTGGGCCCATCGGCGATGCCGTGGCCTTCGTCTCCGACCGCGCCGCCGGGAGTGCGAAAACGATTTGACCCCGGAAGGCGCGGGCCTCTATTCTCCGCGAGAACGGAGGATCCCAATGGCAGCGCTCGACAAGCCAGCCGCTCCCCGGAGCGGCGCGAACACCGTCATCGGAAGCTCGATCGTCATCGACGGCGAGATCTCGGGTGACGAGGACCTCATCATCGAGGGGACGGTGAAAGGAAAGATCGCGCTGCGACAGAGCCTCTTCGTAGAGGGCTCGGGCGTCATCGAGGCGGACATCGAGACCGCCAACGTGGAGGTCTCCGGACAGGTGACCGGCAACATCGCAGCCACCGACAAGGTGGAACTCAAGGCCGACTGCAAGGTGGTGGGCGACATCCGGGCGCCGCGCATCCTCATCGCCGACGGGGCGGCCTTCAAGGGCAACGTCGACATGGAAGTGGGCGCGCGCGGCCCGAGCCCCAGGGGGAAGTGAGTCATGGCGACGGCGAACGGCAGCACCGTGATCGGCGAGTCCATCCTCATCAACGGCAACCTCCAGGGCGACGAGGACCTCACGGTCCGCGGGCGGGTGGAGGGCACCGTCACGCTCACGCGCACCCTGGTGGTGGAGCCCACCGGCGTGGTGAAGGCGGAGGTGCAGGTGAAGAACTGCATCATCGCCGGGGTGGTGATCGGCAACGTGACGGCCACCGAGAGCGTCGAGATCACCAAGGAGGGGCGCATGGTGGGAGACATCGGCGCTCCGCGGGTGATCATCGTCGACGGCGCCAGCTTCAAGGGGCGCGTGGACATGGGCGACGTCGACGTGTCGGCCGCCGAGCGCGGCGAGCGACCCGCGGCCCGCACCCTCCCGCGCCCGAGCGCCCGCCCTGCCCTCGGGTCCGCCCGGCCCGCCCGGGCGGCAGCTCCCAAGGAGGAGGCGCCAGCGGATGCCTCCGCCGCGCCCCGCCCCCCGGCTCCCCCGCCGTCCTTGGGAATGGGCGCCCTGAAGCGGAAGGTCGTCGTCAAGCGGAAGTAGCGCCGCGTGGAACCGGAGCCACGAGCCACGGCGCCCGCACACGCGACCGGCGCGGTGGAGTTCGTCTCCTTGGACGACATCTCGGACGACATCACCTTCCGGCTGCGCGACCCGGGGGACGTGAGCCTGCTCGCCGCCTCCATCGGTCGCCTCGGCCAGCTCGCGCCCCTGGAGCTCCGACCGATGCCGACCCCGCCGGCGGCCCCCCCGGCAGCCTCCGGGGTCGGCGCCGATCCCGAGGACGGGTTCCTGCTGGGGCCGGCCGCCGGGCCCCGCTGGCAGGTGGTCGCGGGCTTCCGTCGCCTCGAGGCGATCCGGATGCTGCACCGGGAGCGGGTCCTCGCCCGCCTGCACGCAGCCCTCTCCGACGAGGACGCCTGGGCGCTGGCCCTGTCGCAGGGGCTCCTCTCCGAGCCCTGGCTCTCCTCGGAGCTCGAGGCACTGCGGGAGCGAGTCCGCGCGGTCGCTCCCTGGGCGGAGGATCTCGTGGACGAGGCCCTGCTGCGGGCGCCCGTCGCCCCGGGGCAGCGGGAGCGCTTCGCCGAGTTCCTGTCGGCGAGCCCCGCCGAGCCCGCCGCGGAGGCGGCCGCGCCCGCCGAGCCGGTCGAGGAGCAGACGGTGGAGCTCACCCCCGACGAGCTCGCCCTCCATCTCGCGGTGCGCATCTTCGAGCTCAACCAGGAGCTCGCCGTCGGCTGGGAGGCCTGGGGCGAACTCCCCGCCGAGGGGAGGCGCCAGATCGTGGAGCAGGCCCGCTACCTCGCCGAGCTCTTCCCCCTCATGGACCGGGAGGACGGATGAGCCTGGAAGCCGACCGCGCGCGCCTGCTCTCGCTCCTGCGGGCGCTCTCCTTCGAGCGGCGCAAGGTGATCCTCGCCTCCGGCAAGGAGAGCGACTTCTACATCGACTGCAAGCGCACGGCGCTCACCGCCGAGGGGCTCGCCCTCGTGGGCCGTCTGCTCTTCGATCGCATCCGTCGCGTGCGACCCCTGGTGCAAGGCGTGGGCGGGCTCACCCTGGGGGCCGATCCGCTCGCCTGCGCCACGGCGCTCACGAGCTTCCTCGAGGGCGAGCCGGTCGACGCCTTCATCGTGCGCAAGGAGCCGAAGGGGCACGGGACCGGTCAGTGGATCGAGGGGCGGCGCACCCTTCCCGACGGCAGCCGGGTGGCGGTCCTCGAGGACGTCATCACCACCGGCGGCAGCGCGGTGAAGGCCATCGAGCGCTGCCGCGCCGAGAGCCTGGTTCCCGTCGGCTGCTTCGCCCTGGTGGACCGGATGGAGGGGGGGCGCGAGGCCATCGAGTCACAGGGCGTACCGGTAGACGCGCTCTTCGACCGCAGGGACTTCCTCGGATCGAGCGACCCATGAAGAGGACTTCCTGCCTCCTCCTCGCCCTCGTCGGCGGGTGCACCTGGTTCGCGCGATCCCCGCAGCCGTCCACCACCGAGGGCGCGTGGGCGGAGCAACGGGACCGCTACACCCGGGAGTGCAAGGTCTACAACGTGCTCTCCGACGTCGTCTTCGCCACCGCCACCTACCAGGCGCCGTCGGTGAGGATCGCCCGGGTGAACCGGCTCGCGGAGTGGAAGGGGATGCTCCCCTCGGAACGCGAGGTGCTCCTCTCCAAGGAGCACGCCGAAGGGCTCGAGTTCGAGGAGTTCCTCCTGTCCTTCTACACCGACAACCGGGGCGCCAACGACCTCGCCACCGACCACGGCACCTGGCGGGTGGCCCTGGTGGTGGACTCGAAGGAGCAGGCCCCGCCGGTCAAGATCGACCTGGTACGCGCCGACCCCACCACGCAGGTCCTCTACCCGTACGTGAGCGACTTCTACCGCCTGTACCGGATCCGCTTCCCGCACTTCCCCGGCGACCGGCCGCTCGCGGAGCTCCCCTTCACGCTCCTCATCGCCGGAGCCCCGGCGAGGGTGGAGATGGAGTGGAAGCCGGGCTCGCCCTGAGGAGTCAATCGCCGCGCGACGGCTCGTCGAGCTCGCCGCGGTGGAGCACGGTATCGCGGAGGTACCGGTCGTCCGGCTTCGGGTGGTCGATGAGGTAGTGCAGGCCGCGCGACTCCTTGCGGCGCCGCGCCGACTCCACGATGAGGAGTGCCACGTCGGCCAGGTTGCGCAGCTCGACGAGGTCCGGCGTCACCTTGTAGCGCCAGTAGTACTCGCGGATCTCGGTCCGCAGCATCTGCAGGCGCGTGCGCGCCCTCTCCAGCCGCTTGGCGCTCCGGACGATGCCGACGTAGTTCCACATCAGCCGGCGCACTTCGTCCCAGTTGTGGGTGACGACCACCCCCTCGTCCGGGTCGAGGGCGTCCCCGGCGTTCCAGTCCGGGAGCGGAGGAGCGCTCTGGCCGGCGCCGAGGAGCCGCGCTGCCGCCACCGCCGCCCGGCGGCCGAACACCAGACCCTCCAGGAGCGAGTTGGAGGCGAGCCGGTTGGCGCCGTGCAGGCCGGTGCAGGCCACCTCCCCGACCGCCAGCAGCTGCGGCACGCCGGTGAGCCCGTCGAGGTCGGTGACGACCCCACCGCACTGGTAGTGCGCGGCGGGGACGACGGGGATGGGCTGTACCGCCATGTCGATGCCGAACTCCTTGCACGTCTGGTAGATGTGCGGGAAGTGGTCGAGCAGGAAGCCCTTCGCGAGGTGGGTCATGTCGAGGAAGGCGCAGTCGTCGCCGCGCCTCTTCACCTCGGCGTCGATGGACCTCGCCACGATGTCGCGCGGCGCGAGCTCCAGGCGCGGGTCGTAGCGGGCCATGAAGGCCTCCCCGGCCCGGTTGCGCAGGATTCCGCCCTCGCCCCGCAGCGCCTCGGAGATGAGGAAGCTCTTCGCCTGCGGGTGGTAGAGGCAGGTGGGGTGGAACTGGAAGAACTCCATGTTGGCGACGGCGGCGCCGGCCCGGTAGGCCATGGCGACCCCGTCCCCGGTGGCCACGTCCGGGTTGGTGGTGTAGAGGTACGCCTTCCCCGCCCCGCCGGTGGCGAGCACCGTCACCGCCGCCGAGACGGTCCGTATCTCTCCCGAGGCGCGGCGCAGGACGTAGGCGCCGAGCGCCCGGTTCGGGCCGGGCACGCCGGCCTTCTCGGCGGTGATGAGATCGATCGCCACCTCGTCTGGCTCGATGCGGACGCCGGCCGCGTCACAGGCGGCGAGCAGCTTCCTCTCCACCTCCATGCCCGTGGTGTCCTTGGCGTGCGCCACTCGCCGGCGCGAGTGGCCGCCCTCGCGGGTGAGGTGCAGCCGGTCGGGCCCCTCTCGGTCGAACTCCACCCCCAGGGAGAGGAGCCAGCGGATCCGATCCGGGCCTTCCCGGGCGGAGACCTCCACCGCGTCGCGGTGGCAGAGGCCGGCCCCGGCCACCAGCGTGTCCTCGATGTGGCGCTCGACGCTGTCGTCCGCGCCCAGGACGGAGGCGATGCCGCCCTGGGCGTACTGCGTGTTCCCCTCCTGTCGGGCACGCTTCGCGAGGACGAGCACCTGCCCGTTCCCGGCCGCCTGCAGGGCGAAGGAGAGCCCGGCGACGCCGCCGCCGATGACGAGAAAGTCGACGCGCTCGCTGGAGGGAGCTGGCATCCCACTTCCCTAGCACAGAGCCCGGTAGGAATTCTCAAGGGAAGTTGTGTTCACGCCCGAACGGTTGCTAACCTGTCGATCCTCGATGTCTCGTGCGTTGATTTGTCTCTCCCTGCTGGGCCTTGTCGCGCCTTCTAGCCCCCAGGCCGCGACGGACGACCTCTGCGCCTACAAGCGCGTCACCGCCGAGGACGGCGAGGTCTGGACGTTCACCAACCTGGGAGGCGGGCCTCATTGCAAGAAGCGAGTGAAGCTGCAGAAGGAGGCCGGGGTCTACCGCGCCAACCCTGGCGCCTCCCGCCCCGCCAGGTCAGGGGAGCCCGGCCGCGGGGCCAGTCACGGACTCCCCGAGAAGCGCCTCGTCTTCGGCGAGGCCGACGGCTCGTACCTCGCCCACATCCACCAGGCCGCGGCCCTCTACAACCTCCCCGAGGAGCTCCTCCAGGCCGTGATGGCGGTGGAGAGCAACTACAATCCGCTCGCGGTCTCGCAGAAGGGCGCGGCCGGGCTCATGCAGCTCATGCCCGGGACGGCGCTCGAGATGTACGTGTCCGACGTCTGGAGCGTGGAGCAGAACATCTACGGAGGAGCCCGCTATCTCCGCGTGCTCGCCAACCAGTACCAGGGTGACATGGCGAAGATGCTCGCCGCCTACAACGCCGGCCCGGAGGCGGTGCGGAAGGCGGGCGACAAGATCCCCGATATCCCCGAGACGCGCGAGTACGTGCGCAAGGTGATGGCGCTCTACGAGCGCTTCAAGTTCAAGAACGGGAAGGGGTAGCGATTGGCGCGCGGTGCGGGCTTCGACGAGGAGGTAGAGGGGCTCGACGAGGAGTTTCTCTACCACCTGTCCCGGGGCTCGGACCTCCTCGCCCGCGGCGACGCCGAGGAGGCGCGCCAGTCCCTGCAGCGCGCCGCGCAGCTACGGCCCAAGGACGGCAAGGTGCTCGGGCTGCTCGGGCAGGCGTGCTACCGCATGGGCCGCTTCGACGCAGCTGCCGAGGCCTACGGCCGACTGGTCGACGACAATCCCACCGAGGTGGGAGCGCGGGTGAACCTGGGGCTCGCGAACCTGAAGGCGCGCCGCTTCGCCGACGCCATCAAGCAGTTCTCGATCGCTCTCGACCTGAACCCAGACCACAAGAAGGCCATGGGGTACCTGGGCCTCGCGCACTTCGAATCAGGGGAGATCAAGAGCGCCCGCGACTCGTTCGAGCGCGCCGGCAGCCTGATGATGGTCGCCCGCTGCGACGAGGTCCTGGCGGCGAGCGCCAGCGGGGCCACCCCGCCCGCGGCGACGCCTTCCGTAGACGACGTCCCGGCGCCGGACCCGGAGCCCATCCCCTCGGTGACGCCGGCGAGCGAGGCGGAGGCGAACGGGCTCGGTGCCTTCGCCGCCAAGAGGACCGTGCGCATCCCCGGCGACTGCTTCGCGGTGGAGGGGCGCGTCCTCTCCGTGGCGGTGAAGGGCGAGATGCTGGCGCGTCTCGACGGCCTCTTCGCCGTGCGCGGAACGCTCGCGCTCAAGCCGGAGATGAAACGCTTTCGCGGAAAGCCTACCGACCGTCCGTTCGGGGAGGGCGGCGGGCGGGTGCACCGGGCCGTCGGCGAGGGGGCGCTCCTCTTCCGCACCCGGGGTGCGGTGTTCACCGCAGTGGACCTGGCCGGAGAGGCCGGCTACTTCCGGGAGGAGGCCGTCTTCGCGCTCGAGGAGACGGTGGTGTTCGAGAACGGCCGAGTGCCCTCCAAGCACTCCCGCGACCTGAACCTGATGCACCTCCGCGGCCGGGGTCGCTTCCTGCTGCGGACAGCGGCGGAGCCCGTGGCCCTGGAGGTGAACCGGGCGATGCCTCTTCGGATACCGATGGCCGCGCTGGTGGGGTGGACGGGCGCGCTCACTCCTCGCGTCGCGCTTCTGAGCGGAGAGGAGGAGACGAAGGGCGACGAGGCCTCGGACGCTCGAGCGGTCGTGGAACTCACCGGAGACGGCCGGGCGCTCATCGATCCGGACGGGCCGGAACCGGAGCAGGCGGAAGCGCCGTGAGCTCCCTGAAGAAGGATCTCTTCAATCTCCCGAATGGCGTAACGATGATCCGGATCGCCATGATCCCGATTATCCTCACCTTCACCTACTACGAGAGCCGCAGCCACAGCTTCGCCGCGGCCCTCCTTTTCGCGGTGACGGCGGCCACCGACTTCCTCGACGGGTGGCTCGCCCGGCGCCGGGGCCTCGTCACCGTGATCGGGAAGTTCCTCGACCCTCTCGCCGACAAGCTCGTCGTCGTCTCCACCCTCATCATGCTCGTCCACCTAGGCAGGGTGGCGGCGTGGCTCGTCATCGTCATCATGGCTCGCGAGTTCATCGTGACCGGGCTGAGGACCATGGCGATGAGCGAGGGCATCGTCATCGCGGCGGGACAGGAGGGAAAGTACAAGACCGCGGTCCAGCTCGCCGCCATCAGCTTCCTTCTCATCCACTACCGATACCAGGTGGACTTCCTGTTCTTCTCGGCCGAGGTGGACGCCAACGCGGTCGGCACCTGGCTCCTCTACGTCTCGGTGGCCTTCTCGCTGTGGTCCGCTGCCATCTACATCCGCGACTTCCTGCGCGTCGTCTACAGGCGAGAAGCCGAGATGGGGCCGGAAGGGGCCGATTCCCATGGAGCCTCCCGTCGTCCGGCGCCACTACCCCGGGTTGGGCAGCAAGGTCCTTGACACCTTCTCGCCGGAGGCCCTATAAACCGCCCCTCGCACTAGAGTTTTGCGGGAATAGCTCAGTGGTAGAGCATCGCCTTGCCAAGGCGAGGGTCGAGGGTTCAAATCCCTTTT
>DATJZG010000178.1:0-67146 GCA_035499295.1 Anaeromyxobacteraceae bacterium
GGACGGCGAGGGATCCCTCGATGAACCGGGGCGACTCGTGGTGGTCGACGATGGCCGTCGTCCCGGCAAGCAGGGCGCGGCCGATGGCGTCCCGCGCCGACGCCCGCAGGAGGTCGACGTCGAGGGCCCGATCGAGGCGCCACCAGACGCGCTCCAGGATCTCGAGGAAGTTGCGGGGCGGCGGCCGGGGCGGCGGCATGCCGTAGCGCGCCAGGCCGCTGTAGAGATGGGTGTGAGCGCACACCGCCCCGGGCGCGATGTCGCCGTCGGCGCAGGCGAGGCGCAGGGCGCCCTCGAGCGGCTCGGCCGTCACCCGCCCGTCGGCGATCGCCACCACCTTGCCGCTCCGATCGGGCCCGATGAGGAGGGGTGGAGTCACGGGGAGGCGTCGCGGGCGAAGGGAAGGTGGACCGGGCGCACGGGCCCGCAGTATCAGGGGAAGAACGGGTGTATTCAAGGGATGCCGGACCGGCGCGAGAACGGAGGCGACAGGATGGCTGCGACGCTCATTCGCGGAGGCACGGTCGTCACCGACGAGACGACGAGACGGGCAGACGTCCTCGTGCGGGACGGCCTCGTCGCGGCACTCGGCGACGGGCTCGAGGCGCCCACCGGGGCGGAGGTGGTCGACGCCGGCGGGTGCCTGGTGATGCCGGGGGGCGTCGATCCGCACACCCACATGCAGCTGCCGACGATGGGGACGGTGGTGGCCGACGACTTCTTCACCGGGACGGCCGCGGCGGCGGCCGGAGGGACGACGACCATCCTCGACTTCGTCGGCCCGGACAAGGGCGAGTCGCCGCTCGAGGCGCTGGCCCGATGGCAGGGATGGGCCTCCCGGTCGACGGTCGACTACGGGCTGCACATGACGGTGTCGTGGTGGGGGCCTCGTTTCGCTCGCGAGATGGAAGCGCTCGTCCGGGCGCACGGGGTGACGAGCTTCAAGTTCTTCCTCGCCTACAAGGGCGGCCTGATGCTCTCCGACGAGGAGATCGTGGCGGGCTTCCTGCGCTGCCGGGAGCTGGGAGCGCTCCCGCAGGTCCACGCCGAGAACGGCGAACTCATCGCCCACCTGCAGGCGAAGCTGCTGGCGGAGGGGAGGACGGGGCCCCTCGGCCACCCGCTTTCCCGCCCGCCGCAACTGGAGGGGGAGGCGACCGTTCGCGCCATCACCATGGCGGAGATCCTGGACGTGCCCCTCTACGTGGTGCACGTCTCGGCAGCCCAGGCAGCCGACGCCATCGGAGGTGCGCGCCGCCGCGGGGTGAAGGTGGTGGGGGAGACCCTGCCCGGCTTCCTCGCCATCGACGACTCCGTCTACGCGAGCCCCGACTTCGACTTCAGCGCCGGGCACGTCATGAGCCCTCCCTACCGGCCGAAGGGCCACCCGGAGGCCCTCTGGCGTGCCATCGAGGCCGGAGCACTGAGCGTCACCGGCACCGACCACTGCTGCTTCACCAAGGAACAGAAGCGGCTCGGCGCCGCGGAGTTCACGCGCATCCCCAACGGCTGCGGGGGCGTCGAGGACCGCCTGCACGTGCTCTGGCACCTGGGCGTCAACGGCGGGCACCTCACTCCCGAGCGCTTCGTCGCCCTCACCTCCGCCAACGCCGCCAAGGCGTTCGGGCTCTGGCCCCGCAAGGGGTCGCTCGAGGTCGGCGCCGACGGGGATGTCGTCGTCCTCGATCCCTCCCGGCGCAAGACGCTCTCGGCGCGCACCCAGCACCAGCGCACCGACTTCTCGGTCTGGGAAGGGCGCGAGGTGAAGGGAGTGGTGGTCCACGCCTTCGCCCGCGGCCGCCACCTCTGGGTCGACGGCGATCTGCGGGCTGAGGCCGGCTCGGGCCGGTACCTGCCTCGGGCCCCCTTCGGCCCGGTTTTCCGGTCGGCCCCCTAGGCGAAGGGTTCGCTCGCGAGCACGCGCCCGGGAAAGGGGCTCGGCGCGATGAGGCGGCCGTGGTCGAGGACCAGCTCCCCGTGCACCCAGACCATGTCGATGCCGGTCGGGGGGACGAGCGGACGGAGGTAGTCGTTCTGCTCACGGACCCCCGCGGGGTCGAAGAGCACGAGCGAGGCGTCGGCCCCGGGGCGGAGGGTGGGGTCGGGGAGGCGCAGAAAGCGGCACGGGAGCGTGGCGAGCCGCCACACCATCTCGGCGAGGGGGATGCCCATCTCACGCGCCATCCGCAGCGCCTTCGGAAAGGCTCCGAGCGCGCGCGGATGGGGCTTCTGCCCGGGCCCGGGCATGAGGCCGTCGGTGCAGATGGACATGGAGCGGCGGCGGAAGAAGCGCTCCACCGTCGCCTCGTTGCCGTAGTGGGTGATGATCGCCACCTCGCCCCCGTTGGCGAGGAAGAAGTCGAAGACGGCGTCGTAGGCGGCGAGGGAATCGAGGTCCGGTGCCCCGGCGGCGCGCGCCACGTCGCCGAGCCTCTTGCCCAGCCAGGCGTCCCCGACCCCCGGCTTCACCCCGGCGATCTGGATTCCCTCCAGGCCCCCGCAAAAGCGGACGAAGTTGTCCCAGTTGGCGCTGTCGCCTCGCATCCTTTCCCCCGTCGCCCGGCGCAGGGCGGGGTCGGAGAGCCGGGCCAGGAACTCGGCGCGGGAGCCCGCCCGCACCTCGGGGGGGAAGATGGCGTCGCCGGTCGTCGAACCGGCCGTGTAGGGGTACATGTTCTCCATGGTGGGGACGAGCGCTGCCGCGTCGGCGAGCAGGGACTCGATCTCGCCGATGCGGTCGTAGTTGTGCGCGCCGGCGATCTTGGAGTGCTCGTTGCAGTAGCCGCCTCCTCCGTCGACGGCGGCCTGCAGGACCTCCCTCAGGCTCTGGACGACGGCGTCGCTCTCCGAGCGCAGGTGGGGGAAGAGCGCCCCCGGCTTTACCTGGTTGTAGGCGCGGACGAGCTCGGTCAGCTCGTGCCGGTCGGAGTAAACGGCCGGGTTGTAGACCAGGCCCGTCGAGAGCCCGAGGGTGAGCGGCGCTTCCCGCCGCACCACCTCTCCCATGGCGGCCAGCTCGGACATCGTCGCCGTCCGGGCCAGGTTGTTCATCACCACCCGTCGCACCGCCGAGTGCCCGAGGTAGAGCCCCATGTCGGTGACCGAGCGTCCCCGGTGCCAGGAGAGGAACTCCGCCACCGAGGACCAGGGCCACTCGCCCTCGATGGAGCCGTCGAGCGGCTTCAGCTGGGCCGCGTACTGGGAGCGCTGGTCCGCGTTCACCGGAGCCGGCGACAGGCCGTCGACGCCGCAGATGCGCTTTGTCACCCCGCCGCGTATGGCGAGCTCGCAGGCCCTGGGCAGGCCGCTCTCTCCCAGCGCGGTTCCGCCGAGCGCCCCGTGGTTGTGGGTGTCGACGAAACCGGGCGCCAGGGCGCGGCCGCGTGCGTCGACGACGCGGTCGGCGGACCGCGCCTCCGAGCTCGCCACCGAGCCCAGCCGCGCCACCACCCCGTCCTCGACGAGCAGGTCGCCGGCGTACGGGGGGGTGACCCCGTCGCCGTTCACGATGCGGGCGTCGCGGACGAGGTACCGGGTCACTGCGCGAGCTCGAGCAGGAGCTGCAGCAGGACGTCTCCTCCAGCCTGGACGTCCATCGGCGAGGTGTACTCCTCGACGTTGTGGCTCACGCCGCGCGTGCTGGGAACGAAGATCATGCACGCCGGGCAGACGGAGGCCAGGATCTGCGCATCGTGGCCGGCCCCGCTGGGAAGGCGCCGGACCCGGTGGCCGAGACCGCGGGCGATGGCCTCCACCCGCGCGACGAGCTCTCGGTCGAAGGCCACCGGCTCGAAACGGGCGAGGGAGCGCCGGGACAGGCCGACGCCCTCGTCGGAGGCGGCCTTGGCCGCGAACTCGAACAGTCGCCGCTCGGCCAGCTGCAGGCGATCCTCGTCGGTGTTTCGCAGGTCGACGGTGAGGAGGGCGCGGTTGGCCACCACGTTCACCAGGTTGGGGGAGAGCGTCAACGCCCCCACGGTCGCGACCTGGTCCCCTCCCAACTCCCGCGCCAGCCGGCGCGCGAACGAGGCGATCTCCGCCGCCACGAACCCGGCGTCGTGCCGCAGGCGCATCGGGGTCGTCCCGGCGTGGTTGGACTCCCCGCTGAGGGTGAACTCCGACCAGGAGATGCCCTGGACGCCCTCCACCGCTCCGATGGTGAAGCCCTCGGCCTCCAGGACCGGGCCCTGCTCGATGTGCAGCTCGACGTAGGCGTGCACGCGGGGGGCACCTACCGGGGCCGCCCCCGCGTACCCGATGCGGGAGAGGTTCTCGGCCACGGTGGTGCCGTCGATGCCGACGGTGGCGAGCGCCTCCTGGAGCGGCAGCCCTCCAGCGTACACCAGGCTCCCCATCATGTCGGGCTGGAAGCGGCTGCCCTCCTCGTTGGTGAAGAAGGCGACCGCCAGCGGTCGCCGCGTCCGCACGCCGGCGTCCTCGAGCGTCCGCATCACCTCCAGGCCGGCGAGCACGCCCAGGTTGCCGTCGAAGCGGCCCCCGGTCCGGACGGTGTCGATGTGGCTGCCCGTCATCACCGGCGCACCCTCCTCCTGTCCCCTGCGGAGAGCGACCACGTTCCCGATGGCGTCGATCGAGATCTGGAGCCCGAGCTCGCGCATCCAGCCCACCACCAGATCGCGGCCTCCCCGGTCGGCGTCGGAGAGCGCGAGGCGCGAGACCCCGCCTCCGGGAAGGGCGCCCACCTGCCCGAGCTGCTCCAGCCGACCGTAGAGACGGCGCCCGTCGATGCGAAGGTGGCTCGGCACTCCGCCCTCCAGTCTTAGCCCGATCAATGCCACTGGTCGCGATCGGCGTCGGCGATCCGGCCCACGTTGATGGCCCGGGCCGCCGGCGAGTCCTTCATGGGAAGGCGCCTCCGCCGAACGCCGTCGAACGCCTCGAGGGCCCCCGCCACCGCGCCGGCGGTGGGAACGAGGCCGATCTCCCCCACCCCCTTCGCCCCGAAGGGTCCCTCGGGCTCCGGGTCCTCGACCAGGATGACCTGCACCTCCGGCATGTGCTGGGCGCGCAGGACCCCGATGTCGCGCAGCTTGAAGGTCACTGGCATGCCGTCGCGGCAGGGCAGCTCCTCGGTGAGCGCGTACCCGAGCCCCATGTGGACCGAGCCCTCGATCTGAGCCTCGCACTGCTGGGGATTGATGGCCCGGCCGACGTCGTGCGCGGCAACCACCCGGGCGAGCGCACCTTTGCCGTCGAGGATCACGACCTGCGTGGCCCAGCCGAACGAGGTGTGCGTCTTCACCTTCCCGTTCTTCGTCTTGCCAGGGGCGGTGGTGTCGTCGATGACGATCTCGCCCACGTACTCTCGTCCGGCGAGTTCCGCCAGCGAGCGCCCCTCCTCGAGGTCCGCGCGCAGCTTCTTGGCCGCGTCCACGGCGGCTCGGCCGCCGAGGAGAGTCGCGCGCGAGCCGGTGGTCTGCCCTGCGCCGAGTTCGAAGCGGCTGTCGACGCGAGGAAGGAAGGTGGTGGAGGGTAGCCCGGTCACCTCCGCCGCACACTGGGTCAGGATGGTGAGCAGCCCCTGCCCCATCTCGGTGAAGCCCGCATACAGCCCGACCTTCCCGTCCCGCTCCACCACCAGCCGGCACTTGCCGTACTCGACTGCGCCGTTCCCGATGCCCGAGTTCTTGACTCCGCAGGCGATGCCCACCGCCCGCCCCTCCTTGCGGGCGGCGTAGTACGAGTCCTTCACCGCCAGGAGCGTCCTCTCGAGCCCCACCGACTTCTCGAGGACCTGGCCGGTGGTGAAGGTGTCGCCCACCCGCAGGGCGTTTCGGAAGCGCATCTCCCAGGCGTCGATGCCGACCCTGGCGGCGAGAAGGTCGACGCACCCCTCGATGGCGAAGCTCGTCTGGTTCACGCCGAACCCGCGCATGGCGCCGCAGGGCGGGTTGTTGGTGTAGGCGGCGATCGCCTCCACCTGCACGGCCGGCACCCGGTACGGGCCGCAGGCGTGACCGGCGGCGCGCTCCAGCACCTTGCCGCCCACCGAGGCGTAGGCGCCCGAGTCGCCGAGGAGGCGGACCTTGGCGGCGGTGAGCCGCCCCTCGGCGTCGCAGCCGACCGTGTACTCCATGGTGATGGGGTGCCGCTTGGGGTGCATTCGGATCGACTGCTCCCGGGTGAGCACCATGCGCACCGGGCGCTTCGCGAGGCGCGCGAGGAGCGCCGTCTGCGCCTGGATGCTCATGTCCTCCTTGCCGCCGAAGGCCCCTCCATTCGGGACCAGCTCGACGAAGAGGCGCTCCTCCGGCTCGCCGAGCACCGACGCCACCTGGCGCCGGTCGTCGAAGATCCCCTGCCCTTGCGTGTAGAGGTGGAGCCGGCCGTCCGGCAAGGGGACCGCCAGCGCCGCCTCCGGCTCGAGGAACAGGTGTTCGATGCGCTGGGTGGCCCAGGTGCCGGAGACGACGTGAGCCGAGGCGGCCAGGCCCGCCTCCACATCGCCCCGCGCGAAGCGGGTGACGGAGAGGATGTTCTCGTGCTTGGGATTCACGCGCGGCGCGTCGGGCCGGATGGCGACGGCGGGATCGAGCACCGGGGCGAGCGGCTGGTACTCCACCTCGACGAGCGCCGCGGCTTCGCGCGCGATGCGCGGGCTCTCGGCGGCGACGGCCGCGAGCACGTCTCCCACCGCTCGGACCTCCTCGCCCTCCGCCACGAACACCGGCCAGTCCGGGTAGATGAGCCCCACCCAGCGCTCGCCGGGCACGTCGCGCGCCGTGGCCACCGCCACCACGCCCGGGAGGGCGCGCGCTCGGGAGGTGTCGATCCGCATCACCCGGGCGCGGGCGTGCGGGGAGAGCAGGACGGCGCCGTGGAGGAGCCCCTCCGCCTCGAGGTCGGCGACGAAGGAGCGGGCGCCGAGGGCCATCTCACCGCCCTGGTAGCGCTGGAGCGGGGCCCCCACCCCCCCTTCCTCGGTGGGCTCCGGGAGCGGCCGGCCGTTCTTGGCGGACTGGATGAGCTCCACCGCGTCCAGGATCTTCACGTAGCCGGTGCACCGACACAGGTGCCCGTCGAGGCCCTTCGCGATCTCCTCGCGCGACAGCAGCCGCCCCTGGTCGGTGAGCCACTTGATGCGAAGGACCAGCCCCGGCGTGCAGAATCCGCACTGCAACCCGGCGCTCAGCTGGAACGCTCGCGCGTATAGCCCGCGCTCGGTCTCGGGAACGCCTTCCAGGGTCAGCACCGACTTCCCCTCCGCCTTCTCGGCGGGCACCGAGCAGGTCGTCTTGGGGCGCCCGTCGACGAGCGCGAGGCAGCAGCCGCACTGTCCCTGGGGAGAACAAGCGTCCTTCGGCGAGGTGACCTTGAAGTCGTCCCTGAGGACCTCGAGGAGAGACTGCCCCGGGTGGATCCTCGCCTCGCGCTCGACGCCGTTCAGCTGGAACTTGATGGTCTTCATGGGTTGGCTGCGACGCCCGAGGCGCCGGACCCCGCAATCATACAGACGAGGTCCGGAGCTCGCAGCGCTTTCCGGGCGGGGGCGGAGCCTCCCACCCCGGGCGCGCGCCGCCGACGCGAGAGGGCGGGCGAGCCTCCGCCCCCTTCGCGCGTGGCATGGAAGTTGCGCCCCGTCGAGTGCACGGAATGCTGATGGTCCCGTGGCGCCCTTGCGATATGGAAGGAGCGACGAAGGCCGAGGCATGGATCGCGCTTCCACGAGAGAGAGCCGCCGTTCCCCCGATCCCGCCGCCACCGGCGACGAGGGGTCTCCTTTCGCCCCTGGCGAGGTGGCGCGGCCATGAGGCTCGTGCCGGTACCCCTGGGCGTGCTCGTCACCCGCCTGTTCGGCGAGCTCGAGCACAGGCAGGCCGCGTTCGACCTCCCGCAGCGCCATTTCTTCCTCGGCGACGGGGCGCGGGACCTGTCGGTGTCGATCCACGGGCACCGCGCCTCGAGCCCCCTCGGACCGGCAGCCGGGCCCCACACCCAGCTCGCCCAGAACATCGTCCTCTCCTGGCTGGCGGGCGCCCGGGTCATGGAGCTGAAGACGGTGCAGATCAAGGACGACCTCGTCATCCCGCGCCCGTGCATCGACATGGAGACGGTCGGATTCAACGTGGAATGGTCGCAGGAGCTGACCCTGGAGGAGTCGCTCGAGGAGTACGTGAAGGCCTGGATGCTCATCGAGATGCTGAAGGCCTCTGGCCGGCTCCCGGCGCTCGCGCCCGGGTTCAACGACACGGTCTTCGACATGAGCGTCGGCTACGACCTGGCCGGGATCCGGTCCGATCGCGTCCGAGCCTTCATGGCTGGGCTCTTGGACGCCGGGCCGGTCATCGAGCGCCTTCGGCCCCAGATCCCGGCGGCGTGGAGGCACTGGCGCGATCTGCCCTTCCAGAGGCGCGTCTCCGACACCTTGACGCTCTCGACCTTCCACGGCTGCCCGCCCGAGGAGATCGAGCGCATCGCGGAGTTCCTGCTCCGCGAGGTCGGACTGCACGTGATCGTGAAGCTCAACCCCACCCTGCTGGGGAGGGAAGAGGTCGAGCACGTGCTGCGGGAGCGCCTCGGCTACCGCGACCTGGTCGTCCCCGAGTCGGCATTCGCGAAGGACGCCACCTGGGACCAGGTGGCGGGATTCGTGGGCCGGCTCGATGGGGTGGCGGCGGCGGCCGGTCGAAGCTTCGGGGCCAAGTTCACGAACACGCTCATCGTCCGCAACCACAAGGCCTTCTTCCCCGCCAGCGAGAAGGAGATGTACCTGTCCGGGCAGCCGCTGCATGCGCTCGCCATGGCGCTCGTCCGCCGTTTCCGGCGGGCTTTCGGGGACCGCTTCCCGGTCTCCTTCTCTGCCGGGATCGACGCTGGGAACTTCGCGGACGCAGTCGCGCTCGGGCTTAGGCCGGTGAGCGTCTGCACCGACCTCCTGCGCGCCGGGGGCTACGGCCGCGCGCGCCACTACTTCGCCGACCTGTTGCGCCGCATGCAGGCGGTGGGGGCGGAGGACCTCGACGCTTTCGCGCTCCGGGCGTACGGCCTGGGCGCCGCGGCGCTGGAGGGGCTCGGGCTCTCGCCCCAGGCCGAGGCCGCCTGCCGCGCGGCGCTCGCGGGTGGAGGAGACCTGCGCGCTGCGGCCTCCGGGGCCTTCCCCCGCTGGGTGTCGGCCGCCCGCGTGCTCAACACCGAGGCCTACGTCGAGCGCGTCCTCGACGACCCGCGCTACGCAGCGGCGAGGAACTCCACCTCGCCGAAGAAGGTGGGCTCGTCCCTCACGCTCTTCGACTGCCTCACCTGCGACAAGTGCATCCCGGTGTGCCCGAACGACGCCAACTTCGCGCTGGCGATGCCCAAAGGGGAGGTCCTCTTGGAGAGGCTCGTCCCCGCCGGCGGAGGCTTCGTGGTCGAGCCCGCGGGCCGGACGCCGATCGCGAAGCCCCACCAGATCGCGAACTACGCGGACGCCTGCAACGAGTGCGGCCACTGCGACGTCATGTGCCCCGAGGACGGCGGCCCGTACGTCGTGAAGCCCCGCTTCTTCGGGAGCGTCGAGCAGTGGAGGGCGGCCAAGGAGAGGGACGGCTTCGCCTTCGAGCGGACGGCCGAGGGCATCCGCATGCACGGCCGCTTCGGAGGCCGGGACTTCGTGGTGGAGAGCGGCGGGGCCCGGCTGCGCTACCTCGGCGACGGATTCGACCTCCGCCTCGATCCGGCCGACCCGGCCGCCACGGCAGTGGGCAGGGCCGACGGGCCGGTGGACCTTGGCTGGCTCCGCATCATGGAGCGCCTGCGCGAGGCCATGACCACCCCCGGCGCGATCAACTACGTCTCCGTGGCCCTCGCCCAGTCGCTCGAGGCCGCGCCGAGGTGAGCGTGCCAAGAGAGGACCTCGCGGGTAGACTGGAGCCGGACCGGGGCCGCGCACGCCGCCCGCCGGGCCCGGGCGGTGCTCGCCCGGAAGCGGACAGCGGAAGGGGCGGCCATCGAGGGCGAGGCCGGTGATGCGGCAGGGTGTTCGTTTCGTCCTGGACGGGAGGGTGCGCGAGGTCGGCGACATCGACCCGACGCTCACCGTCCTCGACTGGCTTCGCGGGAGCGAGCGCCGTTGCGGCACCAAGGAGGGGTGCCGCGAGGGAGACTGCGGCGCCTGCACGGTGGTGCTCGCCGAGCTTCGCGGCGAGGAGGTGCGGTTCCGGGCGGTGAACGCCTGCCTCCTCTTCCTTCCGGCCATCGACGGCAAGGCGCTGCTCACGGTGGAGAGCCTGTGCGCTCCCGGCGCGACGCTGCACCCGGTGCAGCGGGCCATGGTGGAGTGCCACGCCTCGCAGTGCGGCTTCTGTACTCCCGGGCTCGTGATGTCCCTGCTCGCCCTCTACGAGAGCGAGGTCGACCCGACCCGGCAGCGCATCGACGAGGTCCTCGCCGGCAACCTCTGCCGCTGCACGGGGTACCGCCCCATCGTGGCCGCGGCTCGGCAGGCGTGTGCCGACGACGGGCGGGGCGGGCTGGAGGCGCACCGAGAGTCGCTCCGTACCCTGCTGCGGTCCATCGAGCGGACCGAGACGATGGAGCTCGAGGGGGGAGGGCGCCGGTTCTTCGCTCCTCGAACCGTGGAGGCGCTCGCGGGGGTGCTCGAGGCGCACCCGGGGGCCCGGCTCCTCGCCGGAGGGACGGACCTCGGGGTGTGGGTGGTGAAGCAGCGAAAGCCGGCCGACACCGTGGTCTACCTCGGCGGCGTGGAGGAGCTCCGGCGCGTCGAGGCCTCGCCGGAGCTGATAGAGATCGGAGCGGCAGCCACCTACACCGACGTCCTCGGCCCGCTCGCGCGGGCCATCCCCGCCTTCGGCGACGTCGTCCGCCGCATCGGCTCCCAGCAGATCCGCAACGTCGCCACGCTCGTCGGCAACGTCGCCAACGCGTCGCCCATCGGCGACACCCTCCCGGCCCTCGTGGCGCTCGGTGCCTCGGTGGCCTTGCGGCGCGGCTCGGCCCGCCGCGTGCTCGCGCTCGACGACTTCTTCGTGGGCTACCGGGCCACCGCACTCTCCCCCGGCGAGTTCATCGAGAGCGTACGCGTTCCCGTGCCGCAGTCGACCACCCGTTTCGGGACCTACAAGGTCTCGAAGCGCTTCGACCAGGACATCTCGGCGGTGTGCGGCGCTTTTGCCGTCGAGCTACAGGGGGGGCGAGTGCGGCAGGCGCGCATCTGCTACGGCGGCATGGCGGCGCTCCCCAAGCGGGCCCCGTCCTGCGAGGCGGCGCTCGCCGGTCGCCCCTGGACGGAGGACTCGGTCGCGGAGGTACTGCCCCTCCTGGACGGCGAGTACCAGCCCATCTCCGACATGCGCGCCAGCGCCGCCTATCGGCGGCTCGTCGCCCGCAACCTCCTCCGCAAGTTCCAGCTGGAGACGTCTCTTCCCCCTCTCCCGGCGCGCGCCGCCCTGGGGGGCCGGTGAAGCTTCCCAAGCAGACCCTTCCGCGCGCCCGGGGCGCCGTTCACGCGCCCCTCCCGCACGACAGCGCCGAGCGGCACGTGCGGGGGGACGCCCTCTACGTGGACGACCTCCCCGAGCCACGCAACCTCCTGCACGCCTACGTGCGCCTGAGCGAACGAGCGCACGCGCGCATCCTCCGGCTCGACCTCGAGGCGGTGAAGGCGTCGCCGGGCGTGGAGGCGGTGATGGCGGCGCCGGACCTCCCCGCCGCCAACGACATCGGCCCGGTGCTCCCGGGCGATCCGGTCTTCGCGGCCGGCCACGTCGAATACTTCGGTCAGTCGGTCTTCGCGGTGGCGGCCGACACCGTCGAGAATGCGCGCCGGGCGGCACACCGGGCCGTGATCGATTACCAGGACCTGCCGGCCATCCTCTCCGTCGAGGAGGCGCTCGCGGGCGGCTCCTTCGTGCTGCCCACCGAGTTCTTGCGCCGCGGCAACCCCCGCGCCGAGCTCGCCCGGTCGGCGCGCCGGCTCTCCGGGACCCTCTCCATGGGTGGGCAGGACCACTTCTACCTCGAGGGCCAGGTCGCCATGGCGGTGCCCCGCGAGGGCGGGGATCTGCGGGTCTACAGCTCGACGCAGCACCCGAGCGAGGTGCAGCACCTCGTCGCCAAGGTGCTCGGCCTCCGCGACCACCAGGTGGTGGTGGAGGTGCGGCGCGTCGGGGGCGCCTTCGGAGGAAAGGAGACCCAGGCGGCCCTCATCGCCTGCGTCGCCGCGCTCCTTTCGCAGCGGACCGGCCGCCCGGTCAAGCTCCGCCTCGAGCGGGACGAGGACATGCTCCTCACCGGCAAGCGGCACGACTTCAAGGTGGACTACGAGGTGGGCTTCGACGAGTCGGGACGCATCCGGGCGCTGGACCTCGTGCTCGCCTCGCGCTGCGGCATCTCCCCCGACCTCTCGGGCGCGGTGAACGATCGGGCGATGTTGCACGCCGACAACTGCTACTGGCTCCCCCACGTCTCCATCACCTCTCACCGCTGCCGCACCCATACCGTCTCCAACACCGCCTTTCGCGGGTTCGGGGGGCCGCAGGGGATGATGGCCATCGAGTGGGTGGTCGACGAGGTGGCGCGGTCGCTGGGGGAGGACCCCCTGGAGGTGCGCAAGCGGAACTTCTACGGCTCCAGGACGCGGAACACCACGCCCTACGGGATGAGGGTGGGGGGAGACGTCCTCCCCCGGCTGGTGCGGGAGCTGGAGAGAAGCGCGGGGTACGGGGCCCGGCGCAAGGAGGTGTCGCAGTTCAACGGCGCCCATCCCTGGCGGAAGCGGGGCCTCGCCCTCACCCCGGTGAAGTTCGGGATCTCCTTCACCGCCACCCAGATGAACCAGGCCGGCGCTCTCGTCCACGTGTACGCGGACGGCAGCGTGCTTCTCAACCACGGCGGGATCGAGATGGGCCAGGGGATTTACGTCAAGGTCGCGCAGGTGGTCGCCGACGAGTTTGGCATCGACCTCGACCGGGTGAAGGTCACCGCCACCACCACCGAGAAGGTCCCGAACACCTCGCCCACCGCGGCGTCCGCCGGCAGCGACCTGAACGGGAAGGCTGCCGAGGCGGCCGCCCGGGCCATCAAGAAGCGGATGGCGCGGGTGGCCGCCGCGCGCCTCGGGGGCCGCGCCGGTGACGCGGTGTTCGAGCGCGGGCAGGTCCGCATCGGCGGTCGCGCCATCGCCTTCGCCGAGCTCGCGGCCCTGGCCCACCGCAGCCGGGTCTCGCTCTCTTCGACCGGCTACTACCGCACGCCCCTGGTGCACTGGGACCGGAGCCGCTTCCGCGGACGGCCCTTCTACTACTTCGCCTGGGGCGCGGCGGTCTCGGAGGTAGAGATCGACACCCTCACCGGGGAGTACAAGGTGCGAAGGGTGGACATCCTCCACGACTGCGGCCGCTCCCTCAATCCCGCCGTCGACCGGGGCCAGGTCGAGGGAGGGTTCGTGCAGGGCATGGGATGGCTCACCAGCGAAGAGCTGTGCTGGGACCGGGACGGCAAGCTCACCACCCACGCGCCCTCCACCTACAAGATCCCCGCCTGCAGCGACGTCCCGGAGGACTTCCGGGTGACGCTGCGGCTCGGCGACCCCAACCCCGAGGAGACGGTCCGGAGGTCTAAAGCGGTGGGCGAGCCGCCGCTCATGCTCGCCATCTCGGTGTTTCACGCGATCAAGGACGCGGTGGCCGCGGTCGCTCAGCACCGGCTCAGCCCGAAGCTCGACGCGCCCGCCACCCCGGAGCGCGTGCTCTTCGCGGTGGAGGAGCTGCGCGAGCGCGCCCGGGCTCTCGAGCCGGGCTAGCTCCCGGCCCGGCGGGCAGGGTGGGCAGTTCCCGTCAGTAGCGGACCTTGTCCGCCTTCCGTTCCCATGCATCGAACGCCGCTCGGGCCTCTTCGGCCAGGAGCCGAACCATGGGCAGGCTGCGGCTCTGGACCGGGCGGGCGACCTCCTCGTACAGGGCGGCGTCGTCGAACCCGATGCGGGCGGCGTCGGCGCGGCCGTTCGCGTAGTAGACGCGATCGAGTCGCGACCAGTAGACGGCGGAGAGACACATGGGGCAGGGCTCGCAGCTCGCGAAGAGCTCGCAACCGTGCAAGTCGAAGCGCCCGAGCGCCGAGCAGGCGGCGCGGATGGCCACCACCTCGGCGTGCGCGGTGGGATCGTTGGTGGAAGTCACCCGGTTCCACCCCTCGCCGACGACGCAGCCGTCGCGCACGACGACGGCGCCGAACGGACCGCCGTCTCCCCGGTCCATGCCGATCCGCGAGAGGTCGATGGCGCGGCGCATGAAGGTCTCCTCGTTCATCGAGCGCTCCTCGGTCTAGTCGAAGCCGGCGGCGAAGGGGCCGAGCCGCGCGCGGACCCTCCTCGCCGGCATGAGCCCGCGCACGCGCCACTGGGTCGGCCGCCGCCTGGGGAGAGGCGGGCCCAGGTCGCGAGGTCCTGGCTGAAGACGAGCGCGCTCACGATCGGTGCGGGAGCGATCGAGGGAACGACTGTGAGCGAAGCGGCGGCCGTCGGAGGGGAACGCGCCGGCCTCCTGGAGAGCCGGGTCCTCTTTCACCCCGCCCGGCGAAGAGAAGGCTCGGGCTCGAGCGTTCCCTCGACGTGAAACGGGTGAGGGCATCCCTGCGAGGAAGCCGGCCAAGCGCTCACCGTGGACGTCGAGCATCGGGCACCCGCTCCGGACCGGGGCCGAGCGGCCCCGGCCGAGGATGCTAGTATGGCGTCGAGACCGGCGCACGGAGAAGCAGGCACATGGACGAGACCGGGGGAGCCACGCTCCTCATCCGCGACGCGGCGGCGGTGGCGACCTTCGACGAGAGGCGCACCGAGATCGCTGGCGCGTCGGTGCTGATCCGCGGGAATCGGGTCGAGGCCGTCGGTCGCGCCGCCGAGCTCCCCAGGACGGCGGACGAGGTGATCGACGCCCGCGGCCACCTGGTGCTGCCGGGCCTCGTCAACGCGCACCATCACATGTACCAGTCGCTCACCCGGGCGGTTCCCAGGGTGCAGGACGCGGAGCTCTTCTCCTGGCTGCGCGGCCTCTATCCCGTCTGGGCGTGCCTCACCCCGGAGATGGTCCGGGTCTCCACGCAGGTGGCGATGGCCGAGCTCCTCCTCTCCGGGTGCACCACCACCAGCGATCATCTCTACCTCTTCCCGAACGGGGTGCGCCTCGACGACAGCATCGAGGCGGCTGCCGCCCTCGGCATGCGCTTCACCGCCACGCGCGGATCGATGAGCGTGGGCGAGAGCGCGGGGGGACTGCCTCCGGACGCGCTGGTGGAGCGGGAGGGGTCCATCCTCGCCGACACCCGGAGACTCATCGAGCGCTTCCACGACCCCGGGCACGGGTCGATGACGCAGATCGCGGTCGCCCCCTGCTCGCCCTTCTCGGTGAGCCGCGACCTCATGATGGAGTCGGCGCGGCTGGCGCGCGCGTACCACGTGCGCCTGCACACCCACCTCGCCGAGAACGACCACGACGTCGCCTACTCGCGGGAGCGGTTCGGCCGCACTCCGGCGGAGTACGCGGAGGACCTGGGTTGGGTGGGCGGGGACGTCTGGCACGCCCACTGCGTGAAGGTCGGCGGACCGGGGATCGCCAGGTTCGCGTCGACCGGGACGGGCGTGGCGCACTGCCCGGCGAGCAACATGCGGCTCGCGAGCGGCATCGCGCCCGTCCGGGCGATGTTGGACGCGGGCGTCGCCGTCGGCCTGGGCGTGGACGGCAGCGCCAGCAATGACGGTGGCCAGATGGTGGGCGAGGCTCGCCTGGCGATGCTCCTACAGCGGGTGGCCGCCGCACTCGAGCCGTTCGGATGCGACCGGGGGCCCGGGGCGATGACCGCCCGCGACGCCCTCGAGCTCGCCACCCGCGGCGGGGCCCGCGTGCTGGGGCGGGGAGACATCGGTCACCTGGCACCCGGGATGTGCGCCGACCTGGCGCTCTTCGACTTGCGGACGCTGGCCTTCGCGGGGGGCGCGCCGCACGATCCGGTGGGGTCGCTGCTCTTCTGCGCTTCGCCGCAAGCGGCCTACACGGTGGTGAACGGCAGGGTGCTCGTCCGGGAGGGACGGCTCGCCGCTCTTGAGCTCGAGCCGCTCGTCGAGCGGCACAACGCGCTCGCCCGCCGGCTCCTCGGATGAGACAGGGGCGGGGGGCGGCCAAGGCCGCACCCCGCCCCGAGCCGCCTCAGCGGATCACTTCCCCGACGGAACCTTCCCGTCGACGCCCTTCACGTAGAAGTTGATGGCGCCGTTCCACTTGTCGTCGGCGACCACGTTCTTCGCGAGCACTTCCTTGCCGGTGTTGTCGTAGAGCGGTCCCTTGAAGACGGCCACCGTCCCGTTCTTGAGCCCTTCCCGAGCGTCCTCGACCTTCTTCTTGGTGGAGGCCGGGACGAAGGCCGCGATGGACACGAACTCGGGCAGCCCCTCCTTCACGCCCCACTTCGTGGTCTCCGTCTTCCAGGTCTTGTTGAGGACGTCGTTGATGGCCTTCTCGTAGTAGAGGCCCCAGTTCAGACGGCAGGAGCCGAGGTGGGCCTTGGGGGCGAAGGCGCTCATGTCGCTGTCCCAGCCGAAGGCGTACTTGCCGTTCTTCTCGGCCGCCTGGAGCACCGCGGTGGAGTCGGTGTTCTGCAGGAGGACGTCGGCGTGCTGGTTGATGAGCGATTGTGCCGCCTCGGTCTCCTTGGGCGGATCGAACCAGCTGCTCACCCAGACCACCTTGGTCTTCACCTTCGGGTTGACGCTCTGGGCGCCGAGGGTGAAGGCGTTGATGTTCCGCAGCACCTCGGGGATGGGGAAGGAGGCGACGAAGCCGATGACGTTTGTCTTCGTCATCTCGCCGGCGATGATCCCCGCGAGGTAGGCGTCTTCGTAGAAGCGACCCTCGTACACCCGGAGGTTCGGGCCGGTCTTGTAGCCGGTGGCGTGCTCGAAGTAGACGTCCGGATGATCCCTCGCGACCTTCTCCATGGCGTCGCCGAAGCCGAAGGAGGTGGCGAAGATGACCTTGTTCCCCTGCGCCACCAGGTCCCGGATGACGCGCTCCGCGTCCGGGCCCTCGGGAACCTTCTCCACGTAGGTGGTCTTGATCTTGTCGCCGAACTTCTGCTCGACGTACTTGCGGCCGAGGTCGTGCGCGAAGGTCCAGCCGGCGTCACCAACTGGCCCCACGTAAACGAAGGCCACCTTGAGAGGCTCGGGCTTCGGTGCCGCCTGGGCCGCCGGCGCCTCGGGCTTCTTCGGCTCTTCTTGCTTCGCGCACCCCACCAGGCTCGCTGCCCCGACGAGGACGCAGAGGGCCAGGTGCTTCATCATCGAACGCCTTTCCATGAACGCAGTTCTCCTCAACGGTTGGGGTTGGTGGCGGGAAGCGCGGATTATGCCGCTCCCCGCGGATCACAAGCTCGGAAAAAAGGGTTTGCCCAAGGAGGCCGGCATGTTCAGGCGAATCCAGGCCGGGTTGCGCGAGATCAGGACGAGGACCACGACGGTCGAGAGGTACGGCAGCATGCTCATGAGCTGGTTGGCGATGTCGACGCCCATTCCCTGCAGGTGGAGTTGCACCATGGTGACGCCGCCGAACAGGTAAGCGCCGAGGAGCACGCGGGCCGGCCGCCAAGTGGCGAAGACCGTGAGCGCGAGCGCGATCCAGCCGCGACCGGCCACCATTCCCTCCACCCACAGGGGCGCGTAGGCGACCGAGAAGTAGGCCCCCGCCACCCCGCAGAGGGCACCGCCCACGACCACCGCCAGCAGGCGTATTCGCCGCACCGGGTAGCCGAGCGCGTGGGCCGACTCCGGGGCCTCCCCGATGGCCCGGAGGACCAGCCCGGCGCGCGTCCGGTAGAGGAACCAGGCGATCGCCAGAGCGGCGCCGATGGCGCCGTAGACCAGCGGGTGCTGCCGGAAGAATGCCGGCCCAACGAAGGGAAGGTCGCTCAGGAACGGCACCGAGTAGTTCGGGCGCTCCGCCAGCTTCTTGCCCACGTAGTCGACGCCGATGAAGGCCGAGAACCCCCCCCCGAAGAGGCTCACCGCGAGTCCGGTGGCGTACTGGTTGGTGTTGAGCCAGATGACGAGCCAGCCGAAGCAGGCGGCCACCGCCCCGCCGGCCACCGCGCCGGCGGCGAAGCCGGCCCAGTCGTTCCCGGTGTGAAAGGCCACCGCGAAGCCGGCGAAGGCGGCGACGAGCATCGTGCCCTCGGCTCCCAGGTTCAGGATGCCCACCTTCTCGTTGATGAGCAGGCCGAGCCCGGCGATGGCGAGCGGAGTCCCGGCGTTGAGCGTCGCCGCGAGGAGCGATGCGAACTCGTTCACGCGGACCTCCGCCAGCGCAGACGGAAGAGGATGAAGGTGTCGCAGGCGAGGAGGCTGAAGAGGAGGACCCCCTGGAAGACTCCGGAGAGCGCCGAGGGCAGCCCGACCCGCGACTGCGCCAGCTCCCCGCCGATGAGGAACATGGAGAGGAGCACGCTCGCGAGCACGCACCCCAGGGGGTGGAGGCGCCCCACGAACGCGACGATGATGGCGGTGAACCCGTACCCGGAGGCGACGTAGGGGGTGAGTTGTCCCATGGGCCCGGCCACCTCGAAGGCTCCCGCCACTCCGGCGAGACCGCCGGAGAGCAGCAGCGTGGTCCACAGGGCCGATCGCGATGAGAAGCCGGCGTAGCGGGCGGCGGCGGGGGCAGGGCCTCCCACCTGGAGCTGGATGCCGCGGTGCATCCGGAACATGAAGGCCCACATCGCCCCGGCGGTGGCGAGCGCCAGCAGGAACCCGAAGTGGACGCGCATGCCCGGGAGGAGGCGCGGCAGCTCCGTCTGGGGGGCGAAGTTCACCGTCTGGGGGAAGTTGAAGCCGTGCGGGTCCTTCCAGGGCCCGAAAACTAGGTAGCTGAGGAGGAGGTTGGCGACGTAGACGAGCATCAGGCTCACCAGGATCTCGCTCGCGTGGAAGCGGTCGCGCAGGAAGGCGACGATACCCGCCCAGAGCGCGCCTCCGAGCGCCCCGGCCACCGTCACGAGCGGGAAGAATGCCCAGCGGTGGATTCCGATCGCCTCGTCGGTCACGAAGAGTGCGAGCCACCCGCCCGCGATCGCGCCCAGGAGGTACTGACCCTCGGCGCCGATGTTCCACACGTTGGAGCGGTAGCAAAGGGAGAGCCCGAGCGAGATGAGGATGAGCGGGGTGGCCTTGAGGGCGAGCTCGGTGAGGGCGCGCGTGCCGTTGAAGGGCTCGATCAGGAAGACCGCGAGCCCGCGGGCCGGATCTTTGCCCAGCGCCGCGAAGAGGAGGCCGGCCAGCCCCACGGTGATCACGAGCGCCACGAGCGGAGAGAGGACGCTCATCTGCAGGGACGGGACCGGCCGCGGCTCGAGCTCGATCACCCTGCCTCCCCGACGGCGGCCTCGGGCTCGGCCGGCCACAGGCCGCTCATCCACTCGCCGATGAGCTCCCGGCTGGCCGCGGAGGTGGCGATGGGGGGAGAGAGGCGGCCCTTCGATATCACGTAAAGCCGGTCCGTCACCTCGAAGAGCTCCTCCAACTCCTCCGAGACGACGAGCACCGCGCAGCCCGAATCACGCAGGGCGATGAGCTCCGCGCGGATCTGGGCCGCGGCCCCGACGTCCACGCCCCAGGTCGGCTGGGCGACGATGAGCATCCGAGGCACCGCGTCGATCTCGCGCCCGACGATGTACTTCTGCAGGTTGCCACCCGAGAGGCTCTTCGCCACCGCGGCCGGGCCGGAGGCCTTGACGCGGAAGCGGTCGAGGATGCCCGCCGTCTGCCTCCGCAGCGCGCCCCGGTCGATCCAGCCGAGTGCCCGGAGGGACTCGCGCCGGGTGAGGAGCAGGTTGAGGGCGAGGGAGAGGGTGGGGACTGCCCCCCGGCCGAGGCGCTCCTCCGGTACGAAGTGGAGCCCGTGGCGCCGCCTCCCGCCTGCGGTCATCCGTCCTATGCCGGTGCCGAAGAGCTCGACGGCGTCCGGGTCGGGGCGCGGATCCTCGCCGGAGAGCGCCGCCAGCAGCTCCTGCTGGCCGTTGCCGGACACGCCGGCGATGCCGACGATCTCTCCCTCGTGGACGTCGAGGGAGATCCTCTCCAGGTTGACTCCGAAGCGATCGTGCCGCGGGAGCGTCAGCTCCCGGACGCGCAGCGCCAGCGCGCCCGGCTGCGGCTCCCGGTGGATGAGCTTCGGGGGGGCGATCCCGATCATGAGACGAGAGAGGCTGGTCGTCGTCTCCTGCATGGGGTCGCAGGTGCCGGTGACCCTCCCGGCGCGCAGCGCCGTGCACTGGTGGCAGAGGGTGCGGATCTCGTCGAGCTTGTGGCTGATGTAGAGGATCGAGCAGCCGGTGGCTGCGAGCTGGCGAAGGGTGACGAAGAGCCTGTCGACGGCCTGGGGGGTGAGGACCGAGGTGGGCTCGTCGAGGATGAGGAGCTGGGGGCTGGTGAGCAGCGCGCGAACGATCTCCACCCGCTGCCTCTCCCCCACCGAGAGGGTGTGCACCGGGCGCTTGGGATCGAGCTCCAGCCCGTACTCATCGGCCTTGCGCTGCATGCTCTCGGTGACGGCTTTGAGTCCCACCCTGGACGAGAGGCCGAGCCAGACGTTCTCGGCGACGGTGAGGGTGTCGAAGAGCGAGAAGTGCTGGAACACCATCGCGATCCCGAGCTCGCGCGCCTGGTGCGGGTTGCGGATCTGGACCGGCTCCCCGTTCCAGCGGATCACCCCGGCGTCCGGGCGGACGGCGCCGTAGATGATCTTCATCAACGTGGACTTGCCGGCCCCGTTCTCTCCCAGCACCGAGTGGATCTCGCCTGGCTGGACGACGAGCGACACGTCGTCGTTCGCCAAGAGCGTCCCGTAGCGCTTGGTGATGTGCTCCAGCTGCAGCCGGGGAGCGGTCACGATCTCGAGGCCCTCGTCGGCGGTGCCAAAGCTCGGCATACTAGCTGGGCGCGGTGGGGCGGGACAGGGCTGATTGGAGCCCCTTTCGATCGAGGCCGGGATGGCGGGCAAGGTGCCGGGATCGGCGACGAGCGCCGGGGCGACGAGCGACGAGGCCCTGTTGCGGCAGGCGCTGGCGGTGGCCGGGCGCGCGCGCGAGCACGGGAATCACCCCTTCGGCGCCATCCTGGTGGGGCCGGCGGGTGAGGTCCTCCTGGAACAGGAGAACGGCTACCTGCCAGCGCAGGACATGACGGCCCACGCGGAGCGGTTGCTCGCCACGCGCGCCTCTCAGGCCTATCGCCCCGAATTCCTCGCCTCCTGCGCCATGTTCAGCTCCGCCGAGCCTTGCGCGATGTGTGCCGGGGCGGCCTACTGGTCGGGGATCGGGCGCGTCGTCTACGGCCTGAGCGAGCGGCGCCTCCGGGAGATCACCGGCGCTCATCCCGAGAACCCCACCCTGGACCTGCCCTGCCGTGCCGTCTTCGCCTCCGGCCAGCGCCGAGTCGAGGTGGTGGGCCCGCTGCTCGAGGACGAGGCTGCGGCGGTGCACGCCGGAGCCTGGGAGCGCCCGCCCTGAGGGTCGGGGGGTGCGCCGGGTGGGGGAGGCCGTCCGGCGGAGTCCACGCAAGCGCTGTGCCGGGGTCCTGCACGATCGGCGCTCAACCGCCTGCACGCTAGGCGCGCAGGCCACGCCGACGCGGCGAGCCGTCAGGTTGCGCTTGTCGGGACCGTTCCGAAACTGTAGAACGAGCCGTTCTTTGCCAAGCCTCGGAGGGGCTTCCCGTGATTACACATCGAGTCAAGTTCGCCGCAATCGCCGTCGTCGCCGCCGCCACCCTCGCATCCGCGCCGTCGCGCGCGGTGGCGCAGACCGACGTGGAGAAGGAGTTCATTGGATTCACCACCACCAACATGCAGTTCCTCTACGGGTGGGCCTTCAACGACAACCTGCTCGGCTACAACCCGCCGAGCCGGGAGATGATGACGCTGACCTTCAACAACTTCACTGAGTGGAAATACGGCGACAGCTTCTTCTTCGCCGACTTCTACAGCGGCAACAACCTGAACGGGACCGGAACGAATGCCGAGCTCTATGCCGAGTGGCACCCGCGCGTGTTCATCAACCGCCTCCTCGGCGACAAGAACCCCGTCCTCGGGTTCATCCGGAACTACGGCCTCGCCTTCGAGGTGAACCAGACCTACGGGTTCCAGGCCTACCTCGCCGGCGTGGGCATGGACTTCCAGCTGCCCGGGTACCTGAACGTCGGCATGAACTTCTACTGGCGCTACAGCGCCATCACCGGTGGCTTCACGCAGTACCAGAACACCTGGCAGTTCAGCCCGTTCTGGACGCTGCCGTTCAGCACCGGCCCGATTCCCTGGCTCTTCACCGGCTTCGTCGACATCTTCGAGAACCCGAACGGCCACATCGACGTCCTGGCCCAGCCCGAGCTCATGATCGACCTGCTCGGCCTCGTCGGTGGACGGCGCGACCGCCTCTACTTCGGCACCGAGTGGTACATCCACTGCTACCAGAACCCGGTGAACGGGCTGCAGAAGACGGTCTCGTCGCCGCAGGTCCTCGTGCAGTGGGTCATCCACTAGCCTGCTCTCGATCCGCGCTGCGCCGGAAGGTGGGCCTTCCGGCGCAGCGGGCGTTCCTTCCGATCGTGGCCCGCCCAGGAGATCCCATGCGCGCACGCACCATCGGCGTGGACGAGCGAGTCCCGCTCCTCCAGTCCGTTCCGCTGTCGCTGCAGCACCTCTTCGCCATGTTCGGGGCCACGGTGCTCGTGCCCTTTCTGGTGGGGCTCGACACCTCGGTGACGCTGTTCTCGAGCGGCGTGGGCACGCTGCTCTACATCGCGGTGACGAAGGGCAAGATCCCGGCCTACCTGGGTTCGTCCTTCGCCTTCATCGCCGCCCTGTCCGGCATCCTGGCGGTGAAGCCCGGACAGGTCGCCCCCGACGACCGCATCGCGCTGGCCATGGGGGGCTGCGTGACCGTCGGTGTCGTTTACATCCTGGTGTCGCTCGCCATCGCCAAGTTCGGCAGCGAATGGATCGAGAAGCTCCTCCCGCCCGTGGTGATCGGGCCGGTGGTCATGGTAATCGGGCTCGGTCTCGCCGGCGTCGCCGTCAACGTGATGGCGATGCAGGGCGGTACCGGCACCTACCACCCAGAGTTCTTCCGTGTGGCGCTCGCTGCGCTCGTCATCGCCATCCTGGCAGCGGTGTTCCTGAAGGGGTTCCTGGGCGTCATCCCCGTCCTCATCGGCATCATCGGCGGGTACGCGGTGGCGCTCGTCGCCGGCCAGGTGAACCTGGGCGGCGTGACCGCGGCCCGGACGTTCGCCGTCCCGCACTTCGTCTTCCCCAAGTTCGACCTGGGCGTGATGCTCACCCTGGCTCCGATTTCGCTGGTGGTGATCACCGAGCACATCGGCCACCTGGTGGTGACGGGGAACGTGGTGGGCAAGGACTTCATGAAGAACCCGGGCCTCCACCGCTCGCTCGGCGGTGACGGCGTGGCCACCGCCTTCGCCGGTCTGGTGGGTGGCCCTCCCAACACCACCTACGGCGAGAACATCGGCGTCATGGCCATCACCCGAGTCTTCAGCGTCTGGGTGATCGGTGGCGCCGCGGTGCTCGCCATCGCCCTGTCCTTCTTCCCCGCCGTGGGCGCTCTCATCCGCAGCATCCCGACGCAGGTGATGGGCGGGATCTGCATCCTGCTCTTCGGGATCATCGCCGCCGCCGGCCTGCGCATGCTCGTGGACGCCAGGGTCGACTTCGCGAGCAAGCGCAACCTCATCATCACCTCGGTGATCCTGGTCATCGGCATCGGCGGCGCCAGGATCCACCTCGGATCGGTGGAACTGGGGGAGATGTCGCTCGCCACCTACGTCGGCATCCTCCTCAACCTGGTGCTGCCGCGCGGGATCGACGTCGCCGACCAGGAGGCGGTCGTCACCGCCGAGACCCAGCCGGACGTCTAGCGACGGCGACGGTCTAGCACTCGGGCAGGTCGACGGTGGCGCTCGAGGCGGCGGCGGCGAGGCCGCCACGCGCGGTCTCCTTGTACTTGTCCTTCATGTCCGCCCCGGTCTCGCGCATCGTCCTTATCACCTGGTCGAGCGAGACGAAGTGCCAGCCGTCGCCCTGGAGTGCCATGCGCGCCGCGTGAATGGCCTTCACCGCCGCGATGGCGTTCCGCTCGATGCACGGAATCTGGACCAGCCCGCGGATCGGGTCGCAGGTGAGGCCGAGGTTGTGCTCCATCGCGATCTCGGCGGCGTTCTCCACCTGTGCCGGCGTGCCGCCGAGAAGCTCGCAGAGTGCGCCCGCCGCCATGGAGCAGGCGCTGCCCACCTCGCCCTGGCAGCCGACCTCGGCGCCGCTGATGGAAGCGTTCTCCTTGTAGAGCGACCCAATGGCCGCCGCCGCGAGCAGGAAGCGGGGCATGTCGTCGTCGCATCCGCCGGGGACGAAGGCTCGGTGATAGTGCATGACGGCGGGCAGGATCCCGGCCGCCCCGTTCGTAGGAGCCGTCACGACGCGCCCCCCGGAGGCGTTCTCTTCGTTCACGGCGAGCGCCCAGAGCGTGACCCACTCGAGCGCCTCGAGCCCGTCCCAGGTCTCTCCCGAGCGGACCTGCAGGCGGCGGTGGATGGCGGGCGCGCGCCGCGGCAGCTCGAGGCCGCCGGGGAGGACGCCCCCGGCCGCGCACCCCCTGCGCACCGAGTCCTGCATCACCTCCCAGATGCGCAGCAGTCCGGCGCGAAGCTCCGCCTCGGAGAGCCGCGTGCGCTCGTTTACCGCCATCACCCCCGAGACCGGCAGGCCCGCGCTCGCGCAGTGGCCGAGCAGCTCGGCGGCGCTGCCGAACTCGAACGGCAGCGCGGCGGAGCGCCCGGAGGGCTTGCCGACCCGCACCTCGTCCTCGTCGACGATGAACCCGCCGCCGACCGAGTACCACACCCGGGAGAGGAGGACGGAGCCGCTGCCGTCGAGCGCGGTGAAGCGAAGCGCGTTCGGGTGGAAGGGGAGGGCCCGGACCTCGAAGAGGAGGTCCCGATCGGGGTCCAGCCGGACCACGCGCTCGCCCAGGAGCGCGATCGACTGGGCTTCGCGCACGCGCGCGACGCGCGCCGGCGCCGTCGCCAGGTCCACATCCTCCGGGCTCTCGCCCAACAGGCCGAGGAGCACCGCCCCGTCCGTCCCGTGCCCGCGGCCGGTGGCCCCGAGCGACCCGTAGAGCTCGACGCGCAGGCCCTCGACCGCCGGGAGCCTCCCCTCCTCGCGCAGGCGGAGGGCGAAGCGACGCGCCGCCTTCATGGGCCCGACCGTGTGTGAGGAGGAAGGGCCGATCCCGATTCGGAAGAGGTCGAAGGCGCTGACGGACACGGCGTACCTCTTATCGCCCCTGCGAGGCCCGCTGCCACCCAACGAAAGTTCGGCGCCCGGGGGGGGGGAGGCTCCCCCACTCGGCCGCTCCCCGCGGCGCTGCCTGGATCTCGTGCAGCCGCGCCTGCGGGACCGACCAGGTGCCGCCGACTTGGGCGCGAAAGGCCGCCAATCGAGACGCAGCTCCGTCGGCCCTGCTGGCCCGGGACATGCAACGACCACCTGCGGAAGGGAGGGGAGGGGCCGCTTCATGCCCTCTCGGGGCCCGACGGCCGCGGTCGGGCGAGCGACGGGGAAAACGCTGCGCCCGCGCGTTCCCGTCGCGGTGGTTCGGCGGTTGGAATTCCGATAGATTCGCTCGCTCGTTTTCCCACTCGAAGAGGAGACTCCACATGCGGAAGATGCTGTTCGCCCTCCTGGCGCTCTTCATCACGTTCGACGGCACCGCGGCGGCACCGAAGTCCAAGGTGCGCATCGCCCTCATCGTCGAGTCTACGGTGGACGACAAGGGCTGGTGCCAGGCGATGCACGACGCCATCTCCGCGGTCCAGAAGAAGTACGGCAACGAGCTCGTGGAGTACAGCTACAGCGAGAAGATGAAGCCGGTCGACGCCGGATCGGCCGCGCGCCAGTACGCCTCCAAGGGGTTCGACGTCATCATCGCCCATGGTGCCCAGTACAAGAACCTGGTGCTGGAGATGGCGGAGGAGTTCCCCAAGACCACCTTCGTCTTTGGAACGAGCGCCGACGTCGGGCCAAAGAACGTCTTCACCTACATGCCCCAGAGCGAGCAAACCGGCTACCTGAACGGCCTCATCGCCGGCGCGGTCACGAAGAGCAACGTCGTCGGCCTGGTGGGACCGGTCGACGGCGGGGACGCGGCCCGCTACGACCGCGGCTTCGTGCTCGGCGTCAAGGCGGCCAACCCGAAGGCCGAGGTCAAGGTGGCCCACACCGGCAGCTTCGGCGATTTCGTGAAGGCCGCCGAGCTGGCCCACACCCAGGTCAAGGCGGGCGCGGACGTGCTCACCGGCTCCTCGCAGCAGGCGGTGGGTGCGCTGCGCGCCGTCGCCACCTACAAGGATCAGCCCATCTGGTGGGTCGGGCAGGACGTGGCGCAGCTCAAGGTCCCCGAGTCCTTCAAGGTCATCGCCGCCGCAAGCTACAACTACGCCCCGGTGGTCGAGGCCATCGTCGACAAGCGCCAGGCCGGCGTGCTCGGCGGGGAGAACATTCCGCTCAACTTCGCGAACGGAGGGTTCGTCTACGAGTTCAACGGCTCCGTCGGGCCGGTGCTGACCCCGCAGCTGCGCAAGCAGGTGGAGTCGGCGAAGGGCGACTTCCAGTCGGGCAAGCTCTCCCTCGACTGGAAGAGCGTCAAGTTCTAGCCCGGAGCTCCGGAGCGGCCGCACTCCCGGAGCCGTCGCCGCGCGGCGGCGGTTCCGGCGTTCGCGGCGACGTCCGGCGGCCTCACCCTCGGTCGGCCATGACCGCGTCGCTGCCTATTCAGGACCTCCGGCTCGAAGGCATCACCAAGCGGTTTCCGGGCGTGGTGGCCTGCCAGCGGATCTCTCTCGAGGTCCAGCGCGGCGAGGCGCTCGCGCTCGTCGGGGAGAACGGTGCCGGCAAGTCCACCCTGATGAACATCCTCGCCGGGCTCTACCAGCCCGACGAGGGGCGCATCCTGCTGAACGGCGAGCCGGTGCACTTCCGCACCCCGGCGGACGCCTACGAGCACGGGATCGGGATGGTGCACCAGAACTTCATGCTGGTGCCCAACATGACCGTGGCCGAGAACGTGGCGCTGGGGATGCGCTCCGCCCACCGCGGGCTGCGCCTCGATCTGCGCGACGCGCGCCGACGAGTGACGGAGGCCTCCGAGCACTACGAGCTTCCCGTGAACCCGGACGCGCAGATCTGGCAGCTGTCGGTCGGGGAACAGCAGCGGGTCGAGCTGGTGAAGACCCTGTGCCTGGGCGCCAGGCTCCTCATCCTCGACGAGCCCACCTCGGCGCTCACCCCGCAGGAGACCGACGACCTGCTGGGGCGGCTGAAGCGCATGACCTCGGAGCTCTCCCTCATCTTCATCAGCCACAAGCTGAACGAGGTGAAGGCAGTCTCCGACCGCGTCACCATCCTGCGCCACGGCGAGGTCGCCTTCAACGGGAACACCGCCGACCATTCCACCTCCGAGCTGGCGGCGCTCATGACCGGTCGCGAGGTAACCCTGCCGAGGAACGAGGGCGGCGGCGCCGGCGGGAGGGCGATTCTCTCCCTGGAGGGCCTCAAGGTCCGCGGGGACCGCGGCCACCTGGCCCTCGACGGCCTGGACCTGGAGCTTCGCGCCGGCGAGATCCTCGGTCTGGCGGGCGTCTCCGGAAACGGCCAGCGCGAGCTGGCCGACGCCGTCGCGGGCCTGCGGCCGGTCGAGTCGGGAAGCGTGCGCTTCGACGGAGAGGACATCTCGCGCGCCTCTCCGCACGTCATCATCGACCGGGGCATGGGCTACATCCCGGAAGATCGCCACCACGAGGGAATCGTCCCTTCCTTCTCGGTGAGGGAGAACCTGGTCCTCAAGGACTTCGCCGGCGCCCGCTTCAGCCGGCACGGGTTGCTCCGCCTCGGGGAGATGCAGCGGAACGCGAGCGCCCTGAAGGACCGGTTCGACATCCGCTGCTCGTCGACCGCGGTGGCGGCCGGCACGCTCTCCGGCGGCAACATCCAGAAGGTCATTCTGGCTCGCGAGCTGTCCCGCGGCCCGAAGGCGCTCGTAGCCGTCTACCCGACGAGGGGAGTAGACATGGGTGCGGAGGAGTTCATCCACAATCAGCTGCTCTCCCTGAGGAGCGAGTCGGCCGGCATCCTCCTCATCTCCGAGGAGCTCGAGGAGATCATGAACCTGTCGGACCGGATCGCGGTCATCTACAAGGGCCGCATCCTGGACGTGCTGGCGTCGCGCCAGGCGAGCCGCGAGCGGCTGGGGCTGCTCATGGCCGGGGTGGTGGATGAGTAGGTGGTTCCGGCTGCTCTACGCCGCGACGGTGATCGCCATCGCCGCCGGCGCGGCGGTGCTCGCCGGCACCCTGGTGCTCACCCTGATCGGCGCCCGGCCACTCGCCACCTTCGGCGTGGTGTTCTCCGGTCCCCTCCGGGACGTGTTCAGCGCCACCGAGATCCTGGTGCGCGCCGTGCCTCTCACCCTGGTGGCACTGGGGATCGCCATCTCGTTCCGAAGCGGCATCCTCAACATCGGGGCCGAGGGTCAGATCATGATGGGCATCCTCGGGTCCTCGGCCCTGGCGCTGAAGCTGTCGGGGTGGCCCGGCTTCGTGCTGCTGCCGGCGTGCCTCGCGGCGGGCGCGCTGGCCGGTGCGGCCTGGGGAGGGATCGCCGGGTTCCTCCGGGCGCGGTTCGACGTGAACGAGATCCTAAGCACGGTCATGCTGAACTACATCGCAGGCCAGCTCTACACCTTCCTGCTCCGGGGCCCGATGATCGACCCCGCCGAGCTCATGACCGGCTCGGGAACCCCGCAGTCGATGCGCATCCCCCGCGCCGCTTGGCTCGATCGCTTGGTGCCCGGGACGCGCCTGCACTCCGGGCTCCTGCTGGCCCTCGCCCTGGCGTTCCTCACCTGGCTCCTGTTGTGGAGGACCACGCTCGGGTACCGGATGCGCGCCGCCGGCGCCGGGCGCAAGGCCGCTCGCTACGCGGGCGTGCGTGTGGAGCGCTCGCTCGTCGTCGCCATGCTGTTCGCCGGAGGCTTCGCCGGGCTGGCCGGGGCGGTGGAGGTGCTGGGGGTGCACCACCGGGCCATCGAGGCCATCTCCTCCGGCTACGGGTTCGCCGGGATCGTGGTGGCCCTCTTCGGCGGGCTCCACCCCGCCGGCATCGTCCCGGCCGCGGCCTTCTTCGGCCTGCTGCTCGTCGGAGCCGACATGACCCAGCGCGCCGAGGGAGTGCCGGCGAACATGATCCTCGTCCTGCAGGGAGCGATCATCCTCGCCATCGTCTCGGCGAACATGTACCTCAACAACCCGTACGCGCAGGAGAGGGCGGCGCGGTTCTTCCGCCGCCTCGGCCTGGCGAGGTCGCCCGCCGCCTCCGCCGAGGAGGGGCCGTGAGCGCGGGGCACATGGTCTACGACATCGTCTCGCTGGGCGTGCCCTTCTCGGTGGCGCTCCTGCTCGCGGCGCTCGGGGAGAACTTCAACCAGCGGGCGGGCGTCTTCAACCTGGGCTGCGACGGGGTCATGAGCATGGGGGCCTTCCTGGCCTTCCTCGCCCCCTACTTCATCCGCTCGGGCCCGATCGCCCCCTTCACGAACCTCGTCGGCTTTGCCCTGGCCGCCGCGGGGGGCGCCCTGCTCGGCCTCCTGTTCGCGCTCGTGACGGTCACCTTCCGCGCGCCGCAGGGCATCGCCGGGATCGGCCTGCAGCTGTTGGCCGGCGGGGTGGCGGGCACTGCGTTTCGCCACTTCGTCGGAGGGGTCACCGGCGTGGGCGGCGTGGCCACGTGGCCCGTGCCGGGCCTCTCCCGGATCCCGCTGCTCGGGGGAATCCTGTTCGACCACAACCCGGTCGTCTACCTGGCCTTCCTCGCGGTGCCGGCGAGTTCCTACCTGCTCCACCAGACTCCCTGGGGACTGCGCCTGCGGGCCGTCGGCACCCATCCGAGAGCCGCCGACACCATGGGCATCAGCGTGCCCCGGGTGCGCTACCAGGCGCTCGTCCTGGGAGGGGCCATGGCCGGGATCGGGGGCGCCTACCTGTCGCTCTGCCAGGCGAAGATGTTCGCGGACGACCTGGTGGCCGGCCGGGGCTTCATCGCCGTGGCCCTGGTGTACTTCGGGCGCTGGAGTCCGTGGGGGATCATGGGTGGAGCGCTCCTCTTCAGCCTGGCGCAGGCCTTCCAGCTCTCGATCCAGGTGGGCGGCATCCACTTCCCGTACGAATTCGCGGTCATGCTCCCGTACGTGCTCGTCATCCTGGTGTTGGCGCTCGCCCGCAGGTCGCGCAAGCTAGGCCCGGCGGCCCTGGGCAGGCCCTACGACCGCGAGGTGCGGGTCTGAACCGCCCCCGGGGCCTTGCCGACGGCCGGCGATCAGACGAAGGCGTTGTTCAGAATCTCGCCGAAGCCACCGCCACCGGGGACGATGTACTGGTGGCCGTCGAGGCCGCGCTCCTCGTCCCACCGCGTTCCCGGAACCGTCTCGAGCACGTCGGGAGCCGACAGGCCCCGGTCGAGGCGCAGAGCATAGACGGCCACCTCGGGGTGTGCCTGCGTCATGTGCCTCAGGTACTCGGGGGTGACGATGAGATGGGCATTGACGATGCGCCGCGGCGTTCCCGGGACCTTCTTCTTGTAGGTCTCGATGGCGGTGGCGAGCGAGCTTCCGGTCGCGCCCATCGGGTCTGGGAAGAGGAGGAAGGCCCCGTCGACGTCGCCACCGATCTTCATGCCGCCGATGCCCGCCCCCACCACCTCCTCGTGCGGGCCCAGCATCCGGCTCATGATGATGTGATCCTGCCGAACGAGTGCGGGGTCGAGCGTCTCGTTGAGCAGGTCGTAGGCGCACTGCGAGGGAAGGGCGCCGGCCCGGGCGATGTTCACCGTTACCGCGCGAACGTTGGGGTCGATTACCTCGCCCTCGAAGATCGCCTGCGGCGAGGAGTCGATCATCCGAGTCGGGACCGCGACCCGGCGCCGGGGGAACTCCGCGGCGATGACGGTGCGGATGAGGTCGTCATAGAGGAGCCGCACCAGCCGGTTGATGGCGGGCTGGCGGGTGGTCTTCGCACAGAGGGTGGCGAGCTGCCCGAGGAGCAACGGGTTCGCGACGATGTGGACCTGGGGTCCGTACCGGTGCTCGATCTCGGCGACGCGGAAGGGAACGTGGTCGTAGGCGCGGTCTCGCATGACAGCGGAGAATACTCCCGCTGGCGCCCCGGCCACAGCCGAAACGAGCGCGCGCCGTCGCCGCCCCCGGCTCGCGTGCAAGCCCGGCGCGCCGGCCGGGACGCCCGCCGGCCGACGGGGTAGAAGACGGCGGACCGCGGGCGCCAACCTGCCGAAGGAGCGCAAGGAAAGGCCCGGATCTGCTAATCAGTGAGTCGACGGAGAAAGGAGCGCGGTCCGTGAACGTAGTCTTCTTCTCGCCGCATTTTCCCCTCAACTTCTACAACTTCTGCGTCCGCCTGAGGGAGGTGGGAGCGACCGTTCTGGGAATCGCCGACGAGCAGTGGGACCGTCTGCGCCCGGACCTGCGCGCATCGCTCACCGAGTACTACCGCGTCTCCGACATGGAGCGCTACGACGAGCTCCTGAAGGGCCTCGGCTACCTCACCTTCAAGCACGGAAAGCTCGATCGGCTCGACTCCATGAGCGAGCACTGGCTCGAGGCCGAGGCGCGGCTCCGGGAGGACTTCAACATCGCGGGGCTGCGGCCGGCCGACATGCGCCGCATCAAGCGCAAGAGCGAGATGAAGAAGGTCTTCGAGCAGACCGGGATCCGCGCCGCCCGCGGCCAGCTCGCCGTCGATCCCGCCGCCGTCCGCGCCTTCGTGCGAAGGGTGGGCTACCCAGTGGTGGCCAAGCCGGACGTGGGGGTGGGGGCCGCGAGCACCTTCAAGATCAACGACGAGCGGCAGCTCGACGCCTTCCTGGCGTCGCGGTCCCAGGTGGAGTTCATCCTGGAGGAGTTCGTCGAGGGAAGCATCGTCACCTACGACGGCCTCGCCGATCGTGACGGCAAGGTCGTCTTCGACGCCTCGCTCCGCTACAGCCGCGGCATCATGGAGGTGGTGAACGAGGACACCGACATCTGGTACTACACCGAGCGCGAGATCGCTCCCGACTTGCTGGCGGCGGGGCGGGCGTTGGTGCAGAGCTTCGGAGTGCGGGAACGGTTCTTTCACTTCGAGTTCTTCCGCGTCCCCGACGGCGGGCTCCTGGCCCTGGAGGTCAACGTCCGGCCGCCCGGGGGGCTGACGGTCGACATGTGGAACTACCAGAACGACATGGACCTCTACCGAGAGTGGGCGAACCTCGTGGTGCGAGGACGGGTCGAGAACGCGCCCACCCGTCCCTGGTACGTGGCCTACGTCGGTCGCAAGGCCCGCTACCGCTACGCGCTCGGCCTGGACGAGGTCCTGGGAACGCTGGGCGACCTGGTCGTGCACCATGAGCGCATCAACGACGTCTTCAGCGCGGCCATCGGGAACTACGGATTCGTCTTGCGGGCGGACGAGCTCGGGATCCTCGAGGAGGCCGCTGCCCTGATCCAGCAGAAGGCCTGAGCCAGGCACCCACGCGGGAGAGAAGATGCACGTCGAGCATCACAGGTGGTTCAGCAAGAGCATGGCGAGGGACATGGACCTCAGGGTCTACGGGACCGGGGGCCAGCCGGTGGTGGTTTTCCCGTCCCAGGACGGCCGGGTGGGCGACTTCGAGGGCTTCGGAATGGTCGAGGCCTGCGGCCACCTCCTCGACGGGGGGCGGGTGAGGTTCGTCGCCGTCGACGGCAACGACTGGAACAGCTGGAGCAACCGCGCCGTGCCGCCTGCCGAGCGCGCCCTCCGGCACGGACAGTATGACCGCTACGTCATGGACGAGGTCATCCCCTTCGTGCGACGCCTGACCGGGCGGCAGGCGATGTGGACGAGCGGGTGCAGCATGGGTGCGTTCCACTCCGCCAACTTCTACTTCCGGCGACCGGACGTCTTCGACGGCGTCATCGGCCTTTCGGGCTTGTACGACACGCGCAGCTTCGTGGGAGACTTCTGCGACGAGCAGGTCTACTTCCACAGCCCCCTCTATTACCTGGCCGGCCTCACCGACCCCCGGTACCTCGAACGGTACCGGCGCGGCAGCATCGTCTTCGCCGTCGGCCAGGGGGCCTGGGAGGAGGACTGCCTCCGGGACACGCGCGCCCTGCAAGCCATCCTCGAGGCAAAGGCGGTCCCAGCGTGGTTCGACTACTGGGGGCATGACGTGAACCACGACTGGCCGTGGTGGCGGAGGATGCTCCCCTACTTCCTCGAGAGACTGGGACTGTAGGCCGCCGGGCCGGGAGCGAAGGAATGTCGATCCTCGAATGGCTCGGACTCGTCCCCCGCAGCACCCGCCCCGACGACTCGGACGCGATCCACCGCATCGAGCGCCAGCTGAACTCGATGGACCCGGCGCGAGCGCGCTACCTGGCGCTCTTCGCGTTCCTGCTGGCGCGCGTCGCCGACGTCGACCTGCACGTGAGCGAGGCCGAGACCGAGGAGATGGAGCGGCAGGTCGAGGTGCTGGGTGGCTTGCCGCGGGCCCAGGCCGCCTTGGCGGTGGCCATCGCCAAGGCGGAGAACCGGATGCTCGGCGCGACGCACAACTTCCTGGCGGCGCGGGAGTTCCGCGATCTGGCGAACGAGGATCAGAAGAGGGAGCTCCTCCACTGCATGTTCGCGGTGGCAGCTGCCGATGGCTCCATCTCGGTGGCAGAGGAGGAGGCGATCCGCGAGGTGTCGCGGGAGCTCCTCCTCGACAACCAGGAGTACCTCGCCATCCGGAGCGGCTGGCGGGACAAGCGCGCCGTCTTCCACTCGGAGTAGCCGGAGCGAGGGGCGCGCCGCGCCTCAGAGCATCATGAGCTCGGAGTAGAGCCCGTCGATGGCGATGGGTGGGATGTCGGGCCTCGAGGGCCTGAAGATGCGCGGCTTGGGCCTCCGGATGGCGGCCGGCGGTCGGACTCCGTCCGCGAAGCGCAGGTCCACGGAGACCGCCACCGCGCCCATGGCGGCCGCCAGTGCCGCCTGGGCCAGGAGCCGGTTCTCCCAGAAGAAACGGCGATCGCCGATGTAGAGCAGCTCTGCAACCCGCATGCGCTTGCGACGCCCGAGCCGCGCCACCAGGTAGCAGCGCTCGCTTCCGCGCCGGAGCAGGACGTGGCGGACGCGGGTGTAGGAGAGGTCGCGGTAGATGGCGGCCTCGTCGCCCGTGAGCTCGCTCCGAAGCGCATCGGGCGAGGTGGTGAACGACCCGCGAAGCACTCGCCAGGCGTCGCGGACGCCCGGCAAAGGGAGCAAGAGGAGCTCCTCGCTCTCCAGCGGCTGGAACCCGAGCCGGGAGAACACCGCCACCGTCACCGGGACTGGGGTGTGGCCCACGATGGTGTACTCGGGCAACTGGGCCACGAGCGGCCTCATGAGCATCACGCTCGCGCCGCGGTGCTTCTCCTCGACGATCCAGGAGGAGAAGTTGCAGAAGCGCTCCTCGCGCCCCAGGATCCTTCTCCTCGAGAAGATCGTTCCCAGGAACCCGACCGGCCGTCCCTCCGAGTAGAGGCCGAAGCCCCGGTAGGGACCGTCGGCCCACGGGTACGAGAACAGCATGAGGCGCCAGTCCTCCTTCGACATCCCCTGCCCGCCGAAGCCCACCAGCAAGGGGTAGATCTCGTCGAAGGAATCAGTCCCCACTCTCCGAAGCTCGATCACCGCCTCACTCCGTTCCGAGAAGCCGCCGGGGCAGACCGACATCGCACGCACGGTGCGTATGCGTCCCGCGAGTTCGGGACCGGACCAGGAGCCGCTGCCGCGGTCGGGCGCGCGGTCGCGCCCTGCGCGCCTCGAGGATCTACACCATCGCTCCAGGGTCGTCGTGTGCCGTAGACATGGCGCCCATGTGCGGCGACGTACCCAACCTTGGGGCATTGACACCCTGCCGGGGCTAGGTTGATCTAACGCAGAACATGGAACTCACCTCTGCCCAGCGTGAACGCACGAATGCGGTGCTTCACTTCGCGAAGTCGCGCCTCTCGGCGGGTGCGCGGGAACGCGAGGCCGCGGGCACCTTCGATCGCAAGCTCTGGGACGAGGCCGCCGCCTTCGGCTTGGCCGGGCTCCCCATTCCGGAGGAGTGGGGTGGGAGCGGCCTCGACGCCGTCGACACCATGCTGGTGGTCGAGGCTCTGGGAAAGGGTTGCGAGGACGGAGGGCTCGTCTTCTCCCTGTGCGCCCACATGTTCGCCTCCGCGGTCCCGATCTGGCGGTCGCGGTCCCGCGAGCACCACGAGCGCTACTTGAGGGACCTGGCGGCCGGGAAGATCATCTGCGCCAACGCCACCACCGAACCGGACGCCGGATCCGACGTCTACGCCATGAAGGCGACGGCCCGCCGCGACGGGGGCGATTACGTCCTCGACGGGATCAAGTGCTTCATCACCAACGCGCCCGTTGCCGACCTCTTCCTCGTCTACGCCACCAGCGAACCAGGCCGCGGCTTCTTCGGGGTCTCGGCCTTCCTCGTTCCGCGCGACACCGCCGGGCTCCGCGTCACCCCCGAGCACTCCAAGACCGGCCTCAAGACCTCTCCCTGGGGAACGGTCTACCTGGACGGCTGCCGGGTTCCCGCCGGCGCCCGCCTCGGTCCCGAGGGCTCGGGGGCGATGCTCTTCAGCGAGTCGATGGTGTGGGAGCGCGCCTGCCTCTTCGCCTACTACGTGGGCGCGATGGAGAGGTCGCTCGAGCGGTGTGTCGAGCACGTGCGGACGCGGGTCCAGTTCGGGCACCGCATCGGCGAGTTTCAGTCGGTATCCAACCGCATCGTCGACATGAAGCTCCGGCTCGAGACGAGCCGGTTGCTCCTCTACCGCGCCGGCGAGCTGCATCGGGCCGGGAAGCGGTGCGACGAGGCGGTAGCGCTCAGCAAGCTTTGGATCTCGGAAGCCGCGCTCCAGTCGGGCCTCGACGCGATTCAACTCTTCGGGGGCGGCGGGATGGCGACCGACACCGGCGTCGACGCGCTTGCACGCGACTCGATCCCGGCGCGGGTGTTCTCGGGGACCTCGGAGATGCAGCGGGCCATCATCGCCCGCATGCTGGGATTGCCCTGATGCGAATCGATCGACTCGTAACTCCGTGGGCGAAGCGCGCGCCCGACCGTCTCGCCATCGACGGCAGCGACGGCACCCTCACCTACGGCGAGCTCGACCGGCTCGCCAACCAGTTCGCCCACGCGCTCCGGGCGAGCGGGGTGAAGCCCGGAGACCGCGTCGGGGTGCACGTGCCGCGCTCCGGGCGCACGGTGGCCGCCATGCTGGGGGCGTCGCGTTCGGGGGCGGTCTACGTCCCGCTCGATCCCAGCTCCCCGCCGCCCCGCATGAAGCTGGTAGCGCAGGACTGCGGCCTGCGCCACGTCGTCATCTCCCCCGCGCTGCTCGGGAACTGGCTGGCGGCGGGCGTGCGCGAGCCGGTGGAGCACTTCTTCCTCGCCTCCGAGGGTGCAGCACCTCCGGGCGCGGACCCGGCCCGGGTCCACCCGTGGTCAGAGGTACAGGCAGCGAGCGCGGCGCCGCCGGAGCCCGCCGGCGACTCGCCCGACGAGCTCGCCTACATGCTCTACACGTCCGGGTCGACCGGCGTCCCCAAGGGCGTCATGATCTCGCACCGGAACGCGCTGGCGTTCACCGAATGGGCCGCGGACGAGATCTCGCTCGCGGAAACGGACCGGGTGGCGAGCGTCGCCCCCTTCCACTTCGACCTCTCGGTATTCGACCTGTGGGCCTCCCTGTCGCGCGGCGCAACCGTGGTGGTGGTGGACGAGTCGACCGTCATCTCGGGACGGCGCATGGTGGATCGCATCCAGGCTAAGGCCATCACGGTCTGGTACTCCGTCCCGTCGGCGCTGGTTCTCATGCTCGACGACGGCGGGCTGGCGGAGCGCGGCGCCGCCTCGCTTCGCACCGTGTTCTTCGCCGGCGAGGTCTTCCCCATGAAGCACCTGCGCCGCGCCATGGCGGCGCTGCCGCAGGCCCGCTTCTACAACCTCTTCGGGCCCACCGAGACGAACGTCTGCCTGGCCTGTGAGGTGGCGCCGCCGCCCTCGCCGGAGGCCACCGCCATCCCTGTCGGACACCCGAGCTGCGGCGACTCCGTCCTCATCGTTGACCCGGAGGGGCGGGCGGTCCCCGACGGCGAGGTGGGAGAGCTCCTGGTGGAGGGCCCGACCGTGATGCTGGGATACTGGGACGCCGGACGCCGGACTCCGGCGAAGCATCCCTATCCCACGGGCGACCTGGTCTCGCGAAGGAGCGACGGGGAGCTCATGTACCACGGGCGCCGCGACCATCTGGTGAAGATCCACGGCTACCGGGTGGAACTCGGGGAGGTCGAGGCTGCCCTTCACAGCCACCCGGGAATCCACGAGGCCATCGCCATGGCCGTGGAGCAGCAGTTGGTGGCGGTGGCGGTCCCGTCGGATCCTCAGGTGTCGGTGCTGGACGTGAAGCGCTACTGCGCCACTCGGCTCCCCCGATACATGGTGCCGTCGGAGGTGCGGCTGGTCGAGGCGCTGCCCCGCACCTCCAGTGGCAAGATCGACCGCGTCCGGACCCGCACCGCGTACATCGGGGCCGACTGGTCACTGCTTCGGCCGGCGCAGCGCGCCGAGCCCCGGAAGGAGTCGTGATGGAAGCACGCGTGAAGGCGGACATCCAGCAGCACATCGTCAGCACCTGGCTGAGCGGGGACGAGCGGGGCTTCACCGACCAGACGGACCTGCAGGAGAGCGGCATCCTCGACTCGTTCTCGACGCTCGCCCTGATCGCCTTCCTGGACCAAACGTTCTCGATCCAGCTCGAGCCGGCGGACATCAACGCTCAGACATTTCGCAGCGTCACCACTCTCACGAAGCTGGTGATGGAGAAGCTCGCCAGGAACGGCACCGAGCACGCCGCGAAGTGAGGCTCGCGATTCACTGCAAGAACCAGAGGGAGGCCGCATGGAACAGACGCTGAGGGGAATCGTCGCCAAGATTGCCGAGATCTCGCCCGACTTCGACGCGAACACCAACCTGCGCGATCTGGGCGTCGACTCGGTCCGCAACCTGGAGATCGTCTTCGAGATCGAGAAGGTGCTGGGCGTGAGCGTGCCGGAGAACCGCTACGCCGAGGTGAAGGTCTTCAACGACATCGTCAAGCTCGTCTCGAGCCTCAAGAGCTAGCGGGCGCGGCGGCTAGGAGAGCCGGCCGGCCTTCCAGGGTCGGGAACCGTCGGCGAGGAGGCGCAGAGCGCATGCGTAGGCGCGTGGTGATCACCGGCTGCGGGGTGGTGACGGCCGCGGGCACGGAGTTGGCCCCGTTCTGGGCCAACCTCATGGCCGGGACCTGCTTCATCGGTCCGCTGCGCCACTTCTCGGTTCCGGGGATGGATCCACTCACCGGAACCGAAGTCGATCTCGCCGAACCGGACAGCCTGGAGCAGGACGCTCGAGGCGGGCGCTGCGCCCAGCTCACCCTGGCCGCGGTCCGTCGCGCGCTCGCCGACGCCCGCCTCGGGGCGGACCACCTCGGCCGGGCGGGAGTGGTGATCGGTACCACCCTGGGAGAGGAGCGCCAGGTCGGGGAGGTGAGCGACCGCTGGCCCGCGAGCGGAGCGGACAGCATCGGCCCCGACTTCTTCTCCAAGAGCGACAGCCACCGCCTCGCCACTCTGGTGGCGAAGAGGCACGGCCTGGGCGGTCCCACGCTGGTGAGCGCCACCGCCTGCAGCTCGGGAAACGCGGCGCTGGCGTGGGCATTCGAGATGGTGTCGTGCGGAGGAGCCGACGTGGCGGTGGCCGGCGGCGCCGATGCGCTGACGCGGTCCATCTACACCGGGTTCCTGCGCATGGGCGCGCTCTCGAGGAGCATCTGCCATCCCTTCGACAGGCGACTGGACGGGGTGTCCTTCGGCGAAGGGGCGGGCGTCCTGGTCCTCGAGGAGCTCGAACACGCCCGTCGCCGCGGTGCGGCCGTACAGGCGGAGCTGGCGGGCTACGGCGTGAGCAACGACGCTCATCACATCACCGCTCCCGATCCCAACGGGGTGGGCACGGTGGCGGCCATTCGCCAGGCGCTCGAGACCAGCGGGACCGGGCTCGGCGAGGTGGACTACGTGAGCGCTCACGGTACCGGGACTCCGTACAACGACGTCGCCGAGACGCGGGCGATGAAGGCGGTGTTCGGCGAGCGCGCTGGCGCGGTGCCCATCAGCTCGATCAAGTCGATGATCGGGCACACGAACGGCGCGGCGAGCGCCATCGAGGCGGTCGCTTGCACCCTCGCCCTCCGGCACCAGGGCGTTCCTCCCACGGCCAACCTCACCGAGCCGCACCCCGAATGCGATCTCGACTACGTTCCCCTGCGCGGCCGCGCCATGCGGGTCGGAACGTGTCTCAACCTCTCGGCCGGGTTCGGCGGTTTCAACGTCTGCTCGGTCATCAAGAGGGCCCCGTGAGCCCGGCCTCCAGCGAGAGCACGCTCCCGCCCATCGCCATCACCGGCATGGCCGTGCTCACCCCTCTCGGCGACACCCCCGACCTACTCGCCGCGGCGCTCGCGGCCGGCCGCGCCGCGCTCGAGCCCGCAGCCGACGTGCCCGGGGTGGCGGCGGCGGCCATCCGGGACTTCGAGGCCACCCGCTACGCCAACGTGCGCGGCCTGAGGCTCTACAACCGGCCGACCCGACTCGCCATCTGCGCCGCCAAGATGGCGCTCTCCGATTCCGGAATCGAGGCCGCCGGCCTCCCCGCGGAGCAGTTGGGCGTCCTCCTCGCCTCGACCTTCGGGCACCTGGAGACTCTGCTCGAGTACGACCGGAGCCTGGTGACCGCCGGCATGCAGCGCACGAATCCCGCGCTCATGCCGCTCGCCATCCCGAGCGCCCCCGGGGCCGCCACGGCCCTGTCATTCGGCGCGAAGGCCTTCTCGATCACCTTGAGCGACGCGGGCGTCGGCTCCCTCGACGCCCTGGGGCTGGGCTCGAGGCTGGTCGGCGGCGGCCGAGCCCGCGCCTGCCTCGTGGTCGCGACCTTCTCGGCGTGCAAGGACCTCGTCCTCGCCGCGTCCCGGGCCGGGCTCCTCAGCCCGACCGCGGCTCTCCGGGCGTTCGACCGGCGGGGGGACGGTACCGCTTTCGGAGAGGCGGCGGCGGCGGTCGTCCTGGAGCGCGTCGAGCTCGCCCGCGAGCGGGGAGCGGAGCCCAAGGCCTATCTGAAGGGCCAGGCGTCGGCCTTCGCCGGCGAGCCGGCCGGGCTCGAATCCGCCCTGGGGCACGCCTGCGGACGCGCCCTGCGCGCGGCCGGCCTCGCTTCCGCGGAGATCGGCCTGGTGAGCGCGGGCGCCAACGGTTCCGCGGTGCAGGACGGGGCGGAGGCCCGTGCCCTCGGCGCCCTGCTCGGCGCCTCGACCGCGGGGGCGCCGGTGATGGCGACGAAGGGCAACCTGGGCGAGACGATGGACGCGAGCGGACTCCTGCAGACGCTCGTCGCCGTCGCCGCCATGCGCTCGGGGAAGGCCCCGCCCATCGTCGGGCTGGAGGATCCAGTCTTCGCAGGCCTCCGATACCTGACGCGCGAAGCGAACGTGGACGCGCGGAACGCGCTCGTCACCTCGATCTCGTACGAGGGGGCGTGCTCCGCTTTGGTGGTGTCGAGGGAGCCGTGACAGACGAAAACAAGCGACCGGTGGCCATCGTCACCGGGGGTTCCCGGGGGATTGGGAAGGCGGTGGTGGAGCGACTGGCGCGGGCCGGGCTGGAGGTCCGGTTCAGCTTCCTCTCGAACGAGGCGGCCGCAAGCGCGGTGGTGGATTCTCTGGCGGCCGCGGGCTGTGCGGTCCAGGCGGTTCGGGTGGACGCGCGCGACGCCGCCGCCTCCCGGACGCTCGTCGAGCGCGTCGTCGCGGAGCGCGGCCGGATCGACGTGCTCGTCAACAACGCCGGGATCACCGCCGACAAACTGCTTCCCATGATGAGCCCGACGGAATGGTCGAGCGTGCTGGAGACGAGCCTGAACGGCCTCTTCGGGGCCACGCAGCCGGCCGCCAAGCAGATGATGCGGCAGCGCACCGGCCGGATCGTCAATGTCACCTCCGTGTCCGGAGTGACCGGCATCCCGGGGCAGACCAACTACTGCGCGGCCAAGGCCGCCATCATCGGTTTCACCCGGGCGCTCGCCAAGGAACTCGCGGGGTGGAAGATCCCGGTGAACGCGATCGCTCCCGGGTACGTCGAGACGGACATGATCGCAGGCTTCACTCCCGCCCAGCGCACCGCCGCCTTGGAGCGAGTGCCCATGCGTCGCTTCGCCACCGCCGAGGAGGTGGCCGGCCTCGTCGCCTACGTGGCGCTCGAGGCGCCGACATACCTGACCGGGCAGACGCTGGTGGTGGACGGGGGCATGACGGCCTAGCCCCCTGCGGCGCCGGAGGCGCAAGGTGATACCCGGCATCACGCTCGCGGCGCGCTTCGGGGATTCCGATCTCTGGAGGATCGAGCTCTCTCTCCCCGACGGCGACCTCGCCGGCCGGATGGAATGTCTCGTCGAGCGAGAGCGCCAGCGGGCCCTCCGCTTGGAGCGTCCCGACGCCCGGCGGCGCTTCGTGGCGGCGCGGGCCGGGCTCCGCCACGTCCTGGCGCGCCACCGGCGCGTCCCGCCGGTCTCCGTCGACCTCGTCGACGGAATCAACGGGAAGCCGGAGGTCCGGGGCGGACCCCATTTCAGCCTCTCCCACTCCGGGGAGCTGGCCCTCTGCGCCGTGTCGAGCTCGGGCAGGGTCGGGGTCGACCTCGAGCGCCTGCGCCCCGTCGGGGAGGCGGACGAGATGGCTCGCCGGTGGTTCGGCGATCAGGAGCGGGAAGCCTACCGGCAGGCACTCCGCCAGCGGCCGGAGAGCGCCTTCCTCGAGGTGTGGACGCGGAAGGAGGCGTACCTGAAGGCCGTCGGTGCCGGGCTCTCCGGACTCTCCCCCCGGGACGAGGTCGATCTGGACCGCTGGGAGATCCATCCTCTGCGCCCCGCCGAGGGCTACGTGGGGGCGCTCGTCCAGGAGCGAACCGCGACGGCACCCGCGGTGGGTTGACGTCCCGCCGGTCGGTTTGTGCCCGCGCCGTGGGCGGCGCTAGACTGCCCTCCCTGATGGAGGCGGCGGATCAACACTATGGACCGAACGAGTGTGGGAGCTGCCGCTGGTGGCGGCCCATTCTGGAGGATCCCCGCGGCCCCATCGGTCCGTGTCGCTACGGCGCCCGCCCCGGCGACTTCCCCGGGACCGCGCCGAGCTGCGAGAAGTACCTCGGCCGGGAGGCTGCGATCCCGTCGCACCCGGCCCCCGCACCTTCCCGGCGCGCGGAGGCGCGCCCCCCTTCCGTCCGCTCCGTCCCTCGCCCCCCACCTCCCCAGGAGATTCTGGAAATGACACGCGAAGAGTTCAGGGATGCCATCCGGGAAGCGCTGCGCGACGAGTCGCCGGAGATCCCGCTCGCGGCCAAATGGGAAGGGGGGACGGCGCTCCTCAAGCCGCGGGACCCGCAGCTGCAGCCAAAGGAGATCCCGCTCGATCACCTCTTCCACAAGGTGGTGATGATCCGGGACCGGCTCCGGGTGCTCGAGCAGAAGGTGAATGCCCATCCGAAGCTCACGGACGCCGAGAAGGTGGAGATGCAGGGCTACGTGACCAAGTGCTACGGCAGCCTGACGACCTTCAACGTGCTCTTCCGCGACGAGCGCGATCGCTTCGTCGGCGAGAAGGCCTGAGCGAGTGGGCCGTCGCCCTCAGGCTCGGCGGAGAACGAGGCGAAGGCTCGCGTAGCCCAGGATCCCTGCCAGGGCGGAGGCGAGGAGGATCCCCACCTTCGCAGCGGCGACGAGCGCGGGATCGACGAAGGCGAGCCCTCCCACGAAGATGGACATCGTGAAACCGATCCCCGCCAGCACGCTCGCGCCCCACACCTGACCCAGGGTGACACCCTCGGGAAGGTCGGCCGCGCCCGCGCGGATCGCGACCCACGAGGCCAGGGTGATGCCGAGCTGCTTGCCGACGAACAGCCCGACGATGATGCCCAGGCTCACCGGGCTGGAGAGAAGGCTCGCCGCCTCCCCGCCGAGATCCACTCCGGCGTTGAACAGGGCGAAAAGCGGAAGGATGCAGTACGCGGTCCAGGGGTGCAGGGCGTGCTCGAGGGCGATGCCTGCCGGCAGGAACCTGGCGGCGGCATCGTGCAGCTCCTCGATGGATGCGAGCTGGGCCTTGTCGGAGACCATGCTCTCCCGGCTGAGCTGCGCTCCCTCGAGCTCCGACAGCCTTTGGCGCACCGCGCCCAGGAAGCGGCCGGGCTCGATGCGGGCCCGCACCGGAACGATCATGGCGAGGACCACCCCGGCGACCGTGGCGTGGACGCCCGACAGCAGCGTGGCCATCCAGACGGCGAGGGAGAGGGGCACGTACACGGCGATGCCCCGGACCTTCAGGCGTGCCAGCAGGAAAAGCAACCCCGCCAACCCCCCAGCCACGAGAAGCGGCAGCAGGTGGATCTGGTCCGTGTAGAAGACGGAGATGACGAAGACGGCGCCAAGGTCGTCGACGATGGCGAGAGCAGTGAGGAAGACCTTGAGGCCCAGCGGAACGCGCGGCCCGAGCAGCGCCAGGACGCCGAGGGCGAAGGCGATGTCGGTCGCCATGGGGATCCCCCACCCTCTCGCGCCCGGGCCCCCCGCGTTCAGCACCAGGTAGAGCGCAGCCGGCACGAGCAAGCCCCCGAGCGCGGCGGCCACCGGAAGGACGGCGCTCCGCAAGCTCGAAAGCTGCCCGACGACCAGCTCGCGCTTGATCTCCAGACCCACCACGAAGAAGAAGACGGCCATGAGCCCGTCGTTGACCCAGTGGTGCAGGGAGAGGGCGTGAACCGAGCCATGCCAGGAGACGCCCAGGTGGGCATGCAGCAGGTCGGCATAGCTCCCCGCCCACGGGGAGTTGGCCCATGCCAGCGCCGTCGCAGTGGCTGCGAGCAGGAGGACGCTTCCGGCCGCCTCGGACCGGAAGAACCTGGCGAAGGCACCGTGGGGCTCCGGGACGGGGACGGTGGGAGCGGCCATTTTCTCTCCTCGGCGTGCTCGTGCTACCCGGCGCGCTGCCAGGTGATGGTCACTCTACGAGAGCGCGAGCTCGACAACGGGAAAAAACCGAAACGCCAAGCATCGACGTGGGCGGCAGCGGCCTCAAGGCGATGGTGGTACCGACGCCGGGCCGAGGCCGTCGCGCGCTCCTCAAGACGGCGACGTCCAGAGCGATCCGTGAAGGCCGTGCCCGAGCCGCGCGGCCGATGACAGCCCGTCTCTGATCCCCATCAAATAGGGCTCGTGGTCGACCCTCCTCCCACGTCCGGGCGCCTCCCCGGCTTGGTAGTATGGACGATTGGAGGGGTCCGATCGTGGAGATGGTCCTGCAGCCGGTGACCGGGTGGGAGGATATCGACAGCCAGCACGCCGACCTTATCCGGCGCGCGGCGGAGCTCAAGGCCCGGGTGGAGGCGAGGGACGTCGCGGGGGCCTGCGCGGTGCTGGAAGGGCTCCTGGAAGCGACGCTGCGCCACTTCGCCACCGAGGAGGAGCTCATGGAGCGCTCGCAGTATCCGGAGCGCGCGGCCCACAAAGGCGCTCACGACCTCTTCGTCTGCGACCTGTACGCGCTAGCCAGCGAGCTCGCCGAGTCCGGCCTCGGCGCGGTCGTGGAGGACTGGGCGGTAGTGCGCATGCCGGGGTGGCTCGCCTTTCACATCCAGACGAACGACGAGCCCCTTGTCCGCCACCTGACGCGCTCGCGCAAGGCACAGGCCTCCCGGTTGGCCTAACTTCACTTCGACGAACCGCTTCCGAAATGTCGTCGGTCGCGAGCCCGAGAAGTAAAGAAGCGCCTTCGAAAGGCGCCTCGTGGTCGCGCGACGTAGGGCGTCGGCCCAGCGGCAGACTGCCCCGCGCGACACGAACGAGTCTGCGCCCGGAGATCCCCGACCGCAAGTGGGTTCGATGGGGAGTAAGCGGAAGCTTCGCGGAGTATCGCTCCCCGCTCCGCGGCTCGCCCACGCCCTTCGGCGTCACGGTTCGACCTGGAGGAAGGGGCACTCGCTAGGGCTCGTCGGAACACTGATGAACGGCGAGGAGGACGTCTTCGACCCGAAAGGGCTTGGGAAGGTAGGTGAGACCTCGAGATCGTTTACGTACGCGGAGAGTACGATCACCGGTACCCCCGCGATGGACGGCTCGATCAGTTGTCTTTCGCGGAACTGCCACCCGCTCACGACCGGCATCATCAGGTCGAGCAGAATGACGTCGGGGGGCTCGAGCTTCGCCTTCGAGAGCGCCTCTTCTCCATGTTCGGCCGAGGATACCCGGTAGCCTCGCCTGCGAGCAGCTCCACCAGCAGTTCGCGGATGTCTCGGTTGTCCTCGACCACCGGCACTCGCTTGCCGGCCCGGGGCTCGACGCTCCACGATTGCGGCGGTTGCATGGGGGAGTACGTAGTTTGAGTTGGAGGCGCAGCCAACCCTCCCCCTGGGGTTCGGGAAACGCGGTACAGGTGGCGTCGGGAGCTCGACCGGTCGAGCGCGTGCGCTCTTGGCCCCGACGATCTCCGTCTCCTCGAATCCCAACCGTCCTTGCTGAACCGGCCGCACGCCGACCCATGGGGCAGTCGTGACTCACGTGGAGTGATGCCCCATGTGCGCGTCGACCCGGGGAGCCCGCGTCGTCGGTGCGGGTCTCGGCGCGGGCTCGGCGCTCTTGCGCTCGGGAACCGCGGGTAATACTGGAGCCACGCCACAGGGACCCGAGTCGAGCCCAGCCGAAACGTCACTCCGTGACGTGACAGCGAGTGGAGGAGGGCCGCGTGCGAGGATGATCGCATGCGAGGGAAGGCTCTCCGCTCCGCGGCCGCCTGTGCCGCGTCCGCGCTCCTCTCCCTCGGCGGCTGCTCGGGGAGGAACGGGCTTGATGGTGCCGACGGCCTGAGCCCCGCGGTCGTTCCAGAGCCCGCCGGGCCCAACTGTGCCAATGGCGGCGTCAAGGTCGAGGCCGCCTCCGGAGCGCCGACCTACGTCTGCAACGGAGCGGGCGGCATCGCCGCCAGCGTTACCGCGGAGCCGGCGGGGCCCAACTGCGCCAACGGCGGCGCCAAGCTCGAGGTGGGCGCCGCCGCCCTGACTTACATCTGCAACGGGTTGAACGGGGCCGCGGGAAGCGCGGGCCTTGGCGCGGTGGTGACGCCAGAGGCCGCAGGTGCCAACTGCGCCAACGGCGGTGTGCAGATCCAGGTCGGAATCGCCGCCCCGAGCTACCTCTGCAACGGAGCGACCGGGAGCGCCGGAAGCGCCGGTGCGGGCGCGGTGGTGACACCCGAGCCCGCCGATTCGAACTGCACGTACGGCGGGGTCAAGGTCCAGGTCGGCGCCGGGTCGCCGAGCTACGTCTGCAACGGCGCGAACGGGTCCGCCGGTGCTGGCGGTGCGAGCGCGGTGGTGACGCCCGCGGGGGCAAACTGCGCCAACGGCGGGCTCGAGGTGCAGGTGGGCGCCGGCGCGCCCAGCTACCTCTGCAACGGGGCGAACGGAGCGGCCGGGCAGAGCGCGAGCGTGACCGCCGAGCCCCCCGGGCCGAACTGCGCAAGCGGCGGGGTGAAGGTCCAGGTCGGAACCGGGGCCTCCAGCTACGTTTGCAACGGAGCGAACGGGTCTGCCGGCCCTGGCGGTGCGAGCGCGGTGGTGACGCCCGAGCCCGCGGGAGCCAACTGCGCGAACGGCGGCGTCGAGGTACAGGTCGGTACCGGCGCGCCCAGCTACGTCTGCAATGGGGTGAACGGAGCGGCCGGGCAGAGCGCGAGCGTGACCGCCGAGCCCGCCGGGGCGAACTGCGCGAACGGCGGGGTGAAGGTCGAGGTCGGCACCGGGGCGCCGAGCTACGTCTGCAACGGCGCGGCCGGGAGCAGCGGGGCGAATGGCGCGAGCGCCGCGGTGACGCCCGTGCCCGCGGGAGCCAACTGCGCGAACGGTGGCGTGGAGGTGCAGGTCGGCGCCGGGGCGCCCAGCTACGTCTGCAGCGGCGCGAACGGGTCGGACGGGCAGAGTGCGAGCGTGACCGCCGAACCCCCCGGGCCGAACTGCGCCAGCGGCGGCGTCGAGGTGCAGGTCGGATCCGGAACGCCGAGCTACGTCTGCAACGGTGCTGCTGGGAGCAGCGGGGCGAGTGGCGCGAGCGCCGTGGCGACGCCCGAACCCGCGGGAGCGAACTGCGCACAGGGCGGCGTGAGGATCCAGGTCGGCGCCAGCGCCGTCAGCTACATCTGCAACGGCGCGAGTGGACAGGACGGCCAGGGCGCCAGCGTGACCGCCGAGCCGGCCGGTCCGAATTGTGCCAACGGTGGCATCAAGGTCCAAGTCGGCGCCGGTTCGCCGAGCTACGTCTGCAACGGCGCGAACGGTTCCGACGGCCAGAGCGCCGTGGTGACGCCCGAGCCCGCGGGGCCCAACTGCCCCAGCGGCGGCGTCCGGGTCCAGGTGGGCGCCAGCTCGCCCAGCTACGTGTGCAACGGGTCCAACGGCCCGTGCGCGGGCGATTCGATACCGACCATATGGTCGTTCACGATGTCGGCCGGCCTGCCGTTCACGGCCACGGTCGCCGTGAGCTACTCCGGCCCCGGCACTCTCTCCTTCTACTTCGACGGGGACGCGGGCACCTTCATCCAGACGTCCTTCGCGAACCCCTATCAGTTCAACTTCACCCCCAGCGAGAGCGGCGGACCGTTCAACTTCAACGTGACGGCGACCGACGGATGTGTGCTGGCGATGCACAGCCTCACCGGCGTTTATACTCCCCCTGGGGACGTGACCTCGGTGACCGCGACCCCCGGGGGCGGGAGCGTGGCCCTCGCCTGGACCAACCCCAGCGATGCAAACTTCGACCACGTCGAGATCACCTGCGCCGGCACCTGCGACGGGTTCACGACGCAGGAGATCGCCAGGCCGGACAGCTCCACAATCCTGAGTGGGCTCGCGAGTGGCCAAGGCTACGACCTCACGCTCCGCGCCATGGACGCCCGCGGCAACCGGTCGGCCGGCGTACAAGTCGTCGCGACGCCCCTCGAAGGCAAGGTGGTCTTCATGACCAGCGCCCAGTACTCGGGGAGCGACTTCGCGGGCAGCGCTGCCACCGCCGACAGCTTCTGCCAGCAGAGAGCGAGCGCGGGCGTGGCGGCCGGCAGGCTGCCTGCGGGTACCTATCTTGCGTTCCTCAGCCTCTACGGGGTGCTGAACGCGGCGGACCGCATCGCCGATTCCCAGTACTGGCTCCCCGACGGGACGGTGGTGGCCACGAGCAAGGCCGGCCTGCTCGGCGGCGCCCTCTTGCACGGGATCGACATGGACGAGGTGGGCAGCATCCACGAGGGCTGGTGGATCTGGACGGGCACCGGCATCGACGGGACGGCGTACGGATCCGACCCCGCCTCGTACCAGTGCGCCAACTGGTCCTCGGACACGGCGAGCGGGCTATACGGGCTCTCCGGAAGCTCCGGCGCCGGCTGGACGAGCGCGAGCAGCAACACCTGCGGTCCCTACGCCGGCCTCTATTGCTTCCAGCAGTAGTCGCACGCGCGGTCTTTCGCGGACGCCCCAGAGAAGGACCCCGGCCCGCTCCCGTGAGGACCGTGCCAGACAGATCGAAGGCACACACCCCGACACGCCCCGTGAGTGAACAGCGTATTCGCGTGCCACGCGGCCCACCCGCTCGAACGCAGCGCGGGTTCGTTTGCCCGGTCGCCGCCCTCCAGGAAGACCGCACAGGGCGCTCACCCGCCACACTCGAGCTCACGCCTCGCGGCGGACGGGGCCCTAGCGGGAGCCGTCCGTCAGGGGGCGCCACTCAGCCTCCCAAGTGGCGGACAACCGGTCCTTGTCCCGCGACACGCAGTTCGCGGCACCCGCGAATTCGGTGAGCGAGAAGACGGCCTCGAACGTGCCGCAGACCGCGGTCAGATAGGAGTCGCAGAACATGGCCGGGGCCAAACCGTTCCCGATGAGAATCGTCCGCCCCGGGCTTGGCTCCTCGACGGAGAACTCGCCACACCCGCGGTAGGACAGCAGCCATCCGCGTGGGATGTACTTGTAGAAGAGGGGCGGAGCGGGGTGGAAGAGCGCCGTTGCGGCCTCGAACAAGGGCTGAAAGAGCCCGCCGAGAGAGGAGAGCAGGGAGGTCCTTGCCCACAGACGGGAGCCCGCACCGCTCGCCTGCGCGTATACCGCATCGGCCATCTCGATGTTGTAGGCGAGCGGGAGGTAGTCGATGCGCGTGGCCTCCTCGATGGCCCGGAGCGAGTCGGGCTTCAGGCTGGCGCGGATGCGGGCAGCCGGCCCGGTGCCGAGAGCCTCGAGCGCACGCAGGTCCTCCTTGAGATGGGAGCCGCGAACGAGTGGCTCTGGGGAGTAAGGCACGAGCCTTGAGTGTGCCGCCCCCGGCGGTCGCCTGTCGAGGTTTCGCTTATCGCCCTGGCGTTTGATCTCGATCAACTCGCGGAACGGTGGGGAACGCTCGCACAGCGCCCCGGGGGCTGGCGAGACGGCAACCCCGTCCCTCGCGGCCGCGGGAATTTGGCGGACGGTCGCGCGAGCTGGCAGCCTGGACAGGCAGCGCCTGGCGCCGTCGCGCGCAAGGGCGCTAGACCGAACAAGGGCAATGCCTCCAACTCTGCCACCCGACCGCGCCCTCCTCGAGCTCGTCTCCCGAGGGGCCATCGTCGTTCCCCCGTACCCAGCGGTCGCGGTTCGGCTCCAGAAGGTGGTCGCGGCGAACGATTTCGGGCTGGCGGACGTGGCCAGCATCGTGAGCTCGGATCCGATCCTGACCGCCGACGTGCTGCGGTGCGCCAACTCCGCTCGATTCCGGCGGGGACCGGTGACCACCAACCTCGGCCAGGCCATTGCTCTCGTGGGTGCCCGGGATGTGACGCGCCTCGCCTTGAGTTCTGGCCTCGCTTCCCATGCCCTGGCGCCGGGCCCCCTGAGCGCGTTGAAGCGGAGAACCTGGATCGAGAGCGTCGCCGCGGCCGTGCTCTGCGAGGAACTGGCCCGCCTTCGAGGCCTCCGAAGCCCAGAGGCCTTCGTCCTCGGCCTGCTCCACGACTTCGGGAAGGTGGTCGCGATCGCCACCCTCGAGCCGACCCTTAAGAACGATCGCGGCGAGCGGCAGCCGATCGAGTTCTGGTCCGAGTTGGTGGATCGCCACCATGTAACCCTGGGTGCCGCCATGGCGGCGCGGTGGAACCTCCCTGGGCTCGTGAGCGAGATCATCGCCCTCCATCACCAGGGCCACGCGAATTGCCAGGACGCGGGGCTCTTGGAGGTCGTCCAAACCTCCGACCAGGTCGTGGCCCTCCTCGGCCGCCAGCCGGAGGTTTCGAGCGCGCACCTGGCGAGCGTGCGTGCGCTCCGAGGACCGGGCGAGCTGCAGGCCTTGGCCCGCATCATCGAGGGCATCCCGGAGTTCGTGGCCGCCTTCGAGCCACAGGAGACCGGTCGCGACGTGCCATCGGTGGTGGAACAGCCGGCCACGGCCCTCGCCCCGGGACAGCGCCGCGTGAACTTCGGCGTCTTGGTGAACCTGGCCCACAAGCCGCGGCGCTACACCGCGGCGGCCATCGCCACCAATGGGTTGCTCATGTTCGGCAAGGAGCACCTGCCGGAGAATCACCTCGTCGAGGCCACCCTGGAGTGCCAGCCCCGGCCGTTCAAGCTCTGGGTCACCACCAAGGTCTCCCGCGCGGAGGGCGACGCCGTCCGCGTCGAGGTGCAACCATTCGCCTTGAGCGGCGAGGTGCGTAGCCTCTGGAACCTGGCCTACGCAAGGGCCCTCACCGCGTAGCCGGCGTCGCCGTCCCCCGCGCGCACGCCACGGCCGCCAGGTCGGGTCTCATCGCCCGGCTCTGCCGCGCCACCTGGCCCGTCCCGCGGGTGGCGAGGTGCCCTCTGCACGCACCGTCTCATGGCTCGCGCCCAGAATGGACGATGGCGGCGGCCCCCAAGACGGCAGCCGACTTGAAGCGACCCCCGAGCATGCTCCTGTCCGGCTCATCCATCGGGCGTGCGGGCCCACGCGGGTGCTGCTAGGCTCCCTTCGTGCGTCGCGAAGAGACCGCCTCGCTGACCGGGTCCTGTTCAGAGAGCTCGCCGGGAGCGGCACGCTCTGAGCCCTCGGTAGGAGCTCCGTAGGGAGGAGGCGTGGGGAACCTCCAGGAACTGTTCGTCGAGCTGCGGCGGCGGCGCGTCTTTCGCGCGCTGGTGGGATGGGGCATCGCCTCGTTCGCGATCCTCCAGGTCATCGAGCCGGTGATGCACGCGTACCACTTGCCGGAATGGACGCTCACGGCAGCGGTGACATTCCTTGCGGCGGGGTTCCCGGTCGCGGTGATCCTGTCCTGGATCTTCGACCTTTCCACGCGAGGAATCATCCGGACTGCACCGGCGCCAGCGGCGGGGGGCGGGGGCGCGACGTCTCCATCTCGCGTCGTCCTGCTGCTGCTCGCGCTCGGGCTCCTGGCCGCCGCGCCGGGACTCGTCTACTTCTTCGTGTGGCCAGGGGCGGCATGGCGGCGGAGCGAGGTGCGGCCAGGAGGCACGAGTGAGGCGGCACCGCAGGTCCCGTCGATAGCCGTGCTTCCTTTCGCGAACCTCAGCTCCGACAAGGAGCAGGAGTACTTCTCGGACGGAATCGCCGAGGAAATCCTGAACGCGCTCGCCCAGGTCCAGGGGTTGAAGGTCATCGGCCGCACCTCATCCTTCTCGATGAAGGGCAAGAGCGAGGACCTGAGGTCGATTGGGCAGAAGCTCGGCGCCGCCAACCTTCTCGAGGGTAGCGTTCGCAAGGCTGGGCCGCGCGTGCGGATCACCGCGCAGCTCGTCGAGGCCGCTGGCGGCACCCACCTATGGTCCCAGGAGTTCGACCGGGAGATGACCGACGTCTTCTCGGTCCAAGAGGAGATCGCCCGAGCGGTGGTGACGGCGCTCCGGCTCAAGCTGCTCCCCATGGCCTCCGAGCCCAAGCGCATCATCGATCCGCGAGCTCACGATGAGTACCTTCTGGGCCTGGCCTACCTGGCGAAAGGGACCGCGGAGGCCTACGGGGACGCGGTCGGCGTCCTCCGGCAGGCAGTCGAGATAGAGCCCCACTACGTGCTCGCCTGGGCTGCGCTCTCCTCGGCCCGCTTCTGGCACGCAGATCAGGGAGGCGGCCCGGACGGCGGGGCGAAGGAGTTCGCGGAGGCCGTAGAGGCTGCCGAGAAGGCGGTCGCGCTCGGACCGGACGTCGGCCAGGCGTTTCGCGCCAGGGCGCTGATCCGCCAGGCCTTCCTCCGCGATCGCGCCGGGGCGGAGGCGGACATGGAGAGGGCCCGGGCGCTCAGCCCCCAGAACCCCGACGTGATCGCCATGCACGCTACGATGCTCGCCACGGTAGGCCGCTTGCCCGAGGCCATCGTGGCGTTCCAGCAGGCGGCGGCGTTCGACCCACTCTCGCCGGATATCCCGGTGATGCTGAGCGCTGTCTACCTCGGTACCGGAAGGCTCGAGCAGGCCGAGGCGGCGGCCCGGCGGAGCCTGGAGATCGCGCCCAGCCACGGGCGGGGGGCGCGCAACCTCGGGTTCGCGCTGCTGCTCCAGGGCCGGCTGCCCGAGGCTCGAGCCGCCTTCCACCGATCGAGCAACCCATTCTTCGTCGAGGTGGGGGACGCGATGGTCAACCAAGCGAGCGGCGACCCCGCCCAGGCGAGAAAGAGCCTGGACGTGATCCTGGCGCGGCCGTCGGTCGTAGCCGGTGCCTACCAAGTGTCGGAGGTGTACGCCTGGCGGGGCGAGATCGACAAGGCGTTCGAATGGCTCAAGGTCGCCGCGGACCATCGCGACGCTGGGCTCGTGTACGTCAAGTACGACCCGTTCCTGAAGCCTCTTCGAGGTGACCCCCGCTACGATGCGCTCCTTGCGAAGCTCCAGCTCCCGCGCGGTTGACGGGGCGCCTTTCGGGAGGGGGCGAAGAGCCCACAAACCATCACCGAGAGGACGAGATGCCGGGTCGCATCCGTTGTTCGCTGCCCAAGCAGGCGATCATGGAGGCAATGGCCCATATCGGGTACGTGTCGGCGATTGCCTTGAGCGTAAGCGAGACGACCAGCGCCGCGTTGAGGGCGAAGCGCACTCCGACGAGCTGATGCTCAAGAAGCCGGTCTCTGAACTTCATCGGGGCTCCCTTCCGCGCTGGTACCGTGAACACCATTGGAAGAACGCGCCCGCGGCCCGGGCAACCTCGCTCAGCCTCTCACTCCCTGGCTTCTTCTCCGGCCCGCCCGGAGGATCGGGCCGTCGGCTGGTTGCAGGAGTGAGGGGGGGTGAGGGGCTGGCGCCCCTCGTGTCAAGCGTTGCCGCGCCCAGGGGCAGTATGCTCTGTCGCCTGCCGTGTTTGGCCGGCCGCCCCGGGGGAGCCCGAAGGTTGACATGACCCACGCGATCCCGGTGACCGGCGTATCAGCTCATCCACTCGACGACTGCCGGTGCCGGCGCGGTACTCGCTCAACGTGCCCCGCTCGTTTGCGTCTGCCGATGTGCGCGCGCGGGTTCGTGCGCAAATCTCAGACCAGGTCACCCATAGCCCAACAAAGGTGAGGAAGATGGCCGATTTGCTCGAGAAGCCGGTTATCGTTCTGGTGGCATCTCTTGGCGTCCTCTGGATGTCGGCCTGGCTGGGAAGGTGGTTCAGCAGGGGCCAGAAGAGGGACGAAGGCGAAGCTGACGATTTCACATTCGTCCTCGGCGGAACCTTGACGCTACTCGGTCTCATCATCGGCTTCACCTTTTCGATGGCCGTCGGCCGCTACGACCAGCGAAAGAGCTACGAAGAGCAAGAGGCGAATGCGATCGGGACGGAGTACGTGCGCGCAGACCTGATGCCGGGCGTGGATGGCGCAAGGGTGCGCAGCCTGCTGCGAAGCTATCTCGATCAGCGCATCCTCTACTACACGACTCGCGATGCTGGTCCGCTCCACCAGATCGATTCGCGAACGGCCCGACTGCAAGCCGAGATGTGGTCGGTAGCCGCGGCCTACGGCTCGGCACAACAGACGCAGGTCGCCGCACTAGTCGTGTCGGGCATGAACGACGTCTTGAACTCCCAGGGGTACACGCAAGCCGCCTGGTGGAACCGGATACCGAGAGGGGCGTGGGCGCTCATGGTCGCCATCGCCGTCTTCTGCAACCTGCTCGTCGGCTACGGTGCTCACGGAAGGAGGGCGATACTCTTCCTGATCCTTCCGATCGCACTGTCCGTGACCTTGTTTCTCATCGCGGACATCGATAGCCCCCGGGGCGGCATCATCCGCGTCGAGCCTCAGAACCTGCAGGCACTAGTCGAGTCCTTGCGCGCGCAGTGAGCGGAGGCCCCGTCCGGGCGACTAGGTTGTCCTCTGGCCGGGGCGGGCAGCGGAACCTGAGGCTACGAAAAATCGGGGGACGATCCCAGCTTGGTGGCTGGACGGGGAGGGTGCGACCCGGGCTGCTGATCTGGTCTCGCCCATCACCGGTTGCGACGACCGGGCCTGCGGAGCCGCGACGCCCCCGCGGCGGGTGCGCCTCGCAGTGGCCAGGCGACTCCAAGCCGCTTCCGCGTCCGTCAGCGACCTCTCCAGGAGCAGAGCCTCGAGTGTTGCTCTCGTGTTCGGCATACCCATCCTTCCGGCTCGGGACCTTGCCTGACGACCCACCTCGAATAGCTGTAGGACTGCAAGGATTCGCGGACCTGTTGGGGCGAGGAACGGCGGGTCCAATCGGCCTCTCGAATCGTGATATGACCTGCCGTCGATACTGGCCAGCCCGAGTTTGTCGAGCCGCAAGAGCGACTGCTCCGAAACCCACCTGGGGAGTTGGCCCGGGAGCTTGGGAGGGGATCGATGCACTGCGCTACTCGCAGATTCGGGATTGCGCCTGGCGCGGCGATCCTGTTGGTTTTCTTGCTTGCTCCAGATGCCGCATCGGCCTGGATCTACCCCGAGCATCGTGACATCGCGGCCGCGGCCATCGCCCGGCTGTCGCCCACGGACCGGGCGACGCTCGAGACTCTTTGGAAGGCCGCGCGTCTGAAGCTGCCGCGGAAGGTCTGCGAGAGTCTTTCAGCGGGCGACCAGGGATTGAGGCCCGCGTGCATCGACTTCGCCGCCTTCCCGGCGATCGCCGGGGATCACTCCTGCAGCCCGAACCAGGTTGTCGACTCGGTCCTCACGAGCGACTGGATCCTCGATGTCGCCCGGGTTAGCGCAGAAACCAAGGAAGCCCTTGCTGAAGCTGCTTCGCGGCAGGAAAGGCTTCAGGCCGCAGCGACCAACAACCTCAAGCTCCAGGTGGCTGACCCCGAGTACGCTACCCGGGCCGGGGCGAACAACGCCCACTTTCTCCTTCCACGTGAGGGAGAGGATCTCGCGGCATACGTCGCCTCGTGCGTGAACGAAGGGGCACCACTCAACGCCCTCGGCCTCTACGGCCAGTACCACATCGCTGCCCTTGGCTTGGCGCAGATGCTCGCATCCGGCGAGACCACCGCCGAACAGCGCGCCCAGGTCGCTCGCGACGTGCTCGCACTCGAGGGCTACTCGCTCCACTGGCTCGAGGACATCTACTCGGCGGGCCACGACGTGGGGACCTGGGGCGCGGCCGCTTGGCGGAAGGGCACGCACGACTACTACAACGAGTTCGGGCTCGACTCCGTCGACTGGGCCGGCAGGGCGGTGGAGGCGTTTGGCGATGCCAACATGACGCCGGCCGACCTGGAACGGGCGTCGCTCGCGGTCGCCGACAGCTTGCGGCAGTTGGCGGGCGCCCTGCGCCCCGGCGACCGGTTGGGACAACTGGCAAGGCCGTCGGGACAAGCGGCCGCGACCTCGCTGGCTTTCGACTCTTGCAACGAGGAGACGCAGCCCAAACCCACTTGGCCCAGCACGATAGGGCCGTACTTTGTCGACCCCCTGCAACGGATGCCGAGGCCGGCCAAGGGGCCGAATCATGTGCACCTGCCTCGGTTCCGCGACGAGCTCGGGCCGTTCGTGGGTGTCTACGGCGCGCTGGCCGGAGGCGTCCAATGGGGCTCGGTCGCGGGGACTTCCGGCACGGGAAGCGTGGGCGCCGGATTGCGGCTCGGATTCGGTGCAGAGGGGCTCACCGGGTCCATCGGGACCGGCATCGCCTTCATCGAAGCGGGTTTCGAAGCCGAGACGTCGCAGGGAAATGAGTGCGGAAACGCGCCGGGGTGCGCGACCGTTGGCACCGCCGCCCTGTTTCCCCGCGCCCCGGCTCGAACCGGTCTGAGCCTTGGGCTTCGTCTCCCGTTCTGGGTGATCCCGGGAGACATGGTCATTCTTGGGCCGGTCCTCGCGCTGACTTCACCCGCGGCGCTCAGCAAGGTCGGCGTCGAGGCAGCGAGCGGCGGCCTCATTCCTTACGAGCGGAGCTTCAACACAGGCGCCGGAGTCTTCCAGGTGATCGTGGGACGCGAGGCTAGGGTCATCCTGTTCGGCTTCTTGACAGAGCTCGTGGGCACCGTGCCCGCTGGTACCTTGCCCGATGGCACCCCGCAGTGGGCGGTCGTCCAGTTCAAGTCCGTCCAGCTCGAGTTCCCGGTCCTAGAGTGGACCCCGTTCCGGACGTTCGCCACCCAGCTTACGTTTGCCGGCCAGATCCAGCTCGGATTTTCCGTGGGTCTCCCGGCGTCCACGCAGGTGCTGTACCCACCCGGCCTGCCCTTCTCGAGCGGTCCGGCGTGGTCGGTGTGGCTGAGAGGCGTGTTCGATGGACGATACTTCCTTGGCTCGCGCGAGGATCTTCGGCCGCCGCGCTGATGAACCATCCCGAGAAGGGCGCCCGCAAAGGGGATCAAGCATCGGAAGGCGCCCTCCAGCGACCGCTCGCATGGGGCCAGGTCGCGCAGACAGCGCGATAGGACGTGCGTTCAGAAAGGGGCTCCATGAAGTCACTTCCCCCCGCGATCGGCGTAGCGCTCGTCTGTGCTGCCCTCCCGGCGGCCGTTCGAGGTGGAGCCTCGCTAGGTCCTTCCGATATCGAGCCGCTTGCTCCGCGGGTGGTAGACGTCTGCGGCGATGACGTGAAGCGGCTCTGTCCTGAGATCAAGCCCGGGTCCGGGCGCGTTTCCAGGTGTCTCCGGGAGCATGAATCCGAGTTGGGCGAGCCGTGTCGCGAAAAGCTCCAAGAGGACATCGCCAAGGCACGACGGTTCATCAGAGATTTTGGCCAGGCTTGCCGCACCGACGTAGACCGTTACTGTCCCACGGTTGAGCCGGGGGGCGGGAGGGTGTTGGGGTGCCTGAGCCAGCACCTCTTGGACCTCTCGAGCCCTTGTCAGGCAGAGATCGGTCGGATTGGTGACGCGCGAGACCGTATCGCAGCGGTCCGAAAGGCGTGCGCCGTCGACGTGGAAAGGATCTGTTCCAGAGTACCTGCTCAGGCAGGGCCGCTGCTGGACTGTCTAGAGACCAGCGAGACGCTGCTCTCCCCAGAATGCCGCGCAAGCGACTTCCGCGCGGCGGCCCAGGCGGCAGTGGTCGTCGACCAACTAGAGGAAATGACCCGCCAGGAGAACGTCCGAGAAGTCTTGGAAATCCTGCAGGGCTTAGACTCGGTGGCCTTCTCGCGGAGCCAGATTCTTCTCCAATTCGACAGCTATCAGTCCCTGCTAGCCCAGGCGAATGGAGGGCGTCTCCTCTTCAACCCCCAGTTCGTATTCGGGAATGGAAGCGAGTTTGCTCTGCAAGTGAAGGTACCCGTGACGGCCCTCTACCCTTACGCGCCTGGGGCACCGACCCAGTACGGATTGGGTGCAGTGACCACGGCCTTCGCCTGGAACTTCGATGGCACGGGCAGCGTGCGGCAATACCTGTCGCTCGGCCTTCAGTGGCAAACTGCCTCCTCTCCGCCGGTTGGCGGTCCTTGGGCACTCGTGCCGGCGTACGCTGTAGGCACCGCGCTCGCTCGGTGGCTCTCGTTTACCACGCAAGTGGTGTGGATCCGGTCCTTCGGCTCCACGAGCGGCTATCCAAAGCTCAGCGTGCTCTACGTGGAGCCCATCTTCGCCGCGAACCTACCCGGTCGCGCGTACGTTGCGCTGGATACTCGGCTCGGATGGGACTTCGTCAGCGGAACCTTCGTTCCGCTCATGAAGGGCTTGATGGGCCTGTTCACCGATCGGCAGAAGTCGCTGTCCGTTTCGGCTTGGTATCAAGCTACGCTCTCGGGGCCGGCCGCTTCCGAGTTCTACAAGTACGAGATCGGTATGGGGCTAGCCTACTTTTTCGACTGGTGAAGGGCCCGACGCCCGTCGCCACGACTGCGGACAGGAGAATCAGGACGGGCCCGTAGCCTTGAGCGGACTCAAGTTGCCGGCGACAAGACCGCCTGCTTCGGCCTCGCTCGCAAAACACTGGGCGCAGCGACCATCCTGCGCACCGGTCCGCGGTCTTGGTTGTCACTCCTAGCGAGTCGGGCTCGTCGCGTGTGTCCCCACATGAGCGCCCGGTGTCACCGCGGCTGACGGCCCCGTCGACACGAACTGGGAGCTCAGCCCGAGCCCAAGAGCCCTCTCCGCGTCAATCGACGCGAAGAGCTGGATCAGCTTCGCGATCAACCCGGTCCACCCCGTCTGGTGACTTGCCCCGAGGCCCGCGCCGTTGTCCCCGTGAAAGTACTCGTAGAAGAGGACGTAGTCGCGCCAGTGGGGATCGCTCCGGAACTTCTCGGTACCTCCGTACAGTGGGCGGCAGCCGCCCTCGCCGCGCAGGAAGATGCGGGTGAGGCGATCTGAGATCTCCTTCGCCACCTCGAAGAGGTTCATCAACCGGCCCGAGCCGGTCGGGCACTCCACCTTGAAGCTGTCGCCATAGAACAGATAGAAGTGCAGCAGCGCTCGGATGATCAGTGCGTTCACGGGCATCCAGATCGGTCCGCGCCAGTTTGAGTTGCCGCCGAACATACCGGTGTTTGACTCCGCCGGCATGTAGTCAACCCGGTACTCCTGTCCACCTATCCGCAGGACGTAGGGGTTCTTCTCGTGGAACTTCGAGAGCGAGCGGATCCCGTAGGGGCCCAGGAACTCGTTCTCGTCCAGCATCTTCGCGAGGACTCGCCGCAACCTCTCCGGGTTAAGGAGGGCGGCAATGCCCCGCTCGGCGACGCCGAAGTGACCCGGCCCCGTGGGATGGATCGACGCCAGGAGCTCCGGCATCTGCTCGAGACGCAGACGCCACCCGGAGAGCGCTGAGGGGACTCGCTCCCGCTGAAACTTCTCGATCACCGTCGTCGCGCAGAGGGGAAGCAGGCCCACCATCGAGCGCACCTTGAGGCGCCTGGCGCTCCCATCCGGTAGTCGCAGCAGGTCGTAGTAAAAACCGTCCTCCTCGTCCCACATGCCGTCCGCACCTGGTCGGTTCATGGCAGCCGAGATGTAGAGGAAGTGCTCGGCGAACTTCAACGCCATGTCTTCGTACGTCGGGTCCCGGCAAGCGAGCTCGAGGGCGATCTCCAGCATGGTCTGGGTGAAGAGGGCCATCCAGGCGGTCCCGTCCGCTTGCTCCAGGTGACCTCCCGTCGGCAACGGCGCGCTACGGTCGAAGACGCCGATGTTGTCGAGGCCCAGGAAGCCGCCCTCGAAGACGTTCTTGCCAAACCGGTCCTTGCGGTTCACCCACCAGGTGAAGTTCAGCTGGAGCTTGTTGAACGCCGACTTGAGGAAGTCGTAGTCGGCCTCGCCCCGCAGCGCCTGCTCGGTGCGGTGCAGGAAGAGCGTCGCCCAGGCATGCACTGGCGGGTTCACGTCGCTGAAGTTCCACTCATAGGCCGGGAGCTGGCCGCTGGGGTGGAGGTACAGGCCGCGAAGCATGAGTTGCATCTGTTGCTTGGCGAAGTCAGGGTCGACGATCGAAAGGGGCAGCGTGTGGAAGGCGAGGTCCCAAGCGGCGTACCAGGGGTACTCCCACTTGTCGGGCATGGAGATGACGTCGTTGTTCACCATGTGGAACCAGTCCCGGTTCCGGAAGGTCTCCTTGCCGTGGTGCAGGGGATGCGCGTAATGCTCCCGCAGCCAGGCATCGCCGTCCCAGTAGTAGTACTGCTTGGACCAGAGCATCCCCGCGAGAGCCTGGCGCATGACGCTCGCCACTTCCGAAGAGATCGAAGGTGGGATCACCGACCTGTAGAACTCGTCCGCCTCCCTCTCGCGGGCTGCAAACGCTTCCTCGAAGACCCTTCCGAAGGGAGTTGCGGATCGCCTGGCCTCCTTCCGTGGCACGCCGTCCTCCTGGGCAACGAGACGAAGGCGGACGGTGGCCGATTTCCCGGGGGCGACCTTGAGTCTGTAATGCGCAACCGCCTTGGTGCCGATCCGCTCCGGGTTCACCGCCTCCGGGCGACCCTGGACGATGTAGTCGTTGATCCCATCCTTCAGGTAGGGTCCGACATCCGGATAGTCGAGGTGCAGCCGGGCGTGGTTGGTCTCGTTCTCGGTGAACAGCAGCGGAGGCGCACCCTCGCAGTGAAGATGGAAGGTGCCTAACTCGGGATGAGTCGCTGCGACTGTACTCGTGCCTGCGGCTCGAGCGAACTGCCGAAGCCCGGGCTTATCGGTGCGGCGGGTCAGCCAGGGCGCCCAAGTGTTGCGGAACCACAGGGTGGGCAGGAGGTGCAGCTCGGCCTCGTCCGGGCCGCGGTTGAAAGCCGTGATCTTGATCAGAATGTCGTCGGGCGACTCCTTGGCGTACTCGGCGAAGACATCGAAGTAGCGATCGCCGTCGAAAACGCCGGTATCGAGTAGCTCGTACTCGAACTCGCCGCGGGTGCGCCGCCGATTTGTCTCCACGAGGTCGCGGTAGGGAAAGGCCGCCTGCGGGTACTTGTAGAGGTACTTCATGTACGAGTGGGTCGGCGTCGAGTCGAGGTAGAAGTAGTACTCCTTCACGTCCTCCCCGTGGTTCCCCTCGCTGTTGCTCAAGCCGAAGGCTCGCTCCTTGAGAATGGGGTCTCTCCCATTCCAAAGGGCGAGCGCGAAGCACAACCGTTGCTTCTCATCCGAGATGCCGCCAAGGCCGTCCTCGCCCCAGCGATAGGCGCGGGAGCGCGCGTGGTCGTGTGTGAAGAAGTTCCAGGCGTCGCCGTTCGGGCTGTAGTCCTCGCGGACGGTTCCCCACTGGCGTTCGGACAGGTACGGCCCCCACTTGCGCCACGCGACCCCATGCTCCCGCGCCTGCGTCAGGCGCTCGTGCTCTGCGCTCTCGACTACACGGGCCATTGATGCCTCCGAAGCGTGAACCGGGACTGGTCTCGACCACTAGCACTTCTTATAGGAGCTGAAACGAGACACTACGGACCGCCTCCATCGACACGCGCTTGTCACCAGTCGGCAGGGGGCGGCAGGCGGTGACCTGCTGCGTGCGGGCTGGCAGGAGTGGGGTGGGAGCGGCCTCGACAGATTGGGCTAGCACTAGGAGCGTGTCGGCGTAAAGGTCCGGCCCCATTTTTACTTTGGGACCCCGGCGTGACCTTTTCCGGGGGGCATGAAGACCGAACGCTCCGCGAATGGCTTGCCAAGTACGGCGCCGGTCGGTGGCCCCCGGCCGAGTTGCGGGCGGCCATCGTCGCGTCTATCGAGCAGCTTCAGAACGTGCTGGCCGTTCTCGATGCCGAAGCGGCGGCCGATTTGGCGGCGCCACCCGAGGGCGGCCCTCCTGTGATGGAGCACCATGCCGAGCCGCATGCCGGTCCGGCGCCGCTCGGATGCCGCGCTCACTTCGTGCCGGTTGCGCACCGGCTAGTCGTACCTGCCATGCTCCGCCACGGGGCTCAGCTCCGCTCGGTGGCGGGACCGCCAGGTGTTGGCACGAGAGCCTGACTTCGACGGCGTGGCTATAGCCAAAAATGAAGGCGAGCGGGGCTTCGTGGCGCAGGTGCAGGGGAAGCAGTAAGGGTGATGCATGACTACCTCCCTTGCCGTCCTCGACATCGCGGCAAGAGGGACGGACTCTGCTGTATTTCCCGAACAGCCGGTCCATTCTCTGTCGGTCGAGAACCTGACGGCCCTGCCGCTACTTGTCCGCGTTATTTCTGCCCCCGGGTCTCATGCGCTTCTGGTTGTCATCGAGGCTGGGCCCGTGCCGCTCTTCCAGACGCCACCACGGGCGGCGGCTCCTCAGAACTGAACCGTGCAGCCCGCGAAGGCCCTGGTGTTCGTGAAGGATCTTCGGTTGCAAACCGGTGGCGCTGCCCTCTCACGGACGTGGCGTCCCGGTACACCGACAACCGAGCGGACAACCTTGATATCTACCTGCCTCGCTTGCTCGCCAAATACAGCAAGCAGGTCTTCGGAACGCCTTCCGCGACCGGGGTGCTCGTCCTTTTCTGGCAATGGTTCCGCTGAAGTAGCTGCCGACCCGGCTATCGGGTAAGCCTCTGGGCTGAGTTGTTGCTCTACCTCTGCGCTGCTGTGTCAGGTCGCAAGCACCTTCAAGAGGGCCGACGAGTTGACGTACGTGTTCCCTTCCTCGGCCTTCACCGCGACGTAGAAATCGCACGCCGCGCAGTTGGTCATCTTCGAGGCGAAGCTGCCCTGGACCTTGCCGCCGCACAGGCTCCCACTGATGACCCAACAGGCTCTCCCGCCGTTATGTCCGTGGTTGAGCCCGTTGGAACGAGTCGAAGTAGTGACGGGACAGACTCCAAGTTCTGCCACCTTCGGGCCGCCGGGCTGACGGCCGCACTTCTTGTGCTCCCAGCAGTTCGTCGAACTCATAGACACCATCCTTCGGTGACCAGCCCGCAGGCGCCTCCCGCGGCAGATATTGAGCGGATGCAAAGGATGCGCCGGGGAAGCGGCGGCGCGGTAGACGGCCAACCCCGCGGCTCTCAAAGATTTCTTGGCTTGTTCGTGGTTGGGGCGGACCGAGGCAACGAAGACCCTGGGCAACTTGTGCGCCGTCGCGCTGGGCGCGGAGGATACATCCTCCGTCCCTCATCCGACCTTGGCGAGGGTGCTGGCGGCCTGGAAGCTGACCGGTTGGCGGAAGCGGATGAGCGGGTCGCCCCGGGCCGATGACCTCATCATCCCGACCATAAACGGTACGCACAAGGACGTTCGAAAGGCGCCGGAGGACTTCCGCGAAGACCTGGAGCGGCTCGGTCTTAAGAAGCGGCGGACAGTCGGCGCACTTTCATCTCGCTCGGCCTGGACGGCGGCGCGTCGAAGGACATCCATCAGAGCATCACTCACCGGCCGGCCGATGCCTTCGGACCTGTACCGGACCCCGGCTTGGGAGGCTCGCTGCGACGCCGTGCTGAAACTCAGGGTCTCGCTGCGCGCGGGCAGGGTGATTCCACTCCACCCGGAAGTGGCCGTGAACGGCGGAGGCGGCGTGGAGGCGGAACCAGCGGTGGTCGAGACCGAAAAAGAAAAGGCCCGAAGGACGGTACCTTCGAGCCCTTGAGAATGGCGGGGTGTTACGGGACTCGAAAGCGCTGGGACGTAGAGTGATAATCCGCCGACGGGGTACGCCCCTCTTCAGGAACGCCCTGCGGCCCAGCGGTTTTCGGGTCCCGTCCTTCTCCTCGGCAGGCGACGCCAGTCCACGCGAATCGGCACCTATGGAGAACGGGAGGCGGCTCGGGCCGGTCGGGTCTTGGCCCCGTCCTGCCTTGAAGCGCGGCCGGTTCCTCCAAGCACGCAGTCTGAAGCAGCCGCTCAGCGTCTTGAAGAGGTCTTCCGGCGAGGAGCGGGGCGCGGGGAAACGTCCTCGTCGGAGGGCGTTGCGAGCTCGCGTTCGACATCGTTGATGACGTCGAAGAGTTCCCGAGCCTCCCAGGCGCGGTTTCGCTTCGCGAGCGTGATTGGATGGAGAACGCCCTTGTCGGCGAGGAAGGCAATGGCCTCGTTCACGGCCTGCTTTGACCGACCAATGACCTTTAGGGCGGTCGCGACCGTGACGATCGGGTGCGCGGGGAGCTCGATGATGAGGGCCTCGGCGCTGGAGTGGCGGCGCGGGCGGCCAGCGCGGTCTCGCCACCGCTCCTGAAGATCGGCAAGCCTCTTCGCGAGTTCGCTGGCCTTCGCAGCGGCTCGCTCGATCGCTCTTGCGAAGAGCAGCATCCAAGCCTCGGGGCGCTCTTCCCGGAACGCGGTCAGGCCAGCGACGTAAGCCTTCGCGTCCGCCGCCAGCACGAGGCTCACGGGCGGCACGTAGCGGAGAGCGAGGCCACGCTGGCGCAGGACGACGTGTACGAGGGCGCGGCCGACGCGGCCGTTGCCATCGGCGAACGGGTGGATGGTCTCGAACTGGGCGTGGGCGATCGCGGCCTGGACGACGGGCGGCAGGTCCGTTCGATTCATGAACGCCACGAGGTCGTTCATGAGGTCCTTCACCCGCTCGGGCGGGGGCGGAACGAAGTCGGCACGTCCCGGATTGTACGCGTTGCCGCCAATCCAGTTCTGCCGATGGCGGAGCTCGCCAGCGATCTGGGGCATGGTCGTTTCGAGCATCAGGAGGCGGTGGATCTCGAGGAGGTCGCGCAGCCGGAGCGGCCTCGCATCGGCCCCCAGGGCAACCGCGTGTTCCATGGCAGCGACGTTACCCAGCACGGACCGGGCGGTCTCATCGCGGGTATCGGCCTCTTCGGCCTCGGCCCGGGCAAGGCGGCGCTGGGACAGGACGAGCCCTTCGATCCGGGACGACGCCAAGGACTCGGCGCGGAGCAGCCGGCGGGCGAGAACCTCTAGGCTCGCCAGCCGTGGCGGGTCGCGATTCAACGCGTCGACCGCCCGCTCGGCGCGGGAGACCGCGGCCGCGACGCTCGACGGCAGCGCGAGCTGGGTGTCCGCGATCGGGTCTGGCACGAAGGCCCGGTAGCTGAACGCCCTGCGTTCGGACTTACCGCCAGGTGCCGAAGGGTCGGCAGGCCAGGAGCGAGTCTCATAGCGGGCCATCAGTAGGAACCTCCACCGACCAGTGCGAGTGGTCAATGTTTAATGCGAAACCTTGACCTGCACCCAGGCGTGGTCAAGGTTCCGCTAAGACTGCGCGGGACTCGGCCAGATTAACAACGGAGGGGAGTGCCGTTCGTTGAGTCCTGGTGGCGGTAGGACACGGGAGCCGAACAGTACACTCGAGGGACCTGCGTCGTGGCACCACCTGTGGCATCACGAAACGCAGGAATGCGGGTTCCCCTGCGCTGGCAGATAGGGCGTTAGGATCCCTTCTCGCCCTCTGAAGAGCCTGGGGCTGGTCTTCGGACCGCCCCTGGCCTCATAGACCATGCCGAGATGATCATGCCCTTCGTGTTCGCCTGGGAAGCGTTCGAGGAGGGAGCGAGCGGAGCCTTCGGCCTTGTCGAGCTTTCCATCGCGGACGAGAGCGGCAACGCGGCCCAGTCCGGGACCCGATCGCATCGGCCGCCAAGGTCCCACCCATAAGATGCTCTCAGAAGTGAAACAGGAAGCGTTGGCCGGCGAGCACGGCGATTCCTAGGGCGACCTGCAGGGCGGTGGAGAAGGTCACCTTGAACAAGACTAGGCGCGTCACCCGCTTGAAGATCAGGGGCAGGTTGGTCACCAGGCTGGCCATGGAGGCAATGACGGTGGCCGTCCCGGCCAGGGCGGGGGTGATCTTCAAGTTGGCGCTGAGGTTCGCGGCAGCTGCGGTGGCGCTGGCACTGCTGACTATCCCGCTGATGCAACTGGCGGCCATGAACCCCCCTGTCCCGAATAGACGTTCCGCCAGCGTACCGACAACCTGAATCGCGAGAAAAAGGATGCCGTAGTAAAGCACCCGACGTAGGGAGATCGGGGAGCTCAATTTGAGTTCCTGACTTGGTTCATCATTTCGCTTACCGGTCGGTACCAGCAGGGAGACGACCGCCATCGCCAGCAACGGGCCAATCGCCATGTAGAGAGCCTTGGGCGCGAACAGAGCCAGGAGAAAGATGTTGCGGATGAACATGGCCAGGGTTGCGAACAAGACCACCCCCACGATCCTCGTTCCATCGACGATGTTCATGAGTTCGGCGATAGCGGCCCTGTTGTTAACTAGTCCGCCAAGAAAGGCCGTCCAGAGCAATCCCCGGTTTCCGTACAGGCGGAGTAGGACATAGTTGACGAAGGCGATCCCGGCGATCACCACGACGGTTACCCACGCCTGGCGCAGGTTCACCAGCTGCCACCTGTCGATGAACCGATCGGGAAGGATCGGGTAAATCACGAACCCGATCAGGCCGAGCAGGACCGCGCTGCGCAGCTCAGCCAACGTTACCCCGCCGGCAAACCTCCTCAGCTCGACCTTCCACGCGAGCAGCAGGGTCATCAGAATCGCTCCCGCCACGGGGGTGAAACTGTGTCCAAGGCCGACCAGAGCGCCAAGAGCGAAGGTGACCAGCAGCGCGGCCGCTGTCGTAATTTCCAGGGAATGGTTGCTGGTCATGCTGTTTACGTTGAAGAGTGCAACCAGGACGATCACGCCAGCCAGAGCGACCATGCAGAAGGCGGGGGAGATCATGACGGTCACGGCCGCCAGCATGGCCGTCAGGCCAAAGGTCCTGATGCCTGCATCCTTGCTGGCGGATTCGCGCTCGAAGCCGACCAGCATGCCGATGGCCAGGGCGACCCCGAGCCTGAATGCCACCGAAGTCGGCGGGAACCGGGTAATCGCCTCGAAGTTCTCCATCCACCCACCTCCGTGGTGACCGCGGCTTGCCTGTTCAGTTACGGCCTTGGATCACGTCCGTCAAGCTGGTGCGCGTCACCCGACAAACACCAGGTCACGTTGCTGAGCCTGGTGACTCCGGACAAGCGGGGGCCAGCCGACCACTCCCTGCGGCGCGTTAAGGCGCTGGCCGACAGGGTGTCGGCGGCGCTCTCGCCGACTTTCACTCAAAGAGAGCGACCCCGCCCG
>DATJZG010000179.1:0-2825 GCA_035499295.1 Anaeromyxobacteraceae bacterium
CGTCGGCGCGGGGGACGAGCCGCTGGCTGATGACGCCCTTCAGCACCGAACCGAGCTGGAGCCGGACCTGCTTCTGCTGGTAGGGCGGGAACGCCGAGATGATGCGGTTGATGGTCTCGGTGGCGTCGAGGGTGTGGAGGGTGGACATGACCAGGTGGCCGGTCTCGGCCGCGGTGAGCGCGGTCTCGATCGTCTCGAGGTCTCGCATCTCGCCCACCAGGATGACGTCCGGGTCCTGGCGCAGCGCGCTCTTCAGCGCCTGGCCGAAGCTCATGGTGTCGACGCCCACCTCGCGCTGGTTCACGATCGATCGCTTGTCGCGGATGAGGAACTCGATGGGGTCCTCGATCGTCATGATGTGGCAGGTCTCGGTGGCGTTGATGTGGTCGATCATCGCCGCCAGGGTGGTCGACTTGCCCGAGCCGGTGGTGCCGGTGACGAGGATGAGGCCTCGCTGCTCCCCGGCGATCTTCTCCAGCACCTTGGGGAGCATGAGCTGCTCGATCGTCTGGATCTTGAACGGGATGACGCGGAGGACGACGCCGATGGTGCCGCGCTGCTGGAAGATATTGACCCGGAAGCGCCCCAGGCCCGGCACCCCGTAGGCCAGGTCCACCTCGTTCGTCTGCTTGTATTTCTCCTTCTGGTACTCGTTCATGATCCCGAAGCACATCCGCCCGATCTCCTCGGGGGGCAGCCTCCGCGCGTCCTTGAGCGGCACGAGCGAGCCGTCGACCCGGAACATGGGCGGCAGCCCGGCCTTCAGGTGGATGTCCGAGGCGCTGGCCCGGAGCGCGACCTGCAGGATCTCGTTGAGTTCCATGTCACCGCAGAGGGTAGCACCGCAACCCTGGTAGTCCAATGCCGGGTCCTGGGGACGACCACATGTAGGAGACCTGAACAGGGGGCGTTTTTTTTGGGCCTTTCACCCATGGGCAAGGCGGCACCCCGCGGCCATCGAGCTTATGATGGGTCGCAGGAAGAGACCGTCCCACAGAGGTTCCCCGTGACACGCTCACTCTGCATAGCCATCGCGATCGCCGCCGGGCTCGCCCTCGCGACTCCCGCCCGCGCCGGCGAGGACCAGAGCACCCTCTCGAAGGCGAAGCACCAGATGAAGGATGCGGCTCACGACGTCGGCGAGGCGGCGAAGCAGTTCGGCCAGGTGGTGCGCGACGACGCCGAGGAGGGCTGGAGCGCGACCCGGCGGGCCGCGAGGAAGCTCGAGAGGGAAATCGAGAAGGCCAGCGACGAGGTCAAGGCGGCGGTGAAGGGGTCTCGCGGGACGCCGCGGAGCGAGAGCGGAACGCGAACCTAGAGAGCGAGTCGGTCGAGGCAAGGGCCTTTGAAAAGCGAAACGGCCGACGCCGCTCGAGGGCGGGGTCGGCCGAGTGGTCGCGGCGCGGGGCGCGGCCTGTCCGCCGGGCCCGGGGCCGGGACTACCGCTTGGAGAACTGGAACCGCTTGCGAGCGCCTGGGCGACCGTACTTCTTGCGCTCGACCGCCCGAGCGTCGCGGGTCATGAACCCGGCCTTCTTGAGCACCGGGCGGAACTCCGGGTTGAGCTCGCACAGGGCCCGGCTGATCCCATGCCGGATGGCGCCGGCCTGCCCCGAGAGCCCGCCCCCGCGGGCGTTCACGAACACGTCCAGCTTGCCCATCTGATCGACGAGCTTCAGCGGCTCGACCAGGATCATCTTCGAGGTCTCGCGCCCGAAGTACTCGTCCATGGTCCGGCCGTTGATGGTGATGTTCCCCGTCCCCGGGGCGATCCGCACGCGCGCCACCGCTTCCTTGCGGCGGCCGACGTTTTGGTTCAGCTGGGTGGCCATCGACGTTCCTTATCAGGCGAGGCTCAGGGCGGCCGGCTTCTGGGCGGCGTGCGGGTGCTTGTCGCCCGCGTAGACCTTGAGCTTCGCCAACATCCGCCGCCCCAGCGCATTGCGGGGCAACATGCGGCGGACTGCGTTCTCGAGGATGTCCTCGGGGCGGTGCGCTCGCAGCTTGGCCATGGGGGTGAGCTTCGCGCCCCCCGGGTGCATCGTGTGGGAGAAGAAGACCTTGTCGGTCTCCTTCTTGCCGGTGAACCTCACCTTCCCGGCGTTCACGACCACGACGAAGTCGCCCACGTCCATGGAGGGCGTGTAGCTGGGCTTGTGCTTGCCCTTCAGCACCGAGGCGATGCGGGTCGCGGCGCGGCCGACGGTGAGGTCGGCGGCGTCGACGAGCCACCACTTTCGGTCGGACAAAGCCTCGCGGCGGGTCGCGCTGTGGGTGGTACCTTTGGACATGGGTAAACCTGCGAAATCCCGGCGAAGGGAGACGCGCCTTTTAGAGGAAGGACTCGTCCCTGTCAAGGGCGAAAGCTCCCCCCGCTCTCCGCCCTGGCGCCGACCGGCCGCGGGAGCCTCCGCCGCGAGCGAGGATTCCTCCCCTCGCGCCGGCGCCGCTCGCGGCGAGGAATAAGACGCCTCCGGGAACGCTGCCCAGCTGGTGAGCTTCCTTCGCCTTAGCTGGCGGCTCGACCCCGGGAGGCGCTGGGGGGTTCGGCCCCGTCACCCAGCCCCGCCGGGTGCGCCTTCCCGGCGCGGCCCCGCACCGGGGTCGCTTTCGCCTCATTCGCTCCCGTTTCCCTACACTTGCAGTGGAATGGCCCGCGGCGGCACACTTCGGTCTTGACCTTCCCCGCCGTCACCCTCGCCCTCGCGGCGGTTCTCCTCGCAGCCTCCTCGCCCGCCGGGGAGGCCCCCTCCCCGCTCGCCCGCCCCGATCCCGCCCCCCGATCCTCGAGCCCGTCGCCGCTCTCGCGCGTCCTCGCCCGCACC
>DATJZG010000180.1:0-57787 GCA_035499295.1 Anaeromyxobacteraceae bacterium
GGCCGAGCGACATGACGCGCCCGGGCCGCGCCGCGGCAGCGTACCTGCGAAACATGGGCGACGGGGGCGCTTGCGCGTCCGGGACCGGGCGCGCCGCCTGATCGTCCGCTGCCTCCGGCACCGGGGACCCGGACCCATGGCGTTCGACTTCGCCGAGGCCAAGCGGCGCTTCCGGAGCTCCCGAAAGCTTCACCCCGCGCTCGTCGAGGGGCTCATCCGGGATCACGAGGAGGCCCTGGGGCTCCTGCGGGATACTCCCCTCCGGGGAGCCACGGGATTCGATTTCGCCGAGGCCAAGCGGCGCTTCGAGAGCTCCCGCAAGCTCCACCCGACCCTCGTCGAGGGGCTCATCCGGGATCACGAGGAGGCTCTGGGGCTCCTGCGCGACAGGGTCTTCCCCGAGATCTCTCGCTCGGGCATCTGCCCGATCTGCGGGCCGCTCGCAGATCGCGGGACCCATGCGCGCGGCTGCCGGCTCGCTCGCCTCCTCGGCTCTCTCTAGCGGGGGCGGGCAGGGGGCGAGCGCGCCAGCGGTCGCCGCGCTAGCCTAGGAGCGACGGGAGCACGGTGCCGATGATCGTCGATTTCCTGCCTGAGGACGCGCTCCGCCTCGAGGGCCGGCTAGGCCTCACCGCCGCGCCGGGGTTCCGTTGGCCCTTCAGCGGCGAGCCCCCCGACCGGTCGCTTCCGGACGACCTCCGCGAGCTGTGCCAGCAGCACCGCGCGCGGGTGCTCGTCACGTTGCTCGAGGAGGGCGAGATGCGGCGGCTCGGGCTCGCCGACCTCCGCCGCGAAGCGAGCCGGGCCGGCCTCACCAGCCTTTGGCTCCCGATCGCGGACATGTCAGTCCCGAGATCGGCGCGTGCGGCCGTGGCCCTGGTGGCGGAGACCCTCCGCTGCCTCGCCCGGGGAGAGACGGTGGTGGTCCACTGCCTGGCAGGACTGGGGCGAAGCGGCACCTTCGCGGCCTGCTGCCTGGTCGCATCGGGATGGGAGGCCCCGGACGCCGTCCGCCTGGTCCGAGAGGTGCGCCCGGGCGCCATCCAGGTCGCCGAGCAGGAGACCTTCGTGGACGGGTTCCGGCAGGCGTGGCAGGGGTCCTGAACCCTCGGATCGCCCGCCCTGGCGCGGTCGCGAGCGGCATGAATCGCGCCTGCGCCCTGTTCCCGTCCGGCCATGAAAAAGGGAAGAAATCCCTTAACCGGACTGGGCCGCCCGTGGGAGACTCTGCCGCCGTGCCGACGACCCGCAACCCCCGCGACGAGGATCGGTCCATGTTCACCCTGAGGCGCTGCACCGTCGCGGCGGCGCTCGCCGTCTCGCTGGCGGGGTGCCACGGAGGCTCGAGTACAGCGGCCGGGGCGGCGATGACCGTCACGCCCGCGAGCGCCACCTTCACCGCGGTCACCAGCGGACCGAACCCGGGCGCGCAGGAGATCGCCGTCGTCAACGGCGGCAGCGTGCCGCTCGCCACCCCGACGGCGACGGTCTCGGAGGCGGCGAGCTGGCTGACGGCGACGGTCTTCGGAGAGAACCCGGCGTTCGGCGTGACCCTGTCGGTCGACACCGCGGGGCTCTCCGCCGGGACCTACAGTGCGACGGTGACCATCGCCTCGAGCGGCGCGGCCAATTCCCCGATGTCCGTGCCCGTCACGCTCATCCTGGGCGGCACCTCGCAGTTGCGGTGGTCGAGCGTCGCCGCCGGCTACTACCACAGCGTGGGCATCCGCTCGGACCACTCGCTGTGGGGGTGGGGGTACAACAACTTCGGCCAGGTCGGGAACGGGAACACGCTCTCGCAGAGCTCGCCCGGGCCGGTCGCGACCTCGAGCGTCACCGTCTTCTCCTCGGTGGCCGCCGGGTACGCGCACTCCGCGGCGGTCGGGGGCGACGGCACGCTCTGGACCTGGGGCGCCAACTTCTACGGCCAGCTCGGAAACGGCACGACCAACAACGCCTACGCGCCGGCACAGGTGGGGTCGGGATTCGCCTCGGTGGCAGCGGGCTACGCCCACACGGTCGGGCTGAAGCCGGACGGGGAGCTCTGGACCTGGGGCTACAACGCCTACGGCCAGCTCGGAAACAACTCGACGAACGAGCAGACCGCGCCGGTCCAGGTCGGAACCGGGTTCGCGTCCGCGGCCGCCGGCGCCCTCCACACCGCGGCGGTGAAGACCGACGGCTCGCTCTGGACCTGGGGCTCGAACAGCAACGGCCAGCTCGGGGACGGCACCACCGCGGCGAGCGTCGTGCCGGAGAAGATCGGCTCGGGCTACAAGGCGGTCGCCGCAGGGGCCTACCACACGGTGGCTCTGAAGACCGACGGGTCCCTCTGGGCCTGGGGCTCGAACAGCGACGGCCAGCTCGGCAACGGCACGACCGCCCCCAGCTACGTTCCCATCCCGGTGATGGCCGGCGCCACGTTCACCGCGGTGGTGGCGGGTACCTACTACACCGTGGCGCTCGGGACCGACGGATACCTGTGGGCCTGGGGAGCGAACGGGAACAGCCAGCTCGGCGACGGGACCGCCACCGACCGCCTCTCGCCCGTCCGGATCGGGGCGGGGTACCTGCTCGCCACCGCCGGCCACGAGCACACGCTGGCCATTCAGTCGGACGAGTCCCTGTGGGCCTGGGGGTTCGACGAGTTCGGGCAGCTGGGAACGAGCACCACCTACCAGGAGGACGCGCCGGTAGAGACGGGTGGCGGGTTCGCGTCGGTGGCGGCGAGCGCCGACCACACCGTGGCGGTGAAGAGCGACGGCTCCCTGTGGGCCTGGGGCCTCAACGACTCCGGGCAGCTCGGCAACGGATCGAACGGCGCCATGAACTCGCCCGATCCCGTCGCGACGTCGAGCGTCACCGTGTTCGCGTCGGTGGCGGCCGGGGACGGCTTCTCCGCCGCGGTGGGGAGCGACGGCTCCCTGTGGGCCTGGGGCCTCAACGACTCCGGGCAGCTGGGGATCGGCTCGACGACCGACCAGAGCTCGCCCACCGAGGTGGGAACGGACACGCACTGGGCCTCGGTGGCGACCGGCGACGCGCACGCGGTGGCGGTGAAGACCGACGGGACCCTGTGGGCCTGGGGCTCGAACGGCGTCGGTCAGCTCGGGATCGGCTCGACGACCGGCGCGACTGCGCCCACCCAGGTGGGCACCGGCACCAGCTGGGCATCGGTCGCCGCCGGATCCCAGCACTCGCTCGCCGTACAGACGAACGGCACGCTCTGGGCGTGGGGCCTCAACACCACCGGGCAGCTCGGGATCGGGACGAAGGTCGACCAGCTCACGCCCGTCCAGGTGGGTACCGACGCGAACTGGGCCCTGGTCGCCGCCGGCGCCGGCCACACGCTCGCCGTGAAGACCGACGGGACGCTCTGGGCCTGGGGGGACAACGCGCTCGGGGAGCTCGGAACCGGCTCTGCCGGCGTGGGGATCGCGCAAACCGCTCCGGTGCAGGTCGGGAACGACGTCCACTGGGCCCGGCCGGCGGCCGGTGTCGGCTTCTCGGCCTGCGCGAAGACCGACGGGACCCTGTGGACCTGGGGCGACGACACCTACGGCGAGCTGGGGAACGGATCCGGGGGAACCGGCCAGACCCAGCCCTCTCCGGTGCAGGTCTCCGGCACGAGCTGGACCGCGGTGGCCGCGGGTGGCGTCCACGCGGCCGGGATCCAGTCGGACGCATCCCTCTGGAGCTGGGGCTACAACTACTACGGCCAGCTCGGGATCGGGATCGGCGTCTACTGGTCGATGCCCACGCGCGTTCCGTAGGGATTCGAGGGCGGAGGGCTCGCGCCACCGGCGAATCCCCGGCGGCGCGGAGTCGATGGGTGTCGGCGGGCGGCCTTCACGATCGTCGAGCGACGGAGGGTCGCGCCCCGCGGCTCGGAGGGCCCTCCTCCGCGAAGGCTACCCGGCTCAGAGCGATCGCAGGAAGTTGATGATGTCCTGCTGCTGCGAGGCGCCGAGCTTGTTGAAATTGTCGATGACCTTGCTCGCCTCGCTCCCGTGGCTCCGGTGGGCCTCGATGGCCTCGACCAGGTTGGTGGTGCGCCCGTCGTGCAGGAGGAAGACCCGCTGACCCACGCCCCACAGGGGCGCGGTGCGGAACTCGTCCGGCCCGGCCTGGCCCTGGGTGATCCCATCCTCGAGGACGCGCCCCATGTGGTGGACGAGCAGGTCGGAGTAGACGTGCACGGCCTGGTTGGAGAGCGCGGCGCTCGGCACCGTCGAGGAGCCGCTCTGGATCATCTTTGCCGTGGTGAAAGACGGGGTGTGGCACACGGCGCAGCCGACCGTGCTGAATGCCGCTCGACCGCTGACGATGGATGGGGTGTCGGGGGCGGGCGTCGGTGGGGCGAGGAGCCTCATGAAGACGGCGAACGCCTCGATGTCGGAGGGGACGGCGGTGTTGGGCGTTGCCGAGAAGTTCACCACGTCCTCCGGTGTCGCGTTGAAGACGCAGCCGGGCGTCTCGTCCCGCTCCTGCGGGAAGAGCTGGTTCGTCACCCCCATCTCGACGTTGTAGGCCTCCCCGGAGAAGAGCAGAAGCGACTTGTTCTGCGCCTTCCATCCGAAGCGGGTGATGGTGCCGTCGTTGGGGCTGCGGTTGGCGGTCCCGCTGATGTGCGCGTTCGGGTGACCCTTGATGCCGAGCTGACTCTTCAGGGCGGCGTCGGCCGCCATGTTGGCGACGATGGCGGAATCGGGGATGGCCTCGATGAGCCCTGCCCCGAAGACGGGCGTCGGGATGCGGAAGACGAAATTGGGATTCCCGCCCTGGCCGGTGAGCGGGTTCCCGGCCGGCAGGAAGTCCGGCTGGGCGATGTTGCACCCGGCGGCGTCGCTGCGTCCGGTGATGACGAAGAGGTCGACGACCCCGCCGTTCGCGGTGCCGTCGGGGTTCTCCTTGGCCCTCGCCTCGCGGATGGGTCCGTTCGCCACGATGAACCACGGCACCACGTTCTTCGCCCCGTCCAGGGTGGCCACGGCGATGGAGGGGTTCTGGGCCGGGCTCGTTCCGCCCACGTCTGGCTGCGAGTGGCAGGCGGCGCACTGGTTCGAGTTGAAGCGGGGCCCGAGGCCGTTGTTGGTGCCACCCTGGACGGCCTCGACCTCGAGGAAGCGGGACCGCCCGTCCTTGAAGAACTGCGTCTCGTCCTGGGTCAGCCCCGGCAAGGGAGCCCCGGCGCCCGACGGGCCGCCTCGCACGCCGGGATCCGTCACCCCGGCAGCCGGGTGACCCGGCGTATGGCTGCAAGCGCCGATTCCAGCGAGGATTCCCAAGACAACCGCGCCGGCCACGACTCCTCGTCGCACCATGACAAGCCTCCTCGTCGAACCGCGCGGTTCACCGAGGGCGATCGAACGGACTCGCCGGCCCCTTCCCCCCGCGAGCGGTCTCGGCACCTGCGTGTTGCGGGCTCGCCCGGAGTTCAAGTCCCAGCAGTGGCCTGTACCAAACGAGCCACTGGACTGTGTGTAAATGTACGAGAGTGGCGCCGAGAGTGAGACTCGCGAGCCGCTTTTGCGATCGCGCCGGGCTGGTGGTGCACGCCGGGAGTCGGGCGCCCGCCGGCGTCATCTTCTCTCGGCGCGAGGGACCCCGGCCGCGAATCCAGCGACGAGGTCGGCCACCGCCCGGACGCTCTCGAGCATCACCATGTGACCCGCGGAGGGGACGAGCTCGAGCCGGGCGCCCGGGATCCGGTCGCTGAGGAACGCCGAGTACTTGGGGGGAGTGAGGCGGTCCTCGGTGCCGCAGACCACCAGTGCCGGGGCGCGGATCTCGCCGACGCGGCTCATGACGTCGAAGGCGTCGCAGGCGCCCAGGTCGTCGTGAAGGACGCCGCGCGCGCCCTCTCGCACCTCCCGGACGAAGTCCTCCCGCAAGGCGGCCCCGGTCGCCCCCGCGAACGACCAGTCCGCCATGACCTCGCCCACGCGCTCCGCGGCTTCCGGGTCCCTCGTCGCCTCGAGGAGCGACGGCGCCACCCTGAGCCTCGCTCCCGTCCCCACCAGGACCAGCCCCGCCACCCGCTCCCGCGCCTCGAGCGCGAGGAGGAGAACGATGGCGCCGCCCATGGAGTGACCGCCGACGATGGCCGCCTCCCCGAGCTCGTCGAGGGCGGCTCGGACGCCCCGCGCATAGGCCTCGATGGTGGTCAGCGCGGGTGGCGGCGATCGGCCGTGCCCGGGGAGGTCGAGCGCGAGCACCCGCTGCCCGGGCAGGGAGCGGATCTCCTCCGGCCAGTGCCGATGGGTTCCGCCGGCGCCGTGCAGGAGGACGAGCGGGGGACCGGGTCCGGCCTCCCCGCTCTCGGTGGCGAACATGCCGGCGATGAATCGCGAGCGCTCCATGGAACTCCGGGCGGACGCGCGGCCGCGCCCGCCGCCCGACTATACCAAGGCGCGGGTTGCGCGCGTCCCTGCCGGGCACGGCTAACGCAGGGAGGCGTTGATGGCCTCGAGGGCGCCCGGCGGCGGCCGGACGCGCTTCTCGGGCAGGGTGGCGAGCGGCTCGTCGACCGTTTCGAGGCCGGCGAGGAAGTCCACGGCCTTCGGGTCGACGTAGAGGACGCCGGTGAGCACCGACCCCTTCTCGGGAGCTTCGATCAGGCGGGAGAGGGCGACGCCGCGATCCCTCGGATCGTAGGTCTCCTCGAGCTTCTTGAGCCGCAGCCGCGACCCGTCGTGCAGGGTCACGTCGATGGCGCTGCCGGGCTCGTACTCGACCGAGATGTCCTCGAATGCCGGAACGAAGAGGAGGTCCTGGAGGGGCTCGTCGTGCTCCTTGAGGTAGCTGTAGCTCTTCGTGGACCCCTCGTGGTCGTTGAAGGTGACGCACGGGCTGATCACGTCCAGGAGGGCGATGCCTCGGTGGACGATCGCGGCCCGCAGCATGGCCGAGAGCTGCTTCTTGTCGCCCGAGAAGCTCCGCCCCACGAAGGTGGCGCCCAGCTGGATGGCGAGGGCGCAGGTGTCGATGGCCGGCAGCTCGTTCACCGCCCCCGTCTTGAGAGTGGACCCCGGGTCGGCGGTCGCCGAGAACTGCCCCTTGGTGAGGCCGTACACACCGTTGTTCTCGATGACGTACACCATCGGCAGGTTCCGGCGCATCAGGTGTACGAACTGCCCGATGCCGATCGAGGCGCTGTCGCCGTCCCCGGAGACCCCGATGGCCCGAAGCGTCTTGTTGGCGAGGAGCGCTCCCGTCGCCACCGACGGCATGCGGCCGTGGACCGCGTTGAAGGAATGGGAGCGCGACATGAAGTAGGCCGGGCTCTTCGAGCTGCACCCGATGCCCGAGAACTTGGCCACCGTCTCCGGCGGGATGCCGAGGTCGAAGTAGGCCTCCAGGATGCGCTCGGAGATGGCGTTGTGGCCGCATCCGGCACACAGGGTGGTCTTGCCTCCCTTGTACTCGACGACGGTGAGGCCGGCCCGGTTCGTCCGGGGAGCAGCCGCCGGGGCGGTCATCTGGACGCCTCCTTTGCGACGATCTCGTCGGTGACCGAGCGCGCGTCGAGCGGGAGCCCGGTGATGTGGGCGACCGGGCGGAGGCGCGTGACGAGCTCGGGCGCCAGGTCCAGCTTCAGCAGCGCGCCCAGCTGCCCGTCGCGGTTCTGCTCCACCACGTACACCCGGTCGTGCGAGGCGACGAAGTCGCGCACCGCCGGGGCGAGCGGCCAGGCCCGGATCCGGAGGTAGTCGGTGTCGAGCCCCCGCTCGCTCCGCAGCTGGTCGCGGCACTCGCGCACGGCGGGGTCGGAGGACCCGTAGGCGATGATGCCCACCCTGGCCCTTCCGTCTCCGAGCACGCGCGGGGCGGGGAGCACGGTCCTCATCCCGTCGATCTTCCGGGCCAGGCGCGCCATGTTGCCCGCGAAGACGTCCGCCTTCTCGCTGTAGACCGCGTTCTCGTCGTGTCCGGTGCCGCGAGTGAAGTAGGCGGCCTTGGGATGGTCCGTGCCCGGGAGCGTGCGCCAGCCGATGCCGTCCCCATCCACGTCCTTGTAGCGCGCGAACCCGCCGAGGCGCTTCAGGTCCTCCGCGCCCAGCACCTTGCCCCGGTCCAGGGGGCGCTCCGGGTACTGGAACGGCTCGGCCATCCAGTTGTTCATGCCGAGGTCCAGGTCGCTCAGCACGAAGACCGGCGTCTGAAAGCGCTCGGCCAGGTCGAAAGCATCGCCCGCCATGGAGAAGCACTCCTCCACCGACCCCGGGAACAGGAGCGGATGGGCCGTGTCCCCGTGCGAGAGGAGCGCGGTGGAGATCACGTCGGCCTGGGCAGTCCGGGTGGGGAGACCGGTGGACGGACCGACGCGCTGCACGTCGAAGATCACGCCCGGCACCTCCGCGTAGTACCCGAGGCCGGCGAACTCGGACATGAGCGAGATCCCCGGACCGCTGGTGGAGGTCATGGCCCGGGCGCCCGCCCAGCCCGCCCCGAGGACCATCCCCACGGCGGCGAGCTCGTCCTCCGCCTGCAGGACGGCGTAGGTGGCCTTCCCGTCGGGCTCGTGGCGAAGCTTCTGCAGGTACTGGATGAGGGTCTCGACCAGGGAGGAGGAGGGGGTGATCGGGTACCAGGTCACCACCGTCACCCCGGCGAACACGGCTCCGAGCGCCGCCGCGGTGTTCCCGTCGACGATGATCTTCCCCCGGTTGGCGTCCATTCGCTCGACCGAGAGGCGGTCGCGCTTCTCGATCCCCTTCGCGTGCTCGTGGCCGGCCCGCGCCGCGAGGAGGTTCAGCTCCAGCGCCTTGGCCTTCTTCCCGAACACTCGCCCGACGGCCTTCTCCACCTCCCCCATCTCGATGCCGAGGAGCCGGGCCACCACCCCGACGTAGGCCATGTTCTTGAGGAGCTTCCGGAGCCGGGCGTCGTTGGTGAGGGGCTCCACCACCTTGTCGAAGGCGACCGGATAGAAGACGAGATCCTTCCGTTCTCCTTGGAGCGCGAGCGGTCCGTCGTAGACCACCACCGCTCCCGGCGACAGGGAGGCCACGTCCTCCTTGGCGGTCTCCGGGTTCATCGCCACGAGGAGGTCGATCTCCTTCTTGCGGGCCACGTATCCGTCCTTGGAGACCCGGATGGTGTACCAGGTGGGCAATCCGGCGATGTTCGACGGGAATAGGTTCTTTCCCGAGACCGGGATTCCCATCTGGAAGAGGGCCCGCAAGAGAACCGTGTTGGAGGTCTGCGAACCCGAGCCGTTCAGGGTCGCGACCTGAAGGGAGAAGTCGTTCGTCACTGAGTCCTCTCTCGCGCCCGGCGGCGTCCGCCGCGGCGGCCTGCCGTTTGGAGTAATCGCGTTTTCGAGCCCGCGCCACCCCGCCGCGCGGCTGCGAGAGTCCCGGTGGCGGCGCGACGCTCGCCGGGTCGGAAGTCGCACGACAGCGGGACATTCCCGACCCCAAGCGGGTGGTCCGGGGCCTCGCGTGATAGGACTGGGGGCGCGCGCCTCGCGCGGGAGAAGGTGACCTTGAGAGCAGCGATGGAAGTCGGCGGTCAGCGAGTCTACTTCGGCACCTCGGAGCACATGCCCGAGGTGGCGGCCGGGAGCGTCACCCTCGTCGTGACGAGCCCCCCGTACTGGAACCTCAAGGACTACGGTCACACCGGGCAGATCGGCGACTCGAGCTACGAGCACTATCTCGAGCGCCTCGCGCACGTCTGGGACGAGTGCTTCTCGAAGGCGAACGACCGGGCCGTGCTCGTCGTGAACGTGAACAGCCGTCGGTATCGAAAGCGGTTCTATCCGATCGCCTTCGACCTCGCCCGCACGATGCGGGGCTGGAAGCTGTGGGACCACCTCGTCTGGTACGTCCCCAACGCGCTGCCGCAGCCGAATCACTACCGGGAACGCCTGTTCGACAACAAGTACGAGTCGCTGCTGGTCTTCATCAAGGGCGACCCGGGTGACTACACGTTCCACAAGCCGCGCGTGCCGCAGAAGTACCGGACGGCGGATCCCCGCCCCCACAAGAAGAACGAGCGGGGCCGCTGCATCGGGAACGTCATCCGCACGCCGGCCTACCGTCCCCCGAACGTCAAGGAGCTCGGTTACCACGTCGCCGCCTACCCGGAGGAGATCGCGGCACTGATGATCGAGGCGTTCACCGATCCCGGGGACGTGGTCCTCGACCCGTTCCTGGGCTCGGGCACGACGCTCAAGGTCGCGCGGGTGATGCGCCGATCCGGCATCGGGTACGAGCTCAATCCGGAATACCGGGATCTCATCCACACCCGCCTCGAGGAGCCCTGGGCCGTCCCCGACTGGAGGACCCTCGACATCCTTCATTCGAGCACCATGGCCACGGGATCGAAGGTTCCCCGCAAGGTCCACCTCCTGCGCGGCACGGCAGCTGCAGGGAAGAAGCAGGGGAACCTCTTCTCGGAGGTATCCCCTCGCGCCCACAAGTGACGAGGCGCGAGCGGGAAGGGACAGCTCTCCCCGGCGACGCCGACCCTCCCGTCAGGGCGGACCGGCCCGGCCCGAAACTCCCGGCCCGCCGCCGCCCGGCAGCACTCGCGGCTGCGGAGACGGACGAGGCAGCGTGGAGAGGCGCCAGTCCGCCACCTCGAGGCCATCGGGTCGCTCGAGGGTCGGGGGGACGATCCTCTCGACGAGCTCGACCTCGACGCGGTCGGTCGAGGCGGCCGAGCCGTCGTAGAGCGAGCCGGTGCGGCGGCCCAAAACGGCGCGCACGGCAAGCTCTCCCGGCATCCGGTCCTCGACCGCGACCTGCTCGAAGGAGAGGTCGGTCTTCCGCTGGGCGCCGAGCCAGGTCTCGACGAGTCTGCGGGTGGACGCCTCCGACTCGACGCGCGCGCGGAGCTCCGGGGTCATGAGCGCCAGGGCGGCCGGCCAGTTGGCGGCGACGGTGCTCGAGTTCATGGCCAGGGCGAGATGAAGGAAGTCCCGGGTGAAGCGCACGACCGTGGGCTCCGCCGGGCGGGCGTGCTCCCCGATGAACTTGAGGAGCGCGTCGCTGGCGATGGAGCGGCGGATCGGCGTGGCGATGCCGTTGGCGTCGATCAACACCACCTCGGGAGGTCTCGTCGCCAGGCGGGCGACGGCGACCGCCAGCAGGGCCACGGTTCCCAACAGACCGGCGATGGTCCAGCTCTTCCACGCTCCCTGGATCGCGAACGCCGCCCATATTGCGGGTGGAGCCCCCTGGGGGCGTGGATCGCCCCACTCCGTGGCGAGCCGCGCCCCCCCGGGCGGCGGCGCCTCCGGGCTCCGACTCCCGGATCGCAGGGGAACGGGCCTCCGGTCGGCGTCGCGCTCCGGCGGAACCTTCATTCCGAAACCCACCGGCGCCAGCCGGACCAGGCGTTTCTCGCATGCCCAAGGCCGGCGGCGGCGAAGTTCCCGAGCGTCCCCCCGACGACGTGGCTCGCGAGGGTGGGGGTCGCAAGCGAGGTCGCGAGCAGGACCAGGGACGCCACCAGGCACTCGAGGTAGCTTCGGCGCGTTGCGCCCTGTGCCCCGATCGCGACCGTCACGGCGAGGAGGACGGTGGAGAAGATGGGCCAGCTGGCGATGGTCACGAACCTCTGGAACCACCGCGTCCCGGTGCTGCTCTGGCGCGGAATGCCGGCGACGAGCGCGAGCGGCCCAAGGATGTAGAGCGTCGCAGTGAGGATCCGGGACATCCACCGCACGAGGAAGACGGCAGCCTCGGCGAGGATCTGCACGCATCCGATGAGGATGTCGTACGCCCACGAGGGAGGCGCGGAGCTCCCCGCCGCTCCCCCTGCGGGTGCGCCACTGGCGGGCGCCGGGCTCACCCCGCCGCCCGCGGCCAGGTCGCCGAGCGCGGTGCGCATTCCCTCGGCCTGCTCGGTGAGCACCTCCCAGGTCGAGTTCGCGGCGACGTCGCTCTCCAGGCGATTCATGAGGGCGATGACCTCTCCGAACACGGCCGGATAGTTCCAGAGGAGGAGGACGACGACGAGGACGCGCCAGGTGACCGCCCCGTAGTCCCGGGGCGCGGTGGGCGAGGCGCCAAAGGCCTCCACCGCGTAGGCGACCAGGGCCGTGATCGGGAGGAAGGTCTTCGCCACCGAGATCGTCCTCGCGAGGAGCTCGCGCATGGGCCCGGCGCTCTCGAAGTCGATGACGAGGCTGGGCGATCCGGCCTCCGCGGCCGCAGCGGCCAGGGGGACGGCGAGGAGGAGCCCAGCGGCGATCCACCCGACTGCGCGCCCGGGGAGCATCGGGAGGCCCCGTTAGAAGGCGGCCGAGCCAGTCCGGATGGACACCCCGGTGGCCGTCAGCCGGTCCAGACCCGAGGTGAGCGCCACCCGGCGAGCGTCTTCCTCCGCCATCTCTCTCTTCAGCTCGGCGTTCCTCTGCGCCACGGAAAGGGCCTGCAGGCGAGCCACCTGGGTGAGCTTGAGGTTGGTCTGCTGGCCCTCCTCGAGGTGGAGCACCTGAGAAAGCTCGGAAGCGAGGCTGCACTGCTCGGCGAGAGCTCTCGCGGCGGCATCCCCGGCACCGTTGGTCGCCTTGCTGCAGCGCTTCACCAGCTCCCGGATGCGCGCCTTCTTGATCTCCGCCACCTGGTCCTGGAGGGCGTCTTGCTCGATGGCGACGGCGGTCTCGGCGTCGACCACCTTCGACTCCTGCCTGCGGGTGGATGGGCTCCCGAACGTCGCGTCCAAGGCGCCGAGGATGCCGGCGGTGGAGCTGGGCGTGGCTTCGCCCGGGCAGCCGTCGGGGCCCGGGGGCCGGCCATCGCCGCAGGCCCCCCTCGTCAGGATCCAGGTGGAGCCCCCGACGCCAACGCGGTCGAGCGCGTCCTTCCGCAGCTGGGCCGGGCTCGGGGACGCGGCGTCGACCTCGCTGGAGTAGCTCGAGCCGAAGCTATTGGCGGCGAAGCCCTGGAAGGTCCGGGCCCCCGAGGCGGAGGCTGCCCGGTCGTCGGCGATCTGCTTCAGGGCGGAGTTGCTCTGCCTGAGCTGGGTCACCGCGTCGTTCGCGGCCGCGAGCTGCTTGAGCGAGTTCCCGAGGAGGTCGGCCAGGATGGCGTCGCCCCCCACGTCGAAGAACGCCGCCGCCCTCGCCCCAAACAGGAGCGCGATTCCGGAGAGCAACGACGCGGCAACGACCTTCGGCAGGTGCGGCCTCATGTGTTCCTCCTCGGAGGCGCTCCGGCCCCTCTCCCCCTGGAGCCGACCACGCCGTGTGGGTACCGGCGCGCGAGCTCTTGCAATACGGAGACCCGGTCCATGCCCGGGTTCCTCCTCGCAGCTTCCGCGAGGAAATCGCGGTCTTCCTTGTCGGTGGTGAGGATCCAGTACGCCAGCGGATCGAGCGCGAGCCGGACGACCGAGGTCCGCGCCCCGTACATGAGGAGGAGGTCGCTGTGCCACCCGGGCTTCATCTCCAGCCGTTGGAAGGCGGCGGCCGCCCGCGGGCTGAGCCCGAAGTGCTCGACGACCGCCTTGTGCTTCCCGGGGAGGTGCCTCAAGAAGATCCGGACGGTGCTGTTGCCGACGATGGCCTCGCGCCCCACCCTGGAGCCGAGGAAGTCGTCCAGGTTCTGGGAGATCATCCACATCGCCGTGTCGTACTTCCGCATCTTCCGGTAACAGCCGCCCAGGAAGCGCTCGGCGGCGTCTCCGGCGCCCAGGATCTCGTGGCCCTCGTCGATCTCCACCAGGGTGCGGGCCCTTCTCGTCATTGCCCGGTTGGCGATCGCCTGGATGATGGTCGCCATGGCGATGGAGCGGGTGGCCGGGCTCTCCGAGACGCGGGCGAGATCGAAGGCCAACAGCGGCGCGTCGAAGCGCAGCTTGGACGGTCGGTTCAGGAACTCGGCGTAGATCCCGGTGCAGAAGATCCCGAGCCGGCGCGCCACGTCCCGGGCGATCGCTCGGTCCTCGGGGCGCTTCCACGGGTGGCCGAGGAGCGCTTCGGCGAAGTGCCCCACCAGGGGGGGCTCGCCGGGGTGGGAGCGGAAGCGGGTCTCGTAGCACCCCCGCAGCGCGCGGGCGACGACATCGCGCTCCACCTTGTCGAACGGCGGCCGAGTGCGGTCGGCCACGCAGACCTCGAGGAACTGCACCACCTGGTCGATGTCCTCGTTGGAGACCGCACCGTCCACCCCGGCGAGGTCACCGTAGGACGGGAAGGGCGAGATGGACGTCGAGAGGTCCACGGTGATGTGGACGCCCCCGAGGAGCTCGGTCAGCTGCGCCCAGGACTGACCGTTGTCGACCAGGATGGCCTCCACCCCCGCGGCCCGGGCGTCGAGCGTCAGGGCGCCGAGCGTGACGCTCTTGCCCGATCCGGTATCCGCCACCACGATTCCGTGATGGGCGTTCAGACCGCTCGACTTGTCGAAGAGGTCCAGGCGGAAGGCATCGCCGCCGGGTGTGGCGAGCAGGCTCGTCACCCCTCGGGTTCCGCGCCACGGCGAGAACACCGGAAGGAAGTCCGCGGCGTTCCGGCTCGTGCATCCCTTCCGCCGAAGCTGGTAGCGGCCCGAGCCCGGGAGCATGGACAGGAAGGCCGGGAGCTGGGTGACCTCCTCCAGGAGGAGCTCCGAGTTTCCAGCGGCCGCGAAGGCGCTTCGCGCCACCTCGGTGGCGCTCTCGAGCTCCTCGAGCGTGTCTCCCTCGAGCAGCAAGGATACCGACAGGTCCACGATCTTGCTGCTCATGGACGCCAGCTCCTCGAAGAGCCCGCGGATGTCCTCCCGCTTGGCCCTCCTCGCCTCCTCACCTTCCACCGTGCGGCGCTCCAGAAACGGGACCAGGTGCCTCAGGTTCTCCACCAGGGCGTGCTGGTTGTTGAGGAGCCAGCGGGCCCGGCGCTGCGATTGGACGTGGACCGTCACGGAGAGGGTTGTCGCCAGGGCGCCCCCGGGGGCGAGCATCGCGAGGAGCGGCTCGACGCTGAAGTAGCTCGTTCCACCCTCCGGGAGCACCTTGAGCGTCGCCACGCGTCGCAGGACGCCGCCGTGGCGGAGGTAACCCCGGCACTCCTCCAGGTCCTCGTGAGCGAGCTGCTCCGCTTCCGTGTATTCGGGGAGGTGGCATTCCTCGCGAGTCAAGGCCCTCGAATCCCGTGGGGAAGCCAGGAGCCGGACGCTCGGGTCGCGCAGTTGCCGGCGCGCAGCCCCGGGATTGAGGATCTGGTGGTGGATGCGCCAGACGTCCTCCGGGGAGAGTTCCAGGGCCGGGATGCCGATTGCCCCGAGCCGGTTCGCGAGGCGGTCCCGGAGGCGGGCGACCGCTTTCAGGCGACGTGCGTGCTCAGCGCTCGTGCGCTCGGCGATCCGAGCGAACGGCAGGCGCGTTCCCAAGAGGCCCCGGGCCATGCGCGGGCCCGTCCCTTCGGCCGCGGAGAAGAACAGGTAGATGCGGGTTTGGCAGAGCCTCTGCCTTCGCAGCCAGCGAGCTCGCTCTGCGGCGTAGGTCCCTATCGGACCGTCGCGCTCCGCCGAGGCGGCGCGCTCGTAATCCTGCACCGCGCCCTCGGTCTGGTGGTCGACGCGGCGAAGGAAGTGCAACGTGGTGCCGTCCTCGAGGGACCCTACCAGACTCCGGAGCCCCTCCCCGACGCCGGCGATCCGCTCCTCGGCGGCGTACCGGACGTCGAGCCCCTCGAGCTCCAGGCCCCCGACGTAGTCGAGCGCCGGAGTGACGAGTGCAGTCGCGCCTCCCTCGCGCACCGTCCGCCAGAGCGGGACGAGCTCCGCGAGCGACATCTCCCGTCTCACCGCGAGCTCCCGCGGTCGCGCCGCTCGCCCTGGCCGAAGGGGAACCGGCGGCTGCGCGCGCGCGCCGCCGCACTCGCCACGCCGCCCGTCCGCATCCGCCTCGCTCGAAAGAGGAGCCAATGGTGGATGTGGCCCTCGGGCCGGCCATGCCCCACGATGCGAAGCAGGAGGTAGATCCCGATGCCGGCCGCCGCCCCCAGGTTCGGCGCCCCGAGGGTCGTTCCCGCCCAGCCTGCGGCGAGGACCCCGCTCCACTCGGCGGGAAAGGAGAGGCCGAGGAGCGTGTTGGGCGCGTCGAGGTTCCTGTAGACGTGTGCCCGGCAGCGCTCCGACTCCACGGCGGTCGCGAGGCGCTACCCGGCGCGGAGGACCTGGAGGATTCGGTCAGCGTTCGCCGTGAGGAAGTAGAGGACGACGGCGACGAAGGCGATGTAGCCGGTCACCTTGATCATCTCGGGCCTCATGAAGGCCGCGACCCCGGACACGATCATCGCGAAGAGGGCGATGGGGGCGATGATGTAGTTTCGCGCGAACTGGAGGAGCTGCTGGCCGGGCATGTCCGCGGACTGGGCGAGCGCCCGGGCCGGCAGGAAGGAGAGCGACACGACGAGGAGGCCCATGGGAGTGCTTCGCCGTGGGGGAGACGAGGTTCGGTCATGAATGCGCATGGCGTTCCCGAGTGTTGGGGTTCACGAGGCTACCTGTCGGCGGATGTGCAAGAAGGACGCCCGAGCGCGAGAGCGTCCGTCCTTCCTGAAAGGGGGCGGGAAAGCGGGCTCTCCCCTTTGCGCCGGTTGCGCAGTCACGACCGAGTGAAGGTCGACCAGGCGGGTCCCGGTCCGAATTTCGAACCGGGATTCTCCCCCGCGGCCGCCTCCGGGGCTTTCCGGTGGCAGGTCCAGCTATCGCTTGCGGCTGCACCAGGGCCGTTGTTCCCAAGCCCCCGCCGAAGCCCCGCGATCTCGGGCGCCGCCTCCCGGGATCCGTCGGCAGGTGCCTCGGTCGTTGACTGGACGGCGGAGGCCGTACGCCCCAACCGAACCGAGGCCCCTCTTTCGTCGCACCGGTACCGGCGCTGGCAGGGTGACGGTCGGTTGGTCTACTCGCGGTCGCGCAATGGGCTATGGTTCGCAGGGCGCCACCGCGCCTACCGAAAGCCCGAACTTGATCGCTAGCGAGATTTCCGCCCGGGCAACGAGTCCAGCCACACTCCCAGTCAGCGTGCTCAGCGTCGTCGTCACGGTTCTCCTGGCGCACTATGCGCGGGTCCGCGGTTTCGGACTGTACGAGGACGACTACTGGGCGGTGGCGCCCTACCTTGCGCAGAGACCGGCCGCGCTCTGGCCGGTCCTCGTCGACTGCTTCAAGACGTGGCCGCAAGGGCGGCCGCTCAATCACCTCCTTCCGCCGGCGCTCGCGGTGGCGGGCTCGCAACTCGGAGGCTTGCGGGGCGCGTACGTGATTGCCGCCGTCTGGCTCGCCGCGAACGGAACGCTGGTCCTGCTCGTGGCCCGGCGGGTCCTGTCGCCTCGCGGCGCGCTCGTGACCGCGGTCGCCTACGTCCTCTTCCCAGCCGACTCCACGAAGATCCTGCTCGTGCACGCGGCGCACGTGCAGGGGGCCATGACGTTCCTGCTCCTCGGCACCTGGCTCTGGTTGCGAGGTGGTGCCGCCCGCGTCGCGAGCTACCCTCTCGCGGGCCTTGCCCTTCTCGCCTACGAATCTGCCTTCCTTCCGTTTCTCGCCGTGCCGCTGCTTGCCCCCGCGAATCGCCAACGGACCCTCCCCCGCTGGACATGGCACGCCGTCGGCTGCGCGCTGCTCGTCGGATCGGTCCTCGCGGTGCGAATCCTCCTCGGCGAGGATCGCGTCGCTGCGGCAGCCGCCCAGCGCGGCGAGACGCTCTGGCGCGTCGTCACCTCCTTCGCCATCGGCCCATGGACGAGCGGCGGCGTGCTCCTCCGCTCCCTGGTTACGGCGTGGCGCGACGCGGACCGAGTTGGCGCGATGACTGCCGTCCTCTTCGGCGTAGCCCTCGTCGTCGCCCTCTCCGCGGTGGGCCGGACGCCGCTCCGATCGTCCCTTCCAGCCCTCGCGGAACCGGCGCGGCTCGCCCAGCCGGACGGCGGCGCGATGCCCTGGTGGCGGGTCCTCCTCTTCGGCCTGCTGTCCTGGTCCCTGAGCTACGCTCTGACCCTAGTGAACTACCCGCCCACCCAGACCGTGGGCCGGCTCACCTCGACCCATGTGGCGGGCGCCTTCGGCGTGGCTCTCTCGATCGGTGCGCTGGATGACGGATTGCGACGACGGCTCCGCTTCTCCTTCCTCGGTACCGTCGGGGTCGCAATCGTCTTCTGCTCGTGGCTGCTCTACCAGCAAGGGATCCAGCGCCAGTTCGTCGAGGCGTGGGCGGCGCAGCGGAGCTACTGGCACGCGGTGCTCTCGCTCGCGCGGGAGGTCCGCGCCGGCTGGACCGTCATCGTCGAGGGCCACCCGGTGGACGGACCGCCGGCCATTCTCGTCAACTCCTGGGCCGATCCCCTCGCCTATCGAGAGCTCCTGCCGGCCGACTGGCGACCGCCAGTGGCTTATGCACACCTGGGGCGGGTCGGGGAGTTCGTGAGCTTTCGCGAGCACGGAGGGACCGTGGAATGGAAGCCGGAGTTCTGGGGCGGCCCGTTTCGGCCCATCGATCCGACGAGGCTGGTGCTTCTCCACGACGACGGCGGGGTGCTCACCCGGGTCCAGGCAATCCGGACGCCGCTCGGCACCCTTCGCTCGGCGGCTCCCGTCTCTCCTCCCGGGCCTGGGCTCCGGGGATCGGGGCCAGTCTCCCGGCTCATGTTCGACCCGTAACTGCGCGCGCGACGCGCGCCCGGCGGTTCCCCGAGCGAGACGCGGTCGAGCTCGTTCCGGGGGCTGCGAGCTGTCATCGGCTCCGGGTCGGCTCTCGGCGCCGTTCGGAGACGCGAAAGGGGGGCCCCGGCTCGCTGGCGCAGACGCGGACCGCGTACCCGTCTACCCGTCCGCGGGCATCGCGCCCATCTCCGCCATCTGTTCGCGCTGCTGTCGCAACGGGGTGGCGTACACGTCCTCGAAGAGACTCTCCCTCGAGGGCCTCGGGTCGTGGGCCTCGGCCACCCGCACCGCCTCCTCGACCTCCCGGCGGATGTCGTCGGAGAGCTTCGCGCGGGAATCCTCCGACAGCAGGCCCCTTGCGAGAAGGAAGCGTTCCGCGCGGTCCAGGGGGTCCTTCTTCCGCCAGGGTTCCACCAGCTCGTCCGCGCGGTAGGCGCGCGGGTCGTCGGAGGTGGTGTGCGGGCCCACGCGGTAGGTCACGAGCTCGAGGAGAGTGGGGCCTTCGCCCCGCACGGCCCGTGCCCGAGCGACCCGGGTGGCCTGGTAGACGGCAAGTACGTCGTTCCCGTCCACGCGCTCGGCATGGACGCCGTAGGCGACCGCCTTCTGGGCGATGGTCTCCGACGCCGTCTGGAGCTCGCGCGGGGTGCTGATGGCCCAGCCGTTGTTCCTGCAGGCGAAGATCACCGGGGCTTTGCGCGTGCCGGCGAAATTCATGGCGACGTGGAAGTCGCTCGCGCTCGTCGCCCCCTCGCCGAACCAGGTGAGCGTCGCGACGTCGTCGCCGCGGATCCTGGCCGCGCAGGCGGCGCCCACCGCATGCACCAGCTGGGTGGCAATCGGGGCGCTCACCGAGGCGAATCGTCCCGGCCGCCAGGCTTCGTGACAGGGCATCTGGCGCCCGTGCGCCAGGTCTCCGCGGTTGCCGAGCATGTTGCAGACGAGCGTCGCGAGCGGCATGCCGCGCATGACCGCGGCGATGTGCTCCCGGTAGCACGGAAAGAGCCAGTCTTGCGGCTCGACCGCGGCTGTGGTGCCGACGATCGTCGCCTCCTCCCCGAGGGCTCCGACATAGAACCCGATACGCCCCTGCCGCTGGAGCGTCACCATCCTCGCGTCGAACTCCCGGACGAGCAGCATGTAGCGAAAGAAGCCGACGAGCACCGCTCCATCGAGATCCAGGGCTTCGCCCGTGGAGCGCCCGTCCCAGGAGATCGTCTGCCGCAGCGGCAGCTCGTCTTCCCAGCGGAGGCGCCGGGGCTGTGCCCCTACCTGCGGCGGCCTGCGTCCGCCGACGTCGTCTTGCACCTGCCCCACTGTCAGCGACTTCACTCGGCTCATGGCGGATTTCCCAAGGCCGGCAAAGTAGGCGAAGGCGTGTGGATAAGTCCAAGTGATTATTTTGATGATATGATAAGCGCGCGTTATTCGGAGGACGCGAAGTGGATCTGAGCCAGCTCGAGGTGCTCGTGGCGGTGGCGCAGGAGCGCGGCTTCTCTCGCGCAGCGGCCCGGCTGCACCGAACGCAGCCCGCGGTCAGTCAGTCCGTTCGCCGACTGGAGGAGGAGGTGGGGACTCCGCTCGTCGACCGGTCGTCCAAGGACGGCACGCTCACGGCGACGGGCCTGGTCCTCCTGGGCTTCGCCCAGCAGATGTTGAACCTGCGTCGAGACGCCCGAACGGCCATCCAGGAGCTCGGTGACCTCCGGCGGGGAAAGCTCACCATCGCCGCCAACGAGTACACCGTCATGCACCTCCTTCCCCTTCTCGGGACCTTCCGAAGCCGTCACCCGCAGGTCCGGGTCGAGGTGCGGAGGACCTTGGCGAGTCAGATCCCGTCGGAGGTCTTGAACCGAGAGGCGGAGATGGGCGTGCTCACCTACCGTCCCACCAATCCAGGGCTCGCGATCCTGCCCTTCGAGACGGACGACCTCATCCTACTCGTGGCGCGCGAACACGCACTCTCTCGCCGGACCAGGGTGTCGATCCGCGATCTCGGAGGCGAATCGTTCCTCGCCCACAACGTCCGGTCGCCGAATCGGGAGAGGGTGATTCAGACGTTCGAGCGCTTCCGGACGCCGCTCCACATCGTCATGGAGCTGCCGACGCTCGAGGCGATCAAGCTCTTGGTCGAGAAGGGCCTGGGAGTGGCGCTCATGCCTCGGCGCGCGGCCGAGCTGGAGATCGCCCGTGGTTCGTTAGTGGCGATCGAGGTGCCGGAGATGCGCCTGGCCCGCTCCATCCTCCTCATTCACCGGAAGGGCGCGAGCTTGTCTCATGCTGCACACGCTTTCCTCGCCTGCGTCGGCGAGCGCGCGGAGCCCGCCCGCTCCTAAATCACAGCACCTCCCGTGCCAAACCTACCGCGGCTTGATCGCGCCGCGCGATGAGATCCAAGAAGGCCAAGAACCCAAAGCCGTTCATTCGGATAGCATCAGCGCGATGTCGGCCATCGATGTGCGTCGCCCGTCCTGCTGGAGCAACTCCCTGCCCCTTCTCTCCTGTTGTGTACTGGCTGTCGCGCTCGGGGTCGGCGGCGGTCCATCCTGCCCAAAGTCCTCGACCATCCTTCCTGGCTCTCGTTCCTCGGGGCTGGGCGGGCCACCCGTCGAGCTGAACTGTCGCCGCAAGGCGATGCCGTGGGGACGGAATCGCGTCGACGACCGGTCGCCGTCACCCGAGCCGGCGGGGGACCGTATCGGTTTCTCGTGTCGCCCGCCCCCTTTCGCCTTGCGTTGCCAACCGGATCGCGCCGACGAGCCCGCGACACCCTTGGAGGGCTCGACTTCGAGGGCGTCCCGGCTCCCCAGGGAGCACGCCGTCTTCGTTGACGACGCCGTCACCCGCTGAGGTTTGCCTCGGAGTGTCGATGCTCTAGAATCTGGCACCGGCATGTCCAGCCGACTCTCGCGCCCGTGGGAGCGAGCGTTTCCGCGAGTGGCGCCGGCGCTGGCCACCGTGGCGGCGGCGTTCGCGTTCCTCTATTGCGCCTATGTCGCGATTCGCTACAGCGGCCAGCGCCTGCTGGACATGCACTCGTTCCGGCAAACCCAGACGGCCCTGACCGCATTCTGGGCCTGCCACGACGGTTTCAGGCTGGACTACGAGACGCCGGTGGGCGGCGCGCCGTGGTCCATGCCCTTCGAATTCCCCCTGTATCAGTACTTGGTTGCCCTGCTGTCGTGTCGCACCGGCTTCGGGCTGGAGCGCGTCGGCCGGCTCCTCAGCTTCGCGTTCCTGGCGGCGTGCGCTCTGCCCGCCGCGCGGATCGCGCGCAGCTTGTACGGAAGGTCATGGTGGGAGCATTTCGCGGTCTTCAGTGCCCTGTTCTTCTCCGCGCCGCTGTACGTCTACTGGGGTCGGGCGTTCCTCATGGAGACGGCGGCGTTGTTCTTCTCGCTCTGCTTCGTGTCCTATGCCATCAGCATTTGCCAGGGCGAACATTCGGGGCGAACGGCGGCGCTGGCCGGCGTCTCCCTCACCCTAGCGATTCTGCAGAAATCGACCACCGCCTTGCCGCTCCTGCTCGTCTTCGGCCTCGCCATCTCCCTGAGGGCGATTCGCGACCTTCGCGCGCAGGGCGTGCGTTCCAGCGGCCCTTGGTTCGGCATCCTGGCCGTGGCCGTGCCCTTTCTCCTCGGCGCGGGCTGGGCGCGGTTTGCGGACGCGGTCCGGGAGCGCAATCCGCTGGGGCATTACCTCACGTCGAAAGCTCTGCTCGCCTGGAACTTCGGTTCTGCCCGAAGTCGAGTCGAGTGGCGGCTCTGGGACGACGTCATCTGGCAGCGCACCACCGTGGCAAACGCGGGCGGCTGGCTCGGACTGGCGACCATGGTTGCCGGGCTCGTCCTACTCGACGCCAAGCACCGAAAGTCCATCGTCGTCGGCGTGCTCCTGTTTCTCCTCTACTTCATGGTCTTCGAGAACCTGCACTTCGTCCACGACTACTATCAAGTCGCGAACGGCGTTTACCTCCTCTTCTCGGTAGCGATCGCGCTCGGCGGGATCCTGGTACACCGAAATCGCATCCTGGGTGGCACGGCAGCCCTGGCCCTCCTCGCCCTCCTGGTGGGCAACGTTCGGGCCTTCCGCGCCGGCGGGAACTACCGAGAGATGCTCGTCCGGCACGAGGGCAACGATCCTGTCCTGGCGGCGGCCGCCTTCGTGGACCGGAACACCGATAGCGCAAGGCCGATCGTGGTGTTCGGCGACGATTGGCATAGTGAGCTTCCCTTCTTCAGCAAGCGCAAGGCCTTCGTGGTCCCGCACTTCTTCCCGGAGTACGACGACGTGCTTCGAAACCCGGCCCGGTACGTGGGCGAGGGTCCTTCGGCCATGCTGGTTTGTCGCGAGGATCGAAAGCCCGAGGTGGAGCTCAAGATCGAATCGTCGTTCAAGCCTTCGGCCGTGCAGCGCCTGGACCTGTGCGACGTGTTCCTGAGATAGGCTTTGTCGTTCCGGCCCCTGCCATCACCTGCCGCTTCGGAGGGCGAGCCCAAGTGCGCCGTCCTTCCGGGGCGCCGCATCCGACGTCGCCGGCACCGTTCCCTCTCCAACCCGGTGCGCTGTTGAACCCTCGAGCCCGACCGCCTCGCCCATCTCCCTTGCCTTTTCCACGATCCCCTTGAACTTGCTCGCGCGGAAAGCCGCCCAATAGGCGCGGTGAAGAAGCGCTCGCTCCTCGGGAGGGATAGCGAGCTCCGCATCCATGCGCTTCCGGACGATCCGATCGAGCTCTCGCGCCGAGTGCATGACCACGTCATAGGCCGCGCCAAAGCGACTCCATCCTTCCGCGGCCTCGCGCACCTCCGTCCACCTCCGAACCTCGGGCGAGTCGTGGATCCTGCTGAACACGAGGTTCGACTGACCCTGCCGCCACAGACGACGGCAAAAGTCATCGAACCCGACGCCCCGCACCATCGCCAACACCGCGCGCGGCTCGTAGACGACCTTGAATCCGTACCGGGACAGCCTGAACGCGAGCTCGATGTCCTCGCATCCAAATCGGAAGATGGGATTGAAGACGCCGTTGTCGATCAGGAACGATCGCTTGCAGGACGAGCGCCCGCCCCAGAAATGACCGAAGTCGAGAAGCGCGCCCGCCTCCAAGGTCCCGTAGGAGAAGAGGAAGCACCCGACCTCGGTCACGAAGTGCATGAGCGGATCGGCCACGAGGGCCGGGGCGAGCCGGGTATGACCGAGAATCCCGATCGACGATGACGGATGCGTCCGGTGCGCTACGACGTGCGCCTCCAGGAGGCCCGGGTCAGCCACGTCGTCGTCGTCGAGGAAGAGAAGGAGCTCGCCGCGAGACAGGAAGATCCCGTGATTCCGAGCGGAGGCGAGGCCAGCGTTCCGCTGATACGAGTAGCGGAGCGGGAGCCGGGTCTCGAAAGCGCGAACGACTTCACGGCTGTGGTCCTCCGACCCGTCGTCGACGACCACGACCTCGAACCAGCTGGGTTCGAGCGTTTGCTCGCAGAGGCTCCCGAGCATCTGCCCGAGGAGGTCTGCGCGGTTGAGCGTGCAAACAACCGCCGTCAACTTGGGAGCTCCGCCCATGTTCCTCGCCTCGCTCACCGAACGTACGCCTCCCTGATCGTGAATGCCTCGCTCTTGGATAGGTGAGGACGCGACGCCAGGAACGCCTTCATGGCGGAGTCGGCAGCGCCGTGTTCGTAGAACGCCACCGGCTTTCGGAGATCGTGGCCAACTGGGGTCGCGTCGACGATCCCCATCCGCTTTCCAGCCCTCTCCAACAGCACCGGCCATACGAAGTCATAGCCCCATCCCATGGGCGATGATTCGTCGAAAGGGAGAAGCAGCCCCACCGCGTCTCGCCGGATGGCGAAGACCGGGCCGATTTCCACGAACCGAGTCCACCGCGCGTCCAGGCCATCTAGTTGCTCCACCATGGAGTGGTCGATGAAGCTGGCGTGGGAACGCGCCGGCTGCGAGAGGGCAAGGTCGTAGTGGCTCGCGAGCTCGAGATACCGGTCCAGAAACCCGTCCGGCAGAGCGATGTCGTCGTCGCAAACCAGGACGAACTCGTAGGAGCCTACCGAATCCGGTCTCACGATCCTGTTCAGGAGCGTGAACTTTGGCGTCGGTTCCGACACTCGCAGCGAGGTCACGGCTTCGAGACCAGGGGGGGGTCCTTTCGCGCCGAGTGCGATCCATCGCTGGTCGACTCGCCACTGTTGGCTGCGCGCCAACTCCGCCGAGATTTGGGCGACCCGGTTCTCCCGATCGGCAAGATAGATCCCGGCGACGAGTACCTGGCCCGCCCGGGAGGCTCCCGAGGCACTCACCGGCGCCGTCCCGGCCCATCGGCGTCCACCCGCAGGCCGTTTGGCGGGAAAATGCCCTTGAGCCGCCGGAAGACCGGCTCTTCGCCGAAATGCTCGGACACGTGGCGCAAAGCTTCGCGGGAGATGCGCGACCACAGCGATGCGTCGCGGTAGATTCGCACGACGGCCGCGGCAAAGGAAACCGCGTCGTCGGCGATGAGCGCATTCTCCCCGGTGGTCAGCATCATTCCCTCCGAGCCGATGGAGGTGGTCACCACGGGTAAGCCATGGCCCATGCTCTGGCCGATCTTTCCCTTCATCCCAGCGCCGTAGCGCAGCGGCGACACGAACACCCGGCTTCTCTCGAACAGCGGCACCACATCCCGGACGTATCCGTGAACCCGGACCGCCGCGGAGGCGAGGCGGGTGACGCTCTCCGGGGTCTTGCTGCCGACGATATGGAGCATGACGTGGGGAAGGTGTTCCCGTATCAGCGGGAGGATCTCGCCCACAAACCACTCCATCGCATCGATGTTGGGCTTGTGCTCGAACCCCCCGATGAACATCAGGTCGTGGCGCGCTTCCCAGACCGGGAAGGTGCCCACCGTCGCGTGGATGTTCGGGATGATCTCCACCTGGACTCCGGGGAACTCCTTCTCTACCGTCCTCTTCTCCTGTGGGGTTATCGCCAGCACCAGGTCGGCGCAGGTGCAGGCAAGGCCCTCCAGTCGTCGATACCTTTGAGCCTCGACAAGGCTCAGCGCCTCGCCGCTCACCTCGGCTGCGCGCTCCAAGCGAACCCAGTGAAGATCGACGGTGTCGTAGACGACGCGGGCGCGCAGGGCATGGGCGCGAACCAAGGAGAGGTACCGATCCGCCACCTCCGGCCGCGACAGCAGGACGGCCGCGTAGTCCGGCCCATGGTCCTCCAAGTGTCTGGATGCCTCCGCGCTGCCGTAGAGGATGTCGACGCCCAACTCGAGAATCGCGGTCTCGTAGCTCGGCATGCGCAGCTCGCTGTCCGAAACGAACGTGACCTCGTGGCCAAGGCGCCGGAGGAGCTTGAGGATGGCGAGCATGCGCACTGACCCGGAGTCGTGGTCGGGCGTGAGCATTCGGTGATCGACCACCAGGATCCGCTGCGCCCGCGCGGGGTCCGCGAACTCGCCGGCGCGGTCGAGCAGGTCGGTCGCGACCTGCGCTTGGTTCCTTTCCTCCGGCGGTGGCAGGCACGGTCTACCCGCGGCGTGACCCCACCTCAGGTAATGCACGAGAGGCGAGAGGCCCGAGGCCAGGACGTCAGAGTTACCGCGAGCGTAGAAGGCAGGGTCGAACCCTTGGCTCGGCAAGAGTCCACGGGCCTCGCCTTCCCGGATGTAGTGGACGAGCGGGTTCTTGCCGTCGGCTGCCACCTCCGGATACCTCGCCAGGTAATCCGAGGTATCGAAGAAGGGGTTGGGGTCCAGCCCGGCGGAGGCACCGTGCCTGAGATAGTGGATGACGGGATCTCTCTTGGCCGCTCTGCTGCGAGGGCGCTGCCTCAGGTAGAAATCCTGTAGGAAGAGGCCGGATCGGCGAATGAGGCGGGCGTACCTGCGTTCGCGAAGACGGCGGCCGAGCTGGAGCGTCAGGCCCCAATAGAGGAAGAGCACCCCCACGCGGAGGGAGTGGCCGATGCGACCCGGAAGGCCTCCAAGAGACCGCGCCAGATCTTCCGTCGATCCTCGACCGAGTTTGGCGCGGGCTCTCTCGAGCTCCGTCTTCAACCGCGCCGCTTCCTGACTCAGGGAGGTGGCCACTTCCGTCGCATGGGCTCGCGCCTTCGCGACGTCCGACTGAGCCAAGGCCACCTGGGATTCCGCGCGGACGCGATCGGCGACCGCGCGGGCGCGATCGGCGACCGCCCGCTCGCGAGTTGCCGATTCCTGCTGAAGCTGCTCCGCGAGCAAGCGCGCCTTCTCCCGAGTTCGTGCCAGTTCACCGCGCAGGGCCACCAGCTCTCCCAGCGAGGCGAACACGCGGCGCACCCCTTGGTCGCTCCCGAACCCGCCCGTCACGAGCTTGCCGATGTCCGCAGGAACGTCCGGGCCGACGGCCAGAACGCCCAGGCCGTGCCCGTGGTGAAAGGCGAAGCTCGGGTAGCGATTCTGGACTTCTTCCCACAGGCGCCAAACGCCGAAGTCGGCTTCGCGCACGCTGATGTCATGGAACAGGATGACCCCCGTAGTGCTCATGAGCGGAAGCCAGATCTCGAAGTCGTGCCGTACCGCGTCGTAGGTGTGCAGACCGTCGACGTGCAGGAGGTCGATGGAGCCTTCGGCAAAATGACGGGAAGCCTCGTCGAATGTTTCCTGAAGGAGGCGAGAGAAGCGCCCATACCGCTCATCGTGGTACTGCCTCAACTCTCGCAAGATGTCCTCGCCGTAGTACCCCGCCTCGGAGTCCCCCTTCCAGGTGTCGACGGCGAAGCAGGCGGTGGGGAGGGCAAGCTTGTCCACCGCCTGGCAGAAGGCGGCATACGAGTCCCCGCGGTGCGTCCCGAGCTCGACGAACACTCGCGGCCGGACGGCCTCCGCGCACCAGAACGCAAAGGGAATGTGGGTATGCCAGCTCGTGACGTCGGTGAGCCGCTCGGGCACATCCAGGACGAGTCCCTGCAACAAGCCGCCCAGGTCTGCCGCCTCTCGACTCTGCATTTCGCGAACCGTGCGCCAAGCTATTCGATGCGATGCCCGCAGTCAAAAGGCAAGGTCTGCGGGTCCTCCCCCGCGCGGCAGTCCGGCCACGGGAGCTTGTCGGTGTTGCCTCCGACGGGCGTTGATCCGGCGCCATCTTCCTTTCTCGCGTCGGCGCTCCGCTCAGCACGTCGCACGCAGTTCGGTGGAGCCCGGATCCCCTCCCTTGCTGCATCCCGAGGGTATGAAGTCCCCCCGGACGTGTTGGGCCTCGAGCGATCGCTTGCAGGTTCGCCCTAGGGGCGCCGTCCGACGACCCGGGTGGTCAGGGGAACCGGATCGGTATCCCGTCCGGCCAGCTGCACCTGCCAAGGCGGGAAGACACCGAGGGTCGAGCCCGTGGCTCCCGCGTTGGCCCGGGTCGCGAGCCAGGTAGCGTCGACCAGTTCACAGCCCTGAAGGCGCAGCCGGATGGCCAGCATGTGCTCGTTCAGGATGGCCAGTGCCTTCGACTCGAAGAGGGGCAACGTCGTCGGGGACAGCGCGAAGCGGGAGTGCCACTTCGTCCCCTGCCCTGTCCCTTCCCCGGTGAGCCAGCCCCGAATGAATTGCCGATAATTCTCGGACAGGGGCGCGGTGGCGCGAAAGGGGTCTCGCGCGTCTCCGGAGAAGAAACGGCTCGCGTCCGTAACGCCGACCAACGAGCCGAGCGCCACGAGCTCGGCTGGGGGAACGAACACGAAGGAGCTCCGCAGCCACGATTGCGAAGTGTGACCCATGAGCTCGATGGGCTCGTCGTAGCGATCGATGTGTCCTACCGCGGCCCGGCGCCCGGCGACGAGTTGCAGGACGCGGAGGTCGAGCCTCTCGATGTAGCGCACATAGAGCGTTCGAAACGCCGACGTCACGAGGTGCACGAGGTCGTAGTCGCCGAGAAGATCGCCGACGGACGCCAGTCCCTCGTCCCAGGCCGAGAACTCCCAAGAGCGGTTCGAGCCTGCGATCACTCCGGGGGCCTCGCTCGCCTCGACCCCTCCGGCGTTGTCGACGACGACCACGTCGCGCCGCGCCGACGGGAGATGCGCCTGGTAAAAGCCGTCGAGGTCGCTGAGCGATTCCGGGTACCTCTCGGTGCCGTGCCGAGCGAAGAGGACGAGGATCCGCATCAGCGCATACCCGCAGGGGTTTCCTGCCCCCTCGTGGTTAGGGCGGGGTCCGAGCGGGAATTGTCGACTCCGCCCATCTCATCACCCGCTCGACCATGCTCGAGAGCGAAAACCGCTCGAGCGCGGCGGTCCTTCCCCGGGCCGCAATGCGCTCTCCCCAGCCTCGGTCCTCGCGCAGTCCCGCGACAAGTCGCGCCAACTCCTCCTCGTCGTCATAGTAGAGGACCTCGACGGCGTGCTCGAGCAGCCCATCGACCTCGGGTATCCCGGTCCTGTTCGTCACCACGCAGCAGCCACAGGCCATGCCCTCGAGAACTCGGGTGGGGTGACCGACGAAGACCGAGGGAAGGTTCACCGAGACCTGGTACCGGTTGAAGTCACGCGCCAGGTCCCGCGGCTCTACCGGCCCCGGGTCGAACGGGATGAGGTCGATCAAGTCCCTGGCTTGCAGGAAAGCGAGCATCCGGCGCCTTTGCGCGTATTCTGCCGCACTTCGCGAAAGCTCGACCTTCCCGCGAAAGAATGCCCGGGGAAGGCGCTCACCGTAGGGGGTCGCCACGCAGAACTCGGCGGTATCGACGCCGAAAGGGAGCCAGAGAGAGGGCTTGCCGGATCTCTCCACGAGTGGCCGGTCCAGCACGTCGGCAAACACGATTCCGTCGCACAAGCCGGCCGCCGAGAAGAACGCGGTCTCCATCTCGTCCGATCCCGTGGTGCGGGTGCCGGCGAGGAGCGACTCGTGCGCGTAGAGCAGCCTCTTGGCCCTCGTCCTCTCCCACCGCCTGCGCCACCTCTCTGACCGGTGGAGCATCTGTGAATGCCAGTCGAATCCCATCATGAGGATGGTGTCGCCCGGCGGAGCGCGCCGGAGGTAGGCGGCGAGCCCGTCATCGTCCTCCACGTCGTCGGCGCCCCATTGGGCCACTGGCTGAATGCTGGCCTTCAGGAAACCGAGCTCGCTCGCTGCCCTGACCCAGCCGCTGGAGACGGCCGGAGCGTGGTGATACGTCGCCTGCAGTAACAGGGTCAGCGTGCCTCGCGGTGGAACCGGAGGACCGAACCACCGTGCCCAGGGAGCCCGCCCCACCCGCCGACTGTTCGCACAGAGGGAACGCCGGGGCAAGCTGCCCCTTGACGGCGCGGGGCAGCTCCGCGTCCGCCGCGGAGCGGAAGCGATGGGCACTCCTTCCCCTCGCTGTTAGTCTGCCGGGGCGAATCCGATCGACCGGGAGGCTGGTGGCAGCCTCCCACTCGGCGGATCGGTGAGCCGGCCCGCGTGCGAATCGCTTTCGTCGGACATTCCTTTCACGAGACCACGAGGTCGTCGGAATTCTTCCTCGAGCTGCTACAGCCGCTCGGGCGGGTGACCTGCTTCTGGGACCACTCGTGGAGGTCGGGCCCGCCGGTCGATGCCCGGACCCTCTCCGGGGAGGAGTTCGACGCCGTGGTCGTGTGGCAACAGGAGCGGGTGGCGGAGGCGCTCGCGCGTCAGGCCCACCCGAACGTCACGTTCTTCCCGATGTTCGACAGCTGTCACGCGGAGCCCGACCGCTTCTGGTGCCAGCTGCGGGGCGTGAAGATCGTCTCCTTCAGCAGCACCCTGCATCATCGCCTGCAGAGGCTCGGTCTGCGGACGCGGTTCGCGAGGTACTACCCCGATCCGGCTCGTTGGCCCCGCGTCGACCACGGGCGAGGACTGGCAGCTTACTTCTGGCAGCGCCAGCGAGACATCGATTGGGCCGCTCTGCGCCCCGTGATCGGGGACAGCTCCTTCGACCGCTTCACCATCCACCGCGCAGCGGATCCGAGCTTCTCGGGCTTCGCTTCACCGGAGCCATGGGAGATCGAGCGGCACGCCATCCGATTCACCGACTGGTTCGCCGATCGCGCGGACGCCCTCCGGGATCTGGCACAGCACACGGTCTACTTCGCGCCCAGGCTCCGGGAAGGAATCGGGATGTCCTTCCTCGAAGCGATGGCCATGGGCTTTCTGGTGGTGGCCCCCGACCATCCAACGATGAACGAGTACATCTCCCCCGGCGTCAATGGCCTCCTCTTCGAGCCCGGAGCCCCTCGCCCCCTCGACTTCTGCCGCCACGCGGAGCTCGGGACGAGAGCGCGCGAGTGGATCGGGGTAGGTCGGGAGCGCTGGACGCGGTCGGTGCCGAGCTTGCTCGAGTTCGTGGGTAACCCCACCGCCCGCCACGCGCCTCGATCGCGCCTCCTCTCCTTCGACCCGCTTTCCTTCGACACGGGCTCCGAGCGGGATGCTTCGCCCGGCGGGGCGCTCCCGGTGGACCCCATCCACCCCAGGGCGGACGGCCGTCAACAGGCGGAGGCGGGCTCCGAGCCCGAGCCTCTCGTCACCGTCTTCGTCGTTGGCGAGGGGAGGGAGGGGGGCGAGGCGCTTCAGGCTACCGCGTCCAGTGCTGCGCGCCAGGACGCTCCCGCCGTGGCCGTCGCCGAGATGCCGCCACCGGGCGCAGGGCAGAAACGCGCCCGCCCCTCCGGGGTCTCCATCGCCGAGGCGATGAACACGGCCGCCCGCGTGGCCCGGAGCCGATTCCTTCTCCTGCTCGCCAGCGGCGAGTGGCTCGCGACCTCCGACGCCATCTCCTCCGCTCTCAAGGGTGCGCCGGCGGACGTCGACCTGATCGTGGCCACCGGCCTGGAGCGGGAGGCGAGCGCGCTCGAGACGCCGCGGACCTGCTTGGAGCTCACCGAGGCGCTCTCGCAGCTGCGGCGCGGCGACATCGACGAGCGCTGGCTCCATCGACTCCCCCGTCGCCCCGCTCTTCTCCTCCGCACCGGCCTCCTGCAGGACCTCCCGTGCCGCGCCGATCTCGGCGCGGCCGCCGACGTGGAATTCCTGTTCCGGGCCGTTGGCCGGGGAGCGAGGGTTCACTACAGCGGCACGCCCTTGGCGGTGGAGCTGCGCCCGGAGCGGACCCTGGGCGCGGAGGCCGCCCTGTTCGAAGAGCTGCGCCGGGCGCTGCTTCTCCACACGGAATCCCCGGATTCGGTCTCCAGGCGCCTCGACGCCATCTGGGCCGAGCGGCGGCGCGAGCTGATCTCGCGGCAGCCCTGGTGGCGGCTCGCTTCGAGGCCTCTCGACCGCGACGCCGTTCGCGAGGTCAAGCAGCGCATCCGCACGTGGCGCCGCCGAATTCAACGTCGCCTGCGGGGCGCGCGAGGACCGGGGAAGAACGTTCTGGAGCGTCCGTGATCGTGAAGCGTCCTCTCGGGCATCGAGCCATTTCCCTCGAGAAAGACGTAGCCTCTCGCTCGTCGCGGGCAAGGCGGCCGTCACCGAGCCAATAGCTCGCGCCCCGCCGGCGATCCGCCCTCGGCGTACCTCAACTCGACCCCGCTGTAACCGCGGCGAAGTGCTTCCGTCGCGATCCACGCGATCCGCTGCGCGGCATCCACAAAGGAGAGCCCCTCGGGTCGCACGTTGGACACGCAGTTCCGCTCGGCATCGACCCTGCCGCACCTCGGTGCGTGCGTGATGTAGATGCCCAGGCTGTCCGGCGAGGACAGCCCCGGTCGCTCCCCGAGAACGACCACCGCCAGCCGGGCACCGAGCCGCTCCCCGACGTCATCGCCGAGAGCGACCCTCCCCTGCAACGCGACGACGGCGAGCGCACCTACCCACGGTGGCCCTCGATCCCGCAGTGCCTTCAGGAGCGGGAGCGAGTGGCGCTGTACGGCCAGCGCCGACAGGCCGTCGGCGACGACGACCACCACCTCGGGTGCCGGCCTGCCGAAGGTGGCGAGCGCGGCTGCGCTCTCCTCGTCGAGCCGCCGCCCCTGATCGGGCCGGGCGAGGTAGCTCTGGCGATCGCGCGCGGAGCTGCGAACCTGCAGGACCGGGAACCCGATCTCCACCAAGCCGGAAGCGAGCGCGGGCGCGTCGAGCGCCGCGTTCACGGCGTCCCGCGCCCGAGCGTGTGCGAGACCGAAGCGGAGGACTTCCCGGGTCGGCAAGCCCGACCCGGCGCGCCCCAGGGCGATGCGCGCCGGCGTATAGCGCCTCAGGGCCTCCCAGCCGTCCGGGAGCGCGATCGCGAGAGGCGGTCGCCTCACCCGGCCAGTTCCTCGGCCGCTGCGAGCAGGCGGTTGGCCCCGCCGGGAGGCAGGAGCCGACCTTTCTCGTCGGCGAGGTCCATGCGCGCGAGCCACTCCTCGAACTCTGGAGCACGCCGGAGCCCCAGGACCTCGCGCAGGTAGAGGGCGTCGTGGAAGGAGGTGCTCTGGTAGTTCAGCATGACGTCGTCCGCCCCGGGCACGCCCATGACGAAGGAGACTCCGGCGACCCCGAGGAGAGTGAGCAGCGTGTCCATGTCGTCCTGGTCGGCCTCGGCGTGGTTGGTGTAGCAGACGTCGCACCCCAGCGGGACGCCGAGCAGCTTGCCGCAGAAGTGGTCCTCCAGTCCCGCCCGGGTGATCTGCTTGCCGTCGTAGAGGTACTCGGGACCGATGAAGCCGACCACGGTGTTCACGAGAAAGGGCCGAAAGGCGCGCGCGACACCGTACGCCCGGGCCTCGAGGGTCTGCTGATCGACGCCGGCGTGGCTCGACGACGAGAGCGCGCTTCCCTGTCCGGTCTCGAAGTACATGACCTCCTCGCCCAGGGCGCTGCGGCGTAGCGAGAGCGCCGCCTCGCGCGCCTCGCGAAGGACCGAAAGGGTCACGCCGAAGCTCCGGTTGGCTGCCTCGGTCCCCGCGATCGATTGGAAGACCAGATCCACCGGCGCGCCCAGCTCGATGGCCCGCAGCTGGGTGGTCACGTGGGTGAGCACGCAGGACTGGGTGGGGATGGCGAACCGGGAGATGACGTGATCGAGCATTCGCCACAGCTCGAGAAAGCGATCGAGATCCTCGCCGGCCGGGTTCACCCCGATGACGGCATCACCGGCCCCGTAGAGGAGGCCATCCAGGATCGAGGCGGCGATGCCGCGCAGGTCGTCGGTGGGGTGGTTGGGCTGGAGGCGAACCGCCAACCGGCCCTCGAGCCCGACGGTGTCGCGGAAGCGTGTGACCACGCGACACTTCCTGGCCGCCAGGACGAGGTCCTGGTTCCGCATCAGCTTGGAGACGGCGGCGGCCATTTCGGGGGTGATCCCCCTGGCGACCCCGGCCAGCGTCTCGGGCCCGGTCGACTCGAGCAGCAGCCAGTTACGGAAGTCGCCCACCGTCAGCGAGGCGATGGGCTGAAACGCGTCGTGGTCGTGACCATCGAGGATGAGCCGCGTGACGTCGTCGCTCTCGTAGGGGACGACGGCCTCGTCGAGGAACGTGCGCAGCGGAAGGTCGGCGAGCGCCATCCGGGCCGCCATGCGCTCCTCCGCACTTCGGGCCGCAATGCCCGCGAGTGCGTCCCCGGACCGTGCCGGGCTGGCCTTGGCGAGCAGGTCCTTGAGGTCCGAGAACCGCCAGGCAACCTGGTCCACCCTGCAAGAGTAGGACATCGTCTTCCCCCAACCTTGCATAGAACGGTCCCGGCGGGGCGGCAACAGCCGGCCCCCCGGCGCGGAGCTTCTCGGCTGGTGACCCTAGAACGGGGCCGGGGCCCGAAACGTCGCCGAGGGCAGCGTGCCCGCGCACCAGCGGCGCGCCCGCTCGAACAGCCCCTCGTCCCGGAAGAACAGGACGTTGCCCCAGCTTCCCTCTGGCGACTGGCCGAGCCCGCTGAAATAGGCAGCAGCCCCGTCGCCCCACTGGCGGAAGATCACGAGGTGGCGCGCGTAGCCGCGCCTGCGCATCTCCCGCACCATCTCGTCGAGGCGGCTGCCCGGACAATCCCGGGCGAAGGGGATGGCCGGGTCCCAGAACTCCGCCACGACGAGGTCCGGCCTCACGTCCCCCATGCCGCGAAGCACGTCGAGGTCGTGCCCCTCGGCGTCGACCTTCAGAAGCCCCACCTCCGACTCCACCTCGCCGCTCCGGCGGAGGCTCTCGAGGCTGCGGACCGTCACCCGAGCGGTGCGCTCGAAGGGCAGGTCCTCCGGCATCGGGTGTGGGGTCAGGCTCGAGTAACGGTCGGCATCGCCGTAGCGGCGGTCCTCGGAGCGGTCGACGGGGATGTGGAGGTCCCCGGTCCCGTCCTCGGCTCCCGCCGCGCACTCGTGAACCCGGACCGCACCGGCGAACCGGTCGCGCAGCCGGGCCGCCGCCCCGGGGTTCGGCTCGAGCGCGTGGACCTTGAGCCCGGCGTCGAGGAGCACGCGGCTGAACTCTCCACCGTGTGCGCCCACGTCGACGGCGGTCTTGGCGGGCAGGTCCGGGGCCAGGTAGGCGAGGAGGCCGAGCTCGGGAGTGACGAGCTCCACCGACCTCGTGTCGAGAGTCCGCGCCGGCAGCTCCGCGGCCGGAGGAGGGACATCCGCCGGAAGCGGGCGCTCGCCGGGCCGGACCTCGGCCAGGCGCGAGAGGATCTGCCCGTGCCTCTTCGATCCCAGGACCGCCTCCTCCTGCGCTCTCTCGACGAGGAAGACGAGCGCCTTCAGAATGGCGGTGTCGTTCGACACCCGCGAGGCGATGAGCGCGTCGCCGCGAACGGTGCCGTCGCGCGCTTCGGCGAAGCGCTCGCGGACGCTCTTGCGAAACCGCTTCCACCGCTGGTAGAGCGGCGTCCTCTTGATGGAGGCCACGAAGCCCAGAGAGCTCCCACCTTTCCTAGGGCGGAGGGACGAGTTCCTCGAATCGCCGGTCGACCGGCTCCCCCGCCTCGACGGATCGCCACAGCCAGTCCACCGCGCCCCTTGCAGATAGCACGGAGGCGAGCCGCGCGGCCCGGCTTCTCATCGCCCGCTGGGTCTCGGGGCGGCAGACCTCCTCCACCGCGCGGCGAAGTGGCTCCGCCTCGTAGGGAACGGCGACGCCGGTGCCGGTCCGGACGACGAAGTGGGCGGCCGCGGTCTCCGGGTGGCCGACCACGATGACCGGCGCCTGCGCGGTGGCGAGGACGTAGGGGATCCGGCTCGGCAGGCTCAGCCGGGCGATGGCGCGCCTGTCCTCCGCGTCGTCCAGGAGGCCCGACGGGACCACGACGTAGGGGGCACGCCGGAGGCGCTTCACGTACTCCGCCTCCTCCAGAGCTCCGCACGCCCGGATGCCGTCGGCGGCGACCTCGTCGACGGAGTAGCGGCACCAGGCAGTCTGGAACCCACTCGGGCTGTACCAGTCGAGCTTCAGGCCCGCGCCCCGGACGGCCCGCCGGAGGTGGTCGAGCCAGCGCCTTCCCCAGATGTTGCCGACGATGGCGCCTTCCCCGCCGGGGAGCTCGGGAGCGACGGTCTCGAGCACGAGGTGGGCAGGGACCACCGGGGGCCCGAGCCAGAAGGGGACGCCGAACTTGGCCCGGTAGGCGTCCCGGAGCTCGGGGGAGATGCCGAGGCGGAGGGAGGACTTGGCGAGGAGCTCGGCGAGCAGCTCGTCCGGGATCCCGTCCTCACAGACGTTCCGGTCGTCCATGATCCAGGTGCAGAGCGGGGCGCCGGAGACGTCGCGGAGCGCGATCGCGCTCCGCACGTCGTCCACGTAGTAGGGGCAGCACAGGATGCGCCGCACGTTCATGCCGCCCAGCGCGCGCAGGACGGTCGCGTACACCGCCGGGCGGGGAGCCTCCCCGTGGATGAGGCGCAGGCAGCGCTCCCCAAACGCCTGCTTGCCCCCGAAGTGGTTGTCCGATCGGACGACCGCCATTCCCTCCCCGCTCCCGAAGAGGGTCTGCAGGAGCGCTCCCACGCCGTGCTTCTCGTTCACCTCGATATGGGTGACCACCGCATCGAACACTGGCGACCGCGTCGCCGCGGAGCGGGTACCACCCGGCAGGAGCGCCTCCAGTCGGCCGCGAGCCTCGAGCTGGTCCTCGAGATCCGTCATGGAGCGGCTCTCGCCTCCAGGTTCCTCTCCTCCGCCACCCCGCCCCACAGTCGCTCGAACCGATCGTCCGCCGGCCTCCCCGACTCGAGCGAGCGGAGGAGCCAGTCGCCGATCCTCGCCGCGGAGAGGACCGGGGCGAGGGCGGCCGCGTTCCGCCTCATCCGCAGCTGCGTCTCCGGGCGGCAGAGCTCGTCGATGGCCCGCCGCACCGCGTCCGGCTCGTAGTCGCTGACGAGGCCGACGTCGAAGCGCTCCACGAAGCGGGCTGCCGAGGTCTCGCGGCTGCCGAGGACCAGGGAGGGCGTGTGGGTGGTGGCGGCCGCGAACAGGATCCGTCCCGGCAGGCTCAGGCGGGCGGTGGCGGCGGCATCGTCGACTCCGGCGCGGAGCGTGCCACTCGGGACGATGGCGTACCCGTACTCGCGGAGCTGGGCCACGAGCTCCGGCTCCGGGACGATCCCGTGGGCGCGGACGCGTGCGCGTGCCAGCTCCGCGGGGCGAAACCGGAAGTACGGCGATCGGTGGTTGCCGTACCAGTCGGTCTCGTAGCCGGTACCGGCGAGCGCCCGGCAGGTGAGCTCGAACCAGCGCTTGCTCCAGAAGCTGCCGCACATGGCACCCGTCCGCATCTCGAAGCGGGGGCCCGACGGGACGCGCAGCTCGGTGGAGATGAGCTCGTGGGGAACGACCGCCGGCAGGAGCCAGAAGGGCATCCGGTACTTCGCCTGGTAGGCCTCGCGCAGCTCGGGGTGGGTGGCGAGGCGCAGCGAGCACTTGGAGAGGAACTCCGCCATGAGCGCGTCGGGGATCCGGTTCACGGCGACGTTCTGGTCGTCCATGATCCACACGCCGAGCGTCGCCCCGTAGAGCTCCTTGAGAGCGATGGAGGTGAGAAGGTCGTCGGCGACGAGCGGGATGCAGAGGGCCCGTCGCACCGCCCTCGCCCCGACGCCCGAGAGCACGCGGCCGAAGGCGCGCGCCCGACCGTCCCCGTGGTGGAGGACGAGGCTCGCCTCGCCGAAGTCGTGCTCGCCGCCGTAGTCGTCGCGCGCGCGGATGGAGAGGATGCCGGCGTGACCGGCGAAGACGCGCCGCACGAGCGACCCGGTCCCGTGCCGCTCGTTCATCTCGTTGGTGGTGACGACCGCGTCGACGACCTGCTCTCCGGGCTCGGGCCCGGGCGCCCCGACGAGCTCGTCGAGCCGGCGCCTCAGGTCCTGTTGCTGCCGGAGATCACGCCGCACCTTGGGCCCCTTCGCCGGCCAGCACCGGGACGGCGGCTTCCCCCCGCTCCTCGCCCTCGAAGATCCTCCACAGGCGGGCGTATTCGCCGCCGAGCGCCACGAGCTCGTGGTGACGCCCAGACTCGACGACCCGGCCCTCGGAGAGGACGACGATCCGATCGGCGTGGCGGATGGTGGACAGCCGGTGGGCGATCACCAGGGTGGTCCGGTGCCGCCCTCCCTCCAGCTCCATCAGGCTCTCCAGGGCGCGCTGTACCTCGCGTTCGCTCTCGGCGTCGAGGGCGCTCGTCGCCTCGTCGAGGATGAGGATGGGGGCGTTCTTGAGGAAGGCGCGGGCGATGGCGAGCCGCTGCCGCTGGCCGCCCGAGAGCCGCACCCCGCGCTCTCCCACCGGGGTGTCGTAGCCCTGGGGCAGCTGCAGGATGAAGTCGTGCGCCTGGGCCATGCGCGCCGCGTGCTCCACCTCGGACTGCGGGATGTCTGGCCGACCATAGGCGATGTTGGCGCGGACGGTGTCGTTGAAGAGGATGGTCTCCTGCGTGACGATGGCGAGTTGGGCCCGCAGGCTCGCCAGCGTGACGTCGCGGACGTCCTTGCCGTCGATGAGGATCCGGCCGGAGACCGGGTCCCAGAAGCGGGGCAGGAGGTTCGAGACCGTGGTCTTGCCCCCTCCCGACGAGCCCACCAGGGCCACCACCTCTCCCTTGCGGATGGTGAGATCGATCTCGTGGAGGACCGGGCTGTCCCCGTAGGAGAAGGTCACCCTCTCGTACTGGATGGCCTCGCGGAACGGCGGCAGCTCCTCGGTCCCGTTGTCCGGAACCGAGCTCTTGGCGTCCAGGATCTCGAAGACCCGCTCCCCGGCGGCGGCGCCGAAGATGGCGAGCTGTCCGACCCGCCCGAGCTGCTTCATGGGGGTGTAGAGCAGGAGGACGGCGGCGACGAAGGAGAAGAACTGCCCGGCCTCCAGCTGTCCGGCAAGGATGCGCGCTCCCACCCACCAGATGGCGGCGCCGAGCCCCAGCGCGGCCAGCACCTCCATGAGGGGCGATGAGAAGCCCCGGATGGCGGCGATGCGCCGCTCCAGCTTCAGCAGGCGGCGGGTGGCTTCGCGGAATCTCTCGGACTCCCACTTCTCCATTCCGAAGGCCTGCACCACGCGGATCCCGGCCAGGGCCTCGATCACGATCTCGACGATGTAGCCGAGCGTTGCCACCGAGTCACCGGTGGACCTGCGGATCCGCTTCGAGATGCGCATCACCGGGACGAGGATTCCCGGCATGGCCCCGAAAACCATGAGCGACAGCTTCCAGTCGAGGATGAAACAGTTGGTGAGCATGACGATCACCGTCAGGCCGTCGCGCAGATAGGTGGCGATGGCCTCGGTGATGGCGTTTTGCACCATGCTCACGTCCTGGGAGAACCGGCTGACGAGGTCCCCCGAGTGCCGCTTCGCGTAGAAGGCGGGAGGGAGGGTGACGAGCCGGTTGAAGAGGGCGCGGCGCAGGTCGGCGATGAGCCTCTGCGACACCACCTGCATGAGGAAGAACTGTCCGAAGAAGGCGAAGCCCTTCACCAGCGCCATGAGCACGATGACGAGGGGCAGGATGGCGAGCATCTGCCGCCGGTCGACCCTGGAGAGGAAACCCGCCAGGTCTATCCGGCCCGGTAGGAGCTTCCCGAGATGGGCGGCCGAGGACATCCTCCCGGTGAAGAGGAAGTCGAGCGCGGGCCCGAGCAGGTTGACGTAGGCGGCGGTCGCGCCGGCCAGGATCACCATGCAGGCGAGCGCCCCGATGAGCTTCCACTTGTAGGGGAGCGCGAAGCGAAAGAGACGAAGGTAGGTGCGCACGGTGCGATGGTCCTCGGGTCTGCGGTCGCGACGGGGCTCTGGCCGCCCGCGAGGCGCCCCGCCGCCCCGACCGCGACGACTAGATACCCCAGTTTGGCGGGGAAGCGCCATCCCCGCACCGGCCGCCGGTGCGCTCTTCGCCCACCCCCTTGGCGAAGCGGCGGCGCCGCCGGCCACGGCGGTCGGCCGAGCCTAGCGCACGAGAATCCGGGCTTGGACGAGGTCGCTCACCATCGCTTCCGTCACCGGCGTGGCGATGTCCTCGACGGACCGGAACTTCTGCGCGCTCCAGTCGCCGGTCCAGACGGGGTCGTTCGGATACTTCCCCGCCGTGTAGACATGGACGTCGGCGGAGGCGATGGCGGGCGGCCCGTCGGTTTGCCCCAGGTCGAGGGCGGTGACGCGCTCCACCAGAACGAGGTCCGCCTTCACCTCCTTCGCGTAGGCGGCGATCCCCTTCTCGTCCATCTCTCCGTGAGGGAACTTGGAGCAGGCGGGCACCGCCTCGAAGCCCCTGGCGGCGAGCGCCTGGCTCAGCGCGTCCTCGAACCTCACCTGCTCGTAGCGCTCGCGGGTCATCACTCCCACGAAGACCCGATGGACGGGCGTGGACTCGTAGCTCGGGTCGCGGAACACGGTGCGGTTGTGGATGGTGGCGGCGCAGGAGGTGAGCGCCAGCGCGGCCAGGACCACGCCGGCCGGTCGGAGGGGGTTCACGGGGGCAAAAGAGCTCACGAGTGGTTCCGAGGGTAAAGGGAGGGCCAGGGCGGCGACAAGCCACTTTACCGCGACGCGGAGTCCCTCGCGGAGCTCCCTCCCGGGAGGGACGGCGCCGGCCGGCCGGCGGTCCGCCGCCGAGGCGCTCCATTCTCGTCAGGGCGGGCGCCAGGCTCGCAACGACCGAAGCATCCGGCTCCAGTACTTGCGAACGAACCAGCGGGGGCGCGGGGCACCGCGGAGGAGGAGCCAGGCGAATCTCGGCCCGACCGGCACCACCGACTCCCTGGCGAGCGCTTGGCCCCGGGGGATGCCTCCCGCGTGTCGGTGCTGGTTTCGAAGCTCGACGCCCCAGCGCTCGGCGAGCGCGCGGCGGCGCTTGTGAAACTCCCCCCCCAGCCTGGCGTACTGCGGGCTGCCGCCGATCGGTCGCGTGTGCCCGACCGCGACCGCGTCCACGATGGCGATGCGATCCCGCGGGACCCCGAGGAGTCTCGGCCACACGCTGTCCGACACCCACCCGGTCTCGTCTTCCGCCATGACCGGCAGGCACGCGGCGAAGGCCGCGCGCGAGAAGAGCGGACACATCACCTCGACGTAGTTCGTGAACCGCAGCTCAAAGGAGCGGTTCTCGAGGGTGATCATGTGCGAGAAGTAGGAGCCCTCCCGCAGCGCCGGCTGCAGGAGATCGAGCTCCAGCTCCCGCCGGATCGCGAAGAGCCGCTCGACATCGGCCGCGGACATATCGATGTCGTCGTCGGGAAAGAAGACTGCCTCGTACTCGAACGCCTCGGGCCTCTCCGCCGCCAGCGCCGACAGCCCCAGGCAGAGGGGCAGATTGCGGTGCAGGGAGACCCGTGCCGGGTCGCCTCGCCAGGGCGCGTCGTCGTCCCAGGCGTCGAGCCAGACGTCGTAGCTCCGCGTCGCCGGGTCGCCGATCCACCGGCGGTGGAGCGAATCGCGTCCCACCCGGCACACCACCAGGTGGCGCTTGCGAACGCCGGCGGCGGCCGCGGTGCTTGCCGGCGCGGTCGCGGTGGTGGCGGCTGGGGAGGTCACGGGAAGCGGACGGCGCGCATGCTCGCACGTGCCGTTTCGCGGCTGCAAGGGCAATCCCCGCGCCGCCTGGCTCAGCCGTTCACCGCCCTCATCCCGGCCTCGGGGTAGCGGGGCCCCGATGCGGCACCCCGGGGCGCCACCTCGTCGATGCGCGCCAGATCGCCGGGGGTGAGGACGATCCCGATCGCCGCCACGTTCTCCTCCAGGTGCCCGCGCCGCGCCGTGCCCGGGATGGGCACGACGTCCGGTCCCTGCGCCAGTACCCAGGCGAGCGCGAGCTGTCCCGCGGTGACTCGCTTCTCGGCAGCGATCTCCCGGACCCTGACCACGAGATCCAGGTTCTTCTGGAAGTTCTCTCCCTGGAAGCGGGGGGAGTTTCGCCGATAGTCTCCTTCGGGGATGTCCTCGATCCGCGCAAATCGACCGGTCAGGAATCCCCGGCCGAGGGGGCTGTAGGCCACGAACCCGATGCCGAGCCCCCGGACGGTGGCGAGGATCTCGTCCTCGGGATCGCGGCTCCAGAGCGAGTACTCCGTCTGCAAGGCGGCGATGCGGTGCACGGCGGCGGCGCGCCGGATGGTGTCCGGAGCGGCCTCCGAGAGCCCCAGGTGCCGCACCTTGCCGGCTCGAACGAGCTCCGCCATCGCGCCGACCGTCTCCTCGATGGGAACGCTGCGGTCGACGCGGTGCTGGTAGTAGAGGTCGACGTGGTCGACTCCGAGGCGGCGCAAGGAGGCGTCGCAGGCCGCGCGCACGTACTCGGGGCGTCCGTTCACCCCCCGGAACGACCCATCCTCGCCGCGCACGTTGCCGAACTTGGTCGCCAGGACCACGCGGTCTCGCATGCCGTGCAGCGCGCGGCCGAGGAGCTCCTCGTTCTTGAACGGTCCGTACATGTCGGCGGTGTCGAGGAAGTTCACGCCGAGGGCGATGGCCCGATGGAGAGTGGCGATCGATTCGGCCTCGGTGGCCCCCGCGTAGAACTCGCTCATGCCCATGCACCCGAGCCCGATGGCGGACACCGCCAGACCGTCCCTGCCGAGAGTGCGAGTGATCATCGACGACCTCCCATTCGCGAGGGCTTCTTGGCCCGGAGGGAAAGGATCCTACCTCGCGCCCCCCGCGGCGCTCCCGCCCGCCTTCCGCGTCCCTGATGGGGGACGCCGGCTCGGCAGATACAAACCGTCCGCCGCGGCATCTCCGGAAGGGGCGCGCGAGCGCTCCGCTCGCCGCGCGCGGCGCGGTCGCGCCCATGACCGGCGGGCGAGCCCTCTGCCGGCGCCGGCACCCTCCAGGGCCGAATTGGCGCTCGCTCGACGGCGGCCCACCGGTCGTCGAGGTCGGCCTTGGGCTGGGCCCCTTTGCGCCGGAGTGAAGCCTTAGCGGCACCCGCTCTCGCGGTGTGGCGCACTGCAGCAACCTCCCGTGCAGCGGCGCGCGAAGCGGACTGAGCTGCGCGTCCGTGTGGCTCCGAGAAAGGAATCGCTCCGGGAAAAGAGCCTTACGCCCCAAGCGACGGATGTTCGACCCGGACCGAGCGAGTAGGCCCCCGACCGCCGTCGCTCGACCCGTTTTCGACGGCTCATCGCGAAGGATCAGGAGGTCTCCATGAGCGTTCAGTCAAGTGGGCCTTGTCGTTTCGTGGGCGGCCGCGCGAGCTGGCTGCTGGTCGCGGGCGGCTCCGCTCTGCTGGCCCTGACGAGCATCGCCCGCGCCGAAGTCACCGGCATCACCTACACCACCACCTCGCCGATGTTCGGTGGCGCCACCTTCGGGAGTGTCGGACAGTACCAGCAGCTCGACGGCACCATCACCGGCGAGGTCGACCCGGAGGACGAGCACAACGCGATCATCCAGGACATCAAGCTCGCCCCGCGCAACTCGAACGGCAAGGTCGACTACGCAATGACGTTCTCCCTGCTCATGCCCATCGACCTGAGCAAGAGCAACCACACCCTCATCTACGACGTCGTCAACCGCGGCAACAAGGTGATCTCGGGCACGCTCAACGTCGGCGGCTCGGCCACCGCGGCCGGCGACGGATTCCTCGAACAGCAAGGGTTCATCCTCCTGTGGAGCGGCTGGCAGGGCGACGTGCTGCCGGGCGGCGGCCGCCAGATCATGACGGTGGTCCCGGTGGCCCACCACGGCGACGGCTCGACGGTCACCGGCGACGTGCGGCAGGAGTACACGCTCGCCGCGGCGACGAGCACCGTCTTCCTCGCCGGAAGCGGCGGGACGGCGACGGCGTCGATCCCCACCGCCACCCTCGACAACTCCTCGGCCACCCTCACCATGCGCGTGCTCCAGGACGACCCCAAGGTGCCCATTCCCCACGACCAGTGGGCATTCGCGGACTGCAGCACCACTCCCTTCCCCGGCACCCCCAGCGACATTCACGCTTGCCTGAAGGGCGGGTTCGACACCAACCACATCTACGAGCTCGTCTACACCGGCAGGGACCCCCAGGTGCTCGGCATCGGCTTCGCGGCGACGCGCGACCTGGTCGCCTTCCTGCGCGGCAGCGCCCCGAAGCACTGGGCCACCTCCACCCTCGTGAACCCGCTGGCGGGCGCAGTCGACAGCACCATCGGCTTCGGGGTCTCGCAGAGCGGGCGCTTCCTGCGCACCTTCCTCGACCTGGGGTTCAACGAGGACGAGAACGGGAACCGGGTGTTCGACGGGCTCGACCCCGAGATCGCGAGCTACCGGATCTCGCTCAACATCCGCTTCGCCCAGCCGACGCGCCTCGCTGGCACCCAGCACACCGAGAAGCAGTTCCCGGGCCAGGAGTCGCCCACCACCTGGGGGGACACCTACGACGAGTTCTCGCGCATCAGCGGCGGGCTCCTGGACCGCTGCCGCTGCAACTCCACCTGCCCGAAGGTCTTCAACACCGTGAGCAGCACCGAGTACTGGCAAGCCGGGATGTGGGCCACCACCGAGGACGCGGACGGCGACCGCGACCTCCACATCCCCAACAACGTCCGCATCTACCACTGGTCGAGCACCCAGCACGGCGGTTCCCAGCCGGCCGTAAGCCCGAGCACGAACCCCGTCTGCGAGCAGTTCAGCAACCTGAACTCCTACACCTACAACTTCCGCGCTCTGCTGCTCCGGCTGCGCTCCTGGGTGGTGGATGGCCGGGAACCGCCGCACAGCCGCTACGCCAGCTTCCGCAACGGCGAACTGGTTCCGGCGTCCCACGTGCGGTTCCCCGACATCCCGGGGGTGACCTTCGTCGGCAACTTCAACAGCCGGCAGGTCCTCGATCGCGGCAGGGAGTTCAACTCGAAGAACGACTCGGGGGTGATGACCGAGCCACCCGTGGTGCGCTTCACCTACCGCGAGCTCCTGCCCAAGGTGAACGAGGACGGCAACGAGGTGGACGGCGTGCGTTCCACCCAGCTGCGCGTCCCGCTCGGCACCTATTCCGGCTGGAACACCCGCAAGGTGGGATACGGCCACCCCGACCTGTGCGACCTCACCGGGCAGTACGTCCCGTTCGCAGTGCACAAGGCGGACCGGCTCGCCTCCGGCGATCCGCGGCTATCCGTCGAGGAGCGCTACGGCTCGAAGGCGGGCTACGTCGCCGCGGTGAAGCAGGCCATCCAGGACCAGCTCGACGAGGGCCTGCTCCTTCCCGACGACGCCGTCACCATCCTGGCCCAGGAGAACGCCCGCGACATCGGGCTGCCGTAGGAATCGCGTCTTGAAGAAAGCGCCCCCTCCATCTGCGGCGGGGGCGCTTCCCTTTCGGCGATCGAAGGGGGCCGGGGCGGCCCCCGAGGGCGCGGACCGCTCCCCGACGGTTCGGTCAGTAGGAGTGGACGAGGGGCTGGACCTCGCTGCAAGGACGGCAGATGGCGTTCGGAAGGCCCGAGTTCCTGCGGGTCCGCCCGGCGACCGCCTTGAAGATCGGGCCGCTCTGCGCCTCGTCGCAGGAGATGCAGGGGTTCGTCCCGCCGTCGGGGAGGTTGTAGGGCGCCGACAGGTTGGCGAGGCAGACCGAGAGGCAGGAGCTTCGCGTGTTCTGGGTGTCGTAGGCCCATGCCTGCGCGCAAGGGAGGTCGAAGCCGAGGGCCATGAGGCAGTCGACGTCTCCGTCGAAGACGGTGCCGCCGTCCGGGGCCGCGCTGAAGCCACAGCTGCGCACCGGCGCGGTGAGGTCGTTGTTCCGCATGTAGACGGCGAGGTTCGAGAGCGTCGAGCACACGCCGCAGTGGCCGAAGTGCGTGACGTCCGCGCCCGCCGCCGCGGCCGCGCTCTGGCTCCCGTAGGTGACGAGCGCGTACGGGCGGGGCTTCGCGGCGGAGCTGCCCATGGGAAGGACCCCACAGACCATCTCGGGCGGGTCGTCGGGCGGGGCGGGCGCGCCGTACGGGTCGGTGGTGAGCGGCGCGTAGGCGACCGCCGGGACCCAGTCGTCGACCAGGGCCTGGATGAACGCGTCGTCGTAGTCCGGGGGCGCGAAGGTGCTCCCGCCGCAGCTGCAGGACGGCTGACACTGCTCCGGACCGAGGCCGGTCTCGGCATTCGGGCGCCCGAAGAGGATACTGCAGGGATCGGGGGGAGAGGAGCTGGAGGCGCTCTTGCAGGCCGCCGCGCCGGCAGCGAGCGCGAGGAGGAGGCTCAGGATCGCCGGCACCCAGTGGCGCATGGGCGAAAGGTAACTCATCGGAGCGCGGTCAAGGGCGAGATCCGCCGCACCCGCCGTCCGGGGACTACGAGGAGCTCGCCCTCCGGCCGCGCCAGAGGAAGAAGGCCACCCCCGCCAGAGAGAGCGCCACCCAGGGCGCGTCTCCCATCCGGGCGTACGGCGTGCGGGTGGCGAGCAGCGCCGGTTCGGTGCGCAGGATGCCGGGGGCGTCCCCGTCGTACCGGGCGCGCACCCTCCCGGTGGCGTCGACCCAGGTGGTCTCGCCGTAGTTCACGGCGCGGACCATGTCGCGGCGCACCTCGATGGCGCGGGGGGTGGCGAGGCGGAGGTGGAGCTCGCTCTCCATGCTGCCGGTGTACCAGGCGTCGTTGGTGATGTTGACGAGCAGGTTGGGCTCGACCTTCATCGCCTCCTGGACGGCGTAGGAGAGCGTGTCCTCGTAGCAGTTGAGCGCCACGGCGCGTATGGGCCCGGCGTCCAGGCGGACCGGTCTCGTGCCCGGGAGGAGCCCGGTCCCCCGGTAGAACACCTCGTTCAGCCACGGGAAGGTGTCCCCGAAGGGAACGTACTCGCCGAAGATGAGGAGGTGGCTCTTGTGGTACGGCTCGGAGATCCGCCCGTCCCGGACGACGACGGCTGAGTTGTAGACGCCGCCCGCGCCTCGCATCATCAGTCCGACGAGGAGCGGCCCGCGCACCCCGGGTTGCAGGATCGCGCGGGGCCCGCGGGTGTCGTAGCGAGCCCGCGCGTCCACCAGGTACGGGTAGGCGCCCTCGGTCCACACCGTCAGGTCGGGGGAAGGCACCTCCTCCTCCGCGGTCCGGGTGAGGGCGGCGAGCCGCTCCAGGATGTGGGCGGCCTCGGCCGGGTCCCAGCGCTCGGTGGCCTCGATCGATGGCTGCAGGAGGGCGACGCGCGCATGGGGCGAATCGCGTCGCTGCGCCTCTACCGCGCGCGTGGCGACGAGCCCCTGCACCAGGAGGACGGCGGGAATCCCGGCGGCGCCGCCGAGGAGCGCCCAGCCGCGCCTCCTCGGGCCCGGGGCCCGAAGCGCCCGGGCCCCCTCCACCGCCAGGGCGGCCGAGGCGGCCACCAGGGCCGACACCCCTCGCTCCCCGAAGACCTCGGCGAGCTGGAGGAGCGCCGGGAAGGGGACGAGCCCCGTCGCCACGGTCCAGGGGAAGACGCAAGGGATGAAGGTGCTGAGGTAGACGCCCACGCCGAAGGCGAGCCAGCGGGGCACGCCGCGCCGCGCGAGCTGGATGGTGAGCATCGCCGCGGCGGCGAAGCGCAGGCCCTGCTCGAGCGACAGGAGGACGAGCGCCGCGAGCCCCACCGCCCAGGGCAGCGGCGTGAACCGGCTCACCACCGGGACGACGAAGCGCAGCGCCACCAGGTTGGTGCCGGCCCCGAAGAGGAGTCCCCGGAGCGCGCCGGCGGCGAGGCGGAGGAAGCGGGAGGAGGGAGGATGCTTTTCGAGGAGCAGACCGTAGAGCAACGCGAGCGCCACCCACACGGCTGGCACGAGGTCCCAGGGCGGCGTCGAGAGCGCCAGGAGAGCCCCGCTAAGCGGCGAGGCGAGGAGGACCACGAGCGAACGCGTCCCCGACCCGGCCCTCCTCCCCGGCGCCGGCCCGGGCGGCGCGCTTTCCTGGTCCATGCCGCCCCGAGGTTAGCGTACCGCCGGGCTCGCGTCCCGGTTCTCCGGCGCGGCAGGGCGCCGGGCCGTCAGCGACGCGTCCAGCGGGCCGGCCGCTTCCCCAGGAAGGCGTCGATCCCCTCGGCGGCGTCGGGCTGCAGCATGCCGCAGGCCATCGTTTCGGTGGTGAGGGCGTAGGCCTCGGTGAGCGGCCGCTCGATCTGCCGGTAGAACGCCCGCTTGCCGGTGGCGATGACGTCGCCGCTCCGGGCGACGATGGTGCTCGCGAACCTCGCCACCTCGGCGTCGAGCTCGCCCGGGGGGACCACCCGGTTCACGAGGCCCCAGGAGAGCGCGGTGGCGGCGTCGAAGAGCTCGCCGGTGAGGAGCATCTCCATCGCCCGCTTGCGACCGACGTTTCTGGCGACTCCCACGGCGGGGGTGGAGCAGAAGAGGCCCACGTTGACCCCGGGGAGCGCGAAGCGGGCCTCCGTCCCCGCCACCGCGAGATCGCACATGGAGACGAGCTGGCACCCGGCGGCGGTGGCGATCCCGTGCACCCGCGCGATCACCGGCTGGGGCAGCTGCGTGAGCTTGACCATCATCCGGCTGCAGTCGGCGAAGAGCTTCTCCTGCCAGGCCTTGTCGTCGCTGTGCCCCCGCATCTCCTTCAGGTCGTGGCCGGCGCAGAAGCCCCGCCCGGCGCCGGCGAGCACCACCACGCGGGCGTCGCGGTCCGCCTCCACGGCGTCGAGCGCCGCCTCGAGCGCCGCAATCATGCCGCTCGAGAGGGGATTGAAGCGCTCACCCCGGTTCAGGGTCAGAGTGATCACCCCGCCGGCGGCCTGCCGCGTCACGAAGGGGGTCTGGAGGGTGGAAGCTTCGGTGGCGCTCATGTCGATGGCCTTTCTTCGGGTGCTCACTCAATAGCGGTGACCGACTTCGCCCGCTGCCGGAGCACGTGCTTCTGGATCTTGCCGGTGGAGGTCTTGGGGAGGGGGCCGAACACCACCCGCCGGGGCGCCTTGTAGTGCGCCATCTGGGCGCGGCAGTGCTCGATGAGCTCGTCCTCGGAGGCCGACACCCCGGGCTTGAGCTCCACGTACGCGCAGGGGCTCTCTCCCCATTTCTTGTCCGGCTGCGCCACCACTCCGACCGCCATCACCGCGGGGTGCCGGTAGAGAACCTCCTCGACCTCCACCGAGGAGATGTTCTCGCCGCCCGAGATGATGACGTCCTTCGCCCGGTCCTTGATCTTCACGTAGCCGTCGGGGTGGAGCACAGCGAGGTCCCCGGTGTGGAACCAGCCGTCGGCGAAGGCCTCGGCGCTCGCCTGGGGGTTCTTCAGGTATCCCTTCATGGTGATGTTTCCCTGGAACACGATCTCGCCGATGGTCTTGCCGTCGGCGGGCACCTCCTGGCCGGTGGCGGGGTTGATGACCGTCATCGCGTCCTGCAGGAGGTAGCGCACCCCCTGGCGCCCGTTCCTCTCGGCGCGCGACTCGACGTCGAGGGCCGCCCACTCCTCCTGCTTGGCGCACACCGCCGCCGGGCCGTAGACCTCGGTGAGGCCGTAGACGTGGGTGAGGTCGAAGCCGATGCGCTCCATCCCGGCGATCATCGAGGCCGGCGGGGGAGCGGCAGCCACCATCACCGAGACCTTGTGGGTGATCCCGGCGCGCATCTCGGGGGACGCGTCGATGAGCATGTTGTGGACGATGGGGGCGCCGCAGAGGTGGGTCACCCGGTGCTCGCGGATGAGCCCGAGGATGTGGGGGGCCTCGACGCGGCGCAGGCAGACGTTGGTGCCGGCGTTGGCGGCGATGGTCCAGGGGAAGCACCAGCCGTTGCAGTGGAACATGGGCAGCGTCCACAGGTAGACGGAGTGGTGCGGCATCCCCCAGGTGAGGACGTTGCCGATGGCATTCAGGTAGGCGCCGCGGTGGTGGTAGACGACGCCCTTGGGATTGCCGGTGGTGCCGGAGGTGTAGCTGAGCGAGATCGCCTGCCACTCGTCGTGCGGCTCGGTGCGGGTGTAGTCGGGGCTGGCGCCGCCGATGAACGCCTCGTAGTCGAGCTCCCCGATGCGGTCCCCGGGCCCGCCGAACTCGGGGTCGTCGACGTGGACCACGAGCGGCTTGCGCGCCACGATGGCGAGCGCCTTCTGGATCTGCGGCGCGAACTCCCGGTCGGCGATGAGCACGCGCGCCTCGCCGTGGTCGAGCATGAAGGCGATGGTCTCGGCGTCGAGGCGGGTGTTGAGCGTGTTGAGCACCGCACCCGTCATGGGGACGCCGAAGTGGGCCTCCACCATCTCGGGGGTGTTGGCCGCCATCACCGCTACCGTGTCGCCGGCGCCGATGCCCCGGCCGGCGAGCGCGGAGGCGAGGCGGCGGCAGCGGGCGGCGGTCTGCGCCCAGGTGTAGCGCCTCGCCCCGTGCACCACCGCGAGCCGGTTCGGATAGACCTGCGCGGTGCGGTCGAGGAAGAGCAGCGGGGTGAGCGGCGCGTAGTTGGCGGGGTTCTTGTCGAGGTGCGTGTCGTAGGAGTGGTACCGGCTCATGGCGGGCTCCCGAGGGCGGGGGCGGCGGAAGTCTCTGACGTTAGCGTCTCGGCTCCCTTCCAGAGAAGGGACCCGGAAGGGACGGCGCGCACGCCTCGGCGAGGGGCGGCGGCTCTGGCCGCGGCCCCGACGCCCGCAGGGCAGAGGTGCTTCAGGCCGGGACCGGCACGACGGAGAGGGCAGCCCCGAGCGCCCCGATGAGCTGCGGATCGGGGAGCACCCTCAGGGAACGCCCGAGCGCCCCCTCCAGGGCGGAGATCATGGCGGCGTTGAGCGCAACGCCCCCGCTCATCATGACCTCGCCGGGCCCGAGCAGGGAGCGGGCGAGGGCCGCCACCCGGGTGGCGAGCGAGTCGTGGAGCCCCCGCAGGATGCCTTCGAGCGGCTGGCCGTCCGCCACGAGCGAGATGACCTCGCTCTCGGCGAACACCGTGCAGGTGCTCGACACCGGCACCCGCCGCGCGCCCGCCGGCGTCATCCGGGCGACGTCCGCGAGGGGAACCCGCAGCCGCGCCAGGATCACCTCCAGGAACCGGCCCGTCCCGGCGGCGCACTTGTCGTTCATGGCGAAGTCCAGGACCTCCCCCGAGGCCCCGACGCGGATGACCTTGGTGTCCTGCCCTCCCATGTCGAGGAGCAGGCACGCCTTCCCGACGCGCGCGAAGGCGCCGCGCGCGTGGCAGGTGATCTCGGTGAGCACCCGGGCGGCCCGGACCCGCTTGCGCCCGTAGCCGGTGGCTCCGAGCGGCAGGTCCGCGCCGACCTCTTCCCGCAGGGCGCCCACCAGCCGATCCGCCTGCGCCTCGATGCGCGGGTCGGCGGGCTCGATGAGGTGGGCGAGGATCCCGCCGCGGGCGTCCACCGCCACCGCCTTGCAGGTGGTGCTGCCGGCGTCGAGGCCGATGGCGACGGCGCGCGTCACCCGAAGCTCTCCATGAAGGCGACGAGGCGGTTCTCGCCCTGCTCGGCGGCGTAGGCTCGAGCGTCGCCGTGATCGGCCTCGAGGAGGAGGACCCGGATCGAGAGCTCCCGGGAGAGCTCCTCCTTCAGGTCGACCTGCCCGATGGAGTAGGGCTTGCAGGACCGGTCGCTGTGCAGGACGGCGCCGTCGACCCGGTACTCGCTCGCCAGCCGGCGCAGGATCCCCATGCGGTTGCGGAGGTCCTGGTTGAGAATGATGTGCGAGTAGGCGAGCGCAGCGGAGCCGAGCGGGTCTGCGGGGTCGACCTGGCTGCCCGCCTCGGCCCAGGCGTTGGTGTAGCTCGTGCAGACGAAGTTGAAGCCGCGCTCGGCGAGCAGCGTCGAGAGCTCCCGCACGGCGAACCAGACGGGCAGGTTGTCCCAGAGGAGGCGGTGACGCTCTTCCCGGATGCCGCCGATCCCGCGCCGCACCCGGTCGTCGAGCTCGTCCCGTAGCAATCGGTAGTAGGCGTTGCACTCCTCGGTGCCGCGCAGGGCGACGATGGGCGCCATGTGGAAGAACCCGTCGATGCCGGTCCAGGGGGCCGGACGCGCCTTCCCGAAGGCGAGGCACTGCCCCCAGAGGTCGGTGCCCTCCCGCGCCAGCGCCGTGGCGCGGGCGAGTTCGCCCGGGTCGACCTTCCGGCCGGCGACGCGCTCCGCGACCTCGACGAACTCCTGGAGCTGGTCGCGCACGTAGCCGAGATGGTGGGGCTTCCCGTCGCCGTAGACGAAGGGGGTGTCGACGAGGACGAGGGGGACCCGGAAGTGCGCCGCCAGCGCCCGGTACCAGTAGAGGACCGTCTGGCAGATGTTGGTGCAGCAGGCAAGGAGGTCGGGCCTGGGCAGGCGGCCCACCGGGGTCCTGCCGGTGAGGACGCTGCCGAGGTCCGTGCGCGCGTAGCTGCACAGGTCGCGGGAGTACCCCTCCTTCTCGGCCGCGTCCGAGAGCTCCGGGACGATGCGCTGCACCCCGCACAGGGCCGCGTGGTTCTCCGGGTAGACGGCGTGGAAGCCGAGCGGCCGCAGCACCTCGATGGGGAAGCCGCTCGTCACCCACGCCACCGGCACCGCGCCGTCGGCGTGGCGCCCCTTTAGGTAGTGGAGGCTCATGAGCTCGCGGAGCTTCCTCACCGACTCGAGCGGCGGCCCGAACGGTCCCCCCTTCGGCCTCCGCCGGCGGAGCCGGAGGCGCCGCTGCCAGGCCTCGAGGCGCAGGACGAGTGGCCCGACGACGCGGCCCGCCATCTCGTACTCGAAGCGCCTCCGGATCACGCCGGCCTCCTCGGGCCGCCGAGCATCTCCACGAAGGCCTCGATGCGGGTGACCGCCTGTCCCGAGAGCTCACGCTCCAGCTCGCCCTCGAGCTCCAGGACCGGGATTCCCTTCGAGGCGAACGCCCGGCGGATGGCAGGGGCGTCGAAGGCCTCCGGCTCGCAGAACTTCACGAGGTGCAGGAGAGCGCCACGAGCGCCGCTGCGCTCCTGGAGGCCCTCGAGGTGGCGGAGCCTGAGGTCCTGGTCGGCGCAGCGCGTCGGGCAGGGGGGTGCGCTCCAGTACCGATCGAGGAGCTCCTCCCAGGGATCGCCCCCGCCGGCGCCCTCGCGACCGCCGCGGACCACCCGGCGACCGACGGCCGCGTAGTCGTCGGCCGCCGCGTAGGCGCCCGCCCGGTTCAGGATCTCGAGGGTCGAGAGCGGCTCGGGAACGTACCCGGTGACGAGGACGGGGACCCCAGACTGGACGGGCGCCTGGGCGAGGAGGGCGCTCGCCGCCTCCAGCTCGGCGAGGTGATCCTCCGGCCAGAGCCATTCGCCTCGGCGGAGGAGAGCGTAGAGCTCGGGGTCGGAGAGGGGAAGCCGCGCCCGGGCGTCGAGCAGCTCCGCCCGGCGCGCGTCGATCCGGCGGTGGAGAGCGATGGCGCGAGCCAGCCTCTCCGGCTCGAGGCGCGCCCCGGCGAGTTCCGAGAGCTCCTGCCCCAGGCTCCGCATCTCGCGTCCGACGAAGGCGCGCGCGCTCGCTCGCGCCGGGCCCTTCGGGTGGATGAAGGTGAAGGCCTTCTTCTTCCAGCCCCCGAAGTCGGTGGCGAGGGTGGCGAGTCCCTGGATCGAGTCGCAGGTGTGCGGGAAGAGGACGCCGTCCACCGAGTCGGCGCCACCGGAGGCGAGGAAGGCGAGGGCGTTGCGCGCGACCGAGCACACGTAGGACTGGATCCGTCCCGCCTGGTCGGAGCGGGGCGGCCCCGGCGGCCCCCAGATCTCCACCGCCAGCACCTCGAGGGCGGTGAGGATCTCCTTCGGGTAGTGAATGGGAAGGACGGCGACGGCCCGCCGCCCGTGCGCCTCGCGCTGGCGAGCGATGTACTCCCGGCGCGCGGGGTGCGGCATGAGGGCAAGGGTAGCGCCTCCCGGTCACCCCGGCGAGGGCGTTCTGCGGGCGGGGCCAGGGAAGGATGAGCTTCAGGCGCCCGCTCGAGGCCGCTCCTCGACGATCGCCGTCAGCGCTCTCGCAAGGGAAGTGCCCTGCGCCTCCTCCTCGTGCTTGAAGAAGACGAACGCCTCCTCCCAGGGCTGCCCCACGATCCTCTCGCCCCAGGCGGAGAGGTCCGGCGGGGCGTACGCGGTCTTGCGAAGCCGGAGGTAGCCGAAGGGAGCGGTCGCGACGAGCGGCACCGCGAGCTCGTCCGACTCGGCGACGCACAGAGCCGCGCCGCGGGCCCGCAGGGCCTCGTAGACGTCGTCCGCGAACCAGGAGGTGTGCCGGAACTCGAAGGCCGCCCTTCCCCCGGCCGGCAGCAGCGCGAGGAAGTCGGAGAGTCGGGGGAGGTCCTTCTTGAGGTTCGGCGGCAGCTGGAAGAGGAGCGGACCGAGCTTCGCGCCCAGCTCGGCAATGCTCCGGTAAAGGAAGGCGACGGAGTCCGCCGCCCCCACCAGCCGGGCGCGGTGGGTGATCCGCTGCGGCGCCTTCATCGCGAAGCGGAAGGCCTCCGGCACCTGGTCGCGCCAGGTGGAGAGGGTCTTCGCCGAGGGAATCCGGTAGAAGGTGTTGTTCAGCTCCACCGCCGGGAGCTGCCCGGCGTAGAACGCCAGCATGCGGTCGGAGGGAAGGTCGGAGGGGTAGAACGACCCCCGCCACGCGGTGAAGGAGAAGCCGCTCGTCCCGGCGTAGACGCGCACCAGGGTCGAATTAAGGAGGGGTGCCGCCGGGCGCCATCTCCCCTGCCGCGCCGCGCGCCCGGGGTTCGCGCCGCGATATCGGATGGGCCTCGCGAAGGGGGCCTCCCGTCTGCCGTCCGGAGCGCGCCGCTCCCCTCGGTGAACGGCGGCGGAGCCCGTTCCTCGCGAACAGGGTCGAGCCCCTCCGAGCGCCACGCCTTCCCCCGTTTGGGTCTTAGACCAAGGTTTATTGAACCTCCGACGGCTCGAAGCCAAGAGTCGCCCGCATGAGCGGCGAAGCTGAGACCGCATCGACGCCCCGGACCTGCCGCCGAGGCGCCCGGGGCTGATCGCCGCCAGGCGAGCCCATCCTCCTTCACCAGGAACTCGGAATGCCCCAGGTCTTCACACCGGATCGCGATCCCCCCCTGCCCCAAGGCCTCAACGCCGGGCGCAGCGGGGGTCGCCATCCTCGGCTCGAGGCGCTCTTCGCCGAGTACGCGGAGGCGCACCGCAACCCCGCCAACCGCCTGTGCCACGAGGCGGCCATCCCGTTCATCGCCCTCACCACCATCGCCATGCTCGACTGGATCCCGCTCGGCGAGCTCGGCGGCCACCGGGTCACGGCAGCGGTGGCGGCGTGGGCAGCCCTGGCCGCCTGGTACATCTGGATGGATGCCGGGCTGGGCACCGGGATCGCGGCCCTCCTCGTCGCCTGCGTCCCCATCGGCCGGGGCCTCCACCCGACGGCGGTCGTCGCGATCGCGGCCGCCGCCTGGACGCTGCAGCTCGTGGGCGACCACGCCTTCGAGCGGAAGCCGCAATCGCTCCCCGCAGCCCTCCGGCACGTCCTCGTCGGCCCCGCCTTCTTCCTGGCGGTGATGGCCGACATCGGCCGCGGGCGACCCGCTCCGTGAAGCTGCGGGTGCACGCGGCGGTCGAGGTCGCCCGACCTCCCGAAGAGGTCTTCGACTTCGCGGTGGACTGCCGGAGCCTTCCGGTCCTGCTCCGGCGCGTCGCCCCCATCCCCGGCATCGCCAGCGCGGAGATGGTGAGCGGGAGCGCCCCGGGCGCGGGAGCGCGGCGCCGCGTCGCCATGACGGACTCCTCTTGGATCCTCGAGGAGATCGTGACGTTCGACCGCCCGCTCCGCCACCGCTACCGGTGGCTCACCCTGCCGGCCATGCCGTTCTGCCTCCTCGTCCGCGGGGGCGAGGGCGACTGGACGTTCTCTCCCACTCCCTCGGGCACGCGGGTCGACTGGACCTACACCTTCGAACTCACCACCGCCCTCGCCCTGCCGCTGGCGTTGCCGGTCCTCACCCTCTTCCAGCGGTGGATGAGGAGGAGCCTGGCGCACCTCCCGGAGGAGATGCCCGCGCAGGGAAGGGAAGGGGCGGCGAGCGCTCCCTAGCGGTTCTCGAGCCCGAGCCGGGTGCGGCAGGCGTCGACCGCGGCCACCTCTCGGCCCTGGTCGCGGACCATGCGCGCGGCGCGCTCCACCAGCTCGCCGTTCGACTTCGCCATGACGCCGTCGGGCAGGTAGAAGTTGTCCTCCAGGCCGACGCGCACGTTCCCGCCGATCGAGCAGGAGGCGGCGAGGAGCCGCCACTGCTCGCGGCCGATGCCGATGACCTCCCAGTCGCTCTGCGGGGGGAGCTGGTCCACCATGGCGAGCAGGTTCGGGACGGTGGGCGGTGCGCCCCCCAGGACGCCGAGGATGAGGCTGTACTGGAAGGGCGGTGCGAGCAGCCCCATGTCGATGAGCGGGAACGAGTTGCCGACGTGCCCGACGTCGAAGCACTCCATCTCCGGCTTGGTGCGAGACTCCCGCATGGCCTTCAGGATCTCGGTGATCTCCGAGAAGGGGTTCGCGAACACCAGCTCGAACACGAAGGCCTTCCGGACCGGGTGGTACTTGGCGTAGTTCATCGAGCCCATGTTGAGGGCGGCCACCGCCGGCCTCATCGCGCGGATGGGAGCCACCTTCTTCTCGGTCGGGACGTCGATGGCACCCGTGGAGAAGTTGACGATCACCGGGCAGGCGGCGGTGACGGCCTGGTAGATGGCGCGGTAGTCCTCGACCTCGTAGCTCGGCGCGCCGTCGGGCGAGCGGGCGTGGATGTGCACGGCCGCCGCGCCCGCCTCGTAGGCGCGCTTCGCCTCGGCGGCGTACTCCTCCGGCGTGTAGGGGATGGCGGGGCACTGGGCCCGGTTCGCGACCACGCCCGAGAGGGCGCAAGTGATCATGCAGGGCCGCTCGTAATCCTGGTTCGTTCGCGTCCAGAGCGCCATCGGCTACCGGTCCTTCCATTGCGGCCGTCGCTTCTCGAGGAACGCCGCCAGGCCCTCGCCGGCGTCCTCCGTCTTCATCACCTCTCCCAGGCGCGCGCACAGGTGCTCCACCGCCAGGTCGAAGGGCAGGTCGTCGGCCTCGGCGAGCGCGCGCCGCCCGATGGCGATCGCGCGGGGGGCGTTCCCGGCGATGGCGGCGAGGGCATCGTCGACCGTTCGGTCGAGCTCGGCGTCGGGCACGGCACGCGTGACGAGCCCCATCGCCTCCGCCTCTCGCGCCGCCACCTGCTCGCCGCGGTAGACGAGCTCCAGGACCTTCTTCCTCGTCCCGTCGCGCAACAGGAGCGCTGCGATCATCATGGGGAAGAGTCCCACCGTCACCTCCGGAACCCCGATGCGGATCCCCTCGCGCGCGTAGACGAGGTCGCAGGAGAGCATGGGCCCGAGGCCGCCGGCGAGGCAGTGGCCGTTCACCCGCGCCACCAGCGGCTTCGGAAACCTCCGCATGCGCTCGAGGAGCCTCGCGTACCTCCTCGCCCCGGCCATCGGGTCCGGCGCGCCCCGCGCCGCGCCCAGGTCGGCGCCGGCGCAGAAGGCCCGGTCCCCGGCGCCGGTGAGGCAGAGGACGCGAACGGCCCCGTCCGCCCCGGCGCGATCGAGGTGGGAGAGCAGGAGGTCGACGGCCCCGGCGTCGAGCGCGTTGCGCTGCCGCTCCCGGTTGAGGATGAGCCACGCCGCCGGTCCCCGGACCTCGTAGAGAACGTCATCCGCCACGGTCTCCTCCTTCCGGCTCCGGCTCGACCTCGAGCAGGACCTGTCCCGGCCGCACCCGCGCCCCCGCGGCCGCGGCGACCGACCTCACCCGCCCGGCGAAGGGGGAGACGAGCTGGGTCTCGGTCTTCATCGCCGAGAGGACGAGGAGCGGCGCGCCCTTAGGGACGGCCTGCCCTGCCTCCACCAGCACCGCGACCACCACCGCCGGGGTGGGCGGGGTGATGGCTCCCGGCGGGAGCGGCGGGC
>DATJZG010000181.1:0-23771 GCA_035499295.1 Anaeromyxobacteraceae bacterium
ATCACCAAGCTGTGCGCCAACTACATCGACAACATCAAGGCGTACACGCAGAAGGAGAAGGTCCGCAACAAGTACACCGGCCAGTACGAGGAGCCGGACGAGCGGCTCATGCGCTCGATCGAGGAGAAGATCGACATCGCCGAGTCGCGCAAGGACGACTTCCGGCGCGAGATCATGAACTACATCGGCGCGCTGGCGGTCGAGGGGAAGAAGTTCGACTTCCGCACCAACGAGCGGCTGCACCGCGCCCTCGAGCTCAAGCTCTTCGAGGACCAGAAGGATTCCATCAAGCTGAAGAACCTCGTCGCCAGCGTCGTCGACCGCGAGACCCAGGAGAAGATCGACGTGGTGAAGGAGCGCCTCATCAAGAGTCACGGCTACTGCGAGATCTGCTCCACCGACGTCCTCAACTTCGTGGCTTCGATCTTCGCGCGCGGGGACGCAAAGGAGTAGGCGGAGGGGCCCCCGAGGTGTCTCTCAAGATCAAGCAGGACCAGGCGCGCTTCCGGGCCATCGTCCGGGGCCGAATTCGCCAAGGGCTGAAGAAGTACATCCAGCATGGCGAACTCCTCGGGAAGAAAGGAAAGGACTTCGTCACCATCCCCATCCCGGCCATCGACATCCCCCACTTCCGCTTCGGCGAGCGCCAGCAGGGGGGCGTCGGGCAGGGGGAGGGAGAGCCGGGCGATCCGCTCTCCCCGCAGCAGGACGCGGAGGGGGGCACCGGCAAGGCCGGCCAGGGCGAGGGCCAGCACACGCTCGAGGTGGACGTCACCCTCGACGAGCTGGCCGACATCCTGGGCGAGGAGCTGGAACTGCCGCGCATCGAGCCGCGCGGCAACGACCGCATCGTCGCCACGCGGGTGAAGTACACCGGGATCTCCCCCTCCGGCCCCGAATCCCTCCGACACTTCAAGCGCACCTACAAGCAGGCCCTGCGGCGGCAGATCGCCACCGGAACCTACAACTGGTTCCGCCCGGTGGTGGTGCCGGTCCGGGAAGACCGCCGCTACCGCACCTGGAAGCAGGTGTCGATCCCCGACACCAACGCGGTCATCCTCTACATGATGGACGTCTCGGGCTCCATGGGCGACGAGCAGAAGGACGTGGTCCGGACCGAGTCCTTCTGGATCGACGCCTGGCTGCGGCGCCACTACCCCGGCCTGGAGGTGCGCTACATCGTGCACGACGCGGTGGCGCGCGAGGTGGACCGCGAGACCTTCTTCCACACCCGCGAGTCGGGTGGGACGATGATCTCGTCCGCGTACAAGCTTTGCCGGGAAATCATCGAGGCGGACTACTCGGCGGGCGGGTGGAACGTCTACCCGTTCCACTTCTCGGACGGCGACAACTGGAGCACCGACGACACCCGCATCTGCGTGGAGCTCCTGCGCGAGGGCATCCTTCCGGTGGTGAACCTCTTCTGCTACGGCCAGGTGGACAGCCCATACGGGTCGGGCCAGTTCATCAAGGACCTGCGCGAGCAGGTGGGGAGCGCCGAGAACGTCGCCCTCTCCGAGATCGCGGACCGCGACGCGATCTACGGGTCCATCAAGACCTTCCTCGGGAAAGGGCGCTAGCGATGGCAACGCGCGCGCTCCCGGCCCACCTCCACGACATGCGGCGGCAGGTCGAGGCGCACGCGCGCGCCTACGGGCTCGACTTCTGGGACGTGATCTTCGAGGTGCTGGGCTTCGACGAGATGAACATGGTGGCCGCCTATGGCGGATTCCCCAACCGCTACCCGCACTGGCGCTTCGGCATGGAGTACGAGCGCCTGGCGAAGGGCTACGAGTACGGGCTCTCGAAGATCTACGAGATGGTGGTCAACAACGACCCCTCCTACGCCTACTTGCTCGAGTCCAACATGGACGTGGACCAGAAGCTCGTCATGGCCCACGTGTTCGGCCACGTGGACTTCTTCAAGAACAACTTCATGTTCCGCCACACCAACCGCAAGATGATGGACCAGATGGCGAACCACGCCACGCGGGTGCGGCGCTACCAGGACCGCCACGGAGTCGAGGTGGTAGAGGAGTTCGTCGACCGCTGCCTGTCGCTCGAGAATCTCGTCGACTACCAGTCCCCCTACGTGAAGCGCCGGACCGCCCCCGCCGCCGCGCCCGAGGACGAGCGGCGCGTGGCCACCGGCTTCCGCGCCGAGCGCGAGTACATGGCCGGGTACATCAACCCCCCCGAGCTCCTGGCCGCGGAGCAACGCCGGCTGGACGACGAGGCGGCGCGCGAGCGCAAGCTTCCCGAGCGGCCCGAGCGGGACGTGGTCCTCTTCCTCCTCGAGCACGCGCCCCTCAAGCCGTGGGAGCACGACGTGCTCTCCATCATCCGGGAGGAGGCCTACTACTTCGCGCCCCAGGGGCAGACCAAGATCATGAACGAGGGGTGGGCCACCTACTGGCACTCTCGCATCATGACGGAGAAGGCCTTGCGGCCCGAGGAGATCGTGGACTACGCCGACCATCACTCGGGAACGCTCGCCACCCAGCCCGGACACCTCAACCCCTACAAGCTGGGCGTGGAGCTGTGGCGCGACATCGAGGAGCGCTGGGACCGGGGCCGGTTCGGCAAGGAGTACGACGAGTGCGACTCCCTCGAGGAGCGCCGCCACTGGGACAAGAAGCTCGGCCAGGGGCGCGAGAAGCTCTTCGAGGTGCGGCGCCACTACAACGACGTCACCTTCATCGACGAGTTCTTGAGCCCGGAGTTCTGCCAGCAGCAGCGGCTCTTCGGCTTCGGGTTCAGCGAGAAGCACCAGCGCTGGGAGATCGTCACCCGCGAGTTCCGGAAGGTGAAGGACAAGCTGCTCCACCAGCTCACCAATTTCGGGCAGCCGCTCATCGTGGTGGAGGACGGCAACTTCGAGAACCGCGGGGAGCTCCTGCTCCTGCACCGGCACGACGGAGTCGACCTGAAGGCGGACTACGCCCGCGACACCCTGCGAAACCTACACTCGCTCTGGCACCGGCCCGTGAACCTGGCCACCAAGATCGAGGGGCACGGTGCCCTCATGCACTTCGACGGCAAGGAACACACGGACCGGCGAGTCGAGCGGTAGCGACCGGTCAGCTCGTGATCCCGGGCGCCGGGGGGATGCGGGCGTCCACCCATGCCTTGGTGGCGGTCGACCCGAGGATGAGCACGCCACCGGTCAGCGCCAGCGCGGTCGGCCTCTCGCCGTGGACGATCCAGGCCCAGAGCGGGTTGAGCGCCGGCTCGGCGAGGAGAAGGAGCGACGTCTGGAGCGCCGGGAGGCGCCTCACCCCGGCGGTGAGGAAGACGTAGGCGAGCGCCACCTGGAAGACCCCCAGGTAGGCGATGGCGGCCCAGTCCGCGGGTGGCACCGCCGCCGGAGAGCGCAAGAGCGGCAGGCAGACGAGGAAGGCGATGGCGTTTCCCATCACCACCGACGCGAGCGAGGAGCTGCGCGGGTCGGCGCCGATCCAGCGCAACCCCATGATGGCGAAGGCCCAGGTGATCCCCGACGACAGGGCCACCACGTTGCCGCGGAACGGGTCGGGAGCGGTGCGCCCCGGGGGCCCGGCGCCGAGGAAGACGAGGAGGAGTCCCACGGCCACGGGCGCCATCAGGACGAGGTCGCTGCGGCTCGCCTTCTCCCGCAGGAGCCAGGGCCCGGCGAGCAAGACGTAGAGGGGAGCCGTCGACTGCAGGAAGATGGCGGAGGCCGCAGTGGTGAGCTTGTTGGCGGTCACGAAGAGGACGAGAGAGCCGGCGAAGGCGAGACCCACGAGTGCTCCCCGCCAGGTAAAGCCCCGCCGTGCCGCCGGCAGCCAGGCCAGGAGCGCCAGGCCGGCGATCCCTGACCGCAACCCGGCGACCTCGAATCCGGACAGGCTCGTGGCCTTGATGGCGGCCCCCCCGGTGGAGAAGAGCAGCGCTGCCGCCACGATCTCGAGCCTGGCCCGGCCGGCACGGTTCACGGGCGGAGGATCGCTTGGGAAGCCCGTTCCGTCCACCCCGGGGCGCCGCAGAGGCGCCCGGCGCTTCCCTTTCTCGAACGGTACCGGTAGATTGCCCAGTTTCGCATGAGGATCACGGACCCCGACGAGCCGCCTCGCCGCCCCGCCGGGCCGATGCTCGCCGCCACGCTGGCGCTCGGCGGCCTCCTCGCCCTCGGCGCGCTCGGCGCCGCGGGGGTGCTGACGACCTCGAGCCGCGCCCCACTCCTCGAAGCCCTCGCCCGGCGGGCCGCCCCCGCCGCCGTGCCGCTCGCGCTCCCGTCTCCGCCTCCGCCACCACCCGAGCGCCTGCGCGCCGTGTCCGGAAGGCTCGGGCGCAACCAGACTCCCACCCAGGCGCTCTCCGCTCTTGGCCTCGACGGAAACGAGCTTCCGGCGGTCCTCGGCGCGCTCGAGAAGCTCCTCCCCTTCCGGCGGCTGCGCGCGGGCGACCAGATCCGGGTGGAGCGGGGAGAGGCCGACGGCGCCCTGCGCTCGCTCAGTTGGAGGCAGGGGCCGGCCGACGAGGTCCTGGTGCGGCGCTGCGGAGCCTCCCTGTGCGCGGCGCGGCGCGAGGTGGAGCTCACCCGCGAGGTGGCGCAGGTGGCGGTGACGATTCGCTCCTCCCTCTACGGGGCGATCCAGGCGGTGGGCGAGGATCCGAGCCTGGCAGCGGCCGCCTCGGACGTCCTCGCCTGGGACGTCGACTTCTACCAGGACGTGCGCGCGGGAGACACGCTCAAGGTGGTGGTCGAGCGCGTCCAGGCGGACGGCCGTTTTCTGCGCTACGGCCAGGTGCTGGCAGCGGAGTATGACGGCCGGGCCACGGGCCGCAAGCGGCTCTTCCGCTACACCGACCCGGCCGGCCAGACCGCCTACTACGACGACGCTGGCCAGAGCGCGAAGCGCGGCTTCCTCAAGGCGCCGGTCCCCTACGTCAACGTCACCTCCCGCTTCGGGAACCGTCGCCATCCCCTCCTCCAGTACGTCCGGGCCCACCAGGGAGTCGACTACGGCGCCCCGGAGGGAACCCCGGTGTGGGCGGTGGGCGACGGGGTGGTGACCAGGTCCGGTTGGAGCGGCGACTGCGGCTTGTCCGTCTCCATTCGCCACCGAAACGGCTTCGAGACGCTCTACTGCCACCTCTCCTCGGTGACCGTGGCCGCCGGCTCGCGCGTGGCGCAGAAGCAGGTGGTGGGGCGCGTCGGGAAGACCGGCCTCGCGACCGGGGCGCACCTCCACTACGCCGTCCGCCAGGGCGGGACGTTCGTCAACCCGCTGCGCCTTGAGATCCCCCGCGGGGAACCGGTGCCGGCCGAGTGGCGCGCCGACTTCGAGGCCAAGATCGGCCCGGTGCGCGAGCGCCTCGACCGCGCCCCGGTCGCCTAGCCCGGAGCGCTAGCGCCGCCGGCGGCGCGCCTTTTCGGCGCTCAGGGTCTTGCCGAGAGCCGCCTTGCCGTGCAGGGCGGCGACCGCGCGCTCCAGTTCCTCGGCCTTCACCTCGACGAAGCTGTGCGCCCGCCGCATCTCGACCGCCAGGACGTCGAGCCCCGGCGCCAGGTCGGCCACGAGCGCCCGCACCTTCGCCTCGTCGGCTCCGTCGGCCTCTCCCGCGTTCAGGAAGACCCGGGACCGGGGCGGGCGCGGGTTGGGGGCGGCCGGGGCCGTCCCGCTCCCCTCCGGCGCCGCCGGCGGGGCCGGCCGGGCAGCCGGCTCGGCGACCCCCTCCCGGCTCCGCTCCACCCGCGCCTCGGAACGGCGTTCCCTCGGCTCCCTGCGATCGCGATGGCCGCCGCGCTCCTCGCGTCGCCCCCTGCCATCGGTCCTCTCGCGCCGCTCGTGCTCCTCCTTTTTGTGAACGGCCTTGGCGATGTCCTGCACCTTCTCGATCCGGTGGTGCGTGAAGAAGTACTTGAGCGCGAAGGCCATCAGGTGATCGCCGTCGGCGCGGCCCTTGAGCTCCTGGGCCAGCGGGATGAAGCCCTCGAAGATCGAGGCGCTGGTCGCCTCCTTGAGCTCGTGCACGTGGCGCTCGGTCCACTGGCGCCGCGCCTCCTCCGGGGTCGGCATCTGCCGCTCCTCGAAGACGATGCCGAACTTCTTCTGCAGGATGCCGAGGGTGATCCCCTCGGCCCCGGTGGCGAGCGAGAGGGCCGTTCCCTTCTTGCCGATGCGCCCGGTGCGCCCCACGCGATGGAGATAGACGGCCGGGTCCTCGGGCAGCGAGTAGTTGACGACGTGGGACAAGTCGGAGATGTCGATCCCGCGCGCGGCGATGTCGGTTGCCACCATGAAGCGCACCTCGCCGCGCTTCACCTTCGCCATCACCCGCTCCCTCTCCTGCTGCGGCAGGTCGCCGTTCAGGAGTTCGGCGTCGTACCCGTTGCGGTTCAGGACCGCGGTCACGAGCGAGGTATCGGAGCGCGTGTTGCAGAAGACGATGGCCGAGTCCGGCTGCTCCATCTCGATCATGTAGAGGAGGTTGCGCGGCTTCGGGTAGCCCTCGTTGGTGTGGTAGAGGACGTTGCGGATGTTGTCGACGCGGTACTCGTCGCCGGAGAGCAGGATGGTCGCCGGATCGGTCAGGTACTCGCGAATGATCTGCTCGATGTCCGCCGGCACGGTGGCCGAGAAGAGGAGCTGCTGGCACTGGTCGGGCAGGTGATCGAGGATCCTCGTCACCTCCTCGAAAAACCCCATGTTCAGCATCTCGTCCGCCTCGTCGAGCGTGCACACCATGCAGGCCGAGAGGTCGAGGGTGTGGCGGCGGATGTGGTCGAAGATCCGGCCCGGAGTCCCGACGATGATCTCCGCCCCCTGCTTCAGGGCCTCCAGCTGGACGGCCATGGAGGCACCGCCGTAGATGGTGGCCACCCGCAGCTTCTTGTGCTTCGCGAGCGCCTCGAACTCGTCCGCCACCTGCAGCGCCAACTCGCGCGTGGGGGTCATCACCAGCGCGGAGGGGCGCGCGCGCCCCTCGGGGATCCTCTCCAGGATGGGGATGGCGAAGGCAGCCGTCTTGCCGGTTCCGGTCTTCGAGCGGACGATGACGTCGCGCCCTTGCAGGATCGGGCGCAGCGTCTCGCTCTGGACCGGGGTGGGTCGCACGTAGCCCCGTTCCGCGATGGCGCGGCGCACGGGCTCGGAGAGCCCCATCTCGTCGAACGAAGCTTCGGAGACATAGTCGGAACGGGCCTCGGCAGCCCCGTTCCCTGGAGCAACGTCGCTCACCACACACCTCTCTTGTCAGAGGGCGCATGGCGGCTCGCTTGGGACCGCGTCGACCCCGCTCGTGTGAGGAGAGGAGCCCGCGCCGTCGCGCGAACCCGCCATGCGCCGCGCGCCTTGCAACCAAGGCGTTTGCTGTATATCACAACCACTCGCAACCTCAGAAATTCCCGCGCATTTCGCGCCGGAGCCCGAGTGAGCGGAGAGACGAAGCCTCTGGCCCAGGATCGCGCAGCAGAGCCGATCGAGGGAGAGGGAGAGGGCGCCGCCCTGCCCCCCGCCGACGGGCTCCCTGCCGGGGAGGCGGAGCCCCTTCCCCGGGGCGCCGGCGAGGCCGGCCTCGTCCGTTACGACGCGCTTCGGGCCTACATGGCCGAGGTGGCGCGCTACTCGATCCTGACGCGCGAGGAGGAGCACGCCCTCGCCATCCGCTACGCCGAAACGGGCGACCGGGAGGCGGCCTGGAAGCTGGTGACGGCCAACCTGCGCCTGGTGGTGAAGATTGCGCGCGAATACCACCGCTCCGTCTTCCAGCTCCTCGACTTGGTCCAGGAAGGCAACGTCGGCCTGATGCAGGCGGTGAAGAAGTTCGACCCGTTCCGAGGGGTGAAACTCAGCACCTACGCCGCCTGGTGGATCCGCGCCTACATCATCCGCTTCATCATGGAGAACTGGCGGCAGGTGAAGCTCGGGACCACCCAGGCGCAGCGGCGACTCTTCTTCAACCTGGCGAAGGAGAGACAGAGGCTGGCGGCGCGCGGGATCGAGCCGACCCCGCGGCTGCTGGCGAAGAACCTCCGGGTGGAGGAGCAGGACGTCGCCGAGATGACCGCCCGTATGGCGGGCGAGGATCTCTCCCTCGACGTGCCCCTGCGGGGCTCCGACGGGGAGGCGTCGACCACCCGCCTCGATCACCTCGAGGACGAGTCGACGCCGGCCGACGAGACCCTGGGCGATGCCCAGCTGCGCCGAGTCTTCCGCGAGAAGCTCGAGGCCTTCGCCGGGACGCTCAGCGATCCGCGGGAGAGGGCCATCTTCGAGAAGCGGCTGCTCCCCCCGGAGGGGACGCCCCCGCTCACCCTTCACGAGATCGGCGCGCAGTTCGGGCTCACCCGCGAGCGCGCGCGCCAGATCGAGGCAAAGCTGACGGCGCGGCTCCGCGAGTACCTCCGTCAGGAGATCCCGGACTTCGAACTCCTCGGTCCAGCCGAGTGAGCCCTCCAGGAACGGAACCGGGCCCCGGACGCGAGCCCCCGGGCAGACCCCTCTCCTGGCGCGGGTGGCTCGCCGTCGGCGCCGCAGTGGTCGCCGCCAACGCCGCGTTCCTGCAGCTCTGGCTCCGCCCCGCACCCCTGGTCACCGTCCCCGGGCCTCGCTTCTCCGACGACTTCCAGCGCCCGCGCCTGGGGCGGGACTGGTGGTCCGCCGGGGGCCAGTGGCAGATCCGCGCCGGCGAGCTCTGGGCCCCGGCGGCCCGCAACAACCCGCTCTGGCTCCGCATGCGGCTACCCAGGGACGTGGCCATCGACTTCGACGCCCGCAGCGAAACCTCGTCGGGCCCGCGCGCCGGCGACATCAAGTTCGAGGTGTTCGGCAACGGGCGCGACCACGCCTCGGGCTACGTCCTCGTCCTCGGCGGCTGGGGCAACCAGATATCGGCCATCGCGCGACTCGACGAGCATGGCGCCGATCGCAAGGAGCGCGCCGACTTCAAGGTGGTACCGGGCCAGCGCTACCACATTCGCGTCGAGAGGCGGGGCCGGGAGCTGCGCTGGTACGTGGATGGGGACCTCTTCCTCGCCTTCGACGACCCGGCGCCTCTCGAGGGCGAGGGACACGATCGCTTCGGCTTCTCCTCCTGGGACGCCGACCTGTTCTTCGACCACCTCCGGATCGAGCCCCTCTAGCTCGCCCCGGCCGGCGCGGGCGTCAGGGCTCGCCGCCCGCCGCCTCCCTCGCCTCCCCCGCCCGCGGGGCCGCCGCCCTCCAGGCGTCTGGAAGCTGGAAGGCGATTCCGACCACGGCGAGGACCGCAGCCGCGGCGAGGACCGCGGCGGGGTGTCTCGAGAAGCCGCCGATTCCGGCGCGGGCGAGCGCTCCGGCAAGCCCGAGCGAGACGGCGAGGGCTCCGAGCGCCGCCGCCACCGACGCTGCCACCAGCCGTGCCAGGAGGAGCCCGGCCACCCCGCCGACGAGCGCCCCGACCGCGCGCGCGACCGGCCCCTGGGACTCCGGCGCCAGGGCTGCCGCCGCCAGGGCTCCGGGCAAGGCCCCGGCCGCGAACGGAAACACCGGAGGGAACGCCCCGCACGCCCCGCCGAGGAGGGCGGCGGCGACTCCTCCGAGGGCCTGCGGGGACAGGCCGACGAGGTGGCCGAGCGGCTCGCGAAACGAGGCCGCCGCCAGGGCTCCGACCGCGGCCCCTCCCACGGCCGCCACCGGCCGCCGGAGCCGTGCACCGGCGAGGAGTTCCACCAGCCCGAGCGCGAGGAGCCCCGCCGGGACGGGCCACGGGGCTCGAGCGACCTCGGCGGAGAGCGTCGCGGTCCACCCCATCGTCGCCTCGACGGCTCCGGCGAGGTCCGCGAGGAACGCGCTCATCTCAGGAAGAGGCCCACCGCGGCGACCGCCGCCAGGAACCCCGCGCCCACCGCCGCCGCCCACACCGCGCTCCCGTCGGGGCTCATCCGCTGCTCGGCGTCCGCGGCCACCTCCGCTCCGGCGCCCCCGGACGCCCGCAGCCGCTCCGCCTCCGCCCGGGCCGCCCGCCAGTCACCTGCCTCGAAGAGCGCACGAAGGCGCGCCTCCGGGCTTCCCTTGCGTTCCTTCTTCGGCACAGGCGCAATCTATCAGAGGAGATGGTAGGCTCGCGACCGTCATCGGCGGCGGAATTCCGCGCCCGCCCGCGTAGTTTTTCCATCAATTCTCATGCGCCGGCGCACCTTCCTACAGATGGCGGCACTCGGCGCCGGCGCGCTCGCGCTTCCGCGCCGGGCGAGAGCGATGGGCGACGCCTCGCGGCTCACCCTGGGACAGATTGAACACGGCGGTCGCTGGAACCCGCGCCCGGCGGCCGTGCGGCGCCTCTGCTGGGAGCTCACCCAGCGGACGAGCATCGAGGCCGCCGGGGACGCCATCCCGGTGAGGCTGGGGCGGCCGGGGATCCACCGGCTCCCCATGCTCTACCTCGCGGGAGACGGGGCGCTCCCGCCCTTTGCCGAGCCGGAGATCGCGGCGCTGCGGCGGCACCTCCAGTACGGGGGCTTCCTCCTTGTCGACGCAGCCGATGGCTCCGACGGCACCGGGTTCGACCTGTCGGTGAGGCGCGAGCTGCAGCGGCTCCTGCCGGCATCTCCCCTCGGCCGCATCCCCCGGGAGCACGTGCTCTACAAGAGCTTCTACCTCCTCGATCACCAGGGAGGCCGGGTGCTCACGAAGCCGTGGCTAGAGGGACAGGTTCTCTCGGGCCGGCTGGCGGTGGTCTACTCGCAGAACGACCTGGGTGGCGCCTGGGCGCGCGGCCCGCTCGGCGAATGGGAGTATGACTGCACCCCCGGGGGGGAGACGCAGCGCGAGACCGCCTTCCGCATCGGCGTCAACGTCGCCATGTACGCCCTGTGCACGGACTACAAGGACGACGCCGTGCACCTACCCTTCATCCTGAAGCGACGGAGCTAGCGGCGTGCGATCGAGCGGGTGAGCGGGAACGTGGGGTCCTCCTACAACGCCTGGCGCATCGCCTTCCTCTCTCCGTGGCCCAGGCCGGTCCTCCTCCTGCTGGCACTGGCGGCGGCGGCAGCAGTGGCCCTCGCCTGGTGGGGCCTGCGCGGCGAGCCCAGGGCCGGCCGCAGGGCGCTGCTCGTCGCGCTCCGCTCCGCGTCCGCCCTCGCCGCCCTCTTCCTCCTCCTGGAGCCGGCGGTGCAGCTCCTCCAGACCGCCCGAGTGAAGAACCGCCTTGCGGTGCTGGTGGACCGATCGCGGTCCATGAACTTCCCGGTGGAGCCGGGGGGCGAGCCCCGCACCCGCGCGGTGGACCGCTTCCTCGTCGAGAGCCGGGTGGAACTGGAGCGCCTCGGCAGCGAGGTGACCCTGGAAGGCTACGGGTTCGACCGAGACGCCTGGCCCGCCGACCTTTCGGCGCTGGCCAGGGGGGGACCGGCCCCGGGCGGACACACCGACATCCTCTCTGCGATCCGGGCGGTGGCGGGCGGATCGAGCTCGGGTCGGCGCCTCGCCGGCGTCCTGCTCGTCTCGGACGGGGCCGACAACGGAGCCCTCGCGGACGGCGTCAGTCCGCAGGCCCGCGCCGAGCTCCAGGCGCTCGGGGTCCCGGTGAACGCGGTCGCGGTCGGCACCGAGGCCCCGCGCGACCTGGCGGTGGAGAGGGTGGCGGTGGACGACTTCGCCTTCGTCCGCAGCAAGCTCACGGTGGAGGCGACGCTGCGGGCGCGGGGCTTCGGCAGCGAGGATGTGAAGGTCGTGCTGCGCCGGGAGGGGGCGGTGGTGGCCCAGGCGGACGTGAGGCTCGAGCCCGGAAAGGAGCGCTACCAGGTCCCGCTCACCTTCGCGCCCGACACCACCGGGACATTCGTGTTGACGGTCGCCACCCCGGTCCTTCCCGGGGAGGCGGTGGCGGAGAACAACTCCCGTTCCTTCGTGCTGCGCGTCATCCGCGATCGGGTGCGCGTGCTGCTCGTGGCCGGGCGACCGAGCTGGGACGAGCGCTTCCTGCGGGGGCTCCTCAAGCAGGACCCGAACGTAGACCTGGTGAGCTTCTTCATCCTGCGGACGAGCGGCGACAACCCCGGGCCGCAAGAGGAACTCTCCCTCATCCCCTTCCCGGTCGCCGACATCCTTGGCGACCAGCTGCGCACCTTCGATGCGGTGCTCTTCGTGAACTTCGCATACCAGCCCTATCGCGCGCTCGACATCGAGCACTACCTGCCGAACCTGCGCGAGTACGTGAGGGGCGGCGGCGCCTTCGCGATGGTGGGGGGCGACCAGAGCTTCGGCGAGGGGCACTACGCCGGCACCCCGCTCGCCGACGTGCTGGCGGTAGACCCGGCCGAGGGCCTGGGCTCGACCGCCGAGCCTTTTCGGCCCCGTCTCACCCCAGAGGGGCGCCGCCACCCGGTGACGGCCCTCCTGCCCGGCGAGGGCCCGAACGAGGGGGCCTGGGACGCCCTGCCGGCGCTGCCGGGCCTGAACCTCACGCTGCCGCTCGGGGCCAGCGCGGGAGCGCGGGTCCTGCTCGAGGCCCCGTCGGTGCTGGCGAACGGCGCTCCCGCGGCGGTGGTCGCCGTCCGGGAGGTGGGGGCGGGCCGGACGCTGGCGGTCACCACCGACAGCTCCTGGTATTGGGGATTCGTGGCCGCGGAGGAAGGCCAGGGCAACCGCGCCTACCAGCGATTCTGGAACAACGCCATCCGCTGGCTGGTGCGCGACCCGGATCTCACTCCCCTCCAGGTCCAGCCGGATCGCCCCGCCGTCGACCCCGGCGAGCCGGTGGGCTTGTCGGTGGCGGTGAGGGGGCCGGACTACGGCCCAGCCCCGGGAGCGAAGGTGTCGGCCGAGCTGGTCTCGGACGAGGGGAAGGTGGTGGGGCGCGCCGAGGGCGTGGCCGGCTCCGACGGCGTGGCCCGGCTCGAACTCCCCTCCCCGCCTCCCGGGGCCTACAAGGTCGCGGCCCTGGCCGAGCGGCCGGGCTTCCCGGCGGAGCGCGCCACCAGCGCCGTCTCCGTGCGCTCGAGCGGCCCCGAGGACTCCGACGCCGCTCCGCGCCCGGAGCTCCTTCGCGATGTGGCCGAGGCCACCAACGGGACCTTCACCGCGCTCCCGCACCGGGGCCTGCCGTCGCTCCGGCTCGCGGACCCGGAGGTGGTCGAGGTGGGCCGGCGCAAGGACGTGCCCATCTGGAACCGCTGGTGGTACCTGGCGGCCCTCGCCGCCGCTCTCGGCGGCGAATGGGTCCTCCGCCGGCGCTGGGGCCACTGGTGACCGGAGCGGCGGGCGGCGTCACCGCGCCTCGGCCGTCACGTCGTACTCGTAGCTCTCCTTGTCGGAGACCTGGAACGCGTGCTCGTGCCGGGCTCCGGCGAAGGTGACCACCAGGTCGTGGCGTCCCTCCCAGATCTCGAGGTCGCGGACCTGGCCGGTCCCTACCGGGTGCCCGTCGAGCGAGATCTCGGCTCCGGGCGGGGCGGTGACGGTGAGTCGCCCCTTGCCCACCTCGATGCGGAGCGCGGTGCGCGCTCCTTGCACCTCCACCGAGCGCGCCACGTCGAGCCCCAGGTTGCGGTTCACGAGGCGCACCTCGTGGCGGCCCGCACGAACCGTTCGCGACAGGGGAGCCCGGCCGGCCCGACGCCCGTCGACGAGAACGTCCCCGGGTGCGCTCGCGGTGACGTCGAGCAGCGATCGCTGGAAGGCGTTGGAAGCCGCCGCGGTCGCCTTTCGCGCCGGCGGGGGCGACGACGGCGTGGGCGACTCCGCCTGAGCCCCGTCCGGAGGTCGCCCCGGCTCCAGCGTCGGGGATGGGGGGGGTTCCCGGGGCTCCTCTCGCGGCCCTCCGGCCGTGGCGAGCCAGTAGCCCAGGGCCAGCCCCGCCACCGTGACGAGCACCGCCAGGGCTCGGAACCTCCGCGAGCGCTCCAGTGGCGGAGGGAGCGGCGCGGGCAAACCGGGAGCGCCCGCACCGCCGGGCTCCGCCGGGGGGCGTGGAGCGGCCCGGCTACCCGTCCGGACGCGCGGGGGGGCTTCCCCGAGGATGTCCTTCGCCTCCACCACAGCGGGAGGCGGAGGGGGGAAAGGGGGGGCGACAAACTGGAACTGGCCGGTGCGGAGGTCCTCGGTCGCCTCCTCCTCCCGGCCCGGGCCCGGCACGGGCTCGGCGACGATCTGCTCCTCCTCCACCTCCTCGGCGGGGGCGGGCCGCGGAGCGGAGGGGGCGAGGGACAGCTGTCGAGCGGTCTCGGCCGCCGCCTCCACGGCGCGCTGCCGCAGGACCCTCGTCCCCATCCCCACCGGGAAGAGCGACTCCACCCAGGCGGCCACGGCGCCGGGAGAGGCGACCTCGCCGGCCGCGTCGAGCGCGTGGGCCATCTCGTCGGCCCCCAGGAATCGATCCGCGGCCTTCACGGCGAGGGCGCGCCGCGCCACCGCCGCCAGCGCCGGCGGCACTCCCAGCGGCTCCAGGGGCGGAGGGGGCCGGGAGAGGATCGCCACGTCCACGTCCGGCTCCGCGGCGAACGGGTTCTCGCCCGCCAGGCAGGCGTAGAGCAGGAGGCCGAGTCCGTACACGTCGCTGTGGCGCGACGCGGCTCGCGACCCGCCGAGAACTTGCTCCGGGCTCTGCCAGGGGAGCAGGTCGGTGACGGAGCGGGCCGCCGCGAACCCGAAGCCGGAGACCAGCGTCACGCCGGACCGGGACACGAGGAGGTTTCCCGGCCGGAGCCAACCGTGGACGAAGGGGCCGTCCTCCTGCCCCTCCTCGTGGGCGAAGTGGAGCGCCTCGCAGGCGTCGCGGATGAGGCGGGCGGCGATGGCGGGGGGCAGCCTGCCGCCCGCCTCCAGGATCTCGTGCAGGGATTCCCCGTCCACGTACTCGGTGACGAGGCCCAGATCGCCGTCCGCTGCTTCCAGGGACAAGGGAGCTTGGATGTGGGGGTGGTGAAGCGCATCCGCCGCACGCGCCACTTCCCGGACCAGGCGCACATGGGACTCGCGCGAGATCCCGCCTAGCCAGTACACCCGCACGACGCGAGCCGCCTCGCCCGCCTCGGAGAGGAGGCCCAGCCCCTCGCCCTCGCGCCCCGGATAGGCGCCCAGGCGCACAAAGCGCGGTCCATCCGCCATGGGCACCATGCTAGCCGAGGTTCACGCCTCGCGGGCCACGATCTGCCCGCGGGGAACGACGAGCAGCGCCCCGCCGGAGACGCACAGGTCCTGACCCAGGAGGTGCGCGGAGGCGCCGCTGGCGAGGAAGAGCACGGCCTGGGCGCAGTCCTCCACCTCGCCGACCCGCCGATTGGGGATCGCCCCTGCGATGAGCGGGCCGAGGGTCTCGAGTTCCTCCTCCGCCATGGGGGTGCGCACCCAACCCGGGCTCACCAGGTTCACGCGAACCGCGGGAGCGAGTTCCACCGCCAGGCTCATCATCAGCGACTGGATCGCCCCCTTGGTGGCGGCGTAGTGGGAGTGGAGGGGCTCCCCGCGCTGTCCGGCGGTCGATCCGACGAAGACGATGTTTCCCCTGCCGCCGGCCGTGAGCCACGGGAGAGCCTCCCGCACCAGGTAGAACGCGCTGAAGACGTTGACGCGGAAGATCTCCTCCAGCTGCTCGGCCCGGATCTCCCCGATGGGGCCGCGGTTCCAGATCCCCGCCGAGTGCACGATTTGGTCGATGCCGCCGAGAAGCGCGGCCGACTCGCGAATGAGGCGCACGCAACCGGCCTCGTTCCCGAGATCCGCGCCCACCGGGTAGGCCTGCCCGGGATGGCAGCCGGCCAAAGCCTCGGCTTCCTGGCGGTGGCTGCGGTAGTGAACCGCCACCTTCATCCCCTGGCCGAGAAATGCCTCGGCGATGGCGAGGCCAATGCCGCTCGAGGCCCCGGTGACGAGAGCGCGCCGATCCGCCAGGTCGGTGTACCTCGAGATCGCGCTCACCGCTTTCTCCTTCCCTTCCGGCCCCGCCCCGGGACCGTCCAGCGCGCTCCCTCGACCACTTCGCGTACCTGGGTGAAGGAGGAGACCGAGAGCGGCCAGCGCTCCCGCCCCTCGTCCGCCACGTGCCGCCTCGTCACCGCCTGGGCCGAGATGACCGCCAGCCGCTCGCGATACTCGGCCGAGATGTAGGTACCGTACTCGGCCCAGACGCCGAGCGCCCCGCAGGCCCTTGCCACCGGCATGTCCTTCTTGACGCTGTCGCCGATGTAGACGATCTCGGCCCCCGAAAGGTCGAAGTCGGAGAGGATCTGGCGGAGACCCGCCGGGCTCGGCTTCTCCGACTCGCGTGCAAGCTCGCGCACCGGGCTCCGGGAGCGGTAGTGCCCGGCCTCCTCCCGCCGCCGGATCTCGGGATCCACGTTGCGCGGAAGCGAGTACCCCGGGAGCGTGTAGAGGGCGTCGAAGTGGCCGTCGAGCTTCAGCCACTTGATCCGCAGCTCGGCGGCGTTGCGGGGCGCGTCCGACAGCGCCACCAGGACGAGGCCCTGCGCGCGAATCCAGTCGAGCGTCTCCGGGACGCCCGGGTAGGGCTTGAGCCACCGCTCGCGGGCCGCCTTGAAGGCCCGGCGGGCCGGATCGACCACCAGTCGATTGAACGAGTCGAAGTCGGCCTCGTACGGCTGGAAGATGTCCGACTCTTGGATGGCGAAGGGGTACTCGTTCGACTCGTAGCGCGTGTAGACGGCCTTCAAGGACTGCACGATCCGTATGCGCGGCAGGCCGGTGGTGGTGACGAGCGAGTCCACCATCGCCTCTAGGCTCGGCACGATGTAGTCCACCCACGGGTAGAGGGTGTTGTCGAGATCGGTGACCACGGCTCGGATTCGGGGCATGGGTCGAGATCCTGGCGCCGCGCCGGTCTTCGTGGGCCTCACGCGGTCCGTGCGCCCGTCCGGGCCCGCCCGCGCTCGCTTCCCTCCGCTGCCGAGCGTGGTCGGGTCGGGCGCCCGCCGGCCGTCCGGGACCGTTCACGATACGCCACGGGGGGCATGCTATCCGGACGCGCCCCGGGAGGGAATCGGCGCTTGCGGCAAGGCGGCCCTGCGGCTACGTCCCGGAGCGGTGATCGAGCTCGCCGAGTGGGTGGCAAGGCGGAGGGGCGAGGCGGTGCGGGTCCGCGGGCCCGACCCGCGCGGGGTGACCCCGTCGATCCGCGATCTGGGCGCGGCGCTCCGCGCTGGGCGCCAGGACCTGGTCGGGATCCCGACTCTCTCACCACCGCACGAGGGCGCAGGCCGAGATCTCGCGCAGAGGGCGCTCTCGGCTGACGTCGCCGCGCTCGCCTTCGCCACCGGCCCGGCCTGGGGAGGCTCGCTCGCCGGCATGCGCGCGGCGAGCGAAGGCCTGCCCGCCACGCCGATCCTGCTCCTCGACCCGGTGGTGTCCGAGGGCCAGGTCCTGGAGGGCCGGCTCGCCGGCGCCGACGCCGTCACCCTGCCCGTCGCGTTCCTCGACAAGGCCGAGCTGCGCCGGCTGGCCCAGGCGGCCCGGTCCACCTTGATGACCCCGGTCTTCCTCGTCCGCACCCCAGAGGAATGGGAAAGGGCGCGGGACGCGGACTCGAAGTTCCTCCTCGCGGCTCTGCCGTCGGGAGACTTGGCGGAGACCGCCGAGCTGCTGAGCCGGCTGCCGGTCCGGGTCCCGGCGTGCGTCTGGGCCAACGGGCTCGACACGCCGAGGGCGCTGGCGTCGCTCGCCGGCCGCGCGGACGGCGCTCTCCTCGGCTTGGGGTTCCCGGTCGACGCCTGGCCGGAGGTGGCGGTAGTCGAGGCCCGTCCTTAGACTCCGTGGCATGCGCTTCGAGCGTCATGTGTTCGTGTGCGAGAACCGTCGACCAGAGGGAGACCGGCGCGGCTGCTGCGCCGCGCGAGGGGGGCTGGCGCTGCGGGAGGCGCTCAAGGCGGAGGTAAAGCGCCGGGGGTTGCAGTCCCGCGTGCGCGTCAACGCCGCCGGATGTCTCGACGCCTGCGAGCACGGTCCGGCACTCGTCGTGTACCCCGAGGGAGTGTGGTACGGCCCGGTCAGCGCCGCCGACGTCCTCGAGATCGTGGACTCCCACCTCGTCAGCGGCCGACCGGTGGAGCGGCTGCGCATTCGCGCGTACGGCGCTCCGTCCGCGACCACCTGACCCGCTGACTGGTCAGTTCATGAGAGAGGCGCGGCTCCCGAGCTCGCGCAGGAGGGCCTTTACCTCCTCGACGTCGGAGGCGCCCGGATGGCCGCTCAGGTAGGCCTCCAGGTCGAGCACCGCCGCCGCGGTCCCGCCCAGGCGAGCCGACACCAGCCCCCGGTCGCGGCGCTCCTCCAGGTTCTCCGGTTGCAGCAGGAGGAGGCGATCGACGACCCAGAGCGTTCGAACGTCGTCCCCCTTCTCCACGTAGATCCGCTTCAGGTTGTGAAGGAGCCGCGCGAGGATGTGCCGTCCGTCCACCGCTTCCAGGAACGCCGGGTCGAACGCCCTCGCGTGCAGGGCAGCGCGGAATCGAGCGGTGCACTCCTCGGCGCCGAGCAGCTCCCAGCCGTTGAACGCGTCGACGAAGATCTCGCCGGGCAGGCCCGGCTGGGCCGGGCACTTCACCAGGAAGTGGCCGGGGAACGCCACGCCGTGGAGGCGCAGCCCGACGCGGCGGGCCACCTCGATGGTGAGGAGTGAGAGGGTGATGGGGATCCCCAGCCTGCGCTCCAGCACCTCGTTGAGGAAGGAGTTGCGCGGGTCGTAGTAGTCCTTGTCGTTGCCCCGGAAGCGCGCCTCGTCGCGCAGCACGCGCTGGACGGCCTGGAGCGTGCGCAGGGGCGGCCGCAGGTCCTCGAGCTTCGCTGCGACCGACTGGGCGAGAGCGTCGATCTGGGCCTGGGAGGAGCGGACGTCGAGGCCGGGGTACTCCTCGGAGGCGATCGCCAGCGCCGCCTCGTCGAGCGGGATCTCGGGCCGCTCCAGGAGGGCGGCGAACCTGGCCCGGGCCGGCGTCTGTGGCATCTCCGTCCTCATGAGATGCGTGCGGCGACCTCCTCCAGGAAGCGGCGCTCGTCCCGGGCGATGGCTCGAGCCAGCGCCGTCACCTCTGGGGGAACCCCTCCCCCGTACCCTTCGGACAGATCCTTGAACGAGTTTGCCAGCCGAGTCCAGCCGCTCGCGATCTCGCGCATTCGCTCCGGGAGCCCGAGCCGCTCCACGGCCGGGTGGTGCCGGCTCGCCTCCTCCAAGAACCGAGCGTAGAGCAGCCGGAAGTTGCCGCCTCCCGTGCCTCGCTTCTCGATCGCCTGGTACGCGAAGCGGAAGCACCACGCCCGGTCCGCATCGTCCCGGGCCGTCTCGGGCCAGGTCGGCAGCTCCTCGGCGAAGCGCTCCAGCGCGGGAATGCCGCTGTGCCCGTCCTGGGCGAGGAGCATGTGGCGCGACTGCCGTCGCAGTGCGTCGGCCACGGCGTCCCGCCATGCAGGTGGCGCCGCCGGCGCGTCGACTTCCATCCACAGCCGCCCAGTGTATCCGAGAGGCTGACCGTGCGAGGCGCGAGCTCGCTCCAGATCCGCGAGCGGGACCTCCTGCAGGCTGGCCCGGTCGGTGTCCGCGAGCCAGGCCACCTCACGATCGTCCTCGAAGCCTGCCAACACCACCCGGTGGCCGTTGAAGGGGGTCGAACTGCGCCAGTAGGGAAGGAATCGGAGGTCGGTGGACAGGATCGGTGCCAGCCCGCGGGCGAGCGCGCGGCGAGCGCCCTCCCATGCCCGGGCGGGGTCGTCCTCGGTTCGCACGCGAAAGGGCGCCGCGAGCACCTCGCAGGCCGTCTCCTCGAGCGGCCACTGGCGGCCCTGGATGTAGTGGGTCGGGCTGAGCCCGGGGGAGCGGAGGTAGTAGAAGCCGAGACCGGCCCCCAGGCCGAAGGCCATGGCCTCGGACACGTCCAGGCCGCGCACCCGCAGCGCGTCGGCCAGTGCCGTCGATCCGCAGTGGACGCCGGCGCGATGAACGAACGACGCGAGCCGCACCGGTCGAGCATGGCACGGCCGCCTCGCGGGCCGCAAACCTCGGCGCTACTCCCACGGCACACCCCGGCCAGGGGACTGCCCAGGTCGTTGACATCGACTGCGCCCGCGTCTAGATTCCCCGCCCTGCATTCCCCAGTAGCTCAGTTGGCAGAGCAGGTGACTGTTAATCACCGGGTCGCATGTTCGAGTCATGCCTGGGGAGCCATTCTGGACAGCACAACGAACCCCCGTTTAACAGGGGTTCATTGTGCTGTTCGATTTTGTGGGCAGACGTTCTCTCCCAGAAGCCCGACGGCAGCTCGAAGAACTGAATCGTGGCAGTCCCCCGCGTCCGGTCTGTCGTGTTTTCGCGCCACTCCACCACGTCGATGATCGCCTGTAGGAGTGCTCGCACCTCCTCGTGTGCGCCCTGCTCCCGAGCCGCGTCCAGGACCCTGGGCAGACTCCGGTAGCTCTCGACGACCACCTGGGCATCGAGCAGCTTCTGCCGGAGGGCGTCCCGACGGAGTTCCATGTCCTCCACCTCGGCCAGCAGTGCCCGAGCGGCTGCCTCTCGTTCTCGGAGCCGCGTGCGGAGCCCTTGCCCGGCACGGCCACCTGCTTCGACTATGTCTCGTTCAACCGCGTCCACCAGCGCGGTGACGGCCCTGGTGGCTGCCGTGAAGGCCCCCCTCCCCTTTTCCAACTCCGACTCCACCTTGGCCAGCTCGCGATCTCGGCCCTTGTTGGCAGCCTGGACCGCGGCCTCGATGGCCATGGGGTCGAGGGCGTACCTCTTGAGCTGCTCGATGACGAAGGTCTCCACGGCTGCCACCGGGATGTCCCGCACCTTGCACTTCGTGTTGGCCGTCCGGTGCTTGTTGCCACAGCGGTAGTAGAAGTACGTCCCGCCCTTGCTGCTGGTGCCGGTTGCCCGCGTCATGTTCGCGCCGCAGGAGGCGCAGCGCAGCAGCCCGTCGAGCAGGTAGACGTGGTCACCTGCTTGATCTGGCGGCGCCTCGTCGGTTCGATCTCCTGCCCATCTTCCCCATGCTCATCCGGGCACCCATCGCGCGGGTCCGCTTCGGCTTCTGTCCGGAACTCTGGGTCCCCATGTCTCGCGCGGTCGAACCCAGCGACGAGACGCTATTCATCCGGGGTGCGGTGGCGCTTCCGGCAGAACCGTTCATGCTGCCAATGCTCGCGCAGACTTAGCAGGCACGGCCGCATAGAAGCGCCACGTCAGAAGCCTGCTCTCGATTCGGTCACCCGGGAACGGCCTCCGGCTGCGCCGCTACGTCATCCCCGCCTCGCGCCGCCGGAACGCTCATGGAGCTCTGCGCCGAAGCGCCTCGCCACCACGTCTTCGCAATGCACGCACCCATGGCCGGCGTTGGTACCCGGCGGACCTCTCGAGCGAGACCCGTGAGTTGGCCCTCGAGCACTGCGCCGCTTCCCGTAGTGCCTCCTGGCGGGCGGAGTCACGTTCAGCCCAGACGAGTTTGAGCTACATGAGCCCTGTGCAAGGCCCGCAACCGGCGCCTGATCCACAGGCACAGGCTTGCCAGCAAAGATTCATTTCCTGGCGGTAGCAGGCGCACCTTCCGCAAGAAGCCATCGAATGGGCTTATCCATACGCGGCATGGGTGAATCGTAGTCCCGGGTCGTCGGCGTCATCCCCTGCGACTTCTGAGGCTGGCCGGTTTAGATTGCTTCCATGAACGTCTACCTGGCGTACGTGAGAGACGCGGACTACTTCCACCTTCTCCCCGGGCAGCCAGTCGACAGCGGCCCGGATGGGCGAGTCCAGGTGATGGCGTTCCCGCCGCTCGGCATCCAAATGCTCGCGCCGGTGCTACGCCTGGCCGGACATCGCGTGCGGATGTTCGACACCTGCCACCCCCGGATGCAAGCGGAGCACATCGCCGAGGCGGCGAGAGAGGAGCGCCCAGACGTCATCGCGCTTTCGTTCCTGTCGGTGACGGCCTACCCAGCCCTCAAGGAAACGGCCCTGCGAATTAAGAAGGTAAACCCCGGGATCCCCATCATCGTGGGCGGCGCCTTCGCCACCATCAGTCCCGACCGCATCCTCGGGGACTGCGTGTTCATCGACCATGTCGGCGCCGGAGAGGGAGAGGAACTGCTCCCCGACTACCTGGCCCACCTCGAAGATCCCGGGGCAGTGGCAGGGCTGTCGTGGCGGAAGGACGGCAACGTGGTTCGCAACGCCTCCCGGCCACTCCTCCGGGACCTCGATCGGTTCCCTTACGCCGATCGGGAGAGCCTCCCCATCGACTACATCGAGTCGCTCCCGCTCGACGTTCCGGCGGTTCTTTCCCTCGACAAGTTTTGTACCATCCAGACTTCGCGCGGCTGCCCATACACCTGCATCTACTGCGACATCCCATCGCTGGCCGAGGGCAAGTGGCGCAGCCGGTCCGCCGAGCACGTCCTCGGCGAGATGCAGCAACTCTCCGATCGCGGATACCGTTCGATCTACCTGACGGACGACCACTTCCTCCTGAAGCGAAAGCGCATCGCCGACATCTGCAACGGAATCATCGATCGAAACCTCCAGTTCAGGTGGGGATGCGAGGGGCGCGTCGATTCGGTGGGCGTGGAACAGCTTCCACTCATGGGCAAGGCCCGGTGCAACTGGCTCGCCTACGGCGTGGAGGCGGGGACGCAGAAGATGCTCGACCGCCTGGAGAAGCGTCAGACCCTCGCGCAGGTGGAGCACGCCGTTAGCGAGGCGAAACGGCATGGCATCGAACGGGTGCACGGCTTCTTCGTCATCGGCGGCCCGAGTGAGACCGCTGAAGACATTCGCGAGACCTTCCGCTACGCGGCCCGCCTCCAGATCGACACCTTCGGGTTCAACCGGTTGGCGGTCTACCGTGGCACCCCGCTCTGGGACGACTACGTGAAGCGCGGCATCGTCGACGACGCCCGCGACTGGGATAAGACCTTCAAGTGCTGCGACATCGACCCAGATACGCTTCCGAACGACGACGTGAACCGCATCCGCATGCAGGGGTACCTCCGGCTCCTCGCGCACCGCGTCGTGAATCGACCAGTTCGCACCTGGGACCTATTCCGTTCCTTCAGCCGTCATATGTCCTGGAAGGATCTCGGCAAGCTCATCAGCGGGCCGTTCCGGCCAAAGCCGGCGGCGGTTGGGAACCTGCCGGCGCGGATGGTGGACCTCGGCCTCGTGGCGCCCGTTCGCACTGCGAACTGACCGCTATAGGCTGGAAGGTCAACGCTCCCAGCGGCCGCCGCCGCAGTGGTGGTATGGCGAAGGCGCCCGGGCTTTCAAGGGCCTCCGGTCAATGCAGGTCGCCTCGCAGTGCCGCCCCTACGTCATCCTCGCCTCGCGCCCCCGGCACGAGCACGGAGTTCTGCGGCGAGGCGCCTCGCCACCATGTCTTCGCAATGCACGCACCCGTTGCCCGCGCCACCAGGAGGACCCCGACGAGCGAGCTCCGTGAGCTTGCTCTCGAGCAGGTGGGCCGCTTCCCTGAGAGCGTCCAGACGAGCGTTGTCGCGCTCAACCCAGGCAAGTTCGAGCTCGGCCATGAGCCAGGGAGCGATCTCTTGGGCAAAATACGCCCCCCCTGTAGACTCCCTACAGCGATAAGGACGGCCGGTGACCTAACGAGCGTCAACCTACCTGCGACCCAGTGAGCGGAGCCTGGCGCCAGCCCCTACGGCAGGCCGCCGGGTTAGGATCTCGGCCGCGCGGGTACCCGACACCTTCCGGTGTTGGAGGAGCTCATCGGCCAAGGCTTGTACGGCCGGCCAGGCGGGTCGGAGCAGTGCTCGCGCCACCTTCCAGGGCTCCCGTAGCTCCCTGGGGCGTCGCTCGGCACTCGTTCG
>DATJZG010000182.1:0-22082 GCA_035499295.1 Anaeromyxobacteraceae bacterium
AGTTCAGGAACTCGGGCGGCTCGACCTCCACGCCCTCGAGCGGCTTTCGCCCGGCGAAGCCCTCGTCGACCGAGTGCCAGTGGGCGACGAAGGGCTCCCCGAACTGCCAGCAGAGGAAGATGGGCTCGTCGTCCCGCATGCTGAAGAAGTCGACGAGCCCCATCTCCAAATCCTTCACCAGGCAGCCGAGCTCGTTCACGCGCTCCACCACCCCGTTGATCTGGCCGACGAGACCGCGGAAGTGCTCGACCTGGGACTCGAGCCCCGGGGTGGGAGAAACACCCTCCTCGAGGAGCGCCATCGCCTCGTCCGGTCCGCCCAGGAGCTCGACGAGCGCGGAGATCTCGCCCCGGAGCCGGGCGAGCCGTCCGAACTCGAGCTGCAGGGTGGGCACGAGCGCGTTCGCCTCCTCGACCGTGAACATCCGGGGCTCGCCCGAGGGGGGTTGCGCGGCCATGGTCGTGTTATAAGCCACCCCTCCGGAAGGTTCACCGCCGATGCTCGAGACCGTCGCCAAGGGCTTCAAGGCCGCCCGCAACAAGCTCAAGGGCCGCACCGAGATCACCTCCGAGGTCGTCGATGACGCGCTGCGCGACATCCGCGTGGCGCTCCTCGAGGCCGACGTCGCCTTCGACGTGGTGAAGAGCTTCGTCGCCCGGGTGCGCGAGAAGGCGGTGGGCGAGGTCGTCGACACCAAGGTGCAGACCGGGAAGGGAACGCTCCGGGCCACCCCGCAGGATCACTTCGTCAAGATCTGCCACGACGAGCTCGAGGCCCTGATGGGCCCGGTGGACACCTCGCTCGCGACCGCCAAGAAGAGCCCCACCGGCGTGATGATGGTGGGGCTGCAGGGCTCGGGCAAGACCACCACCGCCGCCAAGCTCGCCAACCGCTTCCTGAAGGACGGGAAGAAGCCGCTCCTCGTCGCGGCCGACGTGCAGCGCCCCGCCGCCGTGGACCAGCTGAAGCAGCTGGGCGAGAAGCTCGGCGTCGCCGTCTTCCACGAGGCGGGGCTCTCGCCGCCGGAGCTGTGCCGGCGCGCCATGGAGACGGCGGCCCGGGAGAAGGCCGACTTCGTCATCTACGACACCGCCGGCCGCCTCGCCATCGACGACGCGCTCATGACGGAGCTCGAGCAGGTGAAGTCGGCGGTGCACCCCGAGAACGTGCTCCTCGTCTGCGACGCCATGATCGGCCAGGACGCGGTCCGAACCGCGGCCGAGTTCGACCGGAGGATCGGCATCGACGGCTTCATCCTCACGAAGCTCGACGGCGACGCCCGCGGCGGCGCGGCGCTCTCCATCAAGGAGGTCACGGGAAAGCCCATCAAGTTCCTCGGCATGGGGGAGCAGCTCGACCGGCTGGAGGAGTTCCGGCCGGAGGGGCTCGCGGGGCGCATCCTCGGGTTCGGCGACGTGGTGGGCCTGATGAAGGACTTCGAGGCCCACGTCGACGAGGAGCAGGCGGAGAAGGACGCCCAGAAGATCCTCTCGGGCGACTTCACCCTCGACGACTTCGTGAACCAGGTGCGCACCATCCGCAAGATGGGGCCGCTCGGCGACCTGATGGAGAAGTTCCCGATCTTCGGGGAGATGCCGGACGGGTTCCAGTTCGACGACGCGGCGCTCACCCGCATCGTCTCGATGGTGGACTCGATGACTCCGGGAGAGCGGGCCCGCCCGGATTCGCTCGGCGACTCCCGGATGAAGCGGGTCGCGAAGGGCTCGGGCCGGTCGGTGAAGGAGGTGAAGGACCTCCTCAAGCACTACCATGGCATGCGCGGCATCATGAAGGCCGTGGGCTCCGCCCCGGGGCTCCTCTCGCGCCTGCCCGGCATCAAGCAGCTCGTCTCGCTCCGGAAGGCGAAGGGCCAGGGGCTCGAGGACATCCTCGGCGAGGACGCCGAGGCGGTGCAGGAGATGCTCGAGGGAAGGGCTCCCGATCCGGCGGCGCTGGCGGGCCAGATGGCCGGCCTCCCCAAGGGAGTCCAGCCGCGCATGCCCGCGGGTGCGCTCGCGCGCGCCCGGCTCATGGGGTACGCGGCGGAGCCCATCTCGGCCGAGAGCGCGAAGGAGCGCGAGGCCCGGAAGAAGAAGAGGAAGCAGGAGCGGCAGGCCCGCAAGCAGGCGAGAAAGCGCAACAAGAAGCGGTGACCCCTCCAGAGCTCGATCGTCCCCGGCTGGCGCCTCTCGACCCCCGGCCCGTGACCCTGGGAGACGGTTCCCAAGGGATCCTGCTGCGCGATCCCCTGGGGGTCCTGCCCGAGGAGCCGGTCCTCACCGCCCCTGCCTGGGTGGTCCTCGCTCACTGCGACGGCAACCACTCGGTCGAGGACATCCACCGGGCGCTCGAGCGGCTCGGCGCGGCGGCGAAGCGCGACCTCGTCGAGGGGCTCATCGAGCACGCGCGCAACGTCGGGATCCTCGAGGGGCCGGCCTACGCCGGGCTGCGCGATCGCGCCGTGGCCGACTACCGCCGGGCCCCGGTTCGGAAGAGTTCCTGCGCCGGGTCCTCCTATCCCGCGGACGCGAAGGAACTCCGGGCCGAGTTCGAGGGCTACCTCGCCCCCCCGGAGGGCCCGGGCGCGGCGAAGAAGGCCGGCCGGCAGCCGCGCCGCAGGTCCCCGGTGACGTTGCTCGTGTCGCCGCACATCGATTACGCGCGCGGAGGGCATTGCTACGCGCACGCCTGGCGCGCTGCGGCGGAGCGCTGCGACGCCGACCTCTTCGTCGTCTTCGGGACGGCCCACGCCTCGCCCGAGCACCTCTTCACGCTCACGCGGCAGTCGTACGCGACGCCGCTCGGAACGATGGCCACCGACGCGGACGTCGTCGACCGCGTCGCCTTCGAGCTGGGCGAGGAAGAGGTCCTCGCGGACGAGCTCTGCCACAAGGGGGAGCACAGCTGCGAGCTCCCGATGGTCTGGTTGCAGTACCTCCTCGCCGGCAGGGACTACCGCGTCCTGCCGGTGCTCTGTTCCTCGATCTCGCAGCTCTCCGACCCGGCGCGGGCGACCGACCCGTTCCTGCGCGCGCTCCGGCGCGCCGTCGCGGGGAGGAAGGTCTGCTACGTTGCCGGCGCCGATCTGGCGCACGTGGGACCGCAGTTCGGGGATCCCCGCCCGCCGACGCGGGAGGAGCTCCGCGCGCTCGCCGCGGAGGACCGGCACACCCTCTCCTTCGTCGAGAAGGGCGACGCCGCCGGGTTCCACCGAGCCGCGGTGACGGACGACGCCCGCCGCCGCCTGTGCGGGACGGCGCCCGTGTACGCGGCCCTCCGGATGGCCGGCGTGGGCGCGCACCTCCTCCACTACGGTCAGTGGACGGACGGCGTCGACTCGGTGAGCTTCGCCGCGGCGGCGGGGTAGGGGCCGACGCGTCCTCGGGCCGCTCTCGTCTCCTCGCTCGTCCCGGCGCTCTCCCTTCGCCTTAGCCATGGGTGCGGCCGGGACCCGAAAGTGGACCCCCGGGACGCGATCTTGCGGTTTCCCTGCGCAGGGCTACACAAGTTCGGCCTGTGCTAGGATCTCGCCCCCAGGCGGCGCCCTGTGCGGGGTTCGAAGTCCCGCCGTCGCCGCCGACGGTGGCCCAAAGACGGAAGGACGAACGCGCCATGAGCGGGCACCAGAACATCGCAGTGCTGGGAGGCTGCGGCCACGTCGGCCTGCCGCTCGCCGTGATGTTCGCGGCCCGCGGCTGCGACGTCACCATCGTCGACATCAACGCGGCGGCCGTCGCCAACACCAACGCCGGGAAGGTCGGCTTCATGGAGCGGGGCGCGGAGGAGTTGCTCCGGCGCCACGTCGGCAAGAACCTGCGAGCCACCACCGATCCGGCGGCCGTCTCGCGGGCCGACGTGGTCGTGTGCGTCGTCGGGACGCCCATCGACGAGCACCTGAACCCCCAGGTGGGGAAGCTCCTGCAGGTCGTGAACGACCTCAGGCCCCACTTCCGCGCCGGGCAGCTCTTTCTCCTCCGGTCGACGGTCTACCCCGGGGCCACGCTGAAGCTCGCCTCCTGGTTCGACGAGCACGTGCCCGGCGTCGACGTCGCCTTCTGCCCCGAGCGGGTCGCGCAGGGCTACGCCGTCCGCGAGATCGAGTCGCTCCCGCAGATCGTCTCCGGCGCGACGCCGCGGGCGGCGGAGCGCGCCGGGGCGCTCTTCTCGCTCGTGGCGCCGAAGATCATCCAGTGCTCTCCCGTCGAGGCGGAGCTGGGGAAGCTCTTCTGCAACGCCTGGCGCTACATCACCTTCGCGGCGGCAAACCAGTTCTACGCCCTCTGCGCGGCGAACGGCGTCGACTACGCGAGCGTCCACGCGTCGATCACCGAGGACTACCCGCGCATGCGCGGACTGCCCACGGCGGGTTTCGCCGCCGGCCCCTGCCTGTTCAAGGACACGATGCAGCTCGCCGCCTTCTACAACAACGAGTTCTCGCTCGGGCAGAGCGCGATGCTCGTGAACGAGGGTTTCCCCCGCGTGCTCATGGGCCAGCTGCGAACGCTCGGCCTCGCCGACAAGACGGTGGGCCTCCTGGGCCTCGCCTTCAAGGGCGAGAACGACGACACGCGCGAGTCGCTGGCCTTCAAGATGAGGAAGCTGCTCGAGCTCGAGGCCCGCAAGGTCCTGTGCACCGACGAGTACGTCACCGGCCCCGACGTGCTCCCTCTCGAGCGGGTCCTCGAAGAGTCGGACGTGCTCGTCCTGTGCGCGCCTCACCAGCGGTACAAGGCGCTCTCGCTCACCCAGCCGACGCTCGATCCCTGGAACTTCCTGGGACGCGGAGGGCTTCTCTCGTGAAGATCCTCGTCACCGGCTCCGCCGGCTTCATCAACGGCTACGTGGTCTCCGAGCTGCTCGAGGCCGGCCACGAGGTCGTCGGGATCGACAACTACTCGAAGTACGGGCCGATCGAGAAGAGCTACGACCGACATCCCCGCTACCGCATCGTGAAGGACGACTGCAAGAACGTGGGGCTGATGCGGGAGCTCGCGAGCGACTGCGACCAGATCCTGGCGGCGGCCGCCATGATCGGCGGCATCTCCTACTTCCACACCCATGCCTACGACCTCATCGCCGAGAACGAGCGGATCACCGCGGCCACGTTCGACGCGGCCATCTGGGCGTTCCAGAACCGGCGGCTCAAGAAGATCAACGTGCTCTCGAGCTCGATGGTGTTCGAGAGCGCCACCGTCTTCCCGACGCCCGAGGGCGCCGAGCGCCGGTCCCCTCCCCCGCTCTCGACCTACGGCTTCCAGAAGCTCGCCTGCGAGTACTTCGCCCAGGGGGCCCGGGAGCAGTACGGGCTGCCCTCGACCGTCATCCGCCCCTTCAACTGCGTGGGGGTGGGCGAGCAGCGCGCCCTCTCGGACAAGGAGATCAAGAGCGGAAACGTCACGCTGGCCATGAGCCACGTGGTCCCCGACCTGGTCCAGAAGGTGGCGAAGGGGCAGGACCCGCTGCGCATCCTGGGGAGCGGGCGGCAGGTGCGCCACTACACCTACGGGGGAGATCTGGCGAAGGGCATCCGCGCCTGCATCGAGAGCCCGGCGGCCGTGAACGAGGACTTCAACCTCTCGACTCCCGAGGGCCATTCGGTCCTGACGGTGGCCGAGGAGATCTGGAAGCGCATCAACCCGGGGAAGCCGTTCCGCCACGTCTCCGACGAGCCGTTCAAGTACGACGTGCAGCTCCGCGTCCCGTCGGTGGAGAAGGCGAAGCGCGTCCTCGGCTTCGAGGCGAAGACGCCGCTCGGGCGCATCCTGGACGAGGTCGTCCCCTGGGTGGTGGAGCAGATCCGGCTCGGCAACATATGAACCGGGCGGCGCCCATCACCGCGGTCGTGCCCGTCTACAACGAGGGCGCGAACCTCCGGGAGTGGTGGAAGGAGGCGCGCCCCTTCCTCGGGGATCAGGCGCGGGTGCGGCTCGTCTACGACTTCGAGGAGGACGACACGCTGCCGGTCGCCCGCGCACTGGCGGGCGAGGGGGCCCCGCTGGAACTGCTCCGCAACGCGGGCGAAGGGGTGCTCGGGGCGATCGTGACCGGGCTCCGGTCGGTGGACGCGGGCCCGGTGCTCGTGAGCATGGCCGACCTCTCGGACGACTTCCGCGCGGTCCCGGCGATGCTCGCCGCCTACCGCGCCGGAGCCGACGTCGTCGTGGCCTCCCGCTACATGCCGGGGGGCAGGCAGGTCGGCGGCCCGTGGCTCAAGGGGCAGCTCTCGAAGTGGGGAGGGCGGAGCCTGAAGTGGCTCGCCGGATTCCCGGTGAGCGACGCCACCAACAGCTTCCGCCTCTACGACGCCGATCTGGTGAGACGCATGGAGATCGAGAGCCAGGGCGGCTTCGTGGTGGGTTTCGAGATCACGGTGAAGGCCTGGATGGCCGGGGCGCGCATCGCCGAGGTGCCCTGCACCTGGCGGGACCGCGTGGCCGGGGAAAGCCGGTTCGACCTGCGCGCCTGGCTGCCGCTCTACGCGCGCCTCTGGGGGCGCGCCATGCTCCACGGTGTGAAACGCGCATGGAGCTGAGCGAGCTCTACGGAAACCGGTTCGCCGACGCCGACCGGGCCCGCAAGGTCCGGATCTGGGCGGTCCTCTGGTCCCGGGTGTTCTCCCGCTGGGTGGGTCCCGAGGACACGGTGCTCGACCTGGGCGCGGGCTACTGCGAATTCATCAACGCCGCCGCCGCCCGGAGGCGGATCGCGGTCGACCTGAACCCGGACACGGCGCGCGCCGCCGCCCCCGGCGTCGAGGTCCACAGCGCCTCCGCCGCCGAGCTCGCCTTCCTCGGCGACGGAGAGGTCGACGTGGTCTTCACCTCGAACTTCCTCGAGCACCTGCCGTCGAAGGACGTGCTCACGAAGGTCGTGGAGGCGGCGTGGCGCGTGCTGCGCCCGGGCGGCACCCTCGTCGCCATGGGGCCGAACATCCGCCTCCTCCCCGACGTCTACTGGGACTACTACGATCACCACATCCCCCTCAGCGACCGGAGCGTGTGCGAGCTCCTCGCCATGTGCGGCTTCGCGCTCGAGCGGGTGGAGCCGCGCTTCCTGCCCTACACGGTGAAGTCCCGCCTCCCGCAGTGGGACTGGCTCGTGAAGGCCTACCTGGCGCTCCGTCCGCTCAGCTCGGCCTTCCTGGGCAAGCAGTTCCTGGTGGTGGCCCGGAAGCCCGGGGCGGGCGATGGCGCCCCTCCGCCAACCGGCGGCGAACTCAGCGCGGCGCGCCGCTCAGCCAGGTGACGGAGAGCGGCTGGCGGTACCATTCCAGGCCGTCCCCGTAGATCCGGAAGGCGACCGGGCGGCGACCGGGGCGACCGGAGAAGAGGGAGGCGATGTCCGCCCCGGTCGTCGGCAGCTGGTCGAGCGGCAACCCGTCGCGCGCCGTGCCGGGCACGATGCGGTGGGCGACCGTCTCCGCAGGGCCGTACCGGATCTCCACCCACACGGAGGGAATCCGGAACAGGAACCGGGCGAAGCGCGCCGCGAGCGCCGGCTCGAGGTCGATCGAGGCGTAGAGCGGCCCCAGCACCTCGGGCACCTGGAGCCAGCGCCCGGGCTCGATGGGCTCGCGGCCGACCTCCCGGAGCTCGCCGGAGGGTTGGCCCGGCACGCGCTCGAGCACGACCGCGTGCCCCGGCTGGAACGGCGCCAGCCGATAGCCGCCGGCGAGCGCTCGCCAGAGCGCGGGAGTGTCGAGAGCCGGAGAGCGGTCGTCGAAGCCCTCGTACCGGAGCGCCACGAGCGGCGGCGCCTCCGCGCCGGAGTAGTGCTCGGCGGTAACGCGATCGAGGTCAGAGGTGTAGGCCGCGTACGTCTGCAAGGTGGGATTCGGGGAGCAGGCCACGTCGTTTGCCGCGCAGATGGCGAGCTCGAAGGGCACGATGCCCACCGGCCGTCCAGCCGCGAACTCCCTGAGCCCGGGCATCGAGTAGGGGGAGAGGTCCAGGTCGAGCGCCCGCCGCCGCGCCGAGGGCGAGACCCAGGTGGAGAGGGACTCGGCCCCGCGCACGCCCGCGAGGGCTCTCGCGATAGCCCCGGCCGAGGCGCTCGGAGGACCCGTGCGCTGCGCGTCGTAGATCCGCGCCACGGCGAGCGACGTCCCCGCCGCCGCGACGAGAAGCGCGCGGACCGCGATCCTCGCCCGCCGCCCGGACGCGAACAGCGCTGCCGTCCCGGCCAGGGCGAGCAGGAACGGAAAGAAGAGGGGGGCGTGGGAGCCGTCCTGGCGAACGAAGGCGTGCTTGAAGGCGAGAAAGGCGGGGCCGACCGCAAGGAGCGCCAGCCCGGCCACGAGGGGCCTCTGGCGAGCGGCCCAGACCCCCACCGCGGCCAACGCCACCACCGCCAGGCCACCGGCGACGGCGAACGCGTTCTCGATGCTCGAGGCCGGCGAGAGGCTCATCGCCTCGCTGTAGGCAGAGGCGATCTCGAGGCTCCGGCGGGCCCAGGGGAGGACGCTCGCCTTCCCCGAGAGGAGGGCGGAACCCAGGAGCGCGAACGCTCCCGCGCCGGCCACGGCGACCGCCGCGGCTGCGAGGAGCGCCCGCCTCCCGTCCCGCGCGAGGCGCAGGGCGCAGGCCGTCGCCAGGGCGAGCGAGAGCGAGATCCCGAGGCTGAACTTCGCGAGGAATGCGGCGCCCGCGACCGCCCCGAGAAGGGCGAGGAGCGCGCCGCTCGCCTTGCCCTCGCGGTCGAGCGCCACGGCGACGAGGAGCAGGAGCGGGACGAGGACCTGGTACTCGAAGCCGAGGCCGAGGTCGACGGCGAGGGACTGCGCGAGGGCAAAGAGGAGGACGTCCCAGGGGGAGGCGCGGGGGGCGAACGCCAGGGCGGCCAGGGCGGCGACGGTCGCCAGCCGGAGCGCCGCCGCGAGGGGCGCGTGCAGCCCCGCGGCCGTCGGGTAGAGGAGGAACCCCAGGGGACCGTAGGTGAAGACGACGCTCTCGCCGAAGCCGCGGTGCGCGAGCTGGTTGATGGCGAGGATCCACGAGCCGTCGAGGTTCGCGCCGCCCGGGCGCGACAGGTCCGGGAAGGCGGCCACGAAGACGTAGGCCGCGGCCGCGAGGCGGAAGAGGAGCGCCGGCGCGGTGCGAGGCGGAGGCGCAGCGGCCGGGGATAGACTCATCGCCCGGGTACTCTACCCGCCCGCCGCGGCGCGCAACCAGCGCTCGTTACGTCGTGCGAGCGCCCGTCCCGGGGTGCCCGCCCGGCGTCGAGCGATGGCGGCGCTCGCCTACTCCCCGATGTCGTCCTCGGTGAGGGCCTCGCCGATCGCCTCTCCGTACTCGATGGCGCATCGGGCGCAGAACACGTTCGGCTCGGCCGCCCCGGGGAGCGCGATGGTGTAGCCCACGGCACCGCAGATCTGGCACTGGCCGGTCATCTGGACCTGGCCCTTGTCGGCCGGGCTTTCCTTCGTGGACTCGCGCATCGGCTCACCCCCCTCTCCGCGTATGAGAAGAATAAGACCTTCTACACCTTGCGCTCCGCCTTTTTTGGCACCACGAGGCCCCGCGACAGGCGCCGGAGGACCTTCTTCAGCTGCCTCTTCTTGTAGCGCTCGTGCCGGGCCGGCCCCTGCTCGTTGTGCTTCGCCGTCTCCTCGTCCATCACCTGGAATTCTACCAGCGAAAACACCACCCGGCCCAGGTCCTCCGCCCCGGGAGGGGGCTCCGGTGGAAGGACGTCGTCGATGCGCACCGGGATATCCACCACGAAGTTCAAGGCCTTGTAATCCCGGCCGCTGAACTCGTTCTGGCGGGTGCGGTCGCTCGCCTCGAGGTCCAGCGGCGCCTGCAGGTGGCGGACGAGCTCGTCCGCCTTGGGGTGCTTCCCGACCACGTGGCGGAAGCGCAACAGCGAGTTCCTCGTCTGCCCGGGGACGACGAAGTTGAAGGGGAAGAGGGCGTCGCAGAGGTGGCGGAGGACCGAGGGGATCTGGTCCTTCGTCCGGGTCACGATGCGGTAGCGCACCCGGTCGAATACCTGGGCGGCCACCGTCTCCCGCTTCACGAGCAGCTTCGTCATGAGCGACTCGCGCGTCTTCACGTTTCCGTGGAACTCGGCGATGGGGAAGCCGGCGTCGACCATGTGACGCGCCACCGCCATCACCCGGCGGTCCACCCGCTCGGCCAGATCCGCCTCGCGCAGGGCCGAGCGGAAGAGGAGCTCGCGCGCCTCCAGGTGGTGGACGACGTGCATGCACTTCAGGACGACGCAGGCGATTCGCCGGTAGCGCTTCGGTTCCGCCTTGCCGGAGGCGAGGAGGAAGAGCTGGCGGATGTCGGCCGGGTTCGAGACCTGCTCCGCCACCCGGTAGCCGAAGGCGGAGCGGAGGTACTCGACCGCCTGGGCGAGCACCGCCCGCAGGCGCCGCTCGTCCCGGGCGTTGGCGAGGTCGTAGAGGTTGAGGCGCAGGAAGTGCTCCACCTCCGACGCGTCCTGGAAGTGGAGCCGGCGCCAGTCGATGACCGAGCCGCCCCGCAGGATGACCCGGAGGAGCTCGAGGTCGCCGATGTCCATCTCCGCGAGCGGGACGAACCCGTCGGCGTCGATGTGCGGCCGCTTGACCTCGTGTGGCACGTGCCGGCCCGGGCGAGAGCGCTCTGGGGGGTTCTAGAAGCGGAACGGGAAGACCACTTCCTGTCCCTGGGTGCGGGAGCGCGGGAAGCGGATGGTCTTCACCACGCTCGCGATGCAGCCCGCGATGGGCTGGCCGCCGAACTCGGAGCTCAGGGCCTTCACCCCCGCCACCGACCCGTCTCCCTGGATGAGCCAGCGCATCTTGAGCGTGCCATGGGTGTCGGGCTGGGCGGCCGTCTGCTGCTCCAGGCACTGCTTGAGGGCGTCGATGCGGCTCGCCACGCCCTCGTTGATCTGCGCCTCGGTGAGCCGGTCCGGCAGGTCCGCGCCCGGCGCGGGCGGCACGTACACCGAGCGCTTCGCCTTCGTCCCCCCGGAGAGCTCCCGCTCGAAGTCGGCGTCGACGTCGGACGCGTCGAGGAGCGGGTCTCCCGTCTTCCGCGACGACGCCGCCGGTTCCGGCGGCGGGGAACTGGCGGCGACGCGCTGCACCGCCCTCTTCGTCGGCGGCTCCGCCTTCGCCCGCTTCTTCCCCAGCAGGCGCTGCGGAGCGGCCTTGGGGGCGGGAGCGGGCGGCTCGGGTGCCGCCGCCGGCGGCGGGGCCGGAGGCGCCGCCTCGGCGACGGGAGGGCTCGGGGCCGGAGCGGCGGCCGCCGGAGCGGGGGGCGGAGGGGGCGGGGGCGCGGCCGCCACCGGCTCCGCGGGAGCCGGAGCGGGCGCCACCGCGGCCGGCGCCGGCGCGGCCGCCGGGACGGGCACGGGGACGGGCGCCGGGGCCGCGGGCGCGGCCGCCACGGCGACTTCGCGCCCCTCGAAGCGGCGCTCGAAGTACCACCACAGGCCCGCGGCGGCGACGCAGACGAAGAGGCCGAGGAGCGAGGCGGCGGCGATGATGGTGCGGTTCGTGCTCCGCTTGATGCGGATCTCGGCGGTGTTGCGGGCGACGCTCGACTGGCGCCGGAGGTTTCGTTCCTCGGTGGTGTCGAGCCCCTTGATCGGGAGTGGGAGGACTCCGGTCGGGTCGACGCCGCCCGAGTCGGGCAGGTTCATCGAGTCGAGGAGCGAACTCTGCGGGACGGCCTTCGAGCCCTGGGCGGCGGGCGGGGCCGAGGACGAGGCGAGCTCCTCGCTCGCGAGCGCCGCGAGCGCGCTCGCCGCGCTCGGCTTCCAGCCCGGCGCGGGCTCGGGGGCCTTCGGGCTCTCGGCGGCCGGCGCCTCCGCGGGCTTCTCCGGGGCGGGGGCCGGCTCCGGGGCGCGGGGTCGCTCCGGCCGCGGCACGGGCGCGAGGAACCTCGCCAGCTCCGGGACCGAGGAGAGCGGGGCCCAGTCGGGCTGGCCCGCGCACCAGACGAGGGTGTCCGGCCCGACCTCGCCCGCCTCCCAGCGGGCCTTCACGCCCTCCGGGGACATGGGGCCGACCTGCTGGTCGTTCACGGCCACGTACCACTCGACGGGCAGGGGCGCCGCGGCCGGCGCCGGGCGGGGCTCCTCCTCGCGAGGCGCCTCCTCCCTCGAGGCGTCGGGGCCGGGAGGGGACATCACCTTGTCGAAGGCCTGCCCGAGCTCGTCGTCGAGGCCGTCGGTCCGCGGCCCCGGCTCCGCCGGCGCCTCGGGGGGCTTCGCCGCCTCCGGCTCGGGCTCCGGCGGCGGGTGGCGCACCAGGATGACGTGGCTGCACTTCTTGCAGCGCACCTTGACGCCGTTCGGTCCGACCTTCTCGTCGGAGATCATGTACTGGGCGCTGCAGCTGTCGCAGGTGAACCGCATGGCAGTCTCCTCACCTCACCGCCACCGAGAGGCCGAGCGCCTCCCGGAGCGCCACCCAGTCCTCGGACGCGCAGAAGAGCACGAGGTCCCTCACCTTGGCCTCGTCCTTGAGCTTCGACACCTGCGCCTTCTCCAGTAACGCCATGCGCTTCGCGATCTCCAGGTCGCCGGCCAGGAGGGCGCCGGTTCGGTTCGAGGTGAGCTCCACCGCGTCCATGTAGGCGCGGACGTCCCCGGGCTGCTGGACGGTACAGTAGTCGCGGGCGATTTTCTTCAGTGTCTGCGTGCGCGTCCGCTCGGGCAAGAGCTTCTCGAGCTGGTTCTTGAGCTTCTGCACCAGATGGGGGGGGGCGGTGACCACAAAGCGGGATGTCCCGAGGCTGCAGGCCGCCTGGAAGACCGCGTCGAGCTGGTCGTGCGGCATGAGGCGCCCGAGCCGAAGCTCGGGGCGGACGAAGCAGACCGCCTTCCCCACCGAGAACCAGAGCTCCTTCTTCGGCCTCTCCCGGAACATCTCCTCGCCGGCCACGATTCCCGGCGGCTCGGTGTTCGCGAAGCCGAGCCTCCCCGGGCTCTCCTGGGCCCGGAAGAGCCGGACGCTCTCCACTCCCAGGGTGCGGGAGACGTACTTCACGGTCGAGGCGAGGAAGAGCATCGACGACCCGACGTCGATCTCGTCCTTCTTGGCGTTCAAGCCCAGGTCCTTCGCCGTCTGCGCGAAGAGCGGAGCCGCGTCCCGCGCCACGAGCGTCATGATGGCCGCGAGCGGCCCGGTGCGCAGCCGCTCGTGCAGGAGCCGCTGCCAGAGGGCGCTGTCGAGGGACCGGGTGGCGGTCTCCCGGGCGAAGCGCCGCAGCTTCGAGACCACCTCCAGCTCCTCGGCCCCCGCCGCCCCGAGGAGGTGCGCGAGAACCTGCGCGGCGCTGTAGGCGCGGTCGTAGTCCTTGCGGGAGGCGAAGAGGGCGACGAGCTTCGAGACCGCCTTCGCCGGGCTCTGGTTGAGCTGGAGGAGCTTCCGGTACCCCTCCACCGCCTCGGGCTCGTGCCCCGGCTGCGAGGCGGCCAGGTCCGCGAAGGTCTCGACCGCGGCGGCGTCGTCGGGGTCGGCCTTCACCACCACCTCGTAGGCGGTCCGGGCGCCCTCGGGGTTCTTCAGGACCTTCGTGTAGAGAGCGCCGAGCTCCTTCCACAGGGCGAGCCGCGCCGCCTGGAACTCCGGCGCCTTCGGCAGCCGCTGGATCATCCGGACGTAGGCCTGCTCGAGCTCCGGGTACCGCTTCTCGGCTGCGAGCATCGACTCCACGGCGGCGAAGGCCTGCAGGAGGCGCGGGTTCGCGTCGAGGGCCGCCTCCATGTGGAGGAGGGCCTTCGCCCCGTCCTTGATCTCGTCCCGGTAGAGCTCGGCGAGGGCGAGGTGCATGGGCGCCGCGCGCGCCGGGTCGCCCTTCACCTCCGGGGCCTCGAGCATGCGCGCCATGACGTCGGCCGCCTTCTGCGGCTGGCGGGTCTCCCGGTAGAGGCCGAGGAGCGCCTCGGTCACCTTCAGGTCGCCGGGGTCCACCCGGGCAGCGGAGAGGAATGCGTCGATGGCCTGGTAGGGGTCCTTGAGGCGGTCGCGGGCGATCTCCCCCACCGCCACGTGCTGCTCGAAGCGCGCCCTCCCCTCGAGGAGGGAGGCGAGCCGCTGGCGCTGGTCGACCGCGCCCTCGTAGTCGCCCTGGGCCTCGAGCACCCGCACCAGGCTGCGGCGCGAGGGCTCGTGGTTCTGGTCCATCTCGAGCGCCTTCTCGAAGCTCTTGGTGGCGCGGTCGGGCTGCCCCTGCTTCTCCTGGATCTCGCCGATCTGCCAGTAGGTCTCGACCACCTCCAGGTCGGTCAGGCCGTCGCGGTGGTGGATGAGGATCGACTGGAAGATCCGGAGCGCCTCCTCCCAGGCCTGGCGCTGGACGAGGAGCGTCCCGAGCCCCTCGAGCGCCGGCAGGTAGGTGGCGTCGAGCTCGTAGGCGCGCCGGTAGGCGGCGAGGGCCCGCTCCGGGTCGCCGAGCTTCTCGCACACGTAGCCGAGCCGGTAGGACTGGCGGCAGAGCTCGCGACCGTCCCCCTCGTCGGCGAGCCGCTTCACCACGATCTCGAGCACGCGGGCGGCGTCGGCCCAGGATCCCTGGGCCTGGTACATCTCGGAGAGCGGGCGGGCGGCGGGGAGGTGGTCGGGGACGCGCTTCAGCGCCTCCTCGTAGTGGCGCACCGCGCCCGGGCGGTCGCCCTTCTCCTCCTGGTGGATGCGCCCCGCCTCGGTGAGGAGCTCCGCCTGGGTGGCCTCGTCCTCGGCGTAGCGCGCCTCGGCGAGGAGCAGCTGCAGGTACTCGTCGCGGTTCCCCTCGCGCTCCCGGATGCCCTTCATGGCCCGGATGGAGGGGAGGTGCCCCGGCTCCAGGTCGAGGGCGCGCTCGTACTCGAGCTTCGCCGCCGGGAGGTCGAGGAGCATGTCCTCCTGGATGCGCCCGGTGCGGAAGTGGAGCTCCACGGCGTCCGGGCTCGCCGCGGCGAGCCGCGCCTCCCGGCGCAGCATGTCGAGGGCGAGGTTCCAGTTGCCGCTCCGCTCGTAGAGGGAGGCGAGCGCCGCCACCGCCTCGCGCGACTCGGGGTCGACCTCGAGCGCCTGCCGGAAGGTCTCCTCGGCCCGGTCCACCCGCTGCAGGTGGTTCCAGAACACCTCGCCGATGGCGACGAGGAGGTGGATCTGCTCCTTGCGGTCGGCGGCGAAGGAGAGGTGGTGGGTGGTGACGCTGATGAGCTTGTCCCAGAGCCCCTCCTGCCGGTAGAGCCGCTCGAGCGCCTTCACCGAGGGGAGGTGGTTCCCGTCGAGGCGCAGGACGCTCTCGTGGCGCTCGATCGCCTTCTGCGGGTTTTGGAGCTTCTCCTCCCAGATGCCGGCGCTCTTGCCGAGGATGCGGACCTTCTCGGCGGTCTCCTCCGCGTTCTCGGCCTGCTTCTCGTAGACCCGGTTGAGCTCGGCGAACCGGTCGAGCTTGGTGTAGAGCCGCTCCAGCCCGGCGAGCGCGTACGGCTCCCGGTCGTCCATCCCCAGGACGGCCCGGTAGGCCTCCACCGCCGCCTCGTCGTCCTGGAGGTCGGACTCGTAGAGGGAGGCGAGCTGCAGCTGCCAGGCGACGCGGGTGGCCGCGTCGGGCGCGAGGTCGCGCGCCCGGGCGAGCACGTGCGCCAGGTCGGCGAAGCGCCCCTCGCGGCGGAAGATGGTGGCGAGGGCCTCGAGCGCCTGCGGGTCGCCCCCGTCGAGCTCGAGCACGCGGCGCAGCGCGCCCACCGCCTCCTCCACGTCGTGCAGCTGCTCGTCCTCGATGCGGGCGATCTCGAGGAGCGCCGCCTTCTTGTCGTCGAGCCCGGCCACCGCCTCGACCTTCTGCTCGAGGGCGATGACGAGGTCGGTCGCCCGGCCGTGGTGGGTGAAGAGCGCCGAGAGGGCGTCGAGCGCCTCCAGGCTGGCGGGATCGGCCTCGAGGGCGCGGCGCAGTGCCGCCTCCGCCCCCTGGGGGTCGGCGAGCTTCTCGTCCTTCAGCTGCCCGAGGCGGAGGAGGAGCCTCGCCCGCTGCGGGCCGGGGAGCCCCTCGCACACCTGCTCGTAGATCTCGGCGAGCTCCTCGAAGGCCTCGGTGTCGGCCGCGAGCCGCTCCACCGCTGCGCGGGCCCTCTCGCTCGAGGGATCCTCCTGGAAGGCGCGGCACCAGGCGAGGAAGCCCATCTCCTTCTGCCCGAGCCGGGTCTCGTGGACCTCGCCGAGCTCCTCGAGGAGCGCGGCGCGGGCCGGGCGATCGGCGAGCCCCTGCACGAAGAGGTCGGTCGCCCGGGCGTGGGCGCGCCAGTCGCCGTTCGCGGCGTGGAGCTCGCGCAGCCGGTCGAAGGTGGCGCGGCTCGAGGGGTCGAGGGCGAGCGCCTTCTCGAGCGCCTGGGCGGCGGCGTCCGGGCGGCCCGACTTCTGCCACATCTCCGCCGACGACTGCCAGGCGGCGACCGCCTCGGCGGCCTTCCCCTCGGCGGCGAGGAGCCCGGCGCGGGCCTCGGCGGCGCGCGTCCCCTCGGCCGTCGCCCCGGCGGCCTGGAAGAGGCTCTCGAGCTTGGAGAGGTCCGAGGCGGTGTGGGGCTCGAGGTCGAAGGCCCGCTTCCCCTGCTCCACCGCCTCCTGCCGCTGGCCCGCCTGGAGGAGGAGCTCGGCGAGCGCGAGGCGCACGCCCTTCACGCCGGCGGCGTCCTCCTGCAGGGGGATGAGCCGGCGGTTCACCTGGATGAGGGCCTCGCGGTCCCCGGCGGCGGCGTGCAGGTCCCGGAGCGACTCGAGCGCCTTCTTGTTGCGGGGGTCGCTCTCCAGGACCGCCTGGTAGGAGCGGACGGCCTGCGCCGGGTCGCCGAGGCGCGCGCCCAGCACCTGGCCGAGCTTCTCCTGGAGCCGCACCACCTCGCGCCGGTCCTGGGCGAGGGGGACGCGCGCGCGCAGCACCTCGGCGAGCTCGGGCCAGCGCCCGAGCTTCTCGAGCAGCCCCTCGAGCGCGGCGAGCGCCGCGTCGTTCCGGGGCTTCTCCCGGAGCGCCTCGCGCCACAGGTCCACCGCCTCGGCGTCCCGGCCGAGCTCGGCCGCCGCCTCCGCCATCCGGGCGGTGATCCGCTCCCGGGCGGAGGGCTCGGAGGCGGTCCGCTCGGCGGCGAGCGCCTGGAAGAGGGCGTCGGTGCGCCCCGCCTGCTCGTAGAGGCGCGCCAGCGCGCGCAGCGACGGCAGGTGCCCGGGGGCCGCCTGCAGCACCGCCTCGTAGGCGGCGACGGCGCGCTCCGGGCCCTGGAGCTTCTCCTCCCACACCTGGCCCAGGCGGAAGAGGAGCCCGACCCGCTCGTCGGTGCGGGTCTCGCGGGCGGCGAGCGCCGAGAGCACCTCGGCGAGCTCCGGCCACTGCTCGAGCTTCCGGTAGAGCCGCTCGAGGGCGGCGAGCGCCTGGGGGGCGACGCCCGGGTCGAGCCTGCGGGCCCGCTCGTAGAACGGCGGCGCCTCCGCCGGCCGCCCGAGCGGCCCCTCGTGGAGGGCCCCGATGCGGAGCGCGAGCGGCCCGCCGCCCGGGCCGAGGCGCTCGAGCTCCTCCTGGTAGAGGGTGGCGAGCTCCTCGTGCTGGCCGGTCGCCTCGGCCAGGCGGTCGAGTTCCGCGCGCAGGGGCGCGTCTGCGGGGTCGTCCCGGAAGGCGCGGGCGAGCGCCAGGAAGGCGCGCCCGGGTTCGGCGAGCCGCTTCTCGAGGACCTGGGCGAGCTGGGCGAAGAGCGCCTTCCGCTCGAGCGGGTCGGGGCGCTCGGCGGCGCGGATCTCGAGGGCCGCGGCGTGGCGGTCCCAGCGCCCGGTGGCGGCGTGGGCCCGCTCGAGCGCCTGGGCGGCGCGGGCGTTGGCGCGGTCGCGGGCGAGGAGCGCCTCGAGCCGCTCGATGGCGCCCGGGTGGTCGGGCTGGGAGGCGAGGATCTCCTCGAAGAGCGTGAGCGCCCCCTCCCGGTCGAGGAGCCGGGTCTCCCGGAGCGACGCGAGCCGCTCCCGGAGCGCCACCGAGGCGGCGGCGTCCTTGGCGGCGTCGGCGGCGGCGATCTCCCGGCCCAGCACCTCGGCGAGCTCGGCGAAGCGCTCGCCGCGGAGGCAGAGGGCGTCGAGGCGCGCGAGCACGGCGCGGTCCTGGGGGCGCGCCTCGAGGAGGCGCCTAAGGCTCGAGGCCGCCCCGGAGGCGTCGCCGGCCCGCTCCTGGGCCTCGGCGAGCTCGGAGAGGAGCGCCATTCGCCGGGAGTCGTCCTCCTCGATGGCGAGCCGCTTGCGCAGGACGCGCACGAGCGCCCCCGGGTCGCCGTCGTTGCGCTGCACCGCGGTGAGCCCCTCGAGCGCCTCCGCGTCGTCCGGGGCGATCTCGAGCACCTTCTGCCAGGACTCGGCAGCGCGGGCGGGCTCGGCGGCGGAGAGCCGGGCGAGCCGGCGGTGGTACTCGAGCCGGGCCTTCGGGTCGAGGGCGCGCTCGGCGTTCTCCAGGAAGAGGGCGGCGAGCTCCTCCTCCACGCCCGCCTCGCGGGCGAGCCTCGTGGCGAGGTCCATCGTCTCGAGCGAGCCCGGGTCCTCGCGCAGCGCGCGCCCCGCGGTCAGGAAGGCCATCTCGGCGCTCCGGAGCGGGCCGGCGTAGACGCCCGCCACGCGGCGCAGGAGCCCCGCCCGCGCCGCCGGGTCGGGGAGGCCCGGGAGCCGCGCCTCGAGGGCCTCCACCAGCCGGTGGTGCTCCCCCTCGTGCTCGTAGATGGGCTCGAGGATGCGGGCCGCCTCGGCCGCCGGAGCGCCCGAGCCGCGGGCGAGCTCCTCCAGGGCGGCAAGCGTGGCGGGATGGCGGGGGACGCGGGCGAGCACCATGCGGTAGGCGGCGAGCGCCCCGGCGGCGTCGCCCAGGCGCTGCTGGCGCACGCGCCCCATGCGGTAGCGGATCTCGGCCGCCTCGGCGGCCATGTCGGGCCGGCGCTCGGCGGCCTCGGCCTCGCGGGAGAGGACCTGCGCGACCTCGTCCCAGCGGTCGGCGACGCCGAGCAGGCGCCCGAGCCGCTCGAGCGCCGTCGGATCCTCCGGATCCACGGCGAGGATCTGGCGGTACGCTTCCATGGCGCCCTCGCGATCGGAAAGCCTCTCCTCCAGGACCGTGGCGATCTCGTAGTGCAGGTCCCGGCGCTGCCTCGGATCCTCCGCCCTTTCCGCCTGGCGGCGCAACACGGCGGCGAGCTCCTTCCAGGACTCCGTCCTGCGGTAGAGCCGTGCCAGGGCCGAGAGCACCTCCGGGCGGGGGGCCTCGGCCGCGAGCGCCTCCAGATGCCCCGCGGCGCGGGCGGGCTCGGAGAGCTTCTCGGCGTAGAGGGCGGCGAGCCGGCGGCGCACCTCGGTGGCGGCCGGGCCGGGAAGCCCCGCCCGGAGCGCGTCCTCGAGGGCGGAGGCGAGCCCGGCGAAGGCGCCCGACTGGGTGGCGAGCCGGTCGAGGTCCGCCCGCAGGGCGGGCTCCTCGGGGGCCTCCGGCGCGAGCTCCCGGTACTGGAGCCCCTTCGCCTCGAAGGCGCCCTCGGGCTGGCCGAGCCGCTCGCGCAGCGCCGCGACCTCGGAGAGGAGCGCCGCCCGCTCCTCCGGCGGGCACCCCTCGAGCCGCATCTCCAGGACCTCGAGGAGCCCCTTCGCGTCGCCCGAAGCCCGGTGGATGCGCTCGAGCAGCCTCGCCGCGGCGGAGCGCGCCCCGGGCCGGTTGAGGACGCGGGCGAGGCCGGCGAGCGCCGCCGAGTCGCGCGGGTACTCCTCCAGGATCTGGGAGTAGGCCTCCACCGCCGCGCTCGGCTCCTCGGCCCCCTCGAGGAGGACGGCGCGCCGCAGGAGGAATTCGAGCCTGCGGGCGGGGTCGGGGCGGCTCCCGGCGGCGAGCGCCTCCAGCACCGGCAGGAGCTCCTCCACCTTGCGGTCGCGGGAGAGGATCCGGTCGAGCGCCTCGAGCGCCTCCGGGTCCCCGGGGGAGACGGCGAGGAGCCTCCGCCAGCCGGCGGCGGCGCTCCCCGGGTCGTCGATCCAGGTGTCGCGCACGCGGGCCGCCCGGCGCAACAGCTCCACCGCCTTCCCGCCGCCGGTCTCGGCGGCGGCGAGCTCGCACAGCTCGGCGAGCACCTCGTAGCGCCCGGCCTTCTCGGCGAGCCGCGGCACGTCGGCGAGCGCCTCCTCGCGCGCCTTCCCGCCCTCGGCGAAGGCGCCCCGGGCTGCGTCGAGCGCCTTGCCGGCGTCCCCCAGGTCGAGCTCCAGGACGCGCCGGATCTCGGAGTGGAGCCGCGCCCGCTCGACCGGGTCGTCGACGTGCGCGAGCCGCGCCTCCCTCACCGCCACCCGCGCCGGGGCGTCCCCGAGCGCCTGCAGGAGGGCGTCGGCCATGGCGAGCGCCTCGCGCCCGATGGGTCCGGGCACCCGGGCGAGCTCGAGCAGGGCGGCGCGGGAGACGGCGTGGGTGGGCTCGACCCGGAGCACCGCGGCGTGGAGCCGCATCGCCCCGGCCGGGTCGCCGAGCCGAGTCCGCTTGAGCTCGGCCAGGCGCACCGAGAGCTCCGGGTCCTCGGCGCCGCCGGCGCTGCGGTGTCGCTCCAGGATCCACGCCAGGTCGGCGGGGCGGTCGAGGGCGGTGGCGAGCCGCTCCGCCTCGGCGAACGCCTTCGCGTCGGCCGGGTCCCGCTCGAGCGCCGAGCGGGCGCGCAGCAGCGCCGTCACCGGGTCGAGCTGCACCGCCCTCTCGGGCGCCGCGCCGCCGCCCTCGGCCGGGGCCCGCGGCACCGAGGCGAGCTCGGCGAGCACCTGCCCCTGCCCCTCGCGGTCTCCGGCCGATTCGAGCGCGCGGGCGAGCCTTGCGAGGAGGCGCGGGCGCTGCTCCGGGGGGGCGAGCTCGAGCGCCTGCCGGTAGACGTCGGCAGCGGGGGAAGCGGCGTGGAGCCGCTCGAGGAGGAGGTCCCCGAGCTGGGTGAGGAGCGCCACCCGCTCGGGCGCCTCCGCCGTCCGGCCGCGCTCGGAGAGGAGCTCTCTCGCCTCCTCCCAGCGCTCGCCGGCGAGGGCGAGGCGGGTGAGCGAGGCGAGCGCGTCGGCGTCGTCGGGCGCGAGCTCGCGCGCGCGCCGGAGCTGGGCCGCCGCCTGCTCGTTCGAGCCGAGCTCCTCCTCGGCGAGCCGGGCGGCCCGGAGGCGCACCGCGCGCTCCTCGGCGGGGTGGTCCTTCAGGCCGTCGGCGGCCTCGGCGAGGAGGCCGTAGAGCTCGCTGTAGGCCTTCGCCCGGGTGGCGAGGCCCTCCACCCGCCGGCGCGCCTCGGCGTGGGCCGGGCTCTGGCGGAGCGCCGCCGCGGCGGCGTCGAGCGCCCCCCGCAGGTCTCCGAGCCGGTCCTCGCGCAGGGCGGCGGCGTCGAGCCACATGCGCGAGCGCTCCTCCGGGGCGCTCGCGGGGTCGCGCGCCAGGAGCTCCAGCATGGCGACGTGGCGCTCCGCGTCGCCGGCGGCCGCGTGCAGGGGGGCGAGCGCCCGGGCGATCGGCAGCGGGTCGACGCCGCGGGCCATGAGCGCCTCGAGGGAGCGCGCCGCCTGGGCCGTCTGCGCGGGGGAGAGACCTCCCGCCTCGAGGAGGGAGAGCCAGGCCTGGGCGCCGTCGCCGAGCCGCTCCAGCGGCTCGAGGAGCAGGGTGGCCCGCTCCACCTCCAGCTCGACGCGGTCGGGGACTCCCTGGGCGGCGAGCTTGGAGAGCACCGCCACGAGCTCCTCGGCGGAGCGGCGCCCACCCCGGGCGCGCAGCGAGGCGGCGAGCCCGCGCAGGGCCTCCGGGTCGTTGCCGCCGTCGCCGAGCACCTCGCGCCACGCCGCCGCGGCGCGCTCGGCCTCCCCCGCCTCGAGGTGCAGGCGGGCGAGCTTCCCGGCGAGCTCGAGCCGCTCGGCCCCGCGGGCGGCGGTGAGCCGCTCCTGGAGCCCCGCCGCCACCTCGGCGTGCTGCCCGGCCCGGGCGAGCGCGGCCTCGAGCGCGGCCAGCGCGCCGCGGTCGGCCGGGTCGAGCTCCACCACCTGCCGCCAGACGCGCACCGCCTCCTCGGGCTGCGAGAGGTCGCGCTCGTGGATCTCCGCCACGCGGCGCAGGAGGGCCTTCTTCGTCTTGAGGTCGTCGCCGGCGGCCGCG
>DATJZG010000183.1:0-60959 GCA_035499295.1 Anaeromyxobacteraceae bacterium
CCGGGCGAGCAGCATGCTCCCTCGGCGGCGCTCGTACAAGGCAGCGATCTCCGGCTCGTTAGCGCGCCACGCCCCCGAGCCTCGAGAGCAGCACTTCGCTGGCGGAGCCCGTTGGCCAAGCGGGCGACGAGGAGCGGGCCCCGGCGAGCCGGCCTGCCGGCGCCGCGATGCCGGCAAGGAAGTAGCCCCAAAGGAGAGCCCAGGCCGCGAAGGCGGCGACGCCGCCCAGGCGGCAGGGGCGCGCACCGCGGCGGGGCACCCGCGGAAGTGTTACAAGAAGAGAGGTAACGGGCTCGCTCTTCATCGTCTGCTCCTCCTCCGGCTTCTCGCCGGGTCTCTCACGACGAGGAATGTGCGCTTGAGGAAGGCTCCGGAAAAGGCGAAGGGAGGCGCCACCCCCGCGCAAGAACGCGCGGGGCACCTGGAATGGGGCCACCTCCGGTACTTCCTCGAGCTCGTGCGAGCGGGGAGCCTGGGCCGCGCCGCCCGGCGGATCGGGGTGGACCGGAACACGGTGGCTCGGCGCGTGGCCGCGCTCGAGGAGGAGCTCGGCCTCTCCCTCTTCGAGCGTGGGCCGCAGGGCTGGACCCGGACGCCGGCGGGAGACGACCTCTCCGACCTGGCCTCGCGAGTGGAGGAGGACGTGCTCCGGCTGGCCCGCCACGCCGACTCCCGGGACCGGGCGCTCGCCGGATCGGTGCGCCTCACCACCGCGTCGCACCTCGCTGCTCACCTCCTGGCGCCAGCCCTTCCCGATCTGCGAGCCCTCCATCCCGAGCTGGTGCTGGAGATCGCTGCCGACCAGCGAACGTTCGATCTCACCCGCCGCGAGGCCGACCTGGCGTTGCGGATGGGACGCCCACGCGACGCCGGGCTCGTCACCCGGAAGCTGTCCGACGTGGCCTACGGCCTCTACGCCTCGGTGGACTACGCCGCGGGGCGGAGGGGGCCGGTGAGCTTCGAGGAGGATCGGTTCATCGGCCTCGACGACTCCCTCGCCAGCTCGCCGCAGGAGCGCTGGATCGCCCGCCAGGGCCCGGAGCGGCGGGTGGTGTTCAAGAGCAACGCCACCGCGGTGCTCCAGGCCGCCGCCCGGATGGGCCTGGGGGTGGCGGTCCTCCCACGCTTCGCCGCCGACCGGGACAAGGCCCTGGTGCAGCTCGACGGCCCGGAACCGGCACCTCACGAGCTGTGGTTGCTCGTGCACGGGGAGCTGCGACACGTACCCAGGGTGCAAGCGGTTATCGAGTGGGTGGACGGCCTGGTGGAGCGGGCGAGGCCGGCGCTGTCCGGCCGGGCACAGCCCCCTCCTCGGGGACGGGCCGTCCCAGAGCGGATCGAGGGATAGACCGGATCAGGCCCTGACGCGGAGGTAGAGGGCCCGCGACTCCGCAGGGCCTCACGGCGGGCGATGCCGGCGGGGAGCCCACGGGGAGGGCGCGAGGCCGAGTTCCTCGAGGCCCTTCACGGGTAGGCGCCCGCCGAGCCCGCTCGCGCAGCGGCGGCCGCTCGGTCGGGCCCCTCTGCGGTACGGCGCGGATCACTGGGGCGCGGACGCCGGCAGGGGCTCGGGCGGCAGCCCCCGGCGATAGCGCTCGAGCAGCGTCTGGGCCTCGCCGACGCGCGCGCGGTCGCCAGCGACGAGAGCCAGGCGGAGCGCCCGGCGCTCGGCGTCGGCCGCCTCGTCGAATCGGCCCGCGGCCGCATAGGAGGCGGCGAGGATCTCGAGCAGGGAGGGATCGCTTGGATCCTGTTCAGTGGCGCGACGCGCCATGCGGATCGCCTCGGGCGGCCTTCGCAGGCCCGCGTCGGGGGTGGCAGCGAGCAGGAGAGCGACGCGACCCATGGCCGCCGGCCAGTTTGGACGGATGAGGAGCGCCGCCTGGAACTCGGCCAGGGCGTCCCTGCCAGCGCCCGTCCCCACGAGCGCGACGCCGAGGTCCCCGTGGGCCTCGGCGTCGGCCGGAGCCAGACGCGACGCCCGGCGCAGGTGCGGGAGGGCCCCGGTCAGGTCCCCGGAGGCGGTCAGGATCTGCCCCAGCAAGCGGTGCGCCGATCCCGAGAGAGGATTTGACGCGAGAGCGCTCTCCAGGTGGCCTCGGGCCTCGTCGAGCCGCCCGCGGCCCGCGGCGATCCGCGCGGAGTTCACGTGTGCCTCCACGAAGCCCGGCCAGGCCCAGAGCGCCTCCTGGTACCAGGCGAGCGCGTCGTCCGGGCGCCCGCCAAGGTCGAGGGCTCGCCCGACCTCGCCGAAGGTCTCTGCCACCACGTGCCGGACGATGCCTCCCGGGGGCGCCCCCTCGGCGGCCCGCCTCAGCTGGAATCCCGCCTGGGGGGCATCCACCTTCAAGGCGACGAGCCCCTCGAGGAGCGCGCCCACCGAGGACCGCGCCCGCTCCAGGTCTTCCTCCCGGGCGCCGGCGATGTCCACGTCGGAGAGCCCCCGGGCGCGCACGCCGGCCAGCGCCTTCAGGTTCGCAGCGACGCGACTGCGCTCGCCGTCCGCGTTCCCGAGGAGCGAGAAGAACTCGAGGAGCGGCCTCTCGAGCGAGTTCACCTCCTCCTCGCCGGCGATCCACGCGGCCACCGACGACCGGTCGCCGATGAGCATGGCCGCGGCCTCCTCCGCCTGGCTCCACCCGTAGCGCGCCAGGTCGGCAGCCGCCGACTGGCGCAGCGCCTGGCGGACCCGCCCCACGTCGAGGCGGAGTGGAACGGCCCTGCCGACGAGGAAGCAGGACTCCTGCCCCAGCCATACGTAGAGGTGGGGGAAGGAGCGGGCGAAGGTGCGCACGATGATCCGGAGTTCCTCCGGCGCCACATCGAGCGGGATCCACTGGACGAAGGTCCCCTCCGGAGCCATGTGATCGATCGCGGCCCGGTAGAAGTCCTCCGAGTAGAAGACCGCGTTTCCAGCGTGGCCCGAGCGCGACTTCCCGTCGGCGACGATGGCGTCGTAGCGGCCGCCCGAGCGACGAAGGTAGAGGACCCCGTCATCCGGGATCACGCGGATGCCAGGGTGGTCCGGAACGCCCCCGTTGTACTGCCCGAAGAAGCGTGAACCCTCGACCACGGACGGGGAGATCTCCACCACCTCGACCCGCTGCACGTCGCGGTGCTTCGCCGCCTCGGCGACGAGAATTCCGGTCCCGAGCCCGATCGAGAGGACGTCCCGCACCGATCCCTCCGGAGCGAGCAGGAACGGCAGGTGGGCGAGCACCTGCTGCTTCTTGTCCACGCCGGCCGAGCTCTGTCCGATGGTGATCCCGTCGACCGCCATCACCCTCTGGCTCCCGTCGCTCGCCTTCTGGAAGACCTTCACCGTCGAGACCAGCCCCTCGTCGTAGTAGAGGACCGAGTCGACGGGCGCCCCGCCGGTGGAGGGGAGTGGGGTGGGGCGCCAGGCGACGAGGAGGAGCGCCCCGGCCGCGACTGCCGAGAGCGCCCCCGCCGTCCGCAGCGCGCCTCCGGCCCCGCTCCGTCGCGCCGGCAACAGTCCCCAGGCCGCGGCAACCAGGTAGACGAACGCCACCGCGACAACGCCCCGCTGCATTCCGATGGTCGGGAGGAGGACGAAGCCGCCTACCAGGGCCCCGAGGATGTTGCCCGCGGTGTTCGCGGCATACACCTCGCCGACGCGACCGCCGAGCGACCCGACCCGAGTCGCCCAGATCCGCGTCGCCAGGGGGAAGCTCGCCCCGATGAGGCAGGTGGGCACGATCATCACCATGAAGGCGGTGCCGAATCGAACCGAGGCGAGCCCGAACCAGTTCGCCTCGACCTCGAACCAGGTCGATCCGTGCAGGAGCACCGTGCGCACCAGCGGAATGGTGGCCAGCGTCGCCGCCGCAACGGCTGCCTGCAGGAGTCCGAACGCGAGGCGCGGGCGGCGCAAGCGGTCGATCCGGGCGCGGGCGGCGAAGCTGCCCAGGGCAATCCCTGATAGAAACGTCGCCAACATGGTGACGAAGGAGTAGGTCGAGGTGCCGAGGACGAGGAGCAACATCCGCGTCCAGACGACCTCGAGAGACAGCGAGGCAAAGCCGGACAGTCCCACCGCCACGAGCAGTCCCCATCGCGTGCCGGCCTCGGAATCGGGGCGGTCGACCGACTCCGCGCGCTCGCCCGCCTCGTCGGAAACCGGAGGCGGGGCGCGCCGCGCCAAGAGCAGGGCCGCCGCGCCGATGAAGACATTGACCGCCACCGAGAGCCAGAGGGTTCCGTGGATCCCGGCTGCACGGATGAGCACGAACCCGGCGAGGAGGGCGCCGAGCACGGCTCCGGCGGTGTTGATCGCGTACAGGCCTCCCAGGCCGCGCCCGAGCCGCCCGATCCTCGCCACGAAGACCTTCGTCATTACGGGGAGCGTGGCGCCCATGAGGGCGGTCGCGGGCAGCACCACCACGGCGGCGAGGAGGGCGCGGATCGCGAGCAAGGAAGGCGAGCTCGGTGAGAGCAAGGAGGCAGCGCGGAGGTGCAGCCCGTCGAGCCATCCGGCCGCGTAGGTCCCGGTCGAGGCGGCGAGAGCGATCCCGAGCTCGAGGACCCCGTAGAGGCGAAGCGGCACAGCAGCGCGATCGGCCCACCGGCCGAGGAGCCAGGCTCCGAGCGCGAGCCCCCCAAGGTAGGTCGCGAGCACGGCGGTGACCGCGTAGGCAGAGATGCCGAAGACCTCGTTGAGAACGCGCGACCAGACGACCTGGTAGATGAGTCCGGTCGCTCCCGAAGCGAAGAAGAGGAGCGATGCGATTCGAAGGTGGCGAGGTGGCATGAGGAGGAGGCGCGATCCCGTGGTTGGGCCGTCCGCGGCCTCGCGAACCGGCGGAGCGCTACCCGCCCCGGCGGCCCGTCAAGCGCGGCGGCCACTGGTCAGAGATTCCCGCTGCAGCGGTGCACGTGCATGAGGGCTCTTGAGAGGGCGTACCCTCTGCAATCCCGGGTCCAACCCCGGCCCTTGCAGACCCTTGCCGGTCTCGACGGTTAAACGCTCCCGGGTCGATCGCGAGCCGCCTTCCGGACCCGGGACGAGCAAGGGCGGGGTCGCTTCCCGGCCCCCCGGTGACAAACGACAGGCGGAACGGACCCTTAGTGCGTTCCGGACTCCCGCCCCGCGGGCGCGCTCCCTCCAAATCCAAACCGCATCCCCCGCCCTCACGGCTCCGGAACGCGAACCCCTCCCAGCGCAAGACATGCGCGGCGCGCAAAAAGAAACGAATGTTCTCCGCAGGTTTCGCTAGGGCGGCGTGGCCCCCGGGACGGGCTCACCACACCCGACAGACGTGCTCGCGCACCATCGGCTGACCGACCTTGCACCCGAACGCGCGGGCGAACTCCGCCATGTTCGCAACGAGCCCATTCACGCGCCATCGAGGCGGGGAATGGGGATCGGTGAGGGCTCGCAATCGGGCGTCCTCCGGCCTTTCGTTGGCGCAGGCCCACTGGGCGTTGCCCACGAAGAAGCGCTGCTCCGGGGTCAGGCCGTCGCGGGGCTCGAGCTTCTCTCCCGCGGTCGCAGCCTTCCAGGCTTCCCAGGCGAGCACCAGGCCGGCCAGGTCGGCGATGTCCTCCCCGAGGGTGAGCTTCGAGTTGATCCGGACGTCGTCGATCACGGTGTAGTGGGAGTACTGTTCGACGACGCAACTCGCCCGCTTCTCGAACTCGCGCGCGTCGGCCTCGGTCCACCAGTCGCGCAGGTCCCCCTTGGCGTCGAACTGCCGGCCCTCGTCGTCGAAGCCGTGAACGAGCTCGTGCCCCACGGTTCCGCCGGTGTTCCCGTACCCGGGAGCGAGGTCGAGTCGCGGGTCCCAAAGCGGCGGCAACAGCACACCCGCAGGGAAGTTCATGTCGTTCATGGAGGGGTTGTAGTACGCGTTCACCGTCGGCGGCGTCATGGTCCACTCGCCCCGGTCGACCGGCTTTCCGATCTTGCCGATCTCGCGCCGAGCCTCGAAGGCGACGGCCCGCTCCACGTTGCCGGCAAAGTCTCCGCGGACGACCTCGAGGCTCGAGTAGTCGCGCCACTTGTCGGGGTAACCGATCTTGTTCCGCATGGCGGCGAGCTTGGCCTGGGCCGCCCGCTTCGTCGCGGGTGCCATCCACTCCAGCCCGGAGATGCGGGCCGCCATGGCGGCCTCCACCCGCCCTACCATCTTCTCCGCGTCGGCCTTCACCGCCGCCGGGAAGACCCGGGCGACGAAGATCCGGCCGAGCGCCTCTCCGAGGTCCCGGTCGGTCCAACGCACGCACCTCTTCCAGCGCGGCTGGATCTCCTTCACCCCGCGCAGGTGCGCCTCGTAGAAGGCGAAGTGCTCGCGCTGGAACGGGAGGGAGAGGTAGGGGGAGCGGGAATGGGCGAGGTGCCAGCGCAGGTAGGCCTTCCACTCGGAGAGCGGCCGCGAGGCCAGTTGGTGCTCGAGTTCCGCCAGGAAGGCTGGCTCGGTCACGTTCAGCCACGGGCCCGCCTTGGCTCCGGTCGCGGCGAAGTAGTCGCCCCAGTCGAACGCCGGGGTTGCGGCGGCGAGTTCCTCCCGGCTCGTCCGGTGCCAGACCTTCTTCGGGTCCCTCTTGTCCACGCGCGAGAGGGAAGCCCGGGCCAGCGCGGTCTCGATTCGCATGACTGCAGCCGCGTCCGCCCCGGCCTGGCGGGCGGGCAGCCCGCTGAGCCGAAGCGTCTTCTCGACATGCGCCACGTAGGCACGGCGCGTGGCCTCGGCGCGCGCGCCTTGTTCCAGGTACTGGTCGCGGTCCGGGAGGCCGAGCCCCCCAGCCGAGACCCAGGCAACCACCTCGTCCGAGTTCTCGAACGACTGCTCGCTTCCGAACTCGAAGACGGCGCCCTCGAAGGTGCCGAGATGCAGGCGCCCAACGAGTCGCGCCAACTCGGCTTTGGTCTTCAGGCCGTCGATGGCGGCGAGGTCGTCCCGGAGCGGCCCGGCCCCGGCCTTCTCCACGGCCTGCTCGTCCATGCAGGCAGCGAAGTACTCGCCGACCTTCCTCTCCTCCGGCGCCCGTTCCTGGTCCGGCTTCGCGGCCGCCTCCTCGAGCAACCCCCAGAGGAACTGGCGATTCTCGGTGGCCATCTTCGCGTACACGCTCCAGTTGGCCTGATCGGCGGGGATGGGGTTTCGCCTCTGCCAGCCCCCGCACGAGTACGCGTAGAAGTCGACGCACGGATCCACCGCTTGGTCCATCGCCGCCGGGTCCAGCCCCGGCGTGTAGGGGAGCTCGCGCAACGGGCGATCGGCCGCCCCGGCAGGCGAGGCGAGGAGGAGAGCGGCGGCGGGCCCGAGAAGGCAGTGGCGGTGACGGTGTCCGATCATGACCATCGCTTGTAGCCGAACGAGGGGCGCATGCAAGCACCAGCATGGACCGCAACCCGGGCTTCCTGCGCCCGCGCCCATGGGCGGGCGGGCGCCTCGCTCCCGCCTTAAGTGTCGAGGTGGAGCCGCGCCGAGCACGCGGATGGACGACCGGTATGGCAAGACTCCTCGTGAACATCGACATCGACGACCTCGACCGGGCGGTCAGCTTCTACACGCGCGCGTTCGGCCTTCGCGTCGGGAGGCGCTTCGGCTCCTCGGGGGTGGAGCTGACGGGCGCCGAGGCCCCTCTCTACCTCCTCGTCGCGCCCGCCGGGACCCCGCCCCATCCCTCGTCCCCTGCGGCGCGGGACTACGGCCGCCACTGGACGCCGGTGCATCTCGACTTCGAGGTCGAGGACCTGGACACTGCCCTCCGGCGCGCGGTCGAGGCCGGCGCCCGGGTCGAGATCCCGGTAGCGGAGAGGCGCTGGGGGAGGATCGCCGTGCTCTCCGACCCGTTCGGCCACGGCTTCTGCCTGCTCGAGTTCCGAGGCCGTGGCTACGACGAGATCGCGACCGCCCACGGGTAGGCGACGCGCGAGGCCGTCGGCAGGCGCTCGACCGGCTCTCAGCGCTCCTTCGCCTTCTCCTCCTCCGCCCGGTGGATGAAGTAACGAGCCATCTCCATGTCCGTGCGGGAGACGTGCTCGGTGATCCAGTCGCTGAGCCAGGCGCCGACGCGTTCCGGGTCGACGCCGGAGCCCCCCCGTTTCTCCTGCTCCTTCGAGAGCGTGAGCAGGTCGCGGAGGAACCGATCGTGCTGGGCCTTGTGTCGCTCGTACCCCGGGTAGTTCGACGTCCGCATGGCCTCCTCTTCCTCCCCGAAGTGGCCCACCGCGTAGGTTCGCAGGTACGACAGGAGGGTCCCGACGTCCTGGCGCGAGCGACCCGTCAGCCCGTCGAGGAAGCCCGCCGCGCGCCGGAGGAGCTCCTTGTGCTGCTCGTCGAGGCTCTCGATCCCGACGGACAGGGACGTCTTCCAGCGGATGGCCATCACGTCCTCCCGGTAGGCGGAATCTGGAAGCCTGCACCGTCGGGGACGGTCCCTGCGTTGACGAGCGTCATTCCGAGGTTCGTGGGGCCGATGACCGCCTCCCCGGCCCTGGCAGGCAGGGGCTCTGGCCGCCCCGGGACCACCCCAGGGACCGTGCGGCGGCGCGTCCGCTCCTCGCCTACTCATCCCTTCCTCAAGGGACAGAATCGGCGCCTGGGACACCCGCCGGGGATACGTTAACCAAGAGTCATCTCCGGTACAGTTCCAGCCCGGGGGAAGGAGACGGACGTTGAACCGCTGCCGGGCTTGCCACCAGGTCTCCGAGGGCCTCATCCCTTGCGAGGGCAACTCGTACCTCTGCGAGCCCTGCGCCGCCGCCGCGCTCGATCTCCTGCCGCCGGACGCCGAGCAGAGAAGCGCCGCGCCCGCGGCGGATCCGATCCGCCCCTTCGAAGATCCCGCGGTCGACCGCTGAAGCGCTCGGCTGGAGCCCGACGGTGCCCGCAGGGTTCCCCAAGGAACCGGCTCGCGCGCATAATGCGCGAGCCGGATGGCTCGCTGTCGCCGGCCGAAGCGTTCCCTCGCGGAGCACGAACCGGAGGCTGCCATGAGCACCGAAGCCGAGATGAAGGCGGAGCTGGAGCGCCTGAAGGCGGAGAACGAGGCTCTCAAGGCTCGGAGTTCCAAGGGCGTGTCGATGAAGGTGAGCGAGAAGGGGGGCGTATCGGTGTACGGGCTCGGTCGCTTCCCCGTCACTCTCTACCAGGAGCAGTGGCTCAAGCTGCTCGACATGGCCGAGGACATCCGCGCCTTCATCCGAGAGCACCAGGGTGAGCTGAAGAGGAAGGAGTAGGCAGCCCGCCAGGGGCGGGCGGCTCTCGCCGACCGCCATCGGCGGCGCGCGTCCGGCGGCTCACTGCGACGCTGGCGGTGCGAGGCACCTGCCCGTACCATGCGCGGGTGGGCACCTCCTCGCCGGGCGGCCGCGACCTCGAGAGCGGCGCTTCTGCGCCCGGGGTGTTGCGCCTGCTCGCCCGGGTCCCGGAGGGGCGCGCGCTCGCCCTCCTGCTCGCCGCGAACCTGGGCCTCACCATCGCCGCCGCGGTGAGCAGCGATAGCGTGTTCCAGGTGGACGAGTACTTCCAAGTCGTCGAGTTCGCGAGCCACAAGCTGGGCCTCACCCCGGCCCAGGATTTGCCCTGGGAGTTCCGGGCTCGCATCCGTCCCTGGCTGCAGCCGGCCGCTTACTCGCTGCTCGCTCGCCCGGCGCTCGCGGCCGGCATCCACGATCCCTTCGCCCTCTTGCGCATCTACCGGCTCGCGAGCGGCCTCCTTTCCTGGCTGGCCCTCTTCGCTCTGCTGGCGGCGCTGCGCCACTGGTTCGCCGAGGCCCTGGGCCGGCGGGCCGCGTACCTGTCTCTCACCCTGCTCTACTTCCTCCCCTACTTAGCGGCACGGACGTCTTCGGAGAGCCTCTCGACCACGTTCCTCCTCTTGGGCCTGGCACTCCTCGTCCGGGGCGGCACCGGCGATGCGGGGGACGCCGGCTTGCCTCCCCTGCGCGGCATCGCTGCCGGGATCGCCCTCGGGCTCGCCGTCGAGTGCCGCTACCAGGTCGCCATGTCGGTGGCGGGGGTTCTCCTCTGGACGCTCGCCCTGGGGCGCGACCGCGTGAAGGTGCTCGGCTCGATCGGCCTCGGCATCGCCCTGTCGCTCGCTGCCGGCTTTCTCGTCGATGCCTGGGGCTACGGGGAGCCCGTCCTCGTTCCCTGGAACTACTTCCGCGTCAACGTACTCGAAGGCAAGGCCGCCACCTTCGGGGTGCTTCCGATCTTCGCCTATCCGTTCGTTCTCCTCCTCACCTTCCCGCCGTACGGGGCGATCATCTTCGCTGGACTGGCCTCGTTCTGGTGGCGCTTCCCGCGCCATCTCCTGACCTGGTTCACGCTCCCCTTCTTCCTCGGGCACAGCCTCATTGCTCACAAGGAGTTCCGCTTCCTGTTCCCCCTGCTCGTGCCGGGCACGCTTTGCTTGCTTCTCCTCTGGGCCCGGTCGGCCTCCCTGCCCGAACGCCTCGGCGCCGTCCTCGGCACCCTGCAGGCGGTGTGGTTCAGTCGAGTCACCTGGGCATTCAACACTCTCGCCCTCGCCGTCCTGTGCTTCCTTCCCAGCTCCGACAACTTCGGGCTACAGCGCTACTTCTACGAGCACGCCCGGGACCCGGTGCGCTGGGTCGGGTTCTCCGATCCCTCTCGCCCGCACGGCATCAAAGCACCGTTCCTCGCACCCAGGCCCGCACCGCGCTACGAGCCACTGGCCACCCTCGAGGATCTGGCTCGGGAAGTCTCGCACAGCCCGGTCCCGGTCATGGTGACCGCGAAGTATCCGATGCCGAAAGGCGTGGAGGAGTTCCTCGCGCACCACGGGAAGCGCGTGTTCGCCTCTCTGCCGCCGATCCTTGCCACCGCCAACCTCTTCCGGTGGGTGGAGCGAGCCGACCTGAACTACGTGTACCTGATCGAGCCCCCGTCGCGCACGGCAGCGGAGCGCTAACCTCGTCTTTTCTTCTCTCGGTGCCGGGGCGCGCCCCGCCGGAGCTCCCACACCGCCCCACCCCGCCGATGGGCAACCCAACTTTCGGCGGCAGGCCCCCTTCGCACGGGCTATCCGCAGGGCGACATGGGAAGTCCCGAGCGTCGACGCCTCGCCGTCTTCATCGCCCTGGTCCTCGGGAGCTCCTGCACCCTGAGGCGCGCCACGCCGGGTGAAAGCACGGACGGTGGTGCTCCGGACGGTGGTGCTCCGGACGGCGGGGCGCCCGCGGCCTCGGTGCTCGAGTATCACAACGGCCCCGGCCGAAACGGCGTCTACATCGACGCCGGGCTGACGAAGACCAGCGCGGCGACGTTCCACGTGGACCCCTCGTTCCATGCCACCGTCAGCGGAAATATCTACGCCCAGCCGCTCTTCTTCGCGAGCGGCCCCGGTGGCAAGGCGCTCGTGCTAGTGGCCACCGAGCTGAACACGGTCTACGCGCTCGACGCCTCGAGCGGGTCTGCGGTCTGGACGCGGCCCCTCGGGCCCTCCGTTCCCGGCTCCCAGCTCCCCTGCGGGAACATCGACCCGCTTGGCGTCACGGGAACTCCGGTGATCGACCCCGCCGGCCGAACACTCTTCGTGGCGGCGCTCACCACTCCCGACGGGGGCGTGACCAAGAAGCACCTCATCTACGCGATCTCCCTCGATGACGGCTCGGTGCGCCCGGGCTGGCCGGTCGACGTCTCGGCGAGCGCCTCCACCGGCTCACTCGCCTTCGACTCGAGCCTCGAAAACCAGCGAGGCGCCCTGGGCCTCGTCGGCGGCCGGCTCTACGTGCCGTACGGAGGCCACTACGGGGACTGCGGGGCGTACCACGGATGGCTCATCGGCGTCGCCATCGCGAACCCCGCCGACGTCAAGGCCTGGGCAACCGGCCTCGCCGGGGGCGGCGCGTGGGCGGTGGGCGGCGTCGCCTCCGACGGCTCGAGCCTCTATCTCGCAACCGGCAACACCCAGAGCTCGCCTTCGAGCTCCTGGGGCGGCGGCGATGCCCTGCTACGATTCTCGACCGGCCCCTCCTTCAGCGGCTCGCCCGTGGACTACTTCGCCCCGAGCGACTGGCAGACCCTCGACGCCGGCGACCTAGATCTGGGCGGCACCGGACCGTTGGTCGTGGACGTCCCGGGCGCGACCCCGGCCCAGGTCCTCGTGGGGCTCGGCAAGGACGGCAAGGTGTACCTCGCCAACCGGACGAACCTGGGTGGAGTGGGCGGGACCCCTGGCATCGCGGTCGCGAGCGGCGAGATCATCGGCGCCGCGGCCGCGTACGCGACCTCGAACGGGACCTATGTCGTCTTCTGGGGGTCGGGACACTCGTGTCCCTCGGGCCAGAGCGGTGACCTGACGGCGCTCCGCATCTATCCGGGAGCCCAGCCTCCGGTGTCTACCGCCTGGTGCGCGCTCCAGAACGGGGGAGGATCGCCCATGGTGACGACCACCGACGGCCGCTCCGAGGCAATCGTCTGGTCGGTGGGAGCGGAAGGGGACGAGCGCCTGCACGGCTTCGACGGCGACACCGGCGCGGTCGTCTTCGGCGGAGGCGGGCCCGGGGACGCCATGGGAAAGGTCCAGCACTTCCAGACGCCCATTCTCGCGGGTGGGCGCATCTTCGTGGCCGCGGACGGCGCGGTGGTGGCCTTCGTCCGCTGAGGCTAGTCCGGAGGGGCGGCGCGTCCCCCTTCCGGGATTGGGCGGCTGGCCGGAGCGGCGGGCGGCGCCAATCCTTCTCTTCCCCTCGACGCCCGGTCGACCCGGCCGGGGTCCGCGGCAGCATGACGCAGCGCCCTATCCGGCACCTGTCTGGGACGGCCACCGGGCGTTGAAAGTGACCGCGCCCCATCTAAACAGCGTCACTGAGCGCGAACCTCGAGGGGGGAAAGGGGAATTCCATGACGATGCGGGCGATGGCAAGGGTTTCGATCGTGCTGGGGGCGGCGGCCATCTGGGGCTGCGGCCCCGGGGCGAGGCAGTCGCTCCCTGCAGCGGCACCGGCCTCGAGCGCCGGACATGCCACTGGTGAAGGCAGCGGGCCGCGGGTCCTGCGGGTCGGAAGCTACCGGGGCATCGCCGGCGGCTTCTCCGCCATCCAGGACGCGGTGAACGTGGCGAAGCCCGGCGACTGGGTCCTCGTCGGCCCGGGCGTCTACCACGAGGCCGGATCGCCGCAGGCAGGCGTCCTCGTGACCACGCCGAACGTCCACCTGCGAGGCATGGACCGAAACGGCGTGGTAGTGGACGGCGCTGCAAGCAAGTCGACCCCTTGCTCTCCCCAGGCGGCCGATCAGGACCCCGGGCCGCTCGACGCGGGGGGAAGCCCGGTGGGGCGGAACGGGATCGAGGTACTCAAGGCGGACGGCGTGTCGGTGGAGAACCTCACCGTCTGCAACTTCCTGGCGGGTTCCGCCGGCAATGGCAACGCGATCTGGTTCAACGGCGGCGACGACAGCGGGCAGATCGGGTTGGGCGCGTTCCGGGGCGCCTTCCTCACCGCCAGTTCCACCTTCTTCGACCCCGCCAACCCGGCAATGTCCGCGCAGTACGGGATCTTCGCCAGCAACTCTCGGGGCCCGGGGGTGATCGAGGACTCGTACGCGAGCAACATGGCCGACTCTTCCATCTACGTCGGTGCCTGTCCCGACTGCAACACGGTGGTCCGCCGCATTCACGCCGAGAACAGCGCGGTCGGCTATTCGGGGTCGAACTCCGGCGGCCACCTCGTCCTCGAGGATTCAGAGTGGAACGACAACCGCTCCGGGATGGTCCCGAACTCGCTCGCGAATGACGACCCGCCGTCCCCACAGGACGGGGCCTGCCCGGACCACCCGACCAAGTCCTGCACGCTCATCCAGGGCAACTGGGTCCACGACAACAACAACCCGAACACCCCGGCGGTCGGCCTCACCGCCGGGGCGCCGGTGGGCACCGGCATCGAGATCTCCGGAGGGCGGAACAACACCGTCCGGCACAACCTCGTCTCGAACCACGGCTCCTGGGGCATCCTGGTCCACGACTACCCTGACACCTCCCCGGCGTCGGTGCCGACCTACTGCGCCGGCGGCATCCCCGATCTCTCCACCGCCCTCGGCCCCGCCTGCTACTTCATCGCCTACGGGAACCGGGTGATCGCGAACCGGCTCGAGTACAACGGGTTCTTCGGCAATCCCACGAACGGGGACCTCGGGGACGCCACCATCCCCTTCCCGCCCCCCCTTCCCCCGCAGCCGGGAAACTGCTTCGCGAAGAACTGCGATCCGAGCGGCGGCGCGCCGTCGAGCGACCCTGCGAACATCCAGGACCCGTCGGTGCTGGGCACCTGCGGCGTGCCCGGCCCGGGCGGGGACACCGGAGTGCTCTTTGCCGAGATCATCTGCGCGGCCTACGGGCCCGCCTCGGGCTTCTGCCCGCCGGGGAGCAGCTACCCGCAGCCGACGACGGTGGTGATGAAGCCCATCCCCCGAGACCTCCCGGGCATGGCGGACCCCTGCCTGGGGGTGCCGGACAACTCCTGGTGCGCTCACGAGCGCGATCGCTGGTGACGGACGCCGAGCCGGCTCGTCCCGAGGTCAGGACGCCAGGCGGAAGAAGGTCGCCCCGGCGGCCTCCTCCCTCTTGAAGGCGTCGTGGATGCCGAGGGTGGTCTCGGCCGACCCGAGGAACAGGACCCCGCCCGGCTGCAGCTGGCGCCGCACCTTCTCCAGGATCCCCTTTCGCGTCGGCAGGTCGAAGTAGATGAGGACGTTCCGGAGCAGGACCACGTCCATGAGCGGCATGGCTGGCCAGGCGCCGGCGAGGTTCAGCTGGGCCACTCGCAGCCGCTTGCGGAACTCCTCGGCGATGGCCCACTCGTCCCCTTCTTGCCGGAAGTACTTCACCAGCAGCGCGGCGGGCAGGCCGCGGTTCACCTCGAGCTGGGTGAACCGCCCGGATCGGGTCCGGACCACCATCTCCTGGGAGAGGTCGGTGCAATGGATCTGCACGTCCCAGGTGGCGAGCTGCGGGAGGTGCTCCTTCAGCAGCATGGCCACGCTGTAGGCCTCCTGCCCGGTGGAGCAGGCCGCGCTCCAGACGTCGATGCGCTTCTCGGCGGCGCGCCGCAGCGTCGTCTCCGGGATGATCTTGGACCGCAGGGCCTCGAAGGGCTTCCAGTCCCGGAAGAAGCTCGTCTCGTTGGTGGTGAGCGCCTCCACCACGCATAGCTGGAGGGGACCGTGCGGTTCCCGGCGCAGGCGGCGGATGAGGGCCTCGACGCTGTCGAGCCCCTCGCGGCGGGCGATGGGCATGAGCCGCGTCTCCACCAGGTACTCCTTGCCCGGGTCGAGCGCGATGGCCGAACGCTCGCGGAGGAAGCCCCTGAAGAAGTCGAAGTCCTCCAGGTTGATGCTCATGGCGCCGCTCGTGCCGCCGAGAGGCGGCCCCGCTCGACGCGCTGGACGATCTCGCCGGCCACCTCGCCCACCGGCAGGACTGCGTCGGCGAGGCCCGCCTCGGCGACGGCCCCCGGCATCCCCCAGACCACCGAAGTCTCACGGTCCTGGATCAGGACCGCTCCGCCAGCGGAGCGGACAACCGCGCAGCCAGCGCAGCCGTCTCGACCCATCCCGGTGAGCACAACGGCGAGGACGCCCGGCCCCCAGCTCCGTGCCGCGGATCGGAAGAGCACGTCCGCCGCGGGCTTGCAGGAGTTCTCCGGCGGGCCGTCGTCGACGCGAAGGGACCGGGCGCCGTCCCTCCCCTCGACGACCAGGTGGGTACCTCCCCGGGCGATGAAGGCCCCCGCGGTGACCTTCTCCCCCCCGGCGACCTCGTGCACCTGGAGCCCGCACATCGTTGCGAGCCGCTTGGCGAGCAGGCCGGTGAACATGGCGGGCATGTGCTGGACGACGAGCACGGGCACCGGCAGGGTCCGGGGAAGGCGCGGCAGCACCTGCTCGAGCGCCTGGGGTCCACCCGTCGACACGCCGATGACCACCGCCTCCACCAATCCCTGGTGCCGCGGCGCCGCCGGGGCCGCGCGCCGCGGCGGCATGGGCGCGGTCGCCTCGGCTGCTCGTCCCCCCAGGGCCCGCAGGCGCGGCAGCACCTCCAGTTCCACGAAGGTCCGGGCCTGCTCCGGCCCAGCCGCCCGGGGCTTCGCGACGAAGTCGGAGGCCCCGGCCGCGAGGGCGTCCAGGGTGGCGAGAGCGCCCCGCTCGGTGTGGCTGGAGAGCATGAGGACCGGCAGCTTGGGCCACACCCTCCGGAGCGCCTTGAGCGTCGAGATACCGTCCAGGACCGGCATCTCCACGTCGAGCGTCACGACGTCGGGCGCCGTTCCCTCGCGCAACCGATCGAGCGCCGCCTGCCCGTTCACGGCCGTGGCCGCGAGTTCCAGGTCGGGCGAGGAGGTGATGGCCGTGGACACGATCCGGCGTATGGTCGCCGAGTCGTCGACCACCAGGACGCGGATCTTCTTCACGATTCCGCCTGCTGGAACTGGAAGCCCAGGATCTGCAGCTTTCCCTCCAGATCCTCGCGCGTGAAGGGCTTCATCATGTACTCGTTGGCGCCCTCCACCAGAGCCTGCCGGACGCCGTCGAGCTGGGAGTTGCTCGTGGCCATCACCACCAGCACTTCGCCGAAGGCCGCCTCCTTCCGCAGCTCGCGCAGGAACCAGAGGCCGTCGGTGTGAGGCATGTGCCAGTCGAGGACCACGAGCTCGACCGGACCCAGCTTCCGCATCATGTCCATGGCGTCGGCGCCGTGGACGGCCTCGTACACCTCGAACCCGAGGTCGGCCGCCATCCGCCCCACCTCGCGCCGGACCGTGGGCGAGTCGTCGACGATGAGCGCGCGCATGGTCCTCACACCGTGAAGCGGGAGATCATCCGCTGGAGCTCGGAGGCCATGCGCGTCAGCTCCTCGGCGGCCTTCTGCGTGTCGGCGGTCCCCTGGGACGTGTGACGGGCGGCCTCGGCCACGCCGCTGATGTTGCGGGCGATCTCCGAGGACCCGCCGGCCGCGCCTGAGACGTTGCGATCGATCTCGTTCGTGGTGGCGCTCTGTTCCTCGACCGCGGCCGCGATGGTGCTCTGGTGCTCGTTGATCTGCTTGATGACGGTCCCGATCTGGGCGATGGCCTGAACGGCGTCGCGGGTGTCCACCTGGATGGCCTCGATGCGTTGGCCGATCTCCTCGGTCGCCTTGGCCGTCTCCTTGGCGAGTTCCTTCACCTCGTTTGCCACCACCGCGAATCCCTTGCCGGCGTCGCCCGCGCGCGCCGCCTCGATGGTGGCGTTGATGGCGAGGAGTTTCGTCTGGGCCGCGATCGAGGTGATCACCTTCACCACCTTCCCGATCTCCGCGCCGGACCCGCCGAGCTTCTGGACGGTGGCGTTGGTGGACTCGGCCGTCTCCACCGCCGACATCGCCACCCGCGCCGCCTCCGCCGCGCTACGGGCGATCTCCTTGATGCTGGCGCTCATCTCCTCCGAGGAGGTGGCCACCGTGGTGACGCTCCCGCTCACCTGCTCGGCGGCCTTGGAGACCACGTCCGCCTGGGTGGCGGTCTCCTCCGCCGACGCCGACATCTGCTGGCTGACCGAGTTGAGCTCCTCGGCGGCGCTCGCCAGCACCTGGGCGTTCTGCCCGACCGAGGCGACGAAGCTCGCCAGGCTGTCGGTCATCTCGGCGAAGGCCTTGCCCAGGCGGCCGGCGATGGGCGAGAGCGGCTTGTCCCGCCGCAGGTCGTTCGCGGCGATGGCTTGGGCGGAGACGAGGAGGGCGAGCAGCGTCTCCTTCACCTGCGAAAGCTGCTCGGTGCGGTCCCCGCCGCCTTCGGTGGAGACCTCCTCCACCGCGATCCCCATGGACTCGAGCGTGCTGAGGAGGAAGGCGTCTCCGATGGCCTGCATGTCGTAGTTGAACACCTTCGCGAGTGCGGCCTCGACCCGCCCCGCGGTCTCGGCGTCGCAGCTCCCCGAGAGGCGCTCGCGCACCAACCGCGTCCACTCGCAGTAGGAGCCGATGTACCACTTGAAGGGCAGGTTGATCTTGTCGTGGACCGCGCCCACGTGAAGGCGGTTCTCGTAGTAGGCAAGGCCGTACTCCTCGCGCGCGCCCCGGAAGCAGCCGACCAGGTACTCGGCCTGAGACGCCTCGAGCCGCTCGCGCAGGTTGACGACGGGCATCCCGTGGGCCTTGGCGAAGCTCTCGAAGAAGGAGCGCGTGGACGGGAACGTGAACTGCCAGTCATAGAATTGGCGTGCCATGTCAGGGGCGTGCTCTTCCGCCCATCCGACGAAGCTGGCCAAGAGCTCGCAGTCCTCCTCTCCCAGGCGGACGAACTCCCGGCGCGACGCGAGGTTCGCTGCGTCGATCCCGAAGCGGGCGGCCAGAACCGCGTTCACTGGCGGCCGCGGAGCGGCGGGGCGCGGCGCCTCGGACTTGGGAGCCGCCTCGGACTTGGGCTTTGCCTTGCGGGCAGCGCGGGGGCCACGAACTCGGCCGTTCTTGGGGGTAGTGGTCTGCATCGGTGTCTCCTGGGGAAAGATCAGGGGGAAGGATCGACGGCTCGCTCCGTGTCGAGAAGGAGGACGAGTTCGTCCTCGAGCTTGCAGATGCCGCGCACCACCTCTCGGACCGCCGGGCGCAAGGTGTCGGGCGGGCGCTCCACCACGCCCTGGGGGACATCGATGACGTCTCCGACCTCGTCGACGGAAAGGCACACGAGACCCTCGGCACCCTGCACCACGACGTTCACGGACTGATCGCCCTGACGGCGAGCGGTCAGGCCCAGCCGGTGGCGCAGGTCGACGGCGGTGGCGATCTGGCCGCGGAGGTGGGCGAGGCCGAGCACCGCCGGCGGGGCGAGGGGCACGGGCGTGGTCTCGAGGTCCTTCACCACCTCTCGCACTTCCGCGACCGGGACCGCGAAGGTCCTCCCCTCGAGCAGGAAGGTGCAGATGCGAATTGTCTCAGCCACGGGGCGCCTCGGGCGCGGCACCCACCTGCGCGGCGAGCAGCGCGGCGGTGTCGAGTATCTCGGTGATCCTTCCCTGGATGACCGCGCATCCGGCAACGCCGGGCCGGGCCCTCGTCGGGTCGAGGGCGACCTCCTCCTCCGCGACGTCCACGATCGAGTCGACCACCAGCCCCACTTCGCGGCCGCCCCACTGCTGGACGACGACCTGGAGCTTGTCGGGCACTTCCTCCGCCGCCAACCTCGGTCGCTTGCGGCGCTCCAGGAGCGCGTTCGCGACGCGGACCAGCGGCAGGACGGTACCGCGGTACTGGATCGCCTCCGATCCGCCCACCTGCTCCACCCGCTCTCGGGCGATCTCCTCGATCCGGGCCACATCCCCGAGCGGGATCGCCAGCCGCCCATCGTCGCGCCCCCGCAGGATGAGGTAGGGCCGCCTGGCGCCGGCGCGCACCGCCGCCACGCCACGGTTGGCCCGAGCGTCGCCGGCGGCGAGCAGGCCGGCGCGCCGGGCGATGCCGGCCACGTCGAGCACCAGGGCCACCCTCCCGTCGCCCCGAACCGTCGCCCCGGAGAAGGCCCCGAGCGCCTGCAGGTGGCGTCCCAGCGGCTTCACCACGATCTCCTCGGTGTCCGCGACTTCGTCCACCAGGAGCCCGAACTGGCGACCCTCGGCGGAGAGCACCACCACCGAGAGGGCGCCGTCGCTGGCGCGGCCCGCGTTGCCGGTGCCGAGCATCGTCGCGAGGTCCAGGAGCGGGAGAATGGCACCCCGCAGGCGCAGGACCAGGGAGCCGTGAACGTCCACCACCATCTGCGCCTCGCGCTCAGAGGAGATGCGGACCAGCTCCACCAGGCTCGCCTGGGGGACCGCGTACCGCTCCCGCTTCGAGGTGACGATGAGCGCTGGGACGATGAGGAGGGTGAGCGGCACCCGGATCCGGCAGGTGCATCCGCGGCCCGGGGCGGAGAGCATCTCCACCGAGCCGCCGATGCGCTCCACGTTGGTGCGCACCACATCCATGCCGACCCCGCGGCCGGAGATCTGGGTGACCGCGTCGGCGGTGGAGAAGCCCGGCCGGAAGACGAGGTCGACCGTGTCGCGCTCCGACAACCGGTCCGCCTCCTCCTGGGTGACAAGCCCGAGCGCGATGGCCTTCGCCCGGACCTTCGTGAGGTTCACCCCGGCGCCGTCGTCCTCCACCTCGATGATCACCTGTCCACCGTCGTGGAAGGCCCGGATGGCGACGGTCCCCTCCGCGGCCTTGCCGTTCGCCAGCCGCAGCTCGGGGCCCTCGATGCCGTGGTCGACCGAGTTTCGGACCACGTGCGTGAGCGGGTCTTTGATGGCCTCGAGCAGCGTCTTGTCGAGCTCGGTGTCCTGGCCACTGGTGACGAGCCGCGCCTGCTTGCCGCACACCTGGGCCGTGTCCCGCACCACGCGCGGCAGGCGCGAGAACACGTTGTCGATGGGCTGCATCCGGGCCTTCATCACCGCTTCCTGGAGGCCGGTGGTCAGCTGGTGGATGCGCTGGCTGGTGGCGGCGAGGCGAGCGTCCTCGCGGGTTGCCTCCTGGCAGATGAGCTGGTTCCGGGCGAGGACCAGCTCGCCGACGAGGCTCATCAACCGGTCGAGAACCGGAACCGGGACCCGCAGTGTGCTCGCCGCATCGCCCGGCTCGGCGTGAGGCTCGGAGGCCCGAGGGGCGTGCGACCCCGGCGGGGCCGGCTCCGTCGCGGGCGCAGGCGGCGAGGTCGGCGCCCCCCGCGGGGGACGAACGAGCTTGGGGGGCGGGGCGCGCGGCTGGAACACGGGCGCGGGCGCCGCCTCGACGGCCGGCGGCGCGGCCGCCGCCTCCTTCGGTTCGGGGCCGGCCGCCGCCCCGGGTTCGGACAGGGCCTTCAAGCGCGCGACCAGGTCGGGATAGGCGTTGTCTCCGTCCTTCTCGGTGCGGGCGGCCTCACCGAGGATGGCGCGAAGCGCGTCCAGGACCTCGAGGAGTGCGTCGGTGACGCCCCGACTCCAGACGACCTGGCTCTCGCGGATCGCACAGAGCAGGTCCTCGCCGGCGTGGGCTACGCCTGCGAGCTTCTCGAACCCGAGAAAGCCGCTCGTGCCCTTCAGGGTGTGGAAGGCCCGGAAGGTCCCCGCCACGACGTCGGCGGGGTCGAGGTTTCCCCCGTCGACGGCGACGAGGTCGCGCTCGAGACCGTCGAGGATCTCGCCCGCCTCGGCCAGGAACTCCGACATCACCTCGTCAGCCACCGGATCCTTCCTCCAGGGGCCAACGGGGTTGCAACCGCGACGCCACGATCATCCGTCGGCGAGGAGGCCCGCCACCGCGGCGACGACCCGGTCATCCCTAGAGGTCTGGGGTGGTTGGCGGGGCCGCCGAATCAATCTGGGTGACCGCGGACGCAGCGGTCTCGGCACCCACGGGTCGCTGCCCACCCGGAAGCTCGACCCGTGCGGGAAGCGAGCCGAGGCGGCTCGGCGCGGGGATGTATTCGACTGTGCGTGCACCTCGCACCCTTGCGACTCCGAAGGGGGTGGCGCCACAATCACCAATAGTGAATGACGGCGGGCCCGCCGATCGGAGGACGCGCCGTGCCATCCATCGTCGGGCGGCGCCTCCGCCTGCCGTGCAGCCGCTCGGAGCGCCGCCCCGCACCCCGGGCGCCTCCCATCGAGGCAGGACCCCGCGATGGGTGCCGACGGTAGCGGCCCGCCGTGCTAGCCTCACGTCATGCCCGTGAGCAAGAAGAGGAAGAAGGATGGCAAGCCCGTTCACCGCGCCGCCCCGGCGCCGGCGGCCGCCAAGGAAGAGACGCACATTGGTGGGGAGAAACCGTTCGTACCTCAGGCGCGATCGGGAAAGCCGTCGAACCCCTTCGTGGCGATGCAGCAGGCGAAGCGGGGCTCGCAGCGCGGGCGCTAGCCGGGTGAGGCGCGTCGCCGGAGGCTGGTGCGTCTACGTCCTGCGCTGCCGCGACGGATCCCTCTACACCGGCGCGACGAACGCCCTCGCCCGCCGACTGGCCGCGCATGCCCGCGGGAAAGGCGCTCGGTACACGCGCTCCCGGCTCCCGGTGGCGCTCGTCCTCCTCGTTCCTTGCCGGGGGCGGGGTCCTGCCCTTCGCCGCGAGGCGGCCATGAAGCGGCTCGGCCGCACCGAGAAGCTCGAGCTCTTGGCGCGCGCCCGCGGTAATCGCCTCGAGGGAGCAGCGCCCTATCGCGTGGTCGGGAGTGACCGCAGGGCGAATCGCTCGAAGAAGTCCCCCCGGTTCCAGCGCGGCAGACCGGCGTCGTCGGCGACGAGGAAGGCCACCAGGAACTGAAGGCGCGCGAATCGCGCCAGGGCTTCCCAATCCCAGCCGGCGTCGCCCGGCGGCCCCGCCGACCCGCGTTCGCCATGGCCGACCCCTTTCTCTTCCGGGGTGATGCATGCGCTCGGGATTCCCTGCCGCACGAAGCTGTAGAGATCGGGACAGGCCGAGGCGGAAGCCCCTGCCACCGGCTCCGGCGACAACTCGACCCCCAGGGCGGCGGCCGCGGTCCCGACGGGGCCCGACAGCGTCGAGTGACCCGCTGCGTGCGCGATCGCTTCCTGGAAAGGAAGGACGGTCGGGGTCCCGTCGATGTGCAGGTCCGCGACGATTCTCTCTCTCGCGACGGTCGGATGAAGCGCGAAGAAGCGCGACCCGACCGGGCCCTGCCCCCCGGTAGTGACGACCAGGAACAGCACCGAACGGCGGGGTGGGGTGGGGAGGCCTGCGAGAGCGCGCGCCACCTCGAGAAGCACCGAGAGAGCGGGGGCGCCGTCGGTGGTGCGAGCCGGCGCGGCGAGCGGGTCGCCGTACCCCCGGGGCCCGAGGGCCGCGCTCACGATCACCACCTCGCTGGAGCTGGCCGGGTCGGAGCCCCGGAGCAAGCCGACGACGTTCCGCGAAGTCAGCTCCCGCGTCTCGGTGCTCGAGCGGAGCCGCGCCCGGACCTTCCAGGCTTGCGGAGAGAGCTTCCCCGCGTCGGCCTTCTCCAAGATGGCCCGGGCTCCGCCCCCGACCCCTGCGGCGAGGAGGAGTCTTTCGAGGCCCTGCATCGACAGGACTCCGCGCGCCGGCACGCCGCCCACCGCCGCGCCGAGCCTCGGCCCCTCGAGCCACCCCATCTCCTCTTCGCGCGCCCGCCGCGCCAGGGTGCTCCACGGCAGCATTCCTTCCTCCTCCGGCGTATGGACGAAGAGGGCTCCCGCGGCACCCCGCTCGGCGAGCCTCCGCAGCTTGTCGGTCGGGTCCGCGTAGGCGGCGTGGGCGGCCGGCGGGAAAAAGTTCGGCCGATCGGAAAGAGGCGCTCCGTAGAGGACGACCGCGATCCTGCCCCTCAGGTCGGCTCCGCGGAGGTCGTCGTATCCAAACTCCGGCGCCGAGATGGCGTAGCCTGCGAAAACGACGGGGGCCTCGATCTCCACCTCGCTGTGCTCGCCGTCCGAGAGCGCCACGAAGTCGATGCCGCGCGTGAGCGACACCGGGCGTTGCCCCGGGGCCTGCACGGCGAGGGCGGCCGAATCCTGATCGACCCGCCAGGCGCGGATGGGGACCGCCTGGGTGAAACTCCCCTCGTCCCCCGCCGGCTCGAGTCCGGCTGCCTGGAACTCGGCGGCCACGTAGAGCTCGGCCACCTCGTGACTGCGCGTTCCCGCGGCGGAGCCCTCGAGGACGTCCGAAGCGAGGAAGCGCACCCCGGCCGTGAGCGCCCGTGGCCGGATGCCCGCCAGGCCGCTCGCGGCTCGCTCCAAGCCGGCGGGGGCGGCGGTGGCGCCGACCGCGGCGAGGGAGAGCGCCACCAGGGTGGCCTTCATGAGTGGTGAGTCTATTCGATGTCCGCCCGGCAACGGGACCCTGTGCCATGATGGCTCCGCGCCCATGCCCGACGAGTTCCTGCGCCGCGAGGTCCCCGCCCTGAAGAAGGACGTCTTCCGGCTCGGCCTCGCCGTCACCCACGGAATCGACGGGGCCGGTGTCCGCGAGGCCCTTGCCGGCGAGATGAACTACGTTTTCTGGAATCCCACGGCGCGCAAGCTCGTCGCGCCCCTGCGGGAGGCGCTGCGCCGGGATCGGGAACGCTTCGTCGTGTCCACCGGACCCACCTTCGGCTGGTTCGGCGGCTCGCTGCGCCGCCGGGTGGAGGCCGCCCTACGGGCGCTGAACACCGACTACCTGGACGTGCTCCAGCTCTACTGGCTCGGGAAGATGTCGGCGCTGACGAGTGGGACGATCGAGGAAATGGTGCGGCTTCGCGAGGCAGGAAAGGTGCGCGCCCTCGGCGCCTCGATCCACGATCGTCCGCGCGCGGGGCGCCTTGCCGAGGACTCGGTGCTCGACCTTCTCATGATCCGTTACAACGCGGCTCACCCAGGAGCCGAGAGCGAGATCTTCCCGCACCTGGCGCGCCGTCGTCCGGCGGTCGTCGCCTATACGGCGACGTGCTGGGGGAAGCTGCTTCGCCCTCCTCGGGGTTATTCCGCCGGGCCGGCGACGGCCGGTCAGTGCTACCGGTTCTGCCTCTCGAGCCCGCACGTGGACCTGGTGCTCTGCTCGCCGGGAACAGCCGGGGAACTCCGGGAGGACCTCGCCGAGGTCGCGAAGGGACCGCTCGCAGGCGAGGAGATGAGCTTCATGCGAGCGCTCGGCCGCGCCGTCCACGGGTCGCGCTAGGGACTCCGGCCTAACCCGCCTCGAGGCGGTTCAACCCGAGCCGTGAGGCCTCGGCCCGCGCGGAGCAGAGCTCCTCGCGGCTTGGGCGGCGCGCGATCTCCGGGTGGTCGAACGCGTGGTAGCACGGCCGGTACTGGTCCATCAGGTTGATCCACGTCGAGGGGGAGACCTCGCGCGCCACGAAGCGCAGCACCTTGCGCGTGCCCGCCACCTCGCCGGGGAGCACCAGGTGGCGCACCAGCAGGCCCCGGTGGGCGAGGCCGCGATTGTCGAGCCGAAGATCCCCGACCTGGCGGTGCATCTCCCGGACCGCAGCCCGGTTCACCGTCGCGTAGTTGCGGACGCCGGAGTAACGCCTTCCGGCAAGGTCGTCCCCGTACTTCAGGTCCGGCATGTAGATGTCGACGACTCCATCGAGGAGCGCCAGGGCCTCGGAGGCGTCGTAGCCCCCGGTGTTGTAGACGAGGGGCACGCGAAGCCCCTGGTCCGCTGCCAGGGCCACCGCTTCCAGAACCTGCGCCACCACGTGGCTCGGAGACACCAGGTTCACGTTGTGGCAACCCTGTCGTTGGAGGTCGAGCATGGTGGCGGCGAGCTCACCAGGGGCAACCTCCCTTCCCTCCCCCTCCTGGCTCGTCTCCCAGTTCTGGCAGTAGTCGCACCTCAAGTTGCACCCCGAGAAGAAGATGGTGCCGGAGCCGGCGGATCCCGAGAGGCAGCGTTCCTCGCCGAAGTGAGGAAAGGCGCCGTGCACCACCGCACGGGCCCCCACGCGGCAGGTCGCACCGCGGAGCGGGACGACCCGACGGTTGACGCGGCAGCGTCGCGGGCAGAGGTCGCAACGCTCCAGGCGCTCGGAGGCGATCCGAGCGCGGACCGCGAGCTCGCCGGTCGCCCGCAACCGGAGGTACCCGGGCTCGGGTGCGGGGCTCTCGGTCATCGCCCCCACAGTCTACAGCGTCGCCCCTGCGGCGCGCTGCATGGGGCCGTTCCGGAGGGCAGCCTGCGGGGGAGGACCCGGACGGAATGCACCTGCCCGGGTCGGAGCGTGGGCCGTCGGCTGGCCGCGCCCCCTCCTCCGATCCGCCTCCCCTCCGGGTGTCTAGCCTCCGATCGCCTTCAGCACGACCCGCTTGCGGCGACGGCCGTCGAACTCGAAGTAGAAGATCTGCTGCCAGGGGCCGAGGTCGAGCTTGCCGGCAGTGATCGGGATGATCACCTGGTGGCCGAGCAGCAGGTTCTTGAGGTGCGCGTCCCCATTGTCCTCACCGGAGTGGTGGTGGCGATAGTCCGGTCCGGCCTGGCGCCCGTCCGGAGACGGGCCGGGGGCGAGGCCCTGAATCCACTCCTCGATGTCGGCGTGCAGCCCGGGCTCGTCGTCGTTCACGAACACCGCCGCGGTGATGTGCATGGCGGACACGAGGAGCAGGCCCTCCTCGATTCCGCTCTCGGCGCAGAAGCGCGCCACCTCGTCGGTGATGCGCACGAGCTCGCGTCGCAGGCGCGTCTCGAAGGTGAGGTACTGAGTGTGACTCTTCAAGGGGCGCCTCCTGGTCGAGGCAGCGCCCGCCGGCAGGGCTCGCGGGACGCGCCTCTCATTCCTCCCGAACGGTGAATCGAGCCCGGAGGGAGCGCGGGTCGAGCCCACCCCGCAAGCGGCGCCTTGCGGAGGGGCGGCCGGACCTGAGGGACGACGACCCTAGCGCCTGCGCCGCGCGCTCGTGGCGAGAGACGCCATGGCCCGCGGCACGGCAACCGCGAACGGCTCGCCGTATTCGCGCATCCGCTGCTCCGCCGCGGCGGCGAGCAGGGTTCGCACGTCTTCGCTCGGGAGGATGCCGTGCTGCCGGATAATGGCGTCCACGGATCCGAGAACGCCCCCGCCCATCGCCACGCCTTCCCACGCCATCTCCACCTCCCGGCCACAGCAATGAAAGTGGGTACGCTATCAACGGGCTCCGGTGAATCAAGGACAGAATCACCCCCAGTCGGGGCGAAGCCAACGGTCCGATATCGCATCAAAATCTGCTGAGCCCACGGGACTTTCCGAGCCTTCGACCCCGGAGTAATCCCAAAGGGCGGTGCGATCCGGTCCTCCAGTGAAAACGCGGGGCGAGACCCGCTGAGGTGACGGAGACCCATGTCCTTGGTGGCTCTCGGGTCGCGAATCCAGGGGGTTGAGCCACGGGCGGCCCGGGCTTGGGGCGTGCACCGGGTCGGGAGGAGGAGCGAGAAGCGCCGCGTTCGGAGGCCGAAATGCCCATCTCTTGGAATCCCAGCTTGGCGGTCGGCATCCCCGCAATCGACGAGCAGCACCGGGAGCTCTTCGCCCGCGTCAACCGGCTCGTGGAGGCGATGCGGGCCTCCGACTCGACGGAGGTGATGCGGCTCATGGACTTCCTCAGCGAGTACGTGGGCGAGCACTTCGCCGCCGAGGAGGAGCTCATGCAGCGCTACGCCTACCCCCGGTTCGTCCTTCACAAGGCTGCCCACGACCGCTTCGTCGCCGACTACACCGACATGCGGAAGAAGTTCGAGATCCGGGGCGCGATGAGCTTCGTCACCATCCAGGTGAAGACCTGGCTCTGCGACTGGCTCATGGCCCACGTGTCAGGCACCGACATGGCCTTCGCCGAGTGGCTCCAGCGTGCGCAGCAATCGACGCGCGCCCGTGCCGTGTAGCGGGCGAACGTCCCCGCGACCCGAAAGCGCTCCCCTCACGCGAGGTCCTCGGGCTCTTCCCCGGGAGGAGTTCCGCTCCGCGCCGCCTCGGCGAGGAGGGCCTCGAGCTCCCCGAAGAGCACCTGGTTGCCGTCCTGGCGGTGTCGCTCGAGGTTGCGAGAGAACTCCCCGGTTCGCCCGATGAACTCTTCGACGATCGATCCCCTCACCTCATCGGCGACGAGGCCGTAGCCCTCGAGCGCCAAGTATCGTCCGTTCAGGACCTGCTCGAACTGCCGCGCCACCGGGAGCGACAGGACCGGTCGGCGCAGGTAGAGCGCCTCGCCGAGGAGGGTGAACCCGCCGTTGGCGATGACCCCGCGCGCCGTTCGCAGGTCGTCGACGAACGAGGTCTCGGAGAAGGGAAGGAAGCGGAGGTTGCCCTCGCGCACCTCGCTTCGGAGCTCGCGGCGCACGCCGTAGATCCGGCTCTCCACCCCACAGCGGCGCAAGACGTCGAGCAGCTCGCCGTGGCTCGTGGAGGTCTGGTAGACGAGCAGGTGGTCGCCCGGCTCCGGCCTGGCGGCGAGGATCTCGCCGCGGAGCACGGGCGGGACGAGCGTGGTTCGCGGCTTCTTCACCGGCGGGTAGAAGAAGGTGGTGATCAGGTAGTGGAAGCACCCAGGGAGCTTCGCCGCCACGAGCGCCCGGGTGAGCTGGAAGTCCCGCTCGTGGCCTTCCAAGGCCTCTGGCGCGAGCCGGCAACGCGCGATGATTTGCTGGTTGTCGATCGAGATCACCGGGAGCCCCTGCAGCTTGGCGTAGAGGTAGCTCCACGACTCGAAGTCGCTGATGACGACCTCCGGGCGGAAGCGCTCGGTGAGGTCGAACCAGGCGCGGATGTTCTCGGGCCAGCCGCCCTGCACCAGTGCGCCCTTCAGGTTTGTGAGGACGGTCCGAAGGTTCCGCACCTGGTTGTCCTCGTAGACGATGGAGAGCCCCCAGATGCGATTCACTCCCAGGCGATCGCTCTCCCTCGCCTTCAGGTAGTCGTGGGCGCGCCCCGAGACGACCACCTGCACCTCGTGGTGGCGGGTGATCTCGTCGAGCACCACCCGCGACCGCACGGCGTGCCCCATGCCCTCGCCGACGACCCCGTAGAGGATGCGCACCGCGTCCCAGTGTAACGCGCCCCGGCGCGGCCTTTCGCCGCTCCGGTGCGCCCGCTCGCCGGTCGACGACCCAAGCGGGACGCCGGGCTCCGCCGCGCGGGCCATCCGGCAGCTGGCTCCCGATCCCACCCCGCCTCCCAGTCGGGTGGCGAACGGGGCTTCCCGCTGATACCTCTCAGTCAGGGGCGATCCATTGCGGAGAGGAGCGCCTTCGCCCCTGCACTCGGGCACCGGCCCGAGCACACGCGGACGGGTCGGTGCATAGCCAGCTTGCGTCCAGGAGGGTGTGGATGTCGCAGACCGACTGGGATACCGACCTGCGGGTCGGCGAGCAGGAGATGGACGTCGAGCACGAGCTCCAGGTCGGCTTGGTGCGCGCGCTCGACGGGGCTCTCGGAGCCGGCTCCCGGGAGGAAGCGAGCCGGATCTTCGAGCAGCTGCTCGACTACACGCGGGTCCACTTCGCGGCCGAGGAGCTCATGATGCGTCTCCACGCCTACTCCGGGTTCGGGGAGCACGAGCTCGAGCACTCGAAGCTGCTCGACCAGCTGAATGAGGTGCGCAGCGCCTTCGAGGGCGGCCAGGTCCAGCCGACGAAGGAGCTCGTGACGGCGCTGCGCCACTGGCTCTCCGAGCACATCCAGACTTTCGACCGCGGGCTCGCGCTCCACCTGCGGCAGCCCAGCCGGAGCCCCTGACCGCACTCCCTCAGGGAGGTACTCCGGGTACGGACGCTCTCGTCGCTCCGGCGCTCGCCTCCAGCTCCGCGATCTCGGCGGCGAGGAGCCACTCCCCCAGGTATGCGGCCGCCTCCGAGCGCAGCGCCGCGAGCCGCGACGGCTCCGCTCTTCCCGACTCCCGGAGATCCCGCACGCGCGCGTAGAGCAGCGCGGCGCCCGGGGTGAGGGACGAGGCCTTGTGGGTCCTCGCCGCCACCTCCCCTTCTCCCTCGCCAGAGGCGGCGAGGGCCCCGAACCACCGGTCCCAGCTCTCCGGATCGGCGGGCCCGCCGACGACCGAGGGCACCGCGGGCGCCCGGAGGAGAAGGCACCAGGAGGGCAGATCGAGCGCCCTCCCCGCGAGCATCGCCCGGAGGTCCACCACCTCCCGTCCGTCGATCGCGAAGCCAGACAGGGAGAGACCGGTCGGGAGCTGCATGTGGAAGCGCCCCGGCGGGAGGAGGCTCGCGTCCGGGCCGAAAGCGACGAGCGCCGTCCCCGGGAACGGTCGGCCGTCGGCCCGTCCGGACCGCGAGACCAGCACCGGGCCGTCTAGCCGCGCCAGGGCGGTGCGCAGGCCGGGCCCGGCGGGGACGGCGCCCTCGACGCGCCGCACCAGCCGGCCCGTCACCTCGAGGCCACTCGAAAGCACCAGGTGATTCACCGTCCCGGCCCGCTCGGCCTCCGCCAGTCCCGGGTCCCCCCCGACCCGAAAGGAGAGCGTGGCCGCGAACGTCTCCAGGACCTCGAAGAGGTGGTCGAAGTCCCGGGCCACGAAGAGCCTGGGTTGCATCCGGGTGATGTCGTAGTCGGCGTCCGCGCACGACGCGTCGAGCGGGACGCGCTCGACCGACGGGTCGAGACAGTGCACGGACTCGCCCAGGGAGGAGAGTAGCCCGGCCCCGTAGATGCGGGGGCGCTCGAGCGATCCGACGAGTCCGTACTCGGCCGTCCACCAGTAGAGGCGGCTCGCCCGAATGCTCTCGGAGGCGTATCGCCGGCTCGCCGCAGCCGCGGCGAGCCGCTCCTCCGCGAGTCGCAGTTCCTCCGGGGACGAGGCCGGGTCCTCCTTCGCGATGGAGAGGTGGCGCACCGCCTCGAACACCGCCTGGTCCTCGGCGGTGGCGATGGCCTTGAACCCCACCTCGCCGCAGCGACGCAGGTAGTCGGCGTAGCGCTGGTCGGCGAGGATGGGGGCGTGCCCGGCACTCTCGTGGATGATATCGGGGGCCGGCGTGTACTCGATGTGCTCGTGCGAGCGAATGTCCGCCGCAATGGCGAGGACCCCCCGGCTCTGCAGCTCGGTGAAGGTCGCCGGCGGGATGAAGCCGCGCACCCCGACCGCCGACCAACCCACCCGGGCGAGCCGCTCGTTCATCTCGTCGAGGTGCGGGATCCGCTCGGTCCCGATGCCCGTGGCGGCGAGGCCGGCGAGATAGCTCTCATGGGCGCGATCGCGGAGGTGGGCAACGAGTCGGCGCAGCACGTACCGCCACACCGCGTGATCCCTAGCCGTGTACGACGGGTAGTCCTGCGCCACCGCGAAGCGACGAAGGTGGGCCGGCAGCGACGCGATGGCCCTTTCGGTCGGCGTCATGGGACCGCCCCCTTCCATTCCCCACCAGGGCCTTATCGCCTCGGAAGGCGAGTCGCCCGCGAGAAATGCGAGCAGGCGGAGCCTCTCCTCGCTACAACGTCAACAACCGTTTGCAGCGACAGGAGCTGTTCCCAGTGCCCCATGTGGAAGTGGAGACGCCTCTCTTGCCGGGGTCGCCGGTCCGGATTCATTATAGAGAGAGCGGCCGCGGGCTGGCCCTCCTCCTCCTCCACAGCGGCTGGGGATTTGAGGCCTACCCGTTCTACCGTCAGATGGAGGAGTTCCAGGCGTCCCACCGGGTGATCGCGCCTGACCGCAGCGGGTATGGAGCGTCGCCCGGGCTCCGCGACCTTCCCGCGAGCTACCACCGCCTCTACGCGGTGGAGACGATCCGCCTCATGGACCGGCTCGACATCGCCAAGGCCGCGTTATGGGGACACTCCGACGGGGCGGCGATCGCCGCCTGGGCAGCCATCGAGGCCCCAGGTCGAGTGTGCGGGCTCGTCCTCGAGGCCTTCCATCTCTGGCGCGCGAAGGTCAGCTCCCTCCCGTTCTTCGAGACGGGCGCGACGGCGCCCGACGACTTCGGCGAGCGGCGAACGGCGGCACTCCGCCGAGACCACGGCGAGCCTCGCTGGCGGGAGATCGTGGGCGCCGGGGCGCGCGCCTGGCTGCAGATCATCGCCCGCGGGCAGCGCGAGGGGGGAGACCTCTACGACGGGCGCCTCGGCGAGATCCGGTGCCCGATCCTCGTCCTGCACGGAGCGCGCGACCCGCGAACGGAGCCCGGCGAGCTCGAGGCGATCCGGCAGGCGCTGCCCGGCGCGGAGATCTCCCTGCTCGACTCCGGCCATTCGCCCCATTCCAGCACCCGGATGGCGGACGAATCGACGCGGGTGGTCGCCCGGTTCCTCGACGGATTGCCCGCAGCGCGAAGGGCGAGCGACGGGTACAATCCGAAGGTCACCTAACGTCCCGGAGCCCACATGGCCGAAGCGCCCGACCTCGACATCAAGATGGACCCCACCACGCTGTACCGCGAGGAGGTCTTCACCGATCACCGGATCGGGACCATCCGCGCCCTGTTCCCGGTCACCACCTCGGGCGCACCCGATCCGTCTCGGGAAACGATGTTCGTGGGGGAGGCGCAGATCGTCACCCAGATGGGGCCGCTGCCGATCAGCTTCGACATCGAGGCCTCCTCGCTCGCCGCGGCGGTGGACGGCTACGCCTCCGCAGCGAAAGCGGCGATCGAGAGGACCATCCTCCAGCTGCAGGAGATGCGGCGCCAGGCGGCGTCGCCGATCATCGTCCCCGGATCGGCGGCCGGTGGGCTTCCCCCCGGGGGCCTCGGTGGCGGAGGGCCATTCCGCGCGCCCTAGCCGGCCCGCCCTCCCCTGCTGCGCGCGGTCCGCCAGCGCGACACCCATTCGTCCACGTCGAGCGGGGCGAGGTCGGTAGGCGGACCCGTCCAAGTCGTCCGGTTCACGCTCCGGATGCGCGTGTTCAGGGCCTCGAGCCGCTCGCGCACCAAGCGCTCGGATCCGATCTCGAAGACCTCCCGCAGCGCCCGGTCCGCCTGGCGTCGCAGCTCCAGGCTGTCCGGAAGGATGGAGAGGTGCTCGCGCTCGAGCTTCTCCCTGAGCCAGCGCGAGGCGTCGTGTGGTCGCCCCAGGAACTTGAGGGGCTTGCCCTTCCCCTCGACGAGGTCGAGCTCTCCCCGGTCCCGCGACTCGCGGATGAGCCGCTCTACGAAATCCTCCTGGCGCTCATCCTTCGGCTTTCGTTCCGTCATCGTCGACCACCGACACGCGACCTCGCCCGGCGTCCCAGCGGGGCACGAAGGACCGGCGCCCCCGCGCCCGACCTTACTCTAACGGCCGAAGGGGCTGGATCCCGAGTACCGGGCAGCCGCTCCGAGCTCCTCCTCGATCCGCAAGAGCTGGTTGTACTTCGCGACGCGCTCGCCGCGACAAGGAGCCCCGGTCTTGAGCTGCGCCGCGCCCGTCGCGACCGTGAAATCCGCGATGAAGTCGTCGGAGGTCTCCCCCGAGCGATGGCTCACGACCGTGCCGTACCCCGCTCCTCGCGCCACCCGCATGCACTCCAGCGTCTCGGTCACGGTCCCGATCTGGTTCAGCTTGATGAGGACCGAGTTTGCGACGCCCTTCGCGATCGCCTCGCGGACGATGGCGGGGTTGGTGACGAAGATGTCGTCGCCCACCAGCTTCGTCCGTCCCCCGAGCTTCTCGGTGAGGAGTCGCCACCCATCCCAGTCCTGCTCGGCCAATCCGTCCTCGATGGACCAGATGGGGTACTGGCGCACCCACCCGGCCCAGAACTCCACCATTTCAGCCGAGCTCTTGCGGCTCTTGTCGCTCTTCGCGAGCACATAGGCTCCGTCCTCGAAGAACTCGCTCGCGGCCGGGTCGAGCGCCAGGACGACGTCGATCCCGGGGCGTAGACCCGACTTCTCGATCGCCGCGAGGATCACCTCGACGGCCTCCACGTTCGCACGCAGGTTCGGCGCGAAACCTCCCTCGTCCCCGACCCCGGTACCGAGGCCCTTGGCCTTCAGACCCGCCCGGAGCGCCTGGTACACCTCGGCCGCCCACCGCATCGCCTCCCGGAAGCTTGGCGCGCCCACGGGTGCGATCATGAACTCCTGGAAGTCGACGCTGTTGTCGGCGTGCGCGCCCCCGTTCAGCACGTTCAACATGGGGACCGGCAGGACCCGGGCATCCACTCCACCCAGGTAACGGTAGAGCGGCAACCCCGCACTCGCGGCCGCGGCGCGCGCCGCCGCCATCGACACGCCCAGGATGGCATTCGCTCCCAGCCTGTCCTTGTTCGCCGTCCCGTCCGCGGCGAGAAGCCCCGCGTCGAGAGCCGCCTGGTCCGCCGCGTCGACGCCGCGCACCGCCGGGGCGATGATGCCGTTCACGTTCGCGACGGCCTGCGCGACGCCCTTCCCCCCGAATCGCTTCTTGTCCCCGTCGCGGAGTTCGAGGGCCTCGCGGCTCCCGGTCGATGCTCCGGATGGCACCCCGGACCGACCGAAGGCTCCGTCCTCGAGGAGGACGTCCACCTCGACCGTCGGGTTACCGCGGGAATCCAGAATCTCACGTGCTTTCACGGACGCGATGCCGCTCATGGGCCCTCTCCTCGCTGCGTGTGGGGAACAGCGACTCCAATTCCTCCCTCACCTTCTCCAGACTGTCGAGTTCCTCCCTCACCGCGGGCGCTCCCTCGGCGTGCCGAGCCCTCGAGCGCTGCAGAGCGCGCGCCGCCGCCTCGCTCACCCGCTGAAGCGCGGACCGCAACTCCCTCTCGAGGCGCTCGCGGCTTCGGGCGACGCGCTCTCCCAGGTCGTTCGCGATCCGCGAGCTGTTCGACTCGAGCAGGCTGTCGAGGTACCGCCCCGCTCTGCGGACGACCGCGCGGACGGCCCACGGCCGCGGCTGCAGGGCGTCGAGAATCCATCCGAAGGGGTCCGTGGTCCGGTACATGAGGTTCGCGTAGTAGAGCTCGCTTGGCGCGCGGAAGCCCAGCTCCGGCTCGAGCGCCCGGGGAAGCCCCTCGAGACCGGGCTCGCCGGAGTTCGCCAGGCGCTCCAGGAAGTCGTTGGCGAGAGCGACGAAACGGTCCGTGGACCGTCGGTACATCTCCTCGGCGACGGGCTCGACCTCCCGTCGGAATCCCTCCACGGCAGTTCGCGCCACCCCGCGCGCGAGCTCGAAACCGAGTCGGCGCAACTTCGTCTTCGAGCAGGAGAGGCCCGCGACAAGGCCGCCGAGGTCTCGAATCGCGGCATCGAGCGCCCTCGGGTAGAAGGACGCCTGACGGTCCCGGAAATCCTGCACGAGCCTGGCCTGCTCGGCAGCGAGGAGGACGCCCAGGTCGCCGAGGGCCCTCTGAGCCGCGGCGACACTTCCCTGCAGGGTGGCCAGCCGGCGCTCGGACTCCTCGAGCGGCCGCACCAACGCCACACGGCGCTCCTCGAGTTCCCGTCCCAGGGCCGTCGCCAGGCGCCGAAAACCACTCTCCTCCGCGGACCCGACCAGTTCCGACCTGGCCTCGTGCGCCAAGGCCGCGACCTCAATCTCCAGCGCGGGCCAGTCCCGGGCCGGGCCTCGGCCGGCGAGGCGCTCACTCGCGCTCACCTGGTAGAGTTGCCCGACGGGCCGACCGAGGCTTGCCGAGAGGACCCGCTCGGTGAAGCGGACGACCTCGTCCCGGTCCTCCGGGCGGGACCGGTCGGCCTTGTTGAGGACGAAGAGGAGGTGGTGGACCCGCGGCGCTACCTCCTCGATCAAGCGAAGCTCCTCCCCGGACAGCGGCGGGTCGGCGCCGATCACCACGAGGGCCGCGTCCATGTGTGGCACGAACGCCCGGGTCACAGCGGCGTTCGCGCCGACGACCGAACCGAGCCCCGGAGTGTCGACGAGGCACATGCCCTGGGCGAGCAGGGGGCTCGGCAAGAACACCTCCACCGCATGAACCCCTCTCTGGTTCCTGGGGTTCTGCGACTCCGAGACGTAGTCGCCGATTCGGCCGACATCGATTTGCCGGTCCCCCCCGCCCTCCAGCCAGACCCGGGCCCCGGCCTCGGCTCCGTGTCGCAAGACGGTGATGACGGAGGTCACTGGCACGACACCGGTGGGCAGGACCGGGCGATCGACGAGAGCGTTGAGGAGCGTGGACTTCCCGCGCTTGAACTGGCCAACGCACGCCACGTAGAAGCGCCCTTCGGCCACGCGAGCCGAGAGGTCCGCCACCTGCCGAGCGACCTCCCCGGCCTCGACCTTCGTCGCGAGCCGCTCGAGGTCGCGCAGGCGCGCGCCGGAAGCGCGCCCCTCGGGCAGGCGTCTCGCCGTCATGGCCTCATCGCCCCCTTCGTGCCGCTCGCCAGAGCCTGGACGGCGACGATCCCGGCGAAGCCCGCGATGAGGCAGCCGACCAAGGTGAGCGCGGGGTAGGCGGGCGGCGCAGCCCGCGGCCGACGCCCGGTCAGCGTGAGCGCCTCGTAGTTGAAGGCGGAGCAGGTGACGCGGCCGCCCATCACCCCCGTCGCGAGGAAGGGGCGCAGCTCGGCGGAGAGGACCCGAGCCTCGAGAGCCAGGGTCATGACGACCGCGACGAAGAGCGAGCCGGTCTCGTGGATCGCGAGCGTTCCGTAGGGAAGCTCTGAACCTTCCCATCCGGCGAGGTACCCGCCGACGAGATAGCGCGCTCCGCTCCCGAGCGCGCCGCCCAGGCAGACGAGCAAGAGTCGACCCACGTCGCCACCTCCTCGGGAGCGCCTCGGGGAGCTTGGCTTCGCGGGAGCTCCTGCGGGCGCGATGGCCTTGCAGGAGTCATTGGCCACCCGGGGGCGGCGGTTTCGGCGGACTCCACCGCCTTCGGAGTGACCTAGGGGAAAAGGCTACATGGCGCGACGCTCGCGCGCAACGACGCCGCGGCGCGGGGGAGAAGCACCCCGAACGGGTCCGGCGGCGGTCCCCTCGCTGGAAAGGCGCCGCTTCCCCTCCGCGCGGGGGTCGCCGGCGAGCACCGTCGTCGAGCCTGCTCCCCGCGACGCCCGAGCCCGGAAGCGGCTAGAACCTGTGGACGAAGAGTCCCGAGCGCAGCTTCGGCTCGAACCACGTGCTCTTGGGGGGCATGAGGAGCCCCGCATCGGAGACCGCGAGCAACTGCTCGATGCGGGTCGGGAAGAGGTGGAACGCCACGTCCCACCCCTCCTCCTTCACCCTCCGCTCCAGCTCACGCGCGCCCCGGATGCCGCCCACGAAGTCGATGTTCTTGTCGCGGCGCGGGTCGGCGATGGCGAACACGGGCGCGAGCACTTGCTCCTGGAGGAGCGAGCAATCGAGCGAGGCCACGGGGTGGCGCTCGTCGAAGCTTCCCCTGCGCACCCGCGCGGTCCACCACCGCCCGCCGAGGTAGACGCCAAACGAGAGCGGACCGGGCGGCGCGGGCCGCTCGGCCGGACCGAGGTCGAGGACCGCCCGGAGCGCCGACTCGATCTCGGCGGCGGAGCGGCGCCTCGCATCCCGCACCAGCCTGTTGTAGGCAAGGATCTGCATCTGGTCGTGCGGGAAGACGACCGCCAGAAAGGCGTCGTGCTCGCCCGCACGGCCCCGCCTCAGGGCGTGCACTCGCGAGGCGGCCGCGGAACGGTGATGGCCATCGGCGACGTAGAGCGCCGGAACCCCTCGAAAGAGGTCCTGGATGCCGTGGCCCGCGGCGGGAGAGGCGACCCAGAGCCGATGCTCGACTCCGTCGGGCGTGGTCAGGTCGTACTCCGGGGTATCGGCGGTCACGGCGCCAACGGCTTCGTCGATGGCCGCCACGGCGCGGTAGGTGAGGAAGACGGGCTCGTCGTGCGCCCCGAGCACGTCGATGTGGCGCGTGCGATCGTCCTCCTTGTCCTGTCGAGTCTTCTCGTGCTTCTTGATGGCGTCGGCATTGTACTCGGCGACGGACGCGCAGGCGACGATGCCGACCTGCCGGTGGTCGCCCATACGCTGCGCATAGACGTAAAGGTGCGGCTCGCCGTCGGCGCGCAGGACCCCTCGCCTCTCGAAGTCGGCAAGGTTTTCCGCTCCCTTCGCGTACACGGAGTCGGCGTGCTCGTCGACGCCCTCCGGGAGGTCGATCTCCGGACGCGAGATGTGCAGGTAGCTGTCCGGGTTGTCGCGAGCCAGTTCCCGCGCCTCGCGCGCGTTCACCACGTCGTAGGGCGGCGCCGCCACCCGGACGGCATGGTCGCGGGATGGGCGGAGCGCTCGGAACGGTCGAAGCAAGGCCATGGTTTCCTCGCCAAGCGGCTGCGAAGCCCTGCGCCGGGCCCACGCCGGCCCTTCACCGGCGACGGCGCAGCCGAGCCGGGCGCGGGATGGCTATCCCCATAGCTTCTCGTCCTTGCCCTGGACCGACCGACCACAGTGAACGCACACCTTCACGCGGCCGCCGACGAGTGCGCTCTTGCCCCCCGCGTACGTGTGGTTGCACTCGCGAAGAAGTTCCTCCTCCTGCTCGAGCAAGGATCGGATGGACTCCTCCAGCTTCACGATCTCGGATCGCAGGGCGTCTCGCTTCAGTAGCCGCTCCTCTTGCGTCACGGACCGCTCCTCTCCCTCGGCCGCTTGGGACCGCTCGGCCGACTTTGAAGCAAGCATCATATCCCTCCACGGCATCTCGGAGAAAGCGATTACCCTTGCGGTCCGCCAGCCCCGCACCTGCCCGGCGCGCGCTCGATCCCAGCGCGAGGGCGGCGCGTCGAGTCGCGGGTGCGCTCGCGCGCGCCTACCATGTGCGCGCACGGGGGCGTCCAGTTCGTGGACACCTCCCCGCTGGCCCTGCTACCTTGCGCGCAGGGATTCGATCGCGCAACGCGAGGACTCATGGCCAAGACGACTGCATTTTCCGCCGCTCTCTCCGTGATGGCGTTCGCTCTCGCCGCCTGTGGCACCGCCCAGCCCACAGCGGGAGGCGGAGGGGGCGGGAGCGCCTGTACCACCTGCCACGGCGACTTCAGCCGGACGGCCAACATGGGCGGGACCGACCCCGACCTGGGCGCCGCACCTCCCGCGGCCCCAGCCGGGCAGCCGAGCGACGTCATCGGTGCCCACCTGGCGCACGTGAACCCCGCCGCCTCCGGATCGCTTCGGGGTCCGATGCACTGCGACGCTTGCCACAATCCAGTCCCTACCGACGCGAGCCACGCGACCAACCCGCCCGCCAACATCGTCGTCTTCGGCGCACTGGCGTTCGGTCCCTCCGTGACCACCGACGGGACGAACCCAAACGCCCCGAAGTGGAACGGCGTCCACGCCGGAAGCACCATCACGAACCCCACCTGCTCGGCGGTGTACTGTCACGGGTCGTTCCGGTGGTTTGCCGACGGCGCGGACGGGGCGGACATCGTCGGGAACGCCTTCACGCCCGATTGGACCCAGGGCGCGAGCGAGATCACCTGCGGGAGCTGCCACAGTCTCCCCCCAACGGGTCACATCCAGAACGCGTTCATCGGCTCGGCCCCGGTGAGCCCCACCGTCTGTAACGGTTGCCATCCCGGGACCGTCGCTCCCGACGGCACCATCGTCGTCGACGCAGTCACCGGGCTCAGCGACCACATCAACGGCGCCATCGACGAGGGAGCGCATCCCGATCCGACCTGGCCCAACCCCAACGTCCACGGATACGCCGCGGTGCAGGCGACGGGCGGACTGCAGTCCTGCGTAAAGTGCCACACCGGGTTCGACAGCCCGCTCGCGCCGCCGGCCGACCCCGGGAATTCCTGCAACGCGTGCCACGGCTCCGCGCTCAGTGGCGCCGCCACCTCCAACTGGCAGCAGAACTGCGTGTTCTGCCACGGCGACAAGTCGAAGCTGCTGACGTGGACCCCGAGCGACCCGCAGTACGAGATGGCGCCGCCCGTCGGCCCCCTCGGCGAGTCCTCGACATCGACCCTGGCGGTCGGGGCGCACCAGCAGCACGTCCAGGCAGGCGCCGGATTCAACACCCTCTCGCAGCCGTTTGCCTGCAGCGAGTGCCACCCGAGCCCCATCCCGACGGACATCGCGCACGTGAACGGCGGCCCGGTGCCGGTTCCCCTCACGGGCGTCATCGCCACCTCCGGCACGGTACTCGGCACCTGGGGCGGGCCTGCGCAGCCGACCTGCTCCTCCACCTACTGCCACGGGAACTTCCTCGGCGGGAACAAGACCAACACGCCGACGTGGATCCAGGTGGACGGCACCTACGCCGCATGCGGCAGCTGCCACGGCATCCCGCCCACCGAGGGGCAGCACGTGTTCCACGCGTCCCAGCCCCCCACCGGCCTCGGCATCGACTGTGGGTCCTGCCACACCGGCTATAGCCTGTTGACGACGTCGCCCACCGTGAACGTCACGCTGCACGTGAACGGGGTCTTCGACGTCGGTGGGACCTCCGTCACGACCTGGGACCCGACGACGCTGACCTGCACCAACTCCTGCCACGTGCAGAGGGTCTGGTAACAAGGGCGAGCGCACGCGGGCGGCGGCCCCTTCGGGCTGCCGCCCCGTGCATCGGACGCGCGCCGCGGGGGTCGAGGAGGGCCTGCCCCGGCGCGAGGCGCGTCGTCGGGAGGGGCGCCCGCCACCCGATCGCGGCCTTGACCCGACCGCCCCCATGTCCACAATCTCCGCCCGTTCGGGACCGAGATGACCTTCACCGCGCGTTTCCCCACCCTCGCACTCGCCTTCCTGGCCCTCGCCTGCGCTGCCCCCGAACGACCGAGAACGACTTCCGGCGCGCAGGCCGACCCACCCGCGCCGCCTTGGGAGGAGGAGAACCCCGTCCGCCCCCTCCCCATCCCGCCGCTCGGGGTCGCAGCGGAGTTCCCCGACCTCGACTTCCGGGTGACACCAGAGAAGGTGCGGCTGGGCCGCTGGCTCTTCTACGATCCCCGTCTCTCCGCCGACGGCAGGATCTCCTGCTCCTCCTGCCACGTGCCCGAGCGGGGCTTCAGCGAGACGGAGCCGGTCTCGACCGGAGTCCACGGCAGAAAGGGAACGCGCAAGGCGCCGCCCATCCTCAACGTGGCTTTCCCGATCTACCCGGTCTACTTCTGGGACGGTCGCGCTTCGACGCTCGTCGCCCAGGCGAAGGGGCCGGTCTCGAATCCGGTGGAGATGGGCTTGGCCCCGGAGGAAGCGGTGGCGGCGATCGAGGGAATCCGGGCCTACCGGCGCTACTTCGCCGAGGCCTACGGCGACGAGCGCGTGGACCTGGAGCGCATCGCGGAGGCCATCGCGGCCTACGAGGCCACCCGGATGTCGGGGAACTCGGCCTATGACCGCTGGGATGCCGGCGATCCGCAGGCGCTCGGGCCGGCGGAGCGGCTCGGTCGGGAGCTCTTCTTCGGGAAGGCGGCCTGCAACCAGTGCCACCTGGGCTTCAATTTCAGCGACTCCCGGTTCCACAACCTCGGAGTGGGTTGGAAAGACCCGTCCGGCGGCGACCTCCGCTCCGGTTTCGCGGATCGGGGCCGCGCCGCCGTCACCGGCAAGGAGGAGGATGCGGGGGCCTTCAAGACCCCGACCCTGAGGGACGTCTCCCGCCGCGCTCCCTACATGCACGACGGCTCGGTGGCCACGCTACGCGAAGCGGTCGAGCTCTACGATCGGGGAGGCGTGCGCAACCCCTGGCTCTCTCCCGAGGTGAAGCCGCTCCGGCTGACCTCGAGGGAGGTCGACGCCCTCGTCGCCTTCCTGAAGAGCCTGGACGGCGAGGGGTACCTGGACGTGTCCCCTGCTTCCTTCCCCCGCTGAGCGGACTGCGACGCGCTCACCCAGCGCGCATGACGAACCACGAGAGCAGCAGGTTCACCACGCTCACCACCAGGCCGCCGAAGAAGGCGGGCCAGAAGCCCGCCACGTGAAAGTCGAGGCCGAGCGCCCCAGAGAAGCCGGAGGTGAGCCAGAGCACCAGGGCGTTGATGACGAGGCCGAAGAGGCCGAGCGAGAGCAGCAGGAGCGGGAGCGAGAAGAGCTGCAGCAGAGGCTTCGCCACCGCGTTCACCACTCCGAAGACGAGCGCCACCCCCAGAAACGCCAGAACCCCGCCGTGGAAGGTGATGCCGGTGACGAGCCGCACCGCCGCCCAGAGGGCTGCGGCGTTCACGAGAAGCCGCACGAGGAAAAGCATCCGTGCATGGTAGCGGGCGCCGCGAGGCGTCGGTGGGGCCCGGTTGGGGCCACACCGAGCGGAGCGGCTGAGCCGTTCGCCGGACCGGCGTCTCGCGACCCGCCCGCTCCCTGGAGCCGGCGCGCCACCCTCCAGGAGGAGCCCTACGCCGCCCCCTGCGCGGCTTGCCCCGGGACCGGGATCCGCTTCGCCACCAGGGCCAGCATGAGGTAGTTCCACCCGGCGAAGATCATGTCGATGGACACGAAGAGCCCGATCACCCAGAGGGCGGAGAAGGGCCACCGATTCCAGATGAGGACGCCGAGGACGAGGGAAGCGACGCCGTTCACGAGCCCCCAGCCCCATCCCGGGTGCCGGGTGCTGAGAGAACCCACGGTGCGGAAGGCTCCCAGCACGAGGAAGTAGCTCGCCATGAAGAGGGTGAGCACCTCCATGCCGGCGATGGGGCGCGAGAGGATGACGAACCCGGCGACGATGGAGAGGATGCCGCCGACCAGAAAGAGGAAGAACCCCGACCACCGCTGATGGCGGAAGGCCTGGAGGAGCTCGATGGCGCCGTAGACGATCATGAGGGCGCCGATGAAGAGCGTGGTCACGGCGGAGACCGCGAAGGTGTATCCGAGCCCGACCACCCCGGCGACCTCGAGGACGACCCCCCAGAGGAGGAGCCAGCCCCAGTTCTTCTTGAGCTCGACGGCGATCGCGGAACGAAGGTCGACCGTGGTCATGGGTGCCCCCAATCGAATAGACGCAGAGAACGCGCTTATATGGGTCGCTCTCGGCGGCCCCTTCTAGGCCCTTCATGGGTCGACCACTCGCCTACTCCCGGTGAGCCCAAGACCTTGGGTGAAAAAAATGGCCGACGACGCGCTCTCGCGCCTCCGTTCGACGCCGGCGGCCGAGAACCGCCCGGCGGAGGGCCCGCCACCCGCGCTCTCCGAGGCGAGGAGCTCAGAAGAGACGAAGAGACCGGGTGTCAGACTCGGCCCGTACCCTGGATTGCGTGAGAGAGCGCTTTGTCACCCTGGATCTAGAGACCGTTCCGGACGCCGCCCTGGTGTCCGCCGTGGACGGACAGCCCGGGCGCCCCTACGCCGAGCAGGTCCGTCGACTGGTGGACGAGCGGCGGGCCCGGAGCGGGGGTCGCAGCGATTTCCTGCCGCTGCCCTACCACCGCCCGGTCGCTGCCTGCACCCTGGAGGCGCAGGATGAAGACGGCGTGCTCCGAGTCGTCGACGCGACATCCTGGACCGACCGGGGAGAGGGTTCGGACGAGGCAGCCTTCCTCCGCCAGACCTGGCAGCGGCTTGCCGGCAGGACGCTCATCTCGTTCCACGGCCGGGGGTTCGACCTCCCCGTGCTCGAGCTCCGCTCCCTCAAGTCGGGAGTGCCGGCTCCCAGATGGTTTCTCGACTCCCGCGAGGAGGGCTCGCCTGGCCACCTGGACCTCCTCGACCTCCTCTCCAACCGGCGAGCGGCGCCGGCGGCGACGCTCGACCTCTACGCGAAGCTCATCGGCCTCCCCGGCAAGGAGGACGTCGCCGGCCGGGACGTCCAGGCGCTCTACGCGCGGGGGGATCTCGACGCCATCGCGGCCTACTGCATGACCGACGTCGTCCAAACGTGGCTCCTCTTCCTGCGGTATCGGCTCCTGGAGGGTGGGCTCACGCGCGACGCGTACGAGGCGAGCGCGCGCTCCGTCCGGGAGGACCTCCCGGCCATCTTCGCCCGCAGGCTCGGGGAGGCGGAGCGCGGCATCCTCGAGGTCTGGATGGAGCGCTGCGCCGCCTTCCAGGGCGAGCCGGCACGGCTTCGCCAGGCCCGCTGACAGGCTACCGGGAAGCGAGGCGATCCACGTCGTCCGGACGGCGACGCGGCTGACGGACCGGAATGGCCGAGAACCGCTGCGCCGCGGTCTCGCGGCTGCAGTCGGTCCGCGGGCCGGGGCCACCCCGACTACGGGCCGCGCTTGGCGCGGCGCTTGCGCTTGTTGCTGCGAACACGGGCGCGCTTGGCGGCGGTCCGCTTCACCTTGCTGCGCCGGCTGACCTTGCGCTTGGTGCGGTTGGAGACCTGCTTCGGCATGAGAGCTCCTCCTTCGGGACCGGCAGTGTACCCCCGGGACGGCGTCCGTCAACGCTACGCCAGCCAGTCCTTCTCGGCGAGCTTCTTCGGCAGGTACTCCTCGGTGATGAAGGAGATCCCGCGCCGCGACAGCGCCTCGAGCTCGTACTTCACTCCCGACTTCACCATCTCCTGGATCTCCTGCTGCCACTGCTTCGCCTGGAACCAGGGATAGGCCAGCATCTGCTTGGCGCGCTGCACGTCGCCGTCGTCCATCTTGATGGCCACGTTGGCGGGGAGCTTGTAGGTGAGCTTGTCGAAGGAGGACAGGCCGATGAAGCGCGCGTCCGGCACCGCCATCCGCATGGACTCGAAGGCCAGGTTGATGGAGCCCTGCTTTACCACGGAGTAGATGTAGAAGCCCCAGGGATCGTTGTCCACGAGCACGTAGAGCGGCAAACCAAGCTCCCGGTGGAGGCGCTGCACCAGCCGCCGCACCCCGCGCGGCGGTTGCCCCCCGCCGTGCACGATGATGCAGCCCTGACGCCTCCAGAACTTGTCCTCGTTGAACCGGCTCCAGACGGCGTCCTTCTCCACCAGGAGGACGTACTTCGCCTCGTGCTTGCCGAACTGGATGATGTTCTCCTCCACGATGGAGGGGACGCCCCATCCCCCGGAACCCATGCGTCGCAGATCGATGGTGTCGCCGGAGTCGCGGATGGTGATGGGCCCGACCATGGTGCCCTTTCGCGACGCGAAGAGGTGCAGCTCCTCCCGGAGAGCGTCCAGGGACACCTCGATGTCCTCGATGATGGGATCGGACTCGTCCTGCTCCTCGAAGGTGTTCTGCTTGGTGTCGCCGATGGTGTGCTTGGTGATGTAGTAGAGATCGCGGATGCTCGTGGTCTTGCCGGAGTCGATGAGCTCCTTGCAGGCCTCGGAGACCAGGAACGTCTGCATGAACTTCTTCGCCATCGACACGTTGAAGAAGTAGCGCTTCTGGCGCTGGCTCCCGAGCTCGATCACCCGCTTCTTCTCGTTGAAGCGGACGTTGGCGAGCGACCGCACCGCGATCTCCACGAAGGGGTTCTTCCCACCCTTTACCGCCTTCAGGACCGACTCGGCGAGCTTCTCGATCTTCGTCACCGTCTTCTTCGACACCGCGTCCATCCGCGCCATGGCCTACTCGTCCTCCTCGCTCCGCCGCGGGCGGCGCGACACGCTCTCGCTCGCCTCCTTCAGCTTCGCGTCCTGCCCCTGTAGGTCCGCCTCGGTCACCTTCTCCGCCAGGCGCAGGAACTCGCGGCGGATGGGGTCCGGGCTCCGCTTCACGATCTTGCCTATGGCCTGGGCCAGCTCGACGATGTAGAGCTCGAAGATGGAGCGCCGTTGCGCCTGGTAGTCGAGGTGCTGTTTCTTCCGGATGTGGGCGGCGAGCTTGCGACCGCACTCCTGCGCCGCGAGCTGGATCTCTCGGATGATCTCCGGGTAGTGGGCCACCGCCTCCTTGGACTCGCTCGTGAAGGGCACCCACACCGAGGCGACGTGCACGAGCAGCGCCATGGGGCCCACCGGGAGCGAACCCTTGGGCTGGCTGAGGAGGTAGTTCCTCCAATCGGTCTTGACGATGGCCTCGGTGACGCCGCAGGCACCGCGCTGGAACAGGAGCGGCACCCGGTTCGCGAACCGGAAGAGCTCGATGGGCTTGTCGGCCGGCCAGCTGCCCCCGTACGCGAGCCCCACCTCCACCTGGAAGGGGTTGCCCCGGTAGACCTTGGGGGAGCGGGTCACCGTGGCGATGAAGTAGTTGTGCCCCTTGATCTTCTCCACTCCCTCCTCCGGGGTCGCGTCCGGCACCTCGGGTGCCGCGGCCGCCGCCTCCTTGCCCCGCTTCGAGGACTTCTTCTTGCCGGCGTGGTCGAGGTCGAGTTGGCCGTCCTCCTCGTCGTCCGGTCCCTCGCTCTCGATGACGTTCAGGAAGGAGACGAGCCCGCGTCGCATGAGCTCGTCGCCGATGGGCGAGAGGCAGTTCGTGGGGGGCGCCATGATCTTCGTCGCCTGGATCCCCTGGTGCAGCTTCTCGGCCAGCGCCCGGTCCTCCGCGATCTCCCGAGGGCGCAGGCGCTCCTTCAGCCCCGCTGCTCGCAGGATCTCCTCCGCCACCGTCGACGAGACCCGGCTGAACGACGTCTGCAGGAAGCCCTTCACGTCGTGGCTCTTGGAGTCCGACGCCATGGTCATGAGCGCGCCGAGCTCCACCCCGTGAGGGTGCGGCCGGATCTCGAGCGCCTCCTTGGGGAGCTCCTCGGTCGCCCGCGGGAAGGTGAGCTTCTCCTGCTTGGGCCGGACGTAGTGCACCGTGGCGTGCGGGTTGGCGAGGGCGGTGTGCTCGACGTAGCGGTTGACGAACTTCTGGCCCTGCTGCCAGTTGGCGACGATCTCCAGCTCCACCCGAGTCCCGTGCTCTTGGTGCCATTCGCCGAGGGCCTCGTCGCGGGTCACCACCGGGCTGTTCTTTCGCGTGTCGATCTGGATGTCGAAGGAGTGGGCGGGCTTTCCCTTCCCAGTCCGGCTCGTCACCCGGATCGGCTGGCCGGTGGTGAGCTGCCCGTACATGGCGGCAGCGCTGATGCCGATGCCCTGCTGACCACGCGACTGCTTCAGCCGGTGGAACTTCGATCCGTAGAGCAGCTTGCCGAAGATCTTGGGGGCCTGCGCCTTCACGATCCCGGGCCCGTCGTCCTCGACCACGACCACGAAGCGCCCCTCTCCCTTCGTGAGCTCGCCCGACGCCTCGAACCCCAGGTCGCGCACCTCGATGGTGATCTCGGGGAGGATCCCGGCCTCCTCGCAGGCGTCGAGCGAGTTGTCGACCGCCTCCTTGATGGTGGTGAGGAGCGCCTTCGAAGGGTTGTCGAAGCCGAGCAGGTGGCGGTTCTTGGTGAAGAACTCCGAGATGGAGATCTCGCGCTGCTTCGCCGCCATCTGCTCGGCCGTGGCGCGGCGGCGGGGACGCTTCGGCCCCGCGTCCCGGGAGGCGCCGTCTTCCACCAGGCCCTCGCCCGCCACCGGAACGAGTTCCGGGAGGGGCGCCACCGCTGAGGGCTTCGGGGGTGCCGCCCGGGAGACCGGGCCCTTGCCGCGCCGCGGCATCCCCGGCGTCTCCGCCGCCACCAGCTCCAGCTGCTTCACCGGCCGGCCGCCCTTCCCAGCGGAAGCCGGCCGGGCCGCTACCGCGCGCGCTTTCTTCGCCGCCATTCCCGCCTCCGATATCACCCGGCATCGCGTTTATCACGACTCCCCCCGGTGCGCTAACTTATCGCCCCGCTTTGGCTTTTCGCCTGGCGCCCAATCCCTTCCGGTTTGACCGCGGCGAGGGCGTGGTTAGACTCGGCCATATGGCTTGGAACGAACCTTCAAACGAAACTTCAAAGGCGCGCGGCAGCGGAACCCCGAGCTACGGCGGAAGCGCCGGATACCTGAAGACCTTCGCGCTCATGGCGGGCCTCATCGCGGTGCTCGCCATCGGCGGGAACCTCGTTGGCGGCTACCAGGGCATGGTCCTTTTCGGCGGGATCGGCCTGGCGATGAACTTCGTCATGTACTGGTTCTCCGACCGGATCGCCCTCGCGGCGAACCGAGCGCAGCCGGTCACCCGGGAGCAGCTCCCCGAGGTCTACGAGATCGTGGAGCGCCTCACCCGCAAGGAGGGGATGCCCATGCCGAGCATCCACCTCATCCCGTCGAACGCGCCGAACGCGTTCGCGACCGGGCGCAGCCCCGAGCACGCGGCGGTGGCGGTGACCGAGGGCATCCTCCAAATCCTGAACCGGCAACAACTCGAGGGAGTCCTCGCCCACGAACTGAGCCACGTGAAGAACCGGGACGTCCTCATCGCCACCGTCGCCGCGGGAGTGGCCGGCCTCGTCTCCTCTCTCGGCCACATGATCCAGTGGGCCGGGATCTTCGGCGGCTTTGGCGGCCGCGACGAAGAGGGGCGCGGAGGCGGGATGCTGGCGGCGCTGGCGTGGGCCATCCTCGCCCCCATCATGGCCCTGCTCATCCAGCTCGCCGTCTCCCGCTCTCGGGAGTACGCGGCCGATGAGACCGGCGCGCGCATGGTGGGCGACCCCGAGCCACTCGCGCAGGCGCTCGAGCAGCTGGAGAGGGGAAACGAAGTGCGCCCTTACGAGTTCGCCGGGCCGGCGACCGCCCACCTCTTCATCGTGAACCCGCTCCACGGGCGCGCGTTCGCGTCGCTCTTGTCCACCCACCCGCCCCTTGAGGAGCGAGTGAGGCGCCTGCGGGCGATGAGGCGCGGGGTACGCTTCGCGTAGACCGGCGCGCTGCCGGCGCCGGCCAGTTCACGTCTAGGGCACGAGGACGAGCTTCCCGAACTGCTCGCGCCGCGAGAGGGCGTCCTGCGCGGCCGCGGCGTCGGCGAGAGGAAGGGCTCGATCCATCACCGGCCGCAGCTTCCCCGCCTCGACGAAGCGCAGGATCTCAAAGAGCTCTCCCTTGGACCCCATCGTCGAGCCCAGCACCGACAGCTGCCGGTAGAACACGTGGCGGAGATCGGTGGTGGGGTCGTAGCCGGTCGTCGCCCCCACCGTGACGAGGCGCCCCCCGTTCACGAGCGCGAGCAGCGATCTCTCCCACGTCGTCTTGCCGGTGTGCTCGAACACGACGTCGACGCCCCGACGTCCGGTGAGGGCCTTCACGTCGCGGAGGAAGTCGCTCCTCTCGTAGTTGATGGCGTGGTCGGCTCCTAAGCCGAGGGCGCGCTCGCACTTCGCGTCGCTCCCGGCGGTCGCGATCACGGTGGCGCCAACGAGTTTCGCGATCTGCACCGCGGCGCTCCCCACCCCGGAGCCGGCCGCGTGCACCAGCACCGTCTCTCCGGCGCGGAGGCGGGCGCGAGAGAGGAGGGCGTGCCAGGCGGTGAGGAAGACGAGCGGGATGCAGGCGGACTGCTCGTGGGAGAGGCCGGCCGGCTTCGGGAGCAGGTTCGCCGCCGGAACCACGACGAGCTCCGCGTAGCCGCCGGCGAGGTGCTCGCCCAGGATGCCGTAGTGGCGGCAGAGGTTGTCCTCCCCCTGCAGGCACTGCTCGCAACGACCGCAGGAGACACCGGGGTTGAGGAGCACCTCGTCCCCGACCTGGACGCCCTTCAGTCCGGGGCCCGCTTCCTCGACCACGCCCGCCACGTCCGCGCCCAGGATGTGTGGCATCTGGAGCGACAGCCCGGGCCAGCCCTTGCGGACCCAGATGTCGAGGTGGTTGAGGGCCACGGCTCGCACGCGCACCACCACCTCCCCCGCTCCCGCCCGCGGGTCGGGCACTTCCTGCATCGACAGGACCTCCGTCCCCCCGTGCCCCCTCATCGCCATCGCCTTCATGGAGTCCTCCTCCGGGCCGATCATGCTTGCCGGACCGAAAGCGCTCAAGTTGCCAGAGTAGCGAGCTGGTTGTAAGGAGGGCGCGTGGACGCCGAGACACTCGCCATCCTCGGAGCCGGTGACACCGGGATCGCCGTGGCCCGCCTGGCGGCGCTCGCCGGCCTGCACGTCCGGCTCTGGGACCCGAGCGAGGGCGCGCTCCGCGGGGCGCTCCTTCTCGTGCGACAGCAGCTCGAACAGGCCGTGCGCCTCGGGCTCGCCCCGGCCGAACACCGCCAGACCATCCTCGACGGCGTGCTCGCCACCACCGACCTGGGCGAGGCGGTGGCCGGCGCCGACGCGGTCCTGGAGACCGGCCCCGACAGGCCGGAGGTCCGCCTGGAGATACTGTCCCGCGCCGCCGCCGCGGAGCCCAACGCCGCCCTGCTCACGTCGGGCGCACTCGACGCGGTCGGCCCCCGCCTGCCCGATCCATCGCGCCTCGCCGGGCTCGTCCTCGGCCCGAGCCTCGGGGCAGAGGAGCCGCGGGCAGTGAGGACCCCTTCCTCGTCCCCCGAGACCCTCGCGAGGGCTCAGTCGGTGGCCCGGGCGCTCTCGCGAGCTGCGGCCATTCACCCGACCTGACCACTCCCGCCCCTGGCGGTCGGCGCGAGAAGAAGGTCCGGCGCGAAGCGGCAGAGGGGCCTCCTCCCGGCCGGGGCGCTCGGCGCCGCGAAACCCGCCCGGGTGGTGCCCGGCGAGATCGATTGCGCCAGCGGATCTCCTCGACTAGCTCCCCGCGATGACCCTCCCATTTCTGGCCATGATCCTGGGCGCCTCCGCCCTCAAGGTCGGCGACAAGGCTCCCGACTTCACGCTCTCGGACACCAACGGCAAGCCGGTGGCGCTGAAGGGTCTGCTAGGCAAGGGGCCGGTGATCCTGGCCTTCTTCCCCAAGGCGTTCACGCCCGGGTGAACGAAGGAAAACCAAGCGTACCGGGACCGGTATGCCGAGGTAGAGAAGAAGGGAGCGGAAGTGGTGGCAGTTTCGACCGACTCGGTGGAGACGCTGAAGAAGTTCAAGGATGAATACCACCTGCCCTTCGTGCTTCTCTCGGACGGAGACGGGAAGGTGGCCGATCAGTACGGGGGGCGCGTGCCCGTCGTCGGCCTCGCCAACCGGACCACCTACGTCATCGCGCAGGACGGGACCGTCACGGAGATCGTGAGCGGCTCGGCAGCGGTCGACCCCACCACGGCGGTCTCCGCCTGCCCGCTCAAGAAGAGTTAGAATGCGTTCATGAAGAGCCCACTTTCGAGCGCCCTGGCGATCGCCCGCAGGGTGCTCCTCGGTGTTTCCCCGGAAGAGATCCGCTTCACGTTCGAGGACGTGCGCTCGGAGATGCGCTCGACCAAGGCGGAGTTGAAAGGGGAGATAGCGGCGCTCCGCCGAGAGGTGGAGGCGCTGCGCGAGGGCGAGGACCGGGTTCGGGGCGCCGAGGTGCCGGTGGCAGAAGCCTAGGGACGACGCCGTCGGGCGCTTCCCGCGTCCGCGATCCTCGTGGAGTGCACAGGGTGCCCTCCCGGGCGGGCTCGCACGCTAGTCGGGCTCGTGAACGATCACCTTCGTCACCACCGCCTCTCCCGCACCCGCCTCGACCTGCGCGCCCACTTTCCAGTAGGCCCTCCTCAGGTAACCGAGCCCCAGGCGCCCGCGTGTGGTCTCGGCGGCACTCGTCACCCACCCCACCTCCGCGCCATCGGCCCGCAAGCGGGTGCCGCACTCCGCTCCGTCCGGGAGGCGAAGCTGCACGAGCCCTTTCTGAAGGTGACCCCGCATCGTCGCCCGGAGCACGACTTCCTGGCCGATGTAGCAGCCCTTGTGGAGGTGGATCGCGTCTGTCGTGAGGCCGGCCTCCATGGGAAGCCGGTCCCCATCCATGTCGGCGCCGAAGCGCGCAATCCCCTCCTCGATTCGGAGGACTTCCAGGTCCGCCTCCGAAAGGTCGGCTGCGCCCTCGGCGAGGAGTTCTCGCCTCAGCCCCTCGGCAACCTCCGGCGAGGCGATGACCTCGAGCGCCACGACTCCGCGACGCGGCGTGTCGGCCATGGCCTCGCCCTTCCGGAGGGCGAGAGCGCGCGCGACGCCCTTCGGGCCAAGCACCGGGAGGTCGCGCAGCGATGGCGAAAGATCCTCCACCGTCACGTCGTCCGCGACCAGATACTTGCGAAGGTGGTCGCGCAGCCCGTCCAGTTCCGCGGACTCCACCACCAGCAGCAGATCACCCTGGCGCGCGGCCACCAGCCCCTCGCCGACGAGGTGTCCCCGGGCGTCGAGGAAGGCGGCATACGCGCTCGCGCCCGGCGCGATCGCGGCCAGGCTCTGTGTCGACATCCGGTGCAGATAGTCGCGCGCGTCGAGGCCGCGAAAGCGGAGGATCCCGCGCGTCGTCACCGGACCCACCGCAGCGCCGGTGCGGGCGGCGGCGAGCCGCTCGGAGAGAGTCATGGTCCTTCCTGTAGCGGAGAGCGGGAGGTTCCTCAACCGAGCGGCACCGGGCCCCTGACGCTCAACCCCGCTGGGTCAGGGCGACGCCGGCGATCACCAAGGCTCCTCCCCCCAGAAAGGCCGGCGTAAAGCGCTCGCCGTACATGGCCCAGGCGAGGATCGCGGTCAGGACCGGCTGAGTGTTCGACCAGATGGCGACGCGGCTCGCGTCTTCGCGCGCCAATGCGTAGTAGTAGATGAGGTAGGCGACGACGCTGGTGAGGAGGACGAGGTAGGCGAGGCTCGCCCAGCCGACGGGCGAGAGCACGCGGAAGTCCGCCCCCCGCGTGAAGGCCATGCCGAGAGGGAGGTAGAGGAAGGTCCCGGTGACCACCGTCAGGCCGGTGGTGGCGACCGCGCCGTAGCGTTCCGCGTACGGCTTCCCCCACGCCACGTAGACGGCCCAGGCTACCACCGCCGCGAGGACGAGGACGTCCCCGGCGAGCCCCTTCCTCGGCTGTGCCACCCCAGCGAGGCGGCCCTGGGAGAGGAGGACGATGACCGCGCCCGTGAAAGCGACGGTGATGCCCGTCACCTTGAGAGCGCTCGATCTTTCCTCGCCCCGCAACAACGCGAAGAGGAATACGAACACCGGGGTCAACCCGTACAGGAGGGCGGCGTGATCCGGGGTAGTGAGGGAGAGCCCGCCGAGGAAGAGTCCTTGGTTGAGCGGGATGGCGACGAAGCCGAGCGCGACGAGCCCGACGAAATCCCTCCGGGCGATCCGGGGAGGCTGGCGCAACAGGAGGGCCGCGTAGATCGCTCCCGCGAGCAGGAAGCGCGCCGTGGCGAGTTCGAAGGGCGAGAGCTCGACCAGCGCCCTCTTCGCGGCCAGGTAGGTGCCGGCCGAGATGAGGGAGTGAAGGAACATGAGGAGGTCGATCACCCTCAGCCGCCCTTCCCTTCACCGAGCCGTGCGAGGGCGAAGCGGGCGGCCTCGTCGACTCCGGGCAGGTCGCTGCCGAGCCGCCGCCGAACGAGCGCAGCGAGCTCCGACTCCCCGCAGGCGCCGGCCACCAGGAGCGCGTTGCGCACCAGCCCCGCGTGCCCCGCTCGCGCGAGCGCGGTACCGTAGAACTCACGCTGGTACTCGTCGAGCCCCATGGCGATGAGACGGCCGAGGTCGAGCCACGGGTGCCGGTTGGGCTCGAGCTCCGGGCTCGCAACGGCGCCCTGGCCGCGGTTCCACGGACAGACCGTCTGGCAGTCGTCACAACCGAATCCCCACCGGCCGACTCGGGCCGCGATCCCCTCTGGCACCTCGCCGCGGCGCTCGATGGTGTGAAAGGAAAGGCAGAGCCGGGCGTCGACCAGTCCGGGCTCGGGGATGGCGCCGGTGGTGCAGGCCGAGAGGCAGGCGCTGCACTCCCCGCAGCGCTCCGGATGCGGCGCGTCGGGCTCGAGCTCCCGATCGAGGAGCACGGTGGCGAGGACCACCCAGCTGCCGAAGTCGGTGGTGATGAGGCAGCCGTTCTTTCCGACCCACCCGATGCCAGCTCGCGCTGCCCAGACCTTCTCCATCACTGGGGCGACGTCCGCGGTGGGCAGAGCGCGAACGTCCGGGTCGCGCTCGCGCAGCCGAGACACCAACGCCCTGAGCTTCCTCTTCAGCACCGCGTGATAGTCGCGCCCGCGCGCGTAGCGGGCGACCTCCGCCCGCCCGGCCTCGGACCCGGCCCCCTGGCCGCCCGGATAGGCGAGCGCCAGCGCCACCACGCTGCGGACGCCCGGGAGGAGGCGGGAAGGGTCGAGCCTCTCGCTCCGCTGAGTCCGGAGCCAGAGCATGTCGGCCTCGGCACCCCGCGCCAGCACTCGATCGAGCGGCCCTGGGTCTAGCCGGTCGGCTCGGGCGACGCCCACCTTGTGGAAGCCGACGGCGCGCGCGGCCTCCTTGACGTAAGCGTTGTCCAGGACCTGGGGCGTGGGGCGGCTCCGGTTACTCGTCCCCGTCTTCCTTCTGCGCCCTGCCCTTCTTCGCCACCGGAACCGGCGGGACGGCACGCCGGGCGATGAACCGCGCGACGACCGCCGTGGGCGCTCCGATGATGGCCCCTAAGACGATCGCCCACAGCGAGGGGACGACGGACTGTGCGGGCGTGACGTTGTAGCTCACCACGAGCCCGAACCCGAGCGCCACCCCCGCCGCGATGGTGCTGCCTGCCTCGCGGCCGGCGCGGACCTCGCCCGCCGCCGCGAGGACGAGCACCAGCACCGACAGGATCCAGGCGATGGCGTGGGGAAGCCGATCGCGAAAGGCGCTCACCCGGAGCCCCCCCGCCGTCTGCCCCTGAATGCGGTCGAGCCGGATCTCCTGGGCTCCCTCGGGAATCCTGGCCTCGAACCAGTCCGCGTCGTGGTCGTGCGAGACCCGGGCCCGCCCGCCACGCCCTACCCGGGCGTAGCTGAAGGTGCGCTCCAGGCGCCCCTCCACCGGCTCCGCGAAACCGCCCAGCCGGAAGCTCACCTGAGGCTCCCCGGCCCCTCCCAGAGGAGCGGACACGAGCAGGAGCACCCTTCCGGAAATGCCCTCCGGCAGGGAGACGGACTGGTCGGCCCGCTCGAACTCGGCCACGAAGATGGGCTCGCCGGGGCGAACCGCTTGCAGGGCCGGAATGGCGGCCACGAGGAAAGTGAAGACGGCGGCGAGGACGAGAAGCGCGGCGGACGCCCGGCTCCGGGAGCCGAACGCCGGCCGGGCCACCATGAAGGCCAGGATCAGCGGAACGCCCACGGCGATGACGCCGCCCACGAGCGACTCGGGCACCACTCCCGTCGCATAGAAGATTCCGATGGCGACCGCCAGGGTCCCGCCGAGGGCCGGGAAGAACCAGGGGCGCAAGAGCCCCTCGAACCGATTCTCCGAGCCCGTGCCGTTGTCTGCCATGTCTCGACCTTCCTCTTCGGGGCCGCGCAGGATAGATGAAACGGCCCATTCCCGCCAGGTCGATAAACTGGACAGGATCGGTATCGCCCATACCATGCGAGCGGATGGCGAGGCGCCTGGATCTGCACCCCTGGGACGATCTCCCCGGCACCGCCGAGCGGGGGGACGGCTGGACGCTCGTTCGGGGTAACACCGTCGAGACCCTGGAGAAGCTGCCTCCCAGGTCGGTGGACCTGATCTTCGCCGACCCGCCCTACCACCTCTCGAACGGCGGGACCACCTGCCAGAGCGGCAGGCGGGTACGCGTCGACAAGGGCGCGTGGGATGCGTCCCGCGGCGTCGAGAACGACCACGCCTTCCAGCGCACTTGGCTCTCGGCTTGCCGGCGCGTCCTGAAGCCGTCGGGGACCATCTGGGTCTCCGGGACCCAGCACGTCATCTTCTCCGTGGGCTACGCCATGCAGGAGCTGGGATTCCACCTCCTCAACACGGTGACCTGGTACAAGCCCAACGCCGCGCCGAACCTGGCCTGCCGCTTCTTCACGCACTCCACCGAGATCCTGCTGTGGGCGGCGCCCATGCGGTCGAAGCCGCTCCTGCACCGCTTCAACTACCGCGACATGAAGGCGCGCAACGGCGGCAAGCAGATGCGCGACCTGTGGGAGATAAGCGATCGGCCGGCTCCGGGCGGCGAGCAGGTCGTCTGGGCACTGCCCACCCCCGGGCCCCGCGAGAAGGCCCACGGGCGTCACCCCACCCAGAAGCCCCTCTCGCTCCTCGAGCGCGTCGTCGCGGCGAGTTCCTCCGCCGGCGACCTGGTGCTCGACCCGTTTTGCGGATCGGGAACCACCGGGGTGGCCGCCACGCTCTCGGGCCGCCGCTTCCTCGGCGTGGACATCGACCACTCCTACGTCGATCTGGCGGCGCGCCGCCTCCGGGCGGCTGCCGTCGAGTTGCCCTTGCTGCGCTCTGCGGCCCTGTAGCCGAGCCGGTCCCTTTCAGGTCTTCGCCGAAGCGTGCGCCGTTGCCCGGCAAGAGCACGCGTGGTAACGGTTTCCCCGTGAGACCTCCCGGCAAGCGCGAGCGCGAGGACAGGAGGGAGCCGGACCCGGCTCTCGAGGGCAACATCGCCTCCGCCGGGGAGCTCGAGACCGGGGATCGGGTCGTCTATCCGAACCAGGGCGTCTGCCGCGTGGCCGGGCTGGAGCAGAAGGACATCGCCGGGCAGAGGCTCGAGTTCGTGAAGATGACGCGCGAGGAAGACGGCGCCTCGGTCCTCGTCCCCCTCCAGAAGGTCCCGACCATCGGGCTGCGCCGCGTCGCCTCGGCGGATCAGATCGAAGGGGTCTTCCACTATCTGGGTGCGTCCTACGACGACCCCGAGCTGGACTGGAAGGTCCGGCACCGCGACAACGTGGAGCGACTCATCGCCGGAGGGGTCCTCGGCGTCGCCGAGGTCGTGAAGGGCCTGCACTCGCTCGCGAGGCTGCGTCCCCTTCCGGCGAAGGAACGCGAGCTCTACGACAGCTCCCGTCACCTCCTGGTGAGCGAGGTCGCCGTCTCTCTCGGCATCCCGGCCACCATCGCCGAGGACTACATCGACTACGCGCTCATGCCACCCGCCGGCGTGAAACTTCCCCTCAAGCCGCCACCGAAGCCGGTCGAGCTGAAGGGCCCCCCCTGGAAGCGAAAGAAGCCGGTCTCCGACGAGGACGACCTGGGACTCGACGAGCTCGGCCTTGACCTGGGTGCCCTGGAAGGGGAGGAACCCGCCCCCGAGGGCGGGGAGGCGGAGGCGGCCGCAGAAGGCTCCGAGTCCGAGCGCGCGGCGGAGCAAACGCCGGAGGCTGCCGTCAAGAGCGCGAGGCCCGCCAAGTCGGAGAAGAAGGCGGCCCGAGCCGGCGGAGAGGAACCGAGGAAGCCGGCGAAGAGCGCTCTTAGGAAGCCGGAGAGAAAGGCCGCGCCCAGAAAGCCCGAGAAGAAGCCCGCCAAGGGCAAGCCGGCCAAGAAGGTCAGGGGAGGGAAGAAGAGGTGATCCGCATCGTGACCTTGGCGGCGTTCGAAGAGGGGGACATCACCCACCTCACCCGCACCTTGTACCGGTCCTTCGGCGTCGGGACGGAGTACGTGGGGGATCGCGCCCTCCCCAAGACCGCCGAGCGACCCGACGGTCGCTTCGACGCCGTCAAGTTGCTCGACGACGCCCCGCCGGTTCGGGCGTTCGCGGACGACAAGGTCGTCTACCTGACCGACGTGGACCTGGCCATCCCCAAGGGGCCGCTCGGGGAGCCGCCGGCCTGGGGATTCGCCCTGCAGGGAGGCGACCGGGGCCTCGTCTCCACGTTCCGCTTCGCCCCGCGCGGAGTCTCCGAGTCCACCATCGAGGTCTTTAGGCGACGGCTGGCGCGCGAGTGCACTCATTTCGTCGGCCACCTGTGGGACCTACACCACTGCTACGATCCCCGCTGCGCCATGCACCCGTCGTGGTCTCCGGCGCTCTCCGCCGATCCGGAGCACGACCTGGACGCGTTCTGCCGGGAGAAGAGCGAGCGCAGGATCCGCCTCGCCAAGACCTGAAGCCGACCCGCGGCCCCCGACGTCACCGCTGGTGAGCGACCGACCCGACTACTTCGGCCCGAGCTACGTCCTCGGAACTCCGCGGGAGCCTCCGCCCACGCGCGGTCAGATCCTGCGATCCCGCGCCCGGAGGATTCTCTGGCCTCCGCGGCCGGGAGTCTGGGCGGTGCTCCTCGCGGCGGGCGTGGCGGGACTGGGAGTGTACGGGATCTGGTTCTCCGCCACCCTTCCCTCGCGGCTCCCGTCCCTCGTCGACTGGCAGGCGGCCGCCGCCCTGGTGGCCCGCGACGCGGCCGTGGGCGACGTGGTGGCTCTCGCCCCTCCCTGGGCGGAGCGGGCTCGCGAGTTCTTCCCGGAGCGGCTCCCGCTCCATCCGGACGTGCCTCTCCCCGTCCTCGCCTTCCCCTCCTACCGGGACGAGGAACTCCTCGGCGTGCGCCGGGTGTGGCTCGTCTCCCTCCCACAGGCCCCGGGCTACTCGGCGCGCGTCGCGCAGGACCTCGCCAGCCGTTCGTCGGCCGTCGACGGCCCCCAGCAGTTGGGAGCGCTGCAGGTGACTCGCTACGACCTGCGCGCGCCGACGACACCTCTCTACTACTTCCCCGACCACCTGCCGTCGGCCGTTGCCCTTCGGGGGGAAGACCTCTGCGAATCCGACGCGCGCGGAGGGTTGCGATGCGCGGGGGCCCCTCCCGTTCGCGTGAGCCGCGAGGTCCGGGAGGTGGACTTTCTCCCACGGACGTGCGTGGTCGCTTCCCCTGGCGGGGACCCTTCCCACCCGTTGACGATCGAGTTCCCCGACGTGCCCATGGGCCGCGCTCTCCGCGGCCATATCGCCGCCGCGGGCGATGCGGGACAGGGCACGGGGTCCCCGGTGCGGATGAGCGTGCGAGTGGACGGGGAGGACCTCGGCGAGGTGGACGAGCCGGCCGGCCACACCGGCTGGCATCCGTTCGCCTTCGACACCACCCGGTTTGCGGGCAGGAGCCTCCCCGTTTCGCTCCGCCTGAGCTTCGCGCGTCCGGCGCGCGAACCGACGTGCCTCGCCGCCGCCACCCTGCCGTGAAGATCCACGCCATCCGCGCCCGCCTCGCGGCCCTGCTCCCGCGCTCCCCGAACCGCCGGATCGCCGCGGCGTGGTCGGTCGGGGTCTTCTTGGTGGCCGCGGCGACCGCGCCCGCGGTGGGGATCTCGCGAGATGAGAGCGTCTACGTGGAGGCGGCCGAGGGTTATGCGCGCTTCTGGTCGCAGGCCGTGCGCTCGCCCGGCCAGGTGCTTCCGCTCGCCGATCGCTACTACGCCGCCAACCACGAGCACCCCGGCTTCGCGAAGGGTGTATACGCCATCACCCACGCACTGCTCGCTAGCGGCCTGGGAGTGACGAGCCACCTCCAGGGCTTCCGGTTCGGCGCGTTCCTCTTCGCGGCTCTGCTCGCCGGGGTGTTGTCTTTGTGGGGCTCGGCGCTCGCCGGCCACTGGGGCGGAGGCCTTGCGCCGGCCTTCTTCTTCCTCGTGCCGGCCCACTTCTACCACTCTCACCCGGCCGTCCTGGACCTGCCCGAGACGGCCCTCTGGCTGGCGACGGCGTACGCCTACTGGCGCAGCATCGGGGGCGGCGGCGACCAACCGCGCAGCGGCCGGTGGGCAGTGGCGGCGGGCTTGCTCTTCGGCGCCACGGTGGCGACGAAGCACAACGGATGGTTCCTCCTTCCCCTCCTGTTCGGGTGCTGGTTCTTGTCGGCCCTCCCCGCTCTCCTTCGCGAGGGTCCCAGGGCGCTCGCCGCTCGCTTCCCACTCGCTTTCCTCTCGATGGCCATCTTCGGGCCCATGGTGTTTCTCGCCACCTGGCCGTGGCTGTGGGCTCACCCGCTGTCGCGGTTTCGCGACTACCTCGCGTTCCACCTTCACCACGAGAACTACGCGTGGATGTACTTTGGCTCGCTCCTGCGCGAGCCGCCGTTCCCGGTGAGCTACCCGTTCTTGGTGACCGTGCTCACGGTGCCCGCCGGCCTCCTGGCGGCCATGTGTGGCGGTCTCCTGCAGTCCGTGGCGCGGATCGTGCGCGCGCTCCGCGGCGCCATCGAGGACGTCTCCCTTCCCACCGAGGTGCTCCTGTCCGCAAATTCGCTCTTTCCCCTGTCCCTTATCGCCTGGCCGACGGTTCCGCACTTCGGCGGTACGAAGCACTGGATGGCGGCGATGCCATTCCTGGCGCTCCTCGGCGCGAGAGCCGTCGTCATCACGGGCCGGACCCTCCTTCCCCGGAGGCCTGTCGTGGTGACGGGGGCGCTCGCTGCACTCGCGCTCGCACCTGCTGCCTGGCAGGTGATCCACGTTCACCCCTTCGGGACCGCGGCCTGGAACGAGCTCGCCGGTGGGGCCGCCGGGGCGGCCTCTATGGGAATGCAGCGGCAGTTCTGGGGCGACAACATGGGTCGTGTCCTTGCCGCGCTCAACGAGCACGCGGCCCCGAACGCCAGGGTCTGGTTCCAGGAGGCGACGTGGCTCGCGGTGAAGGAGTACCAGCGGGATGGACGCCTGCGACGAGACCTCGTATGGGCTACCGGGCCTGAGGACGCCGAGATCTCCGTCTGGCACTACCACCAGGAGTTCCGCGACAAAGAGTTCCGCACCTGGACCGAGTTCAGGTCTGCGCGCCCGGTCGCCGGGGTGTACCTGGACGAGGTCCCGCTCATTCAGGTGTACGCGAGAGCTGGCGCATGGCGGTAGGAACGTAAGAGCACCCGCCAACTCGGGCCGCAGGGTGAGGCGCCGAGCCGAGGATGCTTCGGCGCGACGACGGAACTCGAGAGAACTCTCTCGCGGTCTCTGCGCTATGCGACCGCCGGCTCTCCGCTCTCCGAGCGTCTTCCGGCGGCGAGCCACTCCATGACGTCGGCGTCGCGAACCGGGCTGAAGTCCTCGTACCATTCGGAGACCGAGCGCAGCACGGCCGGACGGACCAGCGTCACCACATCGTCGACCATGCCGACGAGCGAATCGGCCGCGAAGGCAGAGGCCACTGGCGCGGCCACCAACAGGCGAGCAGGCCTCAGCTTCTTCACGGCCTCGATCGCTGCCCGCATGGTCACGCCGCGCGCGATGCCGTCGTCCACCAACACAGTGGCGCATCCCTGGAGGTCGGGGACCGGGCAACCTTGCCGGTACAGCAGGATCCGCCTTTTCAGCTCCTCCTCGGCAGCGAGGACCGCACTGCGGAGTTCGCCCGGTGCCACCTTCAACACGCCCGCGAGACCCAGATCGACCTGCCGCACGCCTCCCTCGGCGACCGCGCCCATGCCGAGTTCCGGGTGCCCGGGGGCCGGGACCTTGCAAGCTACGATAGCCGAAGCCGCCATTCCCAGGTGGCGAGCCACCTGAGCGCCCACGGGGATGCCCCCGCGCGGGATGGCGAGCACCACACCTCCGCCCAGGCGAAAATCCTGAAGCACCCGGCTCAATGCTTCTCCCGCCTCGGTTCTGTCCACAAACTTCATATTTTGTACATGTGCACCGATCCGTGACGCGGGAGTCCTCATTCGGGTTTCAACCCGCCCGTCATGCCCCCTACGGGGTGTAGGGCGGACTCTTCCAGTCAGTTCGCGCACAAGTCGGCAACGATGGGCGCACTTCCTGGCGCAGCTTGACCATGCTCCGCCTGACCCTATAGTTGAAAGGTTCGCTAATGGGGGCGAACAGGTTTCGACGGAGGACCGAAGGCGCACGGTGCGCGCCGTGGTTGGTCACCTGGCCACGTAAAAAGGCGACCACACAGAACCGCGAACGAGCCCATGGCTCTGGCTGCCTAAAAAAAGGCTAGCCCGTTCCCCTGCAAGCGCCGAGTAGCAGGAGCGAACGTCAGCGTCGGCTGGACCCAGGCGGGAGGCGAGCCGCCTTGCCGGGGTCGAGAACATAGGGCGAGAACGTGAGCGCTTGCAGGCCCGGAGGTTGGCGCGCACGTAAACTCTCCGGGACACGCGCGTAGGACCATTCGCCAGACGTCTTTCGGACCCGGGTTCGATTCCCGGCGCCTCCACCA
>DATJZG010000184.1:0-12421 GCA_035499295.1 Anaeromyxobacteraceae bacterium
TGAGCTTCCCCCGATCCCGTGGACGGGTGGGTTAAGCCGCCGCACTGCGTCTGGTTTCTGCTTCGTACTCCATGGGCGTCCGGTAGCCGAGCGCCGAATGGCGCCGGCGTGAGTTGTAGAAGTTCTCGATGTAGTCGATGACGCTGGCCCGGGCGGCGGCCACGGTCTCGAAGTCGCAGTGGTGCACGTGCTCGTTCTTCAGCGTCCCGAAGAAGCTCTCGACCGGGGCGTTGTCCAGGCAGTTGCCCCGGCGGCTCATGCTGCAGCGGATGCCGTGCAGCTCGAGCAGCTTTTGGTAGTCCCAACTGGCGTATTGGCTCCCCTGATCGGAGTGGTGGACGAGACCCGTGGCGGGCACTCGGAGCGCCAGCGCCATCCCCAGCGCTTCGAGCGGAAGCGTCCGCTCGAGCGAGGTGGCGGTCGACCAGCCCACGATGCGCCGGCTGAAGAGGTCCTCGACGATGGCCAGGTAGAGCCACCCTTCGCGGGTGGGGATGTAGGTGATGTCGGTGCTCCAGACTCGGTTGGGCAGGTGCGCCCGGAAGTCTCGTTCCAGCACGTTCGGAGCCACCGGAAGCGACGCATCGGGCGTCGTCGTCCGCACGAAGCGGCGCTTTCGCCGAGCACGGATGCCGGCAGCACGCATCAGCCGCTCGACACGGTGCAGCCCTACCTGCCGCCCGCGGAAGCGGAGCTCGGCATGGATGCGCGGACTGCCATAGGTGCGCCGACTCTCCTCGTGAATGGCGGCAATCTGCACCGTCAGCTCCCGGCTACTCCGGGCTCGAGTCGATTCGGCTCTCCGGCACCAGGCGTAGTAGCCAGCACGCGAGACACCCAGCAGCCGGCACATCCCCGCGACTGACGCCTCGCACCCCTGGGCCTTCTCCGCCTGGACCTGAGCGAACTTCACTTGCTCTCCTTGGCGAAGAAGGCCGCCCATTTTTTTAGCAGGTCACGCTCCATCCGCAGCGTGCGGTTCTCACGGCGAAGCCGAGTGAGCTCTTCCTTCTCCGCGGTTGTCATCGCCCCCTCCGGACCCTTCCCTTCGTCGATTTCCGCCTGCCGGACCCAGTACCGCAGCGCCGTCTCGGTCAGGTCCAGTTCCTTGGCAACCTGGCCGACGGTCTTGCCACTCTCTCGGACCAGCTTGACGGTCTCAGCCTTGAACTCCGGGCTGAACCTCCGCCGTGGTCGTTTCGCCATCGTGGACATGTACACCGCTCCTTGGGTGTCCACGAAACGAGGGGAGGCTCAGATTCGGCGAGGCGGGAGGTTGGCCCGGGGAATCGGGCGGCGGGGACGACACAGGAGGCTGAGTCTGCCGCCCGGGGTGCCCCGGCCGCCCCCGCGCGCTACGGGTTATCCTGGTGGCCGGGCGATGCTGGGTCTCTTCCTCTTGGACAGGGAAGTTGCCGAGCGGGAGACTTCGCGCTTACGGGGCGAGTGCGCTGGCTTGGCGCTTCCTTGCCCGTGGCTTCGGTGGAGGGGAGGTGGCCGATGAAGACCGCGCCGGCTCTTGGAGTGCTCTTGCCGTCGCTGCTTCTGGTGGCGATGGGCTGCTCCGGCGCCTCCGGAACCCAGGGACCCCAGGGCCCCAAGGGCGACACAGGCGCGACCGGGCCGCAGGGGCCTCCAGGTCCAAAGGGGGACACCGGTGCGGTCGGGCCACAGGGGTCACCCGGGCCAACGGGACCGCAGGGACCAGCTGGCGAATCCGTCCCCCCCGGCGTGGTGATTGCGTTTGCGAGCGCGACGCCGCCAGCGGGCTGGCTCCTTTGCGATGGCAGCGCGGTCAGCCGAGCCAACTACCCCAACCTTTTTGCCGCGATTGGTACCGCTTGGGGCGTTGGAGATGGTTCGACGACGTTCAATCTTCCTGACCTCCGAGGCCAGTTCCTGCGAGGAGTCGACAACGGCGCGGGCCGTGACCCCGATAGTGCTTCACGGACTGCCACCAATGGCGGGAACAGTGGCGACAAAGTTGGGAGCAGTGAAGCAGATGCCTTCCGTAGCCACGTACACGCCTTCATTGAGCAGCCTGCCGCGTATCACGCACCGAACGGAGGCATCGCCTCTGGGGGCACCCAATGGGGCACTAGCTCAGCTACAACTACGGCCGATGCTGGTGGGGCCGAGACGCGCCCAGTGAACGCGAACGTCAACTGGATTATCCACATTTGAGAGCGTGTCCGGCGCCGCCCATTCGTCGAAAGCGTTGGCTCGGCCATGCGTTGAAATACGAGTGGCCTCGACGGCGCCGAGCATTCTCGTCGTCTTGGTTCTTGATGCGAATAGAACCGAGTTCAAGCGAGTTTAAGGCTCAACCTCCGAGAGCTTGGCCGTGGATTGTCATCCCAAAGGCTTAGTAGATAGAGCGCTATCGGTAGCTCATCACATTCGAGCGGACGGGCGTCATTGGGCGAGGAGGCCGTGAGCGAAGCGTCATGGAGCACGAGCGACTATTTCTGGAGAAGCTTGCCGACCTCCGAGAGCGGACCAAGGCCGTCAGGGCATACGAGGTGCTGAAGGCCGCGGGAATCTTGCGACACTTTCTCCTCGACGCGTCTCCGTTAGCCACTCAGGCAGGCCGACGAAACCGCATCAAGCTGGCATTCGTCGTCTATGCAGCGCCACCGCCCGCTGTCCTCCCTCAGTTCTGGGCGCTCCTGGAGGGCATCGACCCAGGGAACTACCTACAACCCCAGCCAACCGAGTCTCTTGACCTAGATGCCTTCCTCGCCCACCCCGTAATGGCCGTAAACGGCCGACTCGTGACCGTGCGAGAGGTGATTCAGCACGCCGCTAAGTTTGACGGGGCGGTTCATACGCTTGCCGCGCGAGAGCCCAAAGACCAGGAACTGGAGAAGTGGAGCAAGAAACTCCTGCCTGCCGGGATGAGGAGCACGACCCTAGCGCTTCGTGGAATCTCCAAGGTCGTGGTGCGGGCCCTGGAGCCGCTCGAAGCCGCCATCAAAGGGACCCGCTGAGCGCGCAGACGCTTCGTTATCGCGAGCGGTTCGTTGCGCGCCGAGCATGCGAGTTTAACGCCCTAGCCTAGCGCCCGCCCTTTTTCGGGGTCCCAGTTTCGTTGCTGACTACGTAGGCGGCGACGCCCTGGGCGAGCGGCAAAGCAGCGTAGATGCCGACAAGGCGAGGCTCTCGGGTTGCGTCCTCGAGAGCCCATTGGTCGTCGAGCATTCGATGAACCCTGAAGCGCTTCTCGACCGCAGACCAACTCCCGTCGCGCTCCTTGGTCCACGCCAGAGGGCGAGCACCGATGCGGTCGCGCCAATGGGGAGGGGGAGGCATGCCGGCTGCTCTCTAGCTCTATACTGAACGCATGTCCAGCAACAGGCGGCACACCCAGGCCGGCTTCAGCGCATCGAGGCGGACCAGGCCGTCCTCGTCGTCGAGAGCGCCCAGGGGGCCTCCGCCGAAGCGGAGCTGCGAGTCGGCCCGGAGTAGTACAAGCCTGAGGATGGCGCGCAGGGAGGGTCGAGAAGTGCATTCCGGCAAAGTCAAAGCTTGCCGGACCGCCTTGCTCGTATTCATAAGCGAGAACCCCGGCGCACTCTGGTGCGCGTGTCGTCGGGCCCTGAAGCGCTACGGCCGAGCCGCCCTGGTCCAGGCTCGGAGCGAGCTCGAAGAGGAGGGAGCCCTCGTCAACCGGGGCTCGCGGAACCACCAGCGGTGGTGGCTGGCAAAGCCCCGGCCATCGCCGCGACCGAAGCCTCGAAGCGCCCGACGCCCGTCATGCGAACCTGCGCCTCCTCGACCGGTGCGCACGCGCCGGACCCCGCCGGTGGAACCGAGCCCCGAGCCTGCGGCGCATACAGCGGCGCCTGGTCCTATCCATGTGGCAGTCCGGGGAGAGGTCTTTCTCAATAAGCAGCCTGACGGGAAGCGGAAGGAGGTGGTTGGCTTTTTCGTCGGGGCGACCGTGCCCTCCGGACGCAGGTTCCGTCACAGGCGCTGGTTCACCACAAGAGAGCAAAGCCTCGATGAAGCCGACCGCACCGCAGAACATCTGGCGGCGAAGATAAACAACGCCCTCCGGAAAGGCGTCTGGCGAGGTCCAGAAGCGAACCCCAACTGGGTGGAGATACGGGAAGGGCCCAGCTGGAGATACTCGGACGCTGGCGTACGGGTGACCGACCTCCAGCACGGCGACCTGGTTCGTTGCCGGGAGAATTACTGGAACGTGGGCGGCGGATGGTGGGGCATCTCTAGGGGCTCAGTCTGGCGCGTTTGGTCCGTGCAGTGCGACTCGGCCATCCTGGACACGGATGGAGGCGACCAGGCCTTCCGCATGGATGCTCCCGAGCTAGAGAATCACTTCTGTTTGGCGTGATACCCAAGGACCTCCCAGCCAAACACGGCGCCTTGAGCATGAACCGGATGGACAAGTGCTCCGAGTGGTGCAGACGCGCGTGGCCCCAGGGATACTCGTGCGCGGGCTAGGACCTCGAACGCCTCGATTGCCAGCTCAAGCGGCATCCTCGGATAGGTGAAGCCGTAAATGAGCACAGCCCGGCGCCCGGGCAGGGTGGATGCGGCCAGCTTCTGAGCATCGGTCAGCGCGCTGCGGTGCAAGTCAAAAGGCGACAGCAGGTCCTTGAGCGAGGTGTCATCGGGCTTGCCGTTGTCCCCGAAGAACCGCGCCATCTTGATTTCCAACACCCAGGTGACGGGCTCGCCAATCCAGACGTCGCACCGCTGCTTGGAATTCGGGTATTGGAGCCCCTGCCCGATGGCGGTGTACCGCTCGGGGTGCGCGGTGCGCATCTCAGCGATGGTAAGTTCTACGGCTCGGTCCTCTCCGTGAGGTCCGATTCCGGCCTGATAGATGCGTCCGGTCCGGCTGGTGAAGACCGGCCGCTTGGCGTCAGCCGCTGCCAATCCGGCCGCGAAGTCGCTGACTACATTCCCGAGGCTGAGCATCGGAGGTAATCCATGACCATAAGCCCAGCCGCAGTCTCCTACTTGCCGTTGCTGGCCAGGCGCTCAGCGATGGAGCGGGAGCTGGCCGAGGTGGTCGCGGAGTGGGCCCGGAGTTGCGCGCTTTCCGGTCCTTGCGCCACGCTCTGCGAACCCTTGCAACGCCGCGGCCGGCCGCTCACCTAAGCATCGTGAGGCGGGCACTCGCTGACAGCTTCCCCGCCAGAGCGCGCCCGAGCTTAGAGACGTAGCCCGCCTTTTCGTCAGGGGTTGCCGCCTTTCCGTCGGGCGGCTTTCCGTCGGGCGGCCGGCCAGTGGCCTGAGCCAATGCCTTTGAAATAGCCGCCGTGACGTCCCTCTCCGTGCGAGTGGACAGCCAATTTGCCCCGCTCACTCCGACCAATCCGGCCCCAGCCATTGCCGCCAGCGTCAGAACTACATCCGGGGTCTTGCCATCTCCCCCAAAAACAGGAACGGCAGCCGCAGGCCCGTATAGACCCCAAGAGAATAGGGCTGCAGCAAGACCAATAACAATGTTACCTACTATTCCTGGCAGCAACACCTTGCCGCCATCTGGCAAGTCTTTTCGTGTTGGAATAACAATCCCACGGTCCGTCATTAACCCATTCACCAAACCGCCCAATGCTCCGCACCCAGCGATAATAAGTGCTTCCCAAAGAATTATAATCATCTCAATATCTCCCAAGCGCCCGTCATCGGCCTCTCCGAAGCGCATCCAGGGACGTGGTCCGAAGAGCTCATGCTCCCCGAGACCTCTACTCCGCCCGAGCTACTGGAGTGCGGACCCAAAGAGAGTCTTCCGGGCCAGAACCTCAAGTGTTGCGAAGACTCTCTGGTCAGGCAGGCCAGTGCCGCCAATCCGCCACTCGGCGTTCACGGCAAGTTTAATAATACCTTTGAAATCACTGGGCGCAGCGAATCTGATATATACGGCGAGAGCGAATCCAACCCCCGAGTCGTCCCCCATCCGCAAGAAGAACGGTCCCGCCGCAAAGCGCCAGAGCGCCCCCTTTCGGTCAGCAGCCCCGGCCAGCGCCGAGGCGGAAAAGACCTCCATCGATTTCGGGGCGCCGAGAGGCTGTTTATCGCAAATTTGCGCAGCGTCGGTGCCCGTTCCGTCAGGGCGAGCCACCGAGCCCGCGGGAACGCACCACATTGCTTGGGTCGTTGAGGCTTGGTGCTTCCACTCCGAAGACAGAGTGAGTTCAAGGCTTGGAATCAAATCACCGGCAAGAGAAGGCGGTATAGTCGCGAAATAGAAACCGAGGAGACCGTACCCATGTTGCTCGTTTTTTACTAATGTCAAATCAGGACTTGTTGTGGACAAATACTTGAATGAGTCCCATCCAGCAAGAAAGCCAAGCGATACAATTCTAAGCGGAAACGGCGTCTCGAGAGTATCATCTGGAAGTCTCGGAATATAGTAATATGTAGTCTCGAGTCCGAGTCTAATTGGAATTGAGTTCGTAATGTCCGAGCCGTTGGAAGAAAATATGGTTCCAACGCCGTTTGTTGTTGTGACTAGAACCACGGGCGAAAACCCCAGGGCCCAACCCTCCCAATCTTTCTGGCCATGTGTCACAACAAATATGTCGGCGCCGGCCTGGGCGGTGGCCTGTCCGTTGGTTGTGGCCGTGAGCTTAGCGTGCGGTGTCGTAACTACCACCTGGGCGCCGGACACCCGGGCGCAGAGCAGTACGAGGCAGACCGTAAATCCGACCCCTCTATGAAATAGTAAACTTATACTCATAGACGTTTGGCGGCGGAAGTGGTATTGATTTGACTTGTGTTTTGGATTGAGTAGAATCTAATATATAGACGTCGAGCTTCGTAGCTCCGTCCCAATAGTCTATGTGAAAAAATTGGCAGAGATAATCTCCTTTGGGCAACTGGAGAGGCCCCGAGGGGTGCCCCATGCCCAGGTCAATGTCGCCGAAAGAGCCAAGATGGTCCGAGCAAAAGAGGTGACCCCGGACGTCTATCAATGGCTGGTCGGTATCAATCGCGACTTTGACTATGGGAACAGGAGCTCCCTTCGTCGTCGCTGCGATATCTAAAGGCCGGAGCTGAGTCCGTAGGCGAGGGCGTTGTTTCGGGCGGCGCAATTTCCGGGCGCTTGATTTGCCCGGACGAGGGTCCTTCGGGCCCGGCTTCTTGCCATCGTTTTGCGCAGCCACGGTGACCCCCTTGCATTTCGGTCTGCAGCGAAGGGCTGGGAGCCGGCGGGTGCAAGTCCGGAGTCTCGGACGGGAGGTGGCCGAAGGGACTACGACGCTTTGTGGGATAGTTGTTTGCGCGGTGACCGAGGCGTTTCCAGCGCTAGCGCCTTCCTTGCGTCACGTCCGCGGCGTCCGAGTCCGAAGGGACTAGGGCAGCGTGCGCGTGACGAGCCCCTAGAGCTTTGTCAGCGTGTATTGAAGCGGGTTGCTCAGGCCGGAATCACTGCAAGCCGTGGCGGCGTCCCCTGCTACAGTTGTGATGGTCACGGTCCCTCCCGCTGCGGTTGGGATGGCCGTGAAGCTCCAAGTATCCATTCCTGAAAGGGCGACGCCGCACGCGCCTCCAAGAGCGCCCACCGCGGCCAACAGACTTGCGCAGGCGCTAGCAGAGTTGGGGGAGCAAGTCGTCACCCCAAAGGCTGTCACGGTGAAGCTGCTATCGGAGGGATAGGTCACGTGGTAGCCAATCGAGTCCGTGCAAGTGGCATCCGACACGCTCACGGTCAGGGCTTGTCCGGCATCGGTCCACTCAAACTTCGTACTCCTGCCTTGTTCGATGCCGGGAGCAGTTCCAGGGAGCCCCGGGCCTCCGTTGCAGTGGTTCGCGGTCATGGCGTAGGAGCCCGAGAACGTTGTCGGCGGTGGGGGCGTGTTGCTGCTTCCGCAAGCCAACGGCAGGCCGACCAACACCATGACGAAACCTGCGAATGCGCTCCATCGCATGACAAGCCTCCCGCACGAGTCTTGTCACTTGCATACGGCGGCGTGGAACCGGCGGCAGGTACCTTCGAGGTACGCCCAAGGAAGTAGGACGCCCTGTCCAGAACATCGGCAAGACGCGCTAATTCAAACTCCCGACTTCCCCTTCATGGGTGAGTTGTCGCCCACCGCCCGCTTCTGCCAGACGGTGGGCCGGTCGGGCCGCGCTCGCGCTGGCCGGTCATCAAGGTGGTTCGGGTGAGGCGTACGCCGGATGCGGGAGAGGACGATTAGGGCCGTGGGCCGCAAGCCACGCCCGAAGGTGCCGTGCGCTGTCCCCGGCTGCGGGCGACTCATCCAGCGGCGCGACCTCTGCCTCTATCACTACCGGGAACGCGCTCTGCCGAGATGCCGAGTCCGGGGCTGTGGACGGGCAGCGGTGCGGTTCGGCGTCTGTGAGACGCATCACAAGAGGCCCGGCAAGCATGTCCGGCCCCGACCCATCCGTAGCCGCGTCGGCGTGCCGCGGGTCCTGGCCTGGGGTCGGCTGTACGTTCGACCCGAGGCGGTCCCCATCGTCGAGCGGGAGGCAAGGGCGCTTGGGGTCAGTCACTCTGGCCTGCTGGCGGAGATAGTCGAAGCCTGGGCGAAGGCGCGGGAAGCGGGGGCGAGACCGTGGAGGCTGGCCAGTACATGTCGCGCGCCAGGTTGTGAGCGGCCTGTCTACGCGCGCGGACTCTGCCGGCCGCACTCGATACAGGAGCGGCGGGGGCAAGCACTGAGGCCGGTCCGGAATCACGTCCAGGAGAAGCGCATCGGCTCGGTCCGGCTCCCAGCGCAGGTTGTGGGCCAGTTGAGGAGGGCCGCCGAGGGCGCGGGGCTGACCGTTGCCGGGGCCATCCGGTACGCACTCGACGCCGGGCTCAGACGACCTGCCGAGCTGGCCAAGCCGCGGGTGGCGGGGCGGGGTCCGGCGGCGGTGGGCCCGGTGATGCGGCTCGGGTCTCTCGCCATGCCGGCCAGCCTGGCCAAGCGGCTGCACCGCGCCTCTCGGCAGTTCGCTATCCCCTCGGCCGAGGTCATCCGTCGCGCGGTCGAGCTATGGCTTGCCAGTGCTGGGTGGTCAGAGCACCGTCGCCCGCGCCCGCTATCCTAGGGCCGTGACAAGACCGCCCGACCGCTGGACTCACGCCGACGTGCTGGCCGCCGTGAAGAACAAGGCCGCCGAGACGGACGCGTTGGACTTCAAGCGCGACCTATACACAGACACGGGCGAGTTCGCGGCGGACCTCGTTTCGTTCGCGAACAGTGGCGGCGGGGTCATCGCGCTCGGCGTCGAGGAAGACAAGCTGACTCGGCGCGCCTCCGGGGCTCCGGGCGTAGTGGTCTCGGAGGGCGCAACAAACTGGATGACGCAAGCAGCGGCTGACCTCGTGGAGCCGCGGCTGGAGTGGCGCCCCGTTGCTCTCGAAGAGGCTGGCCAGCCCTCGTTCTATCTGCTCACGCTCCGCGCGCCGAGAGAGGGGCTGCACGCGGTGAGGGTGGGCGACGGCTACCGCTTCTATCGGCGAGACGGCCTGAGGAAGCGGAGCATGAACATCGCGGAGATTGCTGCCCGGTTCAAAGGCGACCGCCCTCTCCGTGAGATGGCGCGGGAACTCGGCGACCAATCGTTCCGGGCCATCTCAACGCAGGCAGCAGGGGGCTGGCTGACTCTGACCACGATTCCACGAGCTCCGGGACACTGGCACATCGACACGGCGGCCGTTGACGCGCTACGGAACGAGCGGCTTCAAGTACGGAACGCTCAGCCGTGGCTGCACGCGCATCTCTGGTCGGGCATGACGGAGCGAACGCTCGCGGGAGGTCGTGTGCTGGTGAGGAGCGACGGCGAGAAGGTGTCGCTGAACTACGAGCTATTCAGTGACGGAAGCTCGGTGCTGTCCCAGTCACTGCGTCTGTTGTTCACGCCGGAGAATGTCGTCCGGCCCGGAGACCTGGTGCAACGGGTCTACTTCCTCGTCGAGTACGCGTTTAAGCACGCAATTAGGGCAGAAGCTGGCCCGCGGCTGCACGTGCTGGTCGAGTTCAGGCCCCCCGAGAACGCGGTTCTACGGTTCAACGATTACGGCGGAGAGTTCGCGTACTCAGGCCCGTCACGCCTGGCAGTCGAAGACGCGGCAGACTTGAGCGAGCCTCCGCTTCTCGTCGCTCGTCGCCTGCTCACAGGCATCTTCCAGGCCTTCGGTGTTCCCGAGGTCGAACATGTCACGGCGGACGGACGCCTCTCGCTCCAGCGCTGGCCCGAGATAGACCGCACGATGTGGCCGCCGGAAGTCTGGGCCACCCGGGCATAACGGGTCGGAGGGCCACGCGGGCCGCAACCCAGGCCGTCTGCTCACTTGCTCGTGGGCTATGCCGGAGGGCTCGGAGCGCCTGGCTGGGAATGAGCGTCAGTACTGGGGCAGGGCAGTTCTCGGGCGAGCGCGCCGTGTCCCGGTTGAGTGCAGCGGGTTGAGGGCCGGGAACGGACCCAGAGCGCCGCTCCTAGCCCGCTTCTCCACCTCAAAGGCAGTCGTCCCGTTGGCCACGCAGGCGTATCGATATGCCAGTCGCTCGTGGATATAGGCTCGACAGAGGGCATCCATCGAGTGCTCCCCGGCGGCGATGGCCTTGACCTGGGCCCTCGTCAGGGTCGGCAGGACCAAGCGGTCGGCCACGTAGACCACGAACTGGTCGCCACTCCTTCGCCCGGACCAATGAGAGTGGAGACGCGTCCGCAGGCCCCATGCCCGCCCTCGCATCTTGGCGTGACCAAGACTCTCCTCGGTCGCGCTTCGGCCGGACATGCCGACGTAGATGAGTTCGCGTCCGTCCCAGATGCTGTAGACGCCGGCGGTAACGCTGGGGGCACCAGGGTTGGGCCAGTCGGAGAAGCGGTGAAGCGGGGCAGACCTCAACGCCTGAAGGGCCTGTTCCACGCCGAGCATTCGCCGAGCGTAGGCCATGGCTTGGTCGGGTGGGGACGCTCGAGTTTGTGCAAGGGGTCAGCGGTGACATCGGTTGCCGCCGTTGCCCCATCTCGGAAGCGAGACGCCTTAAGCGCGTCGCGGCTTTTCAGGGGGGGCCGATAAGGGCGCGTCCTTGCAAGCGCAACGGGCTCACCTGGGAGGCCTTCCATGCGACACGCTTGTATCGCATTCCTTCTGCTTGCTGCCTGCGTCTCGACCAAGACCACCGCCGTCCGCAGCGCCGAATTCAACGGCGCCCACTTCAGCGGCGTCCTGGTGTTCGTAAACACGAGCGACATGGAGAAGCGTCGTCACTATGAGGACGCGCTCGTCAGGGAGCTCGCGGCCAGGCGCATTCCGGCCCGCCCCTCACTCGACCTGTTCCCGCCCATCGACGCGGTCACGCCGGAGGTTGTGACGAGTCGCTGTGCCTCCGCCGGTCTCGATACGGCCCTGACTGTCGTAGTCGCGGGCGAGTCGCATCAGACCGTCATCACCGGCCAGCACACCAATGCCAACTGCTACGGCACCTCGAACGGGACGGCCACGGCCTATGCGACGGGCCCTGGCACGGCGACGGCAAACTACTCCGGCACCTCCAGTGCCAACTGTTACGGGAACACCTACAATACGACCGCCACCCAGCACGCGATGGGCATCGAGATTCGGCTCACCGAGTTGGCCAGCGGCAAGACGGTCTGGATGGCGCAGAGCCAGGGCTCAGGCGGCGCCGGGGGCGTCTTCGGCAAGATGGGAATGGGCTCCGACATCATCGAGCACATGGCCAAGGACATCGGCGACCAGATTGCCGTCGCGGGCCTGTTTTGAGCGTTAAGCGCAAACTCTAAGTCGTCCCGGCGTGCCAAGCTCAGCTCGTTGACTGAGGGCGAGTGTTGAACGGCCATCCGTGTCCGTCGTGACGCGAACGCCGGGCGCTAGTAACGGTCCGAAGCGGCCGACAGTCGGGCCGTCCAATTACGCGTAATGACGAGGTCTTTCGGATTGTCCGGAAGTCGGCCCACTCGAGTAGACCGTATATGGAGGCACGCGTCGGCTTGACGCGCTCTCGTCCTGGATGGGCCAGGGCAGAACGAATGCAACCGCAATAGGCCAGCCGGGCGCGTGCAGAAGGATGGGAGACAGGCGAGAGCGGCTTCGGCGCTTCTTTGGGCTGTACGCCGTTGTTGGGCGCGTAGACAGTAGGGCTAGTCGGCCGGTCGTATGGTGGGCTCATCGTCTTCGGAGCATCTGGAACGACCCGAGCATCACCGTTGACGATGTGCTCACGGCGATGTCCTCGGTGCCGCGTATCCGAGTGGCCCCGGGTGGCGAGACCAACGTGCTGGCTGGCCGCACGTTCTCGATGATTCGCGGGGAGGGCGGACGATGAAGGCCCTCGTCACCCGAATTATTGGGAAGGACGTCGCAGCGCGTCCCATCGAGGTCACGGCGGAGACCCTGACCACGTTGGCCGCAGACGCGCACTGGTCGCCCTTCCGGTTCAAGGCGGATGGGCAGTGTTGGGACCCG
>DATJZG010000185.1:0-38472 GCA_035499295.1 Anaeromyxobacteraceae bacterium
TTCATCATGAACTTCATGTTGCTCGTCCCGCTCGCCTCGTAGCCGGCGGTCGAGATCTGGTTCGAGACGTCCGCGGCCGGGATGAGCCGCTCAGCGAGCGTGACGTTGTAGTCCGGGAGAAAGACGACCTTCATCCGTCGCCGCATGGCCGGGTCTCCGTCGATGGTTCCCGCCACGTTGTTGATGAGCTTGATGACGACCTTGGCGAGCCGATACCCCGGCGCGGCCTTCCCGGTGAAGAAGAAGGTCCGGGGCGGGAGCTCGAGCCCGGGATCTTGGCGCAGGCGACGGTAGAGGACCACGATGCGCAGGACGTTCAGGAGCTGGCGCTTGTACTCGTGGATTCGCTTCGCCTGGCAGTCGAAAATGGTGTCCGGATCCACCTCGCAGCCGGCCGCACCCTTCAGCCAGTTCGCGAAGCGCGCCTTCTGGTGCCGCTTCGACTCGCGCACCGCCCGCCGAAAGCCCGCGTCCTCCGCCAGTGGCTTCAGGCGCCCCAGCTCGGCCAGGTCTGCGATCCATCCCTCGCCGATGGCCTCGGTGATGGCGGCCGAGAGCGCCGGGTTGGCGAGCCGAAGCCAGCGGCGAGGCGTGACGCCGTTCGTCTTGTTGCCGAAGCGCTCCGGGAAGAGCTCGGCGAGCTCCGGAACCGTCGTGGTGCGCAGCAGCTGGCTGTGGATGGCGGAAACGCCGTTCGTGCTGTGCGACCCGACGATGGCCAGGTTGGCCATCCGGACCTTGCGCTCCGGCCTCTCCTCTACCAGGCTCGCCCGCTCCACCCGCCTCTCGTCTCCCGGGAACCGCCGGCGCACCTCGCCCAGCAGCCGCCGGTTGATCTCCAGGATGATCTCGAGGTGACGCGGCAGGAGGGCCTCGAACCAGGCGAACGGCCACCGCTCGAGCGCCTCCGGCAGCAGGGTGTGGTTGGTGTAGGCGAGCGACCGCCGGGTGAGCTCCCAGGCCTCGTCCCACCCGAGGTGCGCCTCGTCGAGCAGGATGCGCATCAGCTCGGGGACCGACATGGCGGGGTGGGTGTCATTGATCTGGATGGCGACCTTGTCGGGTAGCGCGCTCCACTCCCGGTTGGTGCGGACGAAGCGCCGCGCGATGTCCGAGAGTGAGCAGGCGACGAGGAAGTACTCCTGCACGAAGCGCAGCCCCTGCCCGGCGGCGGTCGAGTCGTCCGGGTAGAGCACCCGGGTGAGCGACTCCGCGCCGAGCGTCTCGGCGAGGGCTCCCACGAAGTCGCCGCTGCTGAAGGCCTGGAGGTCGAACTCGTCCGGCGCGCCGGCGGCCCAGAGACGCAGGGTGTTGATGGTCTGGCCTCCGTAGCCCACCACCGGCCGGTCGTAGGGTATCCCGTAGAGCGTCGAGGGGCGGCCGGGCACGGTGCGCAGCACCCCGCCGCGGACCTCGAACGAGGCATTGAGCCGGACGGCCACCCGGTCCCGGGGACGAGCCACCTCCCACGGATCCGGGTGGTGGAGCCACTTGTCCGGGCGCTCCTGCTGCCAGCCGTCGCGAATGAGTTGTCGGAACATCCCGTACTCGTAGCGCAGGCCGTAGCCCATGGCCGGCAGCTGCATCGTGGCCATCGAGTCGAGAAAGCAGGCCGCCAGCCGCCCCAGACCACCGTTTCCGAGCCCCGCGTCCGGCTCCTGCTCCACGATGTCGGACCAGTCAAGCTGCTCCTGCTGGACGGTGTTCCGGACGACCCGGTCGAGCATCAGGTTCATCACGTTGTTCGCGAGCGATCGCCCGAGCAGGTACTCCATGGAGAGGTAGTAGACGCGCTTCGGATCCACGCGGTCGTAGGTGGAGTCGGTGAGGACCCAGCGCTGCGAGAGGATGTCCCTTACCGAGCGAGCGAACGCCTCGAAGCGCTGCCGGTGCCCAGCGGTGCGCGGGTCGAGGACGTCGTCGAAGAGGAGGTGGCGCTCGTAGAGACCGTCGGGCGTCCCGGAGAACTCCACCGGCCCGCAGCCGTATCGCAGCAGGAGCCTGCGCGCCTCCTCCGTCGTCGCCGGGGCTCTCCTCTCCTCGCCTGCTCGCGCCATGTCCGCTCCTTCAGGGCCTCGCCTCGCCCCGGTTGTGCTCGCCCGCGAGGCTCCGGGTGGTCTCGGCGCGCCGGATGAGCCAGAGCTGGACCATCGCAGACCTCCTCGCCCGTCAGGGCTTCGCGAGGAACCACCCGCCCGGGACCAGGGCGTCGGCTTCCTTCGGCCCCCAGGTCCCCGGCCCGTACTCGTGGATCGGGGTGTGGGCGGCGATGGCCGCGTCGACGATGCGCCAGGCCTCCTCCACGTAGTCCTCGCGCTGGAAGCGGATCGCGTCGCCCCGCATGGCGTCTCCGAGGAGCTCCTCGTACGGTTCCAGGTCGCCCTCCCGGCTGTGGGCGAGCTCGAGCTCGACCTCCTGCGCCGCCAGCGCCTCTCCGGGAGCCTTGATGGCCACTCCCACCGCGAGGACGAAGTCGGGGCTCAGGCGGAAGCGCACGTGGTTCGCGGGGAGCGGCACTCCCTCGACGATCGCGGGGGGTCGGCGCAGGCGCGCCACCACCTCGGTGCGCGTGACCGGGAGGCACTTCCCGGCCCGGATGTAGAAGGGCACGCCCTGCCAGCGCCAGGAGTTGACGTGGAGCTTCAGCGCCACGAAGGTCTCGACCGTGGAGCCGGGGGCGACCCCCGGCTCCTGGCGGTAGCCTCGGAACTGGCCGCGCACCACACACCGCGCGTCGAGCGAGGGGATCCCCTTCAGCACCTTTATCTTCTCGTCCCGCAGCGTCTCGGCGTCGTGACTCCGCGGCGGCGGCTCCATCGCCACGTTGGAGACGATCTGCAGGAGGTGATTCTGCACTACGTCGCGGATGGCGCCGGCCTTGTCGTAGAAAGCGCCCCGCCCCTGGACCCCGAAGTCCTCCGCCATGGTGAGCTGGATGGACTCGACGTAGTTCCGGTTCCAGATGGGCTCGAGGAAGGTGTTGGCGAAGCGGAAGAAGACGAGGTTCTGGACCGGCCCCTTGCCGAGGTAGTGGTCGATGCGGAAGATTTCCTTCTCGGCGAAATGCTCGTGCAAGATGGCGTTCAGCTTGCGCGCAGAGGTGAGGTCGCTCCCGAAGGGTTTCTCGATCACCAGACGGGCCCCCTGCGACAGGCCGGCCTGTGCGAGCTGGCCGCCCACCAGGCCAAAGAGCGCCTGGGGAATGGCCATGTAGTGCACCGGCAGCCTCGCACCCCCGAGCTCCTTCTTTAGTGCGGCGAAGGTCGAGGCGTCGGCGTAGTCCCCGTCCACGTAGCGCAGCAGGCGGAGCAGCGCCGGGAAGGCCTCCGGGTCCAGGCCACCGTGCTTTTCCAAGCTGTCCTTGGCGCGCGCCTGCAGGTCGGGGAGCTTCCAGCCCTGCTTCGCCACCCCTATGACCGGAACCGAGAGGACGCCGCGCCGGACCATGCCCTGCAGCGCGGGGAAGATCTTCTTGTAGGCGAGATCACCGGTGGCCCCGTAGAAGACGAGGGCGTCGGCGTCGGCGGCGGCGGCGCTCACTTAGGCTTCTCCTCGTGCCCACCGAACGCGTAGCGCATGGCCGAGAGGAGTCGGTCGGCGTAGTCGGCGTTTCCCCGCGAGGAGAAGCGTTGGTAGAGGGCAGCGGTGAGAACCGGGGATGGCACGCCCTCGTCGACGGAGGCCTGGATGGTCCAGCGCCCCTCCCCGGAGTCGGAGACCCGGCCGGCGAAGGACTTTAGTGCCGGGTCCCTGGCAAGGGCCCCGGCGGTCAGGTCGAGGAGCCAGGACCCGATGACGCTCCCGCGTCTCCACACCTCGGACACATCGGCCAGGTCGAAGTCGTACTGGTAGTGCTCGGGGTTCCGAAGCGGAGAGGTCTCAGCGTCCACCTGCCGGGCGTGCTTCCCGATGGAGGCACCTCGGAGGATGTTCAGCCCCTCGGCGTAGGCCGCCATCAGCCCGTATTCGATCCCGTTGTGGACCATCTTCACGAAGTGCCCCCCGCCGCTCGGCCCGCAGTGGAGATAGCCGCGCTCGGCGGTGGAGGCGCCCGGAGGGCGGCCCGGCGTCCGGGGAGCGGATTGCAGACCCGGCGCCAGGGCCGCAAAGATGGGGTCGAGGTGCTTCACCACCGCCTCCTCCCCGCCGATCATGAGGCAGTACCCGCGCTCCAGCCCCCAGACGCCACCGCTCGTTCCCACGTCCACGTAGTGGACGCCCTTCTGGGCGAGCTCGCGGGCGCGGCGAAGGTCGTCCACGTAGTAGGAGTTGCCACCGTCGACGAGGACGTCTCCCCGGTCCAGGTGGGGAAGCAGGTCGGCGATGGTCCGATCCACCACGCCGGCGGGAACCATCATCCAGACGGCGCGCGGTTTGGCGAGTCGCGCCGCCAGGTCCGCCAGCGAGGACGCACCCACCGCCTGGTGGCGAGTGAGTTCCTCCACCGCCTTCGCCGACATGTCGAAGGCCACGCACTGGTGCCCAGCCTGGAGGAGCCGGCGCGCCATGTTCGCCCCCATCCGCCCGAGCCCGATCATCCCGATCTGCATGCCGTCCTCCTTCTCGTTGGAGGGGCCCCGGGCGGGGAGCACCGCACCCGAGATCCCTCGACGTTCACTTTCCTCCGGGGCCCTCGTAGCCCGACGGCGTCGGACGAAGGCGTGCCTCGAGCCGACGAGCGGCCGGAGCGCCTTGCCGGCGACGCGGTCCCGGGTGAGGAAGCCGCCGGCTGCCTCGGCGATCCTCTCGCTGCGGGGAGAGGTTCAACTCGACGTTCCGTTCGAGGCGACCGCGCGCCGAGTCCGCAGTTCGCAATGCCGCCGGGGGCCGGCTCGTGCCCTGTGGCTGGAGGAGGCCAGGCGAAGATCTTAGTCGCCGAGGGCGGGCCCGCACCTGGCGTCACGCCGGGGCGAGACGGCCGCCGCCCCATCCAGGGCGTGTCTATTCCCTGGGCCGGAACCAGGGCGGCTCGCCTCGGACCGTGGCTCCGCCGTCGATGGCGACCCGCATGGCCGGCTCGAAGAAGAGGTAAGGGAAGGCCGGCTCGAGGCGGCTCGCCTCCTCCAGCTTCTGCTCCAGTTCGGGGGGCAGCTCGAGGTCGAGAGCGGCGAGGTTCGTCTCCAGCTGCTCGAGGCGAGTGGCACCGATCAAGGTCGAGCTCACCCCGGGTCGCTGGCCCACCCACCGGATGGCCACCTCGGCCGGCGTCCGGTTGCACGCCCGCGCCACATCGCGGAGGGCGTCCAGGATCCTCCAGTTTCGGTCGGTGAACTTGTGGAAGGCGGGGTTGCTCGAGCTCCGCAACGCGGCGAGGCGCCCTTCCCCTTCGCCCCCGGCCGAACCCCGCCGGTACTTCCCGGCGAGGAAGCCGCTCGCGAGCGGGCTCCAGACGCAGATGCCCATGCCCAGCTCGAGCGCCGCAGGCACGTGCTCGCGCTCCACCGTTCGCTCGACGAGCGAGTACTCGAGTTGCAGGGCGGCGATCCGCTCCCACCCCCGCCATTCCGAGATCGTCTGAGCCCGCGCCAGGTACCACGCCGGCGTGTCGGAGAGGCCGAGGTACCGGACCTTTCCCGAGCGGACCATGGCGTCGAGGGTGGCCATCACCTCCTCCACGGGCGTGCGGCCGTCCCAGGCGTGGAGCCAGTAGAGGTCCACGTAGTCTGTCCCCAACCGACGGAGGGAGCCCTCCAGCGCCCGGAGGGCGTTCTTGCGCCCGTTCCCACCGGCGTTCGGATCCCCCTTTCGAGCATTGAAGGTGTACTTGGTGGCGACGACGAAGTGGTCGCGCTCCCCCGTCTCGGCCAGGAGCTTCCCCAGGATCTCCTCGCTCCGCCCGGCGGTGTAGCCGTCGGCGGTGTCGACGAAGTTTCCCCCCGCCTCGAGGTAGCGACGAAACAGGGCGCGGCTCGTCGCCTCGTCGGCACCCCAGCCCCACTCGGTCCCGAAGGTCATCGTGCCGAGGCAGATGGGAGACACCCGGAGCCCGGAGCGGCCGAGGAGCGCGTACCGCGATAGGCTGGCGTTCGCGGCCATGGTTCACCTCCAGCTGGGCGGCATTGCCCGACCTCGCCCGGTTTGCACGACACCGATGGGGGTGGGCGGGGGTTTACCCCATCGGCGGCGGCAGCGGGGAACGGGCCCCGGTCCTAGAGGAACGCCTTGTGGGGCATTCCCTCCCGCCATCCGCTCGGCGTGACGACGACGTAATTCAGCTTCCGCTGGAGTTCCCGGATGGTCATGCTCCCCGCGTAGGTCAGCCCGGAGCGCAATCCGCCGACGATGTCGGCGATGATGAGCTCCTCGTCTTCGCGGTAGGGCACCGTGACGGCAATACCCTCTGCCGTCTTCCACTCCGCGATGCCCCCCAGGTGCTCCTCCGCCACCTCCCGGCTGGCCATCCCGCGGTAGATCTTGACCCGATTCCCGCTCGCGTCCTGGATGGGCTCCCCCGGAGTCGGCCGAGTGCCGGCGAGCATGCCGCCCAGCATGACGAAATCGGCCCCGAACGCCAGCGCCTTGACAACGTCTCCGGCGTAGCGGACGCCGCCGTCAGCCACGATGGACCGATCGCAGCGGGCGCAGTCCTCGATCGCGGTCAGCTGGGGCACGCCATGGCCGGTCTTCACCCGCGTCGTGCAGACGCTGCCGGGCCCGATGCCCACCTTGATGACGTCCGCGCCCACCGAGGCGAGGTAGTCCGCGCCCGCGTAGGTGGCCACGTTCCCCGCCATGAGACAGGCGTTCGGCAGCAGCTGCCGCAGCTGCTTCAGCGTCCTCCCCACGTAGCGGGCATGACCGTGGGCCACGTCCACGACGAAGTGGCTCGCCCCCGCGTCGCGCAGAGCCTCGGCCCTCTCCAGCTCCTCCTCCGAGCAGCCCACCGAGACGAAGGCGGGGTAGGCGCACTTGCGGAACTCGGCGATGTTTCGCTCGATCGACATCATGCGGTGCAGGACGCCGATCCCTCCCTTCCCGCCGATGAAGTTGGCCATGGCGGACTCCGTGATCGAGTCCATGTTCGCCGTCATCAGCGGGAGCTGGAGCGAGAGCTTGCCGCTCCGATCGCTCACCGAGATGTCCACGTGCTGCCGCGATTCGTAGTGGTTGTAGGCCGGGACCAGCAGGACGTCGTCGAACGTGTAGGCTTCGCGCATGGGGTTCTCCGTCTTCGCCTCCCCATTCGACTGCACTTTTCCCGGGTCCCTTGCAAGTCTTGAGTTGCCCGGCGTGCGGCGCCGGCCGGACCGCCTTCCGCGGGGGCACCGCCCTGCGGGGATCGGCCGCTCCAACGCCGGGACACGAAATGGAGCGTCCCCCCGGCTGCGCGAACCGCCGCCCGGCGGTGAAGGTGTCCGGCGAGACCGGACGCCACCGAGATGACGGCCCGTCCGGGGGGGCCACCAAGTTACTTGCACCCGCAATAATTCGCTTGCCCCCGCAAGAGACGTGTGGCCGCGCCCCGCGCGCCGGTTATGGCACCAGCACGGAGGGTCGCCCGGGCGCTCTTCCCTTCCGGAGCGCCGATTCGGGAAGGAGGCCTCCCCGGTGTTCCCGGCCCGTCGGCGAACAGCCCCTCGCCGCCTCGCGGCCGCCGCCCTCGCCATGAGATCGGCCCGGAGCGGCGGGGAGCCGGGACCGGGGCGCGACGCTGCCATCGGGGCAAGGCGCGCCCGCGGCTTCCGGGCCGGCCTGGGACCGTGATGGCCTCCGTCGAGACGAGGAACCTGACGAAGGTCTTCCGGAGGGGGCAGCCCGGGGCCGTCAACGGCGTGAGCCTGGTGACGCGGGAGGGGGAGTTCATGGTCTTCCTCGGACCCTCCGGATCCGGAAAGACCACGCTCCTGCGGATGATCGCCGGGCTGGAGGAGCCGACCAGCGGCGAAGTCCTCATCGGCGACCGAGTGGTCACCGGCCTCGCGCCCCGCGAGCGGCGCATCGCCATGGTCTTCCAGAGCTACGCCCTCTACCCGCACCTGTCCGTCTACCGCAACATCGCCTTCCCGCTTCGGGCACAGGGCATGCCCCGGGAGTCGCGCCGCGCCAAGGTGGAGTGGGCCACGGGCCTGCTCGCCATCGGCCATCTCCTCGAGCGCAAGCCGCGCGAGCTCTCCGGCGGGGAGCGCCAGCGCGTCGCGCTCGCCCGGGCCATCGTGCGCGAGCCCTCGGTCTTCCTCCTCGACGAGCCGCTCTCCAACCTCGACGCCAAGCTCCGCACCTCGGCGCGCGAGGAGCTCATCCACTTCCACCGGCGCGTGCAGACGACCACCATCTACGTGACCCACGACCAGGTGGAGGCCATGGCCATGGGCGACCGGGTGGTGGTGCTGGATCGGGGCTCGGTCCGCCAGGTGGGCACGCCGCGCGAGGTCTACGACGATCCGGCGGACACCTTCGTCGCCGGGTTCCTCGGGTCCCCTCCCATGAACATCGTCGACGCCGACGAGGTGTTCGTTGGCTTCCGGCCGGAGCACTTCCTGCCCGAGGCCCTGGTCCCCGAACCCCGGGTTCGCCTTCCCTTCCTCATCGACACCATCGAATACCTGGGCTCCGAGCGCGTCCTGCTCGGGCACCTCGGCGCGCCCCGCTTTGGCCGAAAGCGCGCGGTCTCGCGCTTGTCCTCCACCCTTCCCGAGGAGTTCTCCCCCGGCACCGAGGCCCTCTTTGCCGTCGCCGAAAGCCGCCTCAAGTTCTTCGACCGCCGAACGGAGAGGCGCTGCGCGGCCCGGAGCGTGGCATGGGAATGAAGGCCCAGCGCGCGCTCGCCGGGGCGTTGCTCGCGCCGGCGGTGCTCTACATCCTGGCCCTGGTCGGGCTGCCGCTGGCGCTGGCCTTCGTCTACAGCCTGGGGGACGTTCGGGTGGGGAGCACCGGCTACCGCTTCGTCGGCCTGGAAAACTTCCGCAGCGTCCTCTCCAGCCCCACCTTCCGGGCCGCCGTCGGTCACTCGGTCATCTTCACGGCGAGCGTACAGGCGATCGTGCTGGTGGGCGGCAACGCGCTGGCGCTGGCGCTGCGCCGGCGATTCCGGGGACGCGGGGCCGTCCGCTTCCTGATCCTCATGCCGTGGGTGGCGCCCATCTCGCTCGGCGCCATCGGCTGGAAGTGGATCCTCGACTCCATCTACAGCGTCATCAACTGGCTCCTCGTTCGGGTCCACCTGGTGAACCGGTTCGATCCTCCCATGTGGCTCGGCGATCCCACGCTCGCCATGCTCTCGGTGATCGTGGTCCACTCCTGGCGCCTGCTGCCGTTCGCCACCGTCATTCTGCTCGCGGGGCTCACCTCCATCCCGCCGGACATTCTCGAGGCGGCGGCGGTGGACGGCGCCGGCTTCTGGCGCACGCACTTCGAGATCACCCTCCCCATGATGCGTCCCATCATCAACGTCGCCGTACTCTTCGGGGTGATCTTCACCTTTACCGACATGACGGTGGTTTACGTCCTCACGCGGGGCGGGCCCTACGATTCCACTCAGGTCCTGCCATCGCTCGCGTTCTTCACTGGGGTGCTGGGAAGCGACCTGGCCGCGGGCGCGGCCATCTCCGTCTTCCTCGTCCCCATTCTGGCGATCGTCGCTTGGCGGATGCTGCGGGTGGCTGCGCGCGCGGAGGTCGTGTGACGACCATCACCCATGCCCGGGAGGGGCGCTGGCTCACCCGGGCCGGCCGCTGGACGGTGGTGGGTAGTGCCGTCGTCTTCCTCGGCTTCCCCTTCTACTGGATGGCGATCACCGCCTTCAAGCGCACCGGCGATCTCTACAACGTCGGAAATGACCCCTTCGTCTTCAACGAGCCTCCGACGCTCTCGCACCTCCGGCTGCTCTTCGGGCAGACCCTGTTCTTGCGCTGGCTCCTCAACACCACTGCGGTGGGGATCGCAGTGGTGGCCGTCACCCTGGTACTCGCCATCCCGGCGGCCTATGCGCTCGCGCGCTTGGCGGGACGCTGGGGCGAGCGGCTCGGCATCGCTATCTTCCTCACTTACCTCGTCCCCTCCACCCTCCTCTTCATCCCCATGGCCAAGGTGGTTGCGGTGCTCGGTCTGCAGGACTCGCTCTGGGCGCTCGTCCTCGTCTACCCCACCTTCACCGTGCCCTTCTCGGTGTGGCTGCTCATGGGCTTCTTCAAGGCCATCCCGCGGGAGATCGAGGAGGCGGCCATGGTGGACGGGCTCACGCGCCTGGAGGCCTTCGTCCGCGTCCTCGTCCCCATCTCCCTGTCCGGCATCCTCACCGTCGTGATCTTCGGGTTCACGCTGGTGACCCAGGAGTTTGTCTACGCGCTCACCTTCATCTACAGCGCCGAGCACCAGACGGTGAGCGTGGGGGTTCCGATCTTCCTGGTCCGGGGCGACGTCTACTACTGGGGCTCTCTCATGGCCGCCTGCCTCATCGCCACCCTCCCCATCGCTTTCGTCTACGACCTTTTCCTCGACCGGTTCATCGCCGGTTTCACCGTGGGCGCGGTGAAATAGCGGGGCCGGGCTCGCGGGCCTCGCCCGTCAATGACCAGGGGCGGCTTCGGGACCCGACTTCCACGCCGGCTCGGTCTTACCGATCCGATGAAAGAGAGCGACCAGATCTTCGGCGTGCTCCTCTTCCGCAGCCAGGATGTCCTCGAGCAGCCGGCGGGTGGTGGGATCGTTCTCGCCCAGGTACCGGATGACGTCCTGGTAGGTCTCGATGGCGATGCGCTCGGCCACCAGGTCCTCCCGGATCATGTCCAGGAGGTCCTCGCCCTCCACGTACTCGGAATGGCTGCGGCTCAGCATCCCCGCCGGCGAGAGATCGGGGGCGCCTCCCAGCTGGACGATGCGCTTCGCGATCCGGTCCGCGTGCTGCTGTTCCTCCTCCGCGTGCTGCCGGAACTCCTCCGCCACGCTCTGCGAGGGGAGGCCCGCGGCCATGAAGTAGTGGCGCTTGTAGCGAAGGACGCAGACGATCTCGGTGGCGAGTGCTTCGTTCAGGACTTTGATCACCGACGCCCGGTCTGCTCGATACCCCTCGGTGACCGCTCCCTGCTCGACGTGGCTCCGCGCCCGCTGCCGGATGGTCTTCACATCCGTGAGGAATTCCTTCTTTTCGTTCCGCATCGCTGCTCCCTGTCCGTCCGCGAATCGGCCCACCCGACGTCCCGCTCTGCGCGGCAGGATTCACCGGGTCGAGCCCCCGGCCTTTCAATCCACGATGCTGACGGTCGACACGTGGATGACCGAGCCCTTCTTCTCGCCGGTGACATTGACGCGCACGTGGTCCTTGTGCGTTGTCGCCTTGAGCGCCGCCAGGGCCTTCTCGTTCCCGGCCTTGTCGAACTTGAGCCACTGACCATTGTCGAGGATGCCGAACCCGCTCTTCGCGCACTTGAGCAGGCACGCGGTGGTGTGACTGTCGGGATCGCCCGCCACTTTCTTCTCGCAGTTGCGATCGACGAGGGACGCGTTGCCCCAGGTGGTCGCCAGCGCGGCCAGGGGCAGGGCACACAGTGCCGCCAGGATGATCTTCTTCATGACTGCCTCCATTCTACAAGCCGGCCGGAGTCGGCGCGTGGCTCTCCACCCCCGCGCCCCCGCGGCGAAGCGGGGCCCCGCTCTCGACCGGCGCCCTCGCCAGCGACGCCCGCCACTCGCTCAGGCGGCCGAGTGCGAAGGCGGAGACGGCGATCTCCAGGTCTCGGACCGCCAGGTCCCAGAAGTTTCCGGTACTGGCGAGATTCACGGCGATGGCGAGCAACCAGATCGCCGTCACGTAGGCGCCCTGCCGGGTCCAGCGGGTGAGGGTGGCGATCCCGAGCAGCATCTCCACCGCCCCCACCACGCGCATGAACGTCGCATCGCTCACTGGCAGGAACCGCTCCGCGAGGGGGCTCACGTACATCGTCCAGGTGGTGAGCAAGTTGAAGAACTTGTCTAGCCCCGCGGCGAAGACGCCCAGGCCGAGCCCGATGCGCAGCGCCCACCAAGCCGTGGCGAGCCTATCCTGGACCGGGCTCACGCCTCCGAACCTCCGCGGTGGCCGGATTCCCGCCCCCCCGCCCGTCCGCGCGCGCCCACCCCGTCGGGCGACGCCTTGGCGGACACGCTTGCGGGGCCATCCGTTGCACCACCGACGGTCGAAACATGGCCCGGGAGCCGGCGTTTTCAAGTTACGGATGGGTGGTCGTGGGGCAGAAGCGAACGTTGACGACCCGACGGTAGCGCGCCCGGTCGCCGGGCGCGAGCCCGCCCGCGCCCTCACGCTCGCAGGAGCCGTCGAAAGATGAACGGGAGGATCCCGCCGTGCCGGTAGTAGTCGAGCTCCATCGGCGTGTCGATGCGGACCCGGAGGGCGACCTCGTCCGCTCTTCCCCCCGAGCGGTGAATGCGCAGCCGGGCGGACCCGCGCGGCGCGAGCCGGGCCACGCCGACGACGTCGAAGACCTCGGTGCCGTCGAGGGAGAAGCCGCCAGGCTCCTCCGACAACTCGCAGGGCAGCACGCCCATCATCACCAAGTTGGAGCGGTGGATCCGCTCGAAGGACCTCGCGATCACGGCGCGAACCCCGAGCAGGGCCGTTCCCTTGGCCGCCCAGTCCCGCGAGCTACCGCTGCCGTAATCGCGACCGGCAATGACCACGAGCGGAGTTCGGGCGCGGCGGTACTCGAGCGCGGCCTGGTGGACGCTCATTATTCTTCCGCTCGGCAGGTACAGGGTCACACCCCCCTCCGCTCCCCTCGCCAAGAGGTTACGGATGCGGACGTTCGCGAAGGTGCCGCGCACCATGACCTCGTGGTTGCCGCGGCGCGAGCCGTAGCTGTTGAAGTCGGCAGGCGGGACCCCCTCGCGCTGCAGGTACTCGCCGGCGGGCGAGGACGGCTTGATGGCGCCGGCCGGGCTGATGTGGTCGGTGCTGATGCCGTCCCCGAACAGGGCGAGGCAACGGGCCCCGACGATGTCGCGCAAGGACGGCGGCTCGGCCGGGAGATCGAGGACGAAGGGGGGCTCCTGGATGTAGGTGGACCGCGGGTCCCACGCGTAGACCTTGCCGGCGGGCGCCGGGATGCGGTTCCACTCCTGGTTTTGAGCGGTGAGGTCGGCGTAGTTGGACAGGTAGGACTCCGGGCGATGAGAGGCGGCGAGGAGCGCTTCCACCTCCGCCGTCGTCGGCCACACGTCCCTCAGGAACACCTCGCGGCCGTCGAGGCCCCGGCCGAGGGGCTCCCGATCGAGGTCCACCGTGACCCGACCGGCGATCGCGAACGCCACCACCAGAGGCGGGCTCATGAGGAAATTGGCCTTGAGGCTCTGGTGGATGCGCGCCTCGAAGTTGCGGTTTCCGGAGAGCACGCTGGCGGCGACGATCCCGTTCTCGCCCACCAAGGCCTCGAGACGCGGGTCGATGGGGCCGGAGTTCCCGATGCAGGTGGTGCAGCCGTAGCCCACCACCCGGAACCCGAGCTCGTCCAAGCTTCGGTCGAGGCCGGTCTCCTCCAGGTACCGGGAGACGACGCGCGAGCCCGGCGCGAGCGACGTCTTGACGTTGGGCCCGACGCGCAAGCCCGCGGCAGAGGCTTTCCTGGCGAGCAGCCCGGCCGCGATCATGAGCCTGGGGTTCGAGGTGTTCGTGCAGGAGGTGATGGCGGCGATGAGGATGTCCCCGTGGCCGACCTCCACCGCCGTTGGACCGGTCCCGAGCAGGGAGGTCTCGTCCAGGCGATCGGGGGTCGGCCGGTTGTCCATCATCTCCCGCTCGGTGAGCGTATTCGTGTCCCGCGCCGCGCCGTCGACGAGCGTGTCCGGATCCTGCGCCCCTCCGCCCGCCCGTCCCGCCGCCGACGGGCTGACTGCGCGCCACCTCCTCTCGCCCTCCCCCTCGGGCCTTCCGAAGCCTCCCGGGAGGGGCGCGGTCAAGAGCTCGAGGAACCGGGCCTTCAAGCGGGGCAAGGGGATCCGCTCCTGCGGGCGGCGCGGCCCGGATACACTCGGCCGAACGCCGCCAAGGTCGAGCGGGACGACCCGTGAGTAGTCAACCTGTCCCTCTCGCGGAATGCCAAACAGACCCTGCGCCCGGAAGTAGCTCCGCACCCCCGCCACCTGCGCCGGGGAGCGGCCGGTGGCGAGGAGGTAGCGACAGGTCTCCTCGTCGACCGGGAAGTACCCGATGGTGGCTCCGTACTCGGGCGCCATGTTGGCGAGGGTGGCTCTCTCCGGCACGCCGAGGCTCGCCGCCCCGTCACCGAAGAACTCGACGAACTTGCCCACTACCCCCGTGCGCCGGAGGAGCTCGGTGACGTGAAGCACGAGGTCGGTGGCCGTCGCCCCTCCGCCGAGCTGCCCGGTCATGTGGACGCCCACCACGTCCGGCATGAGCATGTAGATGGGCTCGCCCAGCATGGCGGCTTCGGCCTCGATACCGCCCACGCCCCAGCCGACCACGCCGAGGCCGTTGACCATGGTCGTGTGCGAATCGGTGCCCACCAGCGTATCGGGGAACCAGACCCCGTCGCGCTCCACCACCACGGAAGCGAGGTGCTCGAGGTTCACCTGGTGGCAGATCCCCACCCCCGGCGGAACGATGCGCAGGGAGGGGAAAGCTTGCGAAGCCCACCTCAGGAACTGGTAGCGAAGCTTGTTGCGCTTGAGCTCCATCTCCATGTTGAGTTCCAGGGCGCGCGGGATGGCGAAGTAGTCGACCTGGACTGAGTGATCGACGACGAGGTCGACCGGGACGTTCGGCGCTACGACCTCGGGGGCCTTGCCGGAGCGAACCACGGCTGAACGGAGGGCCGCCAGGTCCACGAGCAAAGGAACCCCGGTGAAGTCCTGCAGGAGGACCCGGGAGACGCCGAAGGGCACCTCGCGGACCCGCTCCGCTACCGGACGCCACCCGGCCAGCGCTCGCACATCGTCCTCGGTGACACGGACGCCGTCGAGGCCGCGGAGCACCGACTCCAGCACCACTCGCAGGCTCACTGGAAGTCGCGAGACGCCGCCGAAGCCGGCCCGCTCCAGCTCGGGCAGGGAGTGGAACCTCCCGCTCGCCTCGGCCCCGGCTCGGAACTCCCGCACGGTATCGAGGGGATCGCGCATTCTCGTTCCGCGCCCCCTCTCGCTGCGACCTCTAGGCGTGCCGACGAGCCGCCGCCTTCCTCAGGCGGGTCCTCCCCCCGAGCGGGATGGCTGGCTCGCCGTCCGCCGGGTAACCGTTCTTTGGCTCGGCGCCGGATGACGCGGGTCGGGCGGGCCGCCTACGGACCCTCTCCGCTCTCGCTCTCCCCACTTCCTTCACTTCCCGCGATCCATCCCCTGGCGGTGTGGCGAATCAGTTCGGCGTGGTGTCGGCGCGCCTCGAGGAGGCGTGCATCCTCCGCGTAGGTGGTCGGGTAGATGACGGGCGTGGCCTGCGGGCGCATCTCGGCGTCCATGTTGACGAAGGTGAAGAGGCACGAGTTCGAGAGCGCACGAACGCTGCGATCGCGGCTGCGGCGCTCGATGCTCGCCTCCACCGAGACCAGGTTGCCCGAGGCGTAGACGGCGCGGTTCGTGAGCCGAAGGGTATCCCCCAGGCGCACCGGGTGCAGGAAATTGACACGGTTCACGGCCGCCAGCACGGGCCGATCAGGGACGACGAGCTCCGCGCAGATGGTGGAGAGCTCGTAGGCACGTCTCATCAGGTAGCCGCCGAAGATCTTCTGGGGCACATTTTCCTGCTCCGGGTACATCCTCTCCCACGTCTCCGCGACCAAGCGGGCAGCGAGCAGACCCTGGAACCCCGGCTCCTCCTGTTCGCGGTGCAGGCGCGCGAGGAGCTCGAACTCGTCTCGGCTGGGAGGCTCCCGCGCCGCGGCCACGTGGCGCCGGTACTCCTCGCGTCGATCCAGCGCTCGGCGGGCCCGCCGCTGCTCGAGATCGCCCACGTATTCCAGGGGCGGCAGCGGGAGGCTGGTGGCGTCGTCGCCCGCCCCGAGGCGCGCCACCATCGTGAAGTAACAGGAGGCCACGTGCACCACCGGGTCGCCCGGCTGGGTGACGCGGATACCGACCTCCATCGACGTCCGCCCCACGTGGTTCAGCCGCGCGCCGAACTCGATGTCTCGGGTCACGTCGACGGGGTTGCGCACCAGGATGCTGTCCACCGCGGCCGTGACCACCCGCGCCTCGGCGTGCGCCCGGCGCGCGTACTCCAGCGCTGCCTCCTCCGCGAGCTTGTCGAGCACCTCGAGCAGGAGTCCGAAGCGGACGTTTCCGTGGAGCGGCTCGTCGAGCACCATGAACCGGCGGCGCAGCGCGTTGTGCTGGCCGAGCGGAAGGGTGAAGGATCGCGTGGTGTCGGTGGGTCTCATGGTCTCCTGGCCACGATCCTCGAGGGCGCCCCGCCTCGTCGCCCCCATCGGACGACGAGCGAGGCCCCCTGGAGCGCGGCGTTCTCGCCGAGACGGCGCTCAGGGCAGATAAGTCCGGAACCCTTTGCGGGCCAACCCCAGGATGGGGCTGCCCGCGGCACGGCACGCCCTCGGGAGAAGACCTGCCGGCAGCGCTGCGGCCCGAGGCCGCGACGCCGGCTATCCCGCGCGCCCCAAGTGGATGATGGCACTTCCTCCCAGAATGACCCCGAGGCCGATCCACGTCGATGCCGGCACCGCGTCCCCGAAAGCGAAGCGGCCCACGAGGACGCTCACGACGGCGAACACCCCCACATAGGCACCGAGGACTCGCGAGAAGTCGAGCGCCACCAGGTTCACCACCAGGCCGTAGGCGCCGAGCACGGCGAGGCCGAGGCCGACGAGGGCCGCCCCGCCACCTCGGATGCCCTTGCGGATGAAAGCGTCGCCGGCCACCTCCAGCACGGCCGCGAACAGGAAAACCGCGGCCAACCCCAGCCTTCCCAGAACCGTCCCCGAGTCCATCGCCGCCCTTTAACGGGATTGAGCCCGCTTCGCGCGCCTGCACGTCCTCTTCCTCCCCCGCCCGGGCGTCGCACTTTGTCCCGAGCCCGGAGTTGTCGCCTTCCGCAGAGCCCATTATTGGGACTCCGTCCACCCGACGTTCCGAGGACACGTGGCCACGACCCTGGCGACGCTGCTGGCCGGAGCGCCGCCGCACCCGCGGCGCTTGGTCTGCCTCACCGAGGAGACCACGGAGACCTTGTTCCGCATCGGAGCCGGCGATCTCATCGTGGGAGTGTCCGGATTCACGGTGCGGCCGCCCGAGGCACGCCGCAAGGAGCGGGTGAGCTCTTTCCTCGACGCCGACTTCGAGCGCATCCTGGCGCTTCGCCCGGACCTTGTCGTCGGATTCTCGGACCTCCAGGCCGACATCGCCCGCGAACTCGTGCGACGCGGCGTGCCGGTGCTCATCACGAACCAGCGATCGGTGGCGGAGGTCTTGCAGACGATCCGGGCGGTGACGGCGATGGTGGGACGGGGCGATGACGGCGAGACGCTGGCGCACACGCTCGAGGCGAACCTCGCCCGGGTGGCGGAGGAGGCCGCTTCGCTCCCGCGGCGACCGCGAGCCTTTTTCGAGGAGTGGCCCGAGCCGCTCATTGCCGGCATCCGTTGGGTGTCAGAGCTGCTCGAGATCGCCGGCGCGGTCGACGTGTGCGCCGAGAGCCGGGCCTCTCCGGGCGCGAAGGGGCGCATCTACGACCCTGCCGACGTCGGGCCCCGGGACCCGGAGGTGGTGATCGCGAGCTGGTGCGGCAGGAGGGCGCAGCGCGAGAGGATCGTCGGCCGGCCGGGCTGGCACACGGTGGCGGCCGTTCGCGACGACCAGCTCTACGAGGTGAAGAGCGCCGTCATCCTCCAGCCTGGTCCCGCGGCCCTGACCGACGGTGTGGGTGAGCTGGCGCGAATCGTCGCCGCGGTCGCGCTCGGCGAGCGACTCCCCACGATCCGGGAAGGGGGTCTGCGGACGGCAGCGAGCGCCGGCGCGGGACCGAGCCGCTCGTGACCTTCAGCCGGCCGACCTGGCCAAGCGGGCGCTCGAGGACGCCCCGGCGACGCCTCCTTGCGCGCGGGGGTGGGAGAGGAGCGCGGCGGTCACCGCGACGCCGAGCACCGCCACCGCCAGAACGATCCGGCGCATCCGCGGCGAGCCCCTGCGATTCGCGGCCGACCCCGGCCGCCAGCGGGAGGCGGCACCGACGGGGTCCCGCAGGTCCGCCTGCAGCTCGTCGGCGCTCGCATGGCGTTCGCGCGGGTCGCGAGCGAGCGCCCGCAGGATAACCCCGGCGAGCGCGGGGTCGATGTCGGGCACCCAGCGGGAGAGCGGTATCGGAGCCTGGTGGGTCTTCGCGCGCAGCTGCGCCGCGGCATTCTCGGCCTCGTACGGCAGATGGCCGGTGACCATCTCGTACAGGACGGTGCCGAGCGCGTAGACGTCGGTCCGCGCGTCCCCCCGGCGACCGTGGATCTGCTCGGGCGCCATGTAGTCCGGCGTTCCGAGGGTACCCGAGAGCCCCGACCAGGTCAGGCGGCGCGCCGAGTCGAGAAGAGCGATCCCGAAGTCCAGCAGCTTCACCCGGCCGTCGGGAGTGAGGGTGACGTTGTCCGGCTTGAGGTCGCGGTGCACGACTCCTTCGCGATGGAGGTAGGCGAGCGCATCGCAGAGCTGGCAGGCGATGTCGCGAGCCCGGTCGACAGGTAGGGTGCCCTCCGAGCCCAGCACGGCCTTGAGCGACGGGCCTTCCACGAACTCCATCGCAAGGTACATGCGGCTCTTCTCTCGGGGCGTGAGCATCCGGACCACGCCGGGGTGGTCGAGGCGGCAGCCGATCTCCTCCTCGCGCCGGAAGCGCTCGAAGAACACCACATCGCCCTCGTACTGAGGGTGTGGGACCTTCAGCACCACGGTCTGGCGCGTCTCGCGGTCGAGCGCCTTGAAGATGGTGGCCATGCCGCTTCGCGCCACCACATCCGTGATCCGGTACTGGTCCACTTCGTCTCCCACCGATAGATCGCGCATGACTCCCTCTGTCCCGGACACGAGCAGGATCCGAGCCAACGGGCTGGCCCCCTGGAGGAGGCGACGCCCAGGGCGCGGAGCGCGCTCGGCGAGAGCCGTTCTGAAAGCGATTTCCAGGGACCTCGGGTGTGGGCAGGCGCCCGGAGCGCGGGCGATGGGCGCGCGCGCCCCACCCGTGGCTTGCAGGCTGCAAGGCTTCCGGTGGCGCTAGCATGCATTCTGACGATTTTTCGGGCGAAGGGGCGAGTTCCCGAGAACGGCAGAGCGGGCCGGGCCCCGCGCGCTTCTCCGCGATTTGCAGGATGGCCTTCCGGGCGGTGACGAGCGGGCGCCCGCTCGGCACCGGCTGGCACGGTCGTTGAAGCACACTGGGGTCCGGAGCCGCGCGGGGGCTTCGCCGGCGCCGCATCTCGCGAGGGGATGCTCCATGAAACGAACCTCCGGCCGGTCACCCTCATCCCCCCGCTGCACAGGCCCTCCGGCGCCACCGCCTCCCACCTGGGCCGCCATGTGTGATCTGCTTCGGGACGGGACCGGCGCGGGGATCCAATCCTCCTCGCCTGCCATGCTCGCGGCTGTGGACGCGCTCGCCAAGGCGTCGCAGACGAGCGTTCCGGTGCTCCTCCGCGGCGAGGGAGGGTCCGGGAAGAGCGTCTTCGCTCGAGCCCTGCACGCGCTGTCACCCCGCTCGAGGCACCCGTTCGTGACCATCGACTGCCTCGGCCTGGGAGCGGATCCGCCCCTCGCGCAGCTTCGCGGAAGGCTCGCGGAGGCTTACTCCGGAACGGTCCACCTCGAGGAGGTTGCCGCGCTCGGGGGTCGGTGGCAGGCCGAGATGTCCCTCCTCCTCGATGGGCGGCCCGCCTGCGCACCTGGCGTCGACGTCCGGGTGGTAGCGTCCACGCAGCGCGACCTCGAGGGCGCGGTGCGCGCGAACCAGTTCCGGGAAGATCTGCTGGTGGGGCTCGGCCTCGTCGAGATCCGCGTTCCGCCCCTGCGCCAGCGGCGCGAGGACGTTGTGCCCCTCGCCCGCCACTTCCTCGCCTTGTTCGCGCGGGCGGCGGGCCGGGCCGTACCGGACTTCACTCCCGCATCCGAGCGGGCCCTCGTCGACTACGGCTGGCCCGGCAACGTTCGCGAGCTGCGAAACACGATGCAGCGACTGGTCCTCCTCTCCGGCTCATCCGAGCTGGACGTAGATGCCTTGAGGGGCCACTGGTCCTCTCGCCCGGTCCGCGACCGAGGAGGCGCACCGGGTTGAGGCACGACCGCCCGATCGGCGGGAGCCGCACCTCGCCGGGAGATCCCCCGACGGGAGGCGAGAAGTCTGTTGACCCGGCGGGGAGCGCCTCTAGACTGCCGGTGCGGCGCCTCGTGCTTTCTCGTCGCCGGGCTCGGCGCTTCGCCGATGACGGCAGTTTTCCGCGCGGCGAATCGGCAACGCACTTCGGACAGCCACCTCGATGCTCAGGGAAACAACCATGAAGATGAGACCCCGCACCAGCGACGCCCTGTGGATGGCCGCCGGGGCAGCCCTCCTCGCCCTGGTCTTCGCAGCGGTGTGGCACTTTCATCAGGAGTCAAATCCGGCGGAGCAGCTCGCCTCCAAGGCCAGCCGCGTCGATCGGGTGGCACGGATGCAGCTCGCCCTCTCGTCCGCGTCCGAGGCCGAGAAGAGCGCCGTGCTGGCCGTCACCGACCAGGAGTCCCTGGCATTGGCCGACCAGGCGCGCGCCGCGACGGCGCAGGTGGAGAGCGAGCGCCAGGAGCTCGGCAAGCTGCTCGCGACCGGGGGCACCGAAAAGGAGAGGGCCCTCCTCGCCCAGTTCACCGACGCCTTCGGAAACCTCCGGCACGTCGACGCCGAGCTCCTCGACCTGGCAGTGAAGAACACCAACGTCAAGGCCTATGCGCTGGCGTTCGGGCCCACCTCCGACGCGCTCGCCGCGATGGAAGGCGCGCTCGCTCGAGTGATCGCCAAGCACGCGAACTCGCCGGACGCGAAGCAGGTGATGCTCCTCGCCTTCGGGGCCCGGGTCGCGGTTCTGCGCATCCAGACCCTGCTCGCGCCTCACATCGCAGAGGAGAGCGACGCCAAGATGGACGAGATGGAGCGTCGGATGGGCAAGGACGAGACCGAGGCCCGAAGCGACCTCGAAAACCTCGCAGCGTCGCCGAGGCTGAAGGGAGACCCGGACGTGAATGCGGCCGTCTCCAGCTTTGCTCGTTACGAGGAACTCAAGGCTCGCATCCTCGCCCTGTCGCGCGAGAACACCAACGTGCGCTCGCTCGCGCTCTCCCTGAACCAGAAGCGCAAGGCGATGATCGTCTGCCTGGACGCGCTCGGCGCCCTGAAGGAGGCCATCCTGGAGGAACCCATCGCCGGGGTGACGTACGGCAAGCCGCCCAAGCCTCGCTAGGGGTCCGAGGTATGAACCCGTCCCCGGCGACGGGTGCACCGCTCAGGCCGAGGCAACTCGCCGGGGGGGCGATTCGCCAACCGAGCGCTCGCCCTAACAGTTTTATTTAATCATATTAGCTATTTATATCTCACGAGCGGACGCGAGAAGTTGTCGCCGCCCCGGGTCGCTCGGTTGACGGAGCCACCTTTTCGCAGTATTGAAGCCGGGCTAGGTGAATATGAATTCAGAATCTGCAAGACCGGTTCGCCTGCGGGAACGGCTGCGCGGTGAGACCCAGGCGGCGATTCTCGCCGCCGCGGAGCAGGTCTTTGCCGAGGAAGGGATGGACCGCGCCCGGATGGAATCCATCGCGGCGCGAGCGGGCGTGGCGGTCGGGACGCTCTACAACCACTTCGAGGACCGGGAGGCGCTGCTCTCGGCGCTCGTGGGCGACCACCGCACCGCCCTGCTCGCGCGACTCGACCAGGCCCTCGCCGCTGGAGAAGGTCAGCCTTTCGAGGAGGCGCTGGGCTCGTTCCTTCGCGCCCTCTTCGAGCACTGGGCCGCCCATCAGGGTCTCCTCTCGCTGCTCTTCCAGGCCGAGCGTCCGGCGACCTCCGCCCGGGGCCGCTGCGCCATCCTCGACGAGGTCGTCCGTCGCGCCGAGGCGATCCTTCGGCGAGGCCGATCGGAAGGCCTGTTGCGAGCCGACGAGGCCAACCTCCAGGGAGCCGTGCTCGTGTCTATGGCGCGCGGAGTCCTGGTGAAGGAGATCCTTCGCGACGGCGGAGACGTGCGCGTCGACAACGCCGAGCGGGTCCTGGAGATCTTCCTCCGGGGCGCCGGGAGATAGCGTTGGTCGAGGCTCTTCCAGTAGCGGCGATCGCGCCGCCCGCGCCTCGGGTGAACAAGTGGCTCGTGACTGTCTCGGTGTCCTTCGGGACCCTGATGGGCGCGATCGACTCCTCCATCGTCAACGTCGCGCTACCGCAGATCCGCGGCGCGGTGGGCGCCACCATCCAGGAAATCACCTGGATCACCACCGGCTTCGCGATGGCCACCGTCATCGTCATGCCGCTCACCGCCTTCCTGGGCCGGTTCTTCGGCCAGAAGCGCGTCTACCTGGCGAGCCTGCTGCTCTTCGTAGCGGGTTCCGCCCTGTGCGGGGTGGCGCGGACACTGCCCCAGATCGTCGTCTTCCGGGTGCTCCAGGGACTCGGGGCCGGCGCGCTCCAGCCCACCGAGCAGGCGATCCTGCGCCAGACCTTCCCGCCCAAGGAGCAGGGCATGGCCATGGCGCTGTTCGCGATGGCGGTCATGCTCGGCCCTGCGATCGGCCCCACGCTCGGCGGCTACATCGTCGACAACTACCATTGGTCCTGGATCTTCTTCATCAACCTCCCGGTCGGGCTGCTCGGCTTTCTCATGGTGACGCGGTTCGTCCACGAGCCCGACGATATCCGAGAGGCGAACCGTGCCGCCGCGGCCGCCCAGCGCCGCAACCTCGACTGGCAGGGCATCGCCCTCCTCGCCACCGGACTCGCCGCGCTCCAGTACGTGCTCGAGGAGGGGCAGCAGGACGATTGGTTCGACTCGCGGCTCATCGTCGGCTTGTCGGTGGTCGCGGTCGTGGGGCTCGTCTCCTTCGTCTGGCGCGAGCTCACCGCTCCGGCCCCGGCCGTCAATCTCCGGCTCTTCCGGGACCCGGTATTCACCTCCGGCACGCTGGTGGGATCGGTGATGTTCGCCATGCTGATGGCAAGCATGTTCCTCCTGCCCGTGTTCATGCAGGAGCTGCTGGGCTTCACTGCCACCCAGTCCGGGCTGGCGCTCATGCCCCGCGTGCTCGTCATGATGGCCACCACCCCGTTCGTCGGAAAGATCTACAACCGCGTCTCCCCCCGTCTCTTGGTGGCGATCGGGGTGGTGATGGTCTCGGCCGGGTCCTTCGCCCTCGGGCGGGTCACGCTGCAAACGACCTCGTCGGGCATCGTCGAGGCCATCCTCATCCAGGGAGCGGGGTTCGCCTTCCTCTTCGTCCCCCTCACCACGGCGGCCCTCTCCAACGTGCCCCGGGCGAAGCTCTCCGACGCCACCGGGCTGAACTCGCTACTCCGCCAGATCGGCGGCTCGGTCGGCCTCGCCATATTCGCCACCCTGCTCTCCCGCGACACGGCGCAGGCCCGCCACGCCGTTGTCGCCCACTTCAGCGCCGTGCGGCCGGAGGTCATGGCCCGACTCTCGCAGCTGCAGGCCTTCTTCGCCTCCAGGGGCTACGACCTCACCAGCGCCAAGAACGCCGCCGTCCAGGCGCTCGAGGGCACCGTCGCACAACAGTCGACGGTGCTCGCCTTCGAGCAGGTGTTTCACCTTGCCGGGATCGTCTTCCTCGCCGTCCTCCCACTTCTCTTGTTCCTCAAGGTCCAACGCGCCGATGCGAAGGACAAACCCCACGTCGAAATCGAGATGAGCTGAACATGACCCCCGTATCCCCCGCCCCCAGCGCACCCCCAGACCGCTCGCAACCCGAGCCCCTTCGCCCGGCGGAGAGTCGCAGGCAGGCGGCTCCGCGAAGGCGGCTGCTCGCTTACGCGGCCCTCGCCGCCTTGACCGCTGCAGCCGTCGGCTATGGCGTCTATTGGTACGCGACGCGGTTCGACGTGACCACCGACGATGCTCAGGTCGAGGCCGACGTTGTCCCCCTGGCGCCCCGGGTGAGTGGTGAGGTGGCGCGCGTCCTGGTCCAGGACAACCAGTCGGTCCACAAGGGCGATCTCCTCCTGGTGATCGACCACGCCGACCTGGCGGCCAAGGTTCGGCAGGCCGAGGCCGAGCTCGAGACCGCACGCGCCCAGGCGACAGCCGCCGATGCCCAGGTGGCGGCCGCGGAAGCAGGCCTGCGCCGCGCCGGCGTGGAGGCGGAGAAGGCCGAGATCGACCTGGAACGGGCGGAGCAGCTTCGCAAGGGCGACGCCATTCCCCCGGACAAGCTCGACACGGCCAAGGCCACCGGTGGGATTAGCCGCGCCGGGGTGGCGAGCGCGCGGGCCCAGTACGCTGCCGCCCGGGCGCAGGAGCGGCTGGCGCGCGGCCGCGTCAAGGCGGCCGAGGCTTCCCTGGAGCTTGCCCAGTTGCAGCTCTCCTACACCAAGATCTGGGCGCCCGCGGACGGGGTGGTTTCGAAACTCGCGGTCCACGAGGGGCAGCTGGTGGCGCCAGGCCAGCCGCTCGCCGAGCTGGTCCCGAGCGACGACTACGTGGTTGCGAACTTCAAGGAGACGCAGGTGGGCGCCATGCTGCCCGGCCAACGGGCGGTGGTGGAGGTCGACGCCTATCCGGGCGTGAAGCTCGAGGGAACGGTGGAGAGCCTCTCGGGAGGCACCGGTGCCCGCTTCTCCCTCATCCCTCCGGACAACGCCTCCGGGAACTTCGTCAAGGTGGTGGAGCGCGTCCCGGTTCGTATCGCCTGGGCGAAGCCGCCGCCCGCCAATGTCCACCTGCGGGCCGGGCTATCGGCCACCGTCACCGTGCGAACCCGGTAGGCGCTCCGCCACTCTCGGCCGCACGCGGCCCGGATGAGGAGGCACCGGCAAGGCTCGAGCCGGCGCAGCGCTCGGCATCGACGAGACCGTGCTCGAACGGAGGCGCTCGGCCTCGAGCGCGACCTGCGTCGGGAGACCGAGCCGCGCCCCCTCGGCGGCCCTCTCCACCTCGAGGCCGGCCCTCGACGCTCAGGCCGGACTGCGGAGGCGCGGGCCGCGGGGCCCGGCTATGGGTGGATCGTGGCCCGCTTCTCTGACCGGACCCCGAAGAGCGTCCCGGGCGACCTCTTCGTCGACACGTCCTGTATCGCCTGTGACACCTGTCGGCGCATCGCGCCATCGGTGTTCGGCGGCGGCGAGGACGATCGATCCTTCGTGCTGCGCCAGCCGGACGACCCCTCGGGCCGGCTCCGAGCGCTGATGGCGCTCGTCTCCTGCCCCACTTCCTCGATCGGCACGGTCCGCAAAGGAGGCGTGGCGGCGGCGGCAGCGGCGCTTCCGGAGGAGGTCGCCCCGGGGGTGTTCGGCTGCGGCTATGCCGCCGAGGCTTCCTACGGCGCGGCCAGCTGGCTGCTCGCCCGACCTCACGGCAACGTGCTCATCGACTCGCCCCGTGCGGCTCGCCCTTTGCTCGCACGGATCCGCGAATTGGGCGGCGTGCGGTGGATGTTCCTCACCCATCGGGACGACGTGGCCGACCATGCCCGCTTTCGTGTGGCATTCGGCTGCGAGCGCGTTCTCCACGCCCGGGACGTGACCGGCGAGACCGCCACCGTCGAGAGGAAGCTGGAGGGCTACGCGCCCGTTCCCCTCGCCGACGACCTGCTCGCCATACCGGTACCGGGTCACACCGCGGGGTCGGCGGCGCTCCTATGGAAGGACACCTACCTCTTTACCGGGGATCACCTGTGGGGCGACAGCCGCGGCCGACTGGGCGCCTCCCGTTCGGTGTGCTGGTGGGACTGGGACGCGCAGGTGCGCTCCCTGGAAAGGCTCCTCGAGTTCCGGTTCCGATGGGTCTTTCCCGGCCACGGCCGGCCGGTCGGGCGCGACACGGCCGAAGAGATGCGGCGCGACCTTCGTACCCTCGTCCGACATCTCGGCGAGATGTAGGCGGCCCCCCGCACGCGCCCAACAGCGGCGCCAAGCGCTCTTCCCTCTCGACGGCGTGCAGGCCCGGTTGCCCTACGCGAGCCGGCCCGAGAGCGGCCTCGACGCCCACATCTGCTTCGACGAGATGTTTTCGAGACGGAGCGCGCTCTAGACCGCGAAGACGCGGCAATCGCCGCCTTGCGGGCCCGCGCGGGTCTTCGGCTCGCCCGGGTCCTTGCCTCGAGGCGCGGGAGCGATATGACCTCCACGATCCGTAGGTTCGCGGAAGGCGCTTCCGGAGCCCGAGGAGAGGAGACCATCATGGGACAGCGCATGCTCGCCACCGGGTTCCTGGGGCTCGCTTTCACCTTGTCGAGCGGGGCCGCGCGGGCGGCTGCCGAGGAACTCGTGATGCCCCCGGCGGGTGCCAAGATGCTCCTCGAGTTTAGAGCGGACGGCGTCCAGATCTATGTCTGCGAGTCGAAAGGCCAGGCGCACGCCTGGAGATTCGTCGGCCCAGAAGCGGCGCTCTTCGACTCCGAGGGGCGCCAGGTGGGTACCCATGGGTCCGGGCCGAGTTGGAAGCTTTCGGACGGATCGTCGGTGATCGGGGAGAAGGCCGCGCAAAGCGCCTCTCCGGACGGGCACTCGATCCCGTGGCTCCTTCTCAGGGTCAAGGCGCACGAGGGCAAGGGCAGGCTCGATGCCGCCTCGTGGATCCGCCGTTTCGAAACGCGTGGGGGTGCGGAGCCCGCCGGCGGCTGCGACGCGGTCCACGCCGGGGAGTCGGCGCGCATGCGTTACTCGGCGACCTACCAGTTCTTCGGGTCGTGAGCACCTACCGTGGGTCTCATGGAGGTGGCTCGCGCCCGAGGCGGTCCGGAACCGCCTCCGTGGCACAAGGCACGCAGCCGAACCGTGCCCGGCGCGAGCAACCGCGCTTCCCACAACCGCCCTTCGCGCTTCACTCGCGGGGAGCGTTGGGCGTACGGTATCGGAGCGCCCGGGCCCGCATTGGAAGGGCGAGGGAGCCTCACGGGTGCCGAGCATCGAGTACAACTTCGACGGCCTCTGCGGGCCGACGCACAACTACGGCGGCCTTTCTCCCGGCAACGTGGCCTCGATGGCGCACGGGGGTACCCATTCGAATCCCCGTGCCGCGGCCCTGCAGGGGCTCGGGAAGATGAGGTTCGTGCACGAACTGGGTGCGGGACAGGCCGTCTTGCCGCCGCAGCCTCGCCCGAGTCTTCGGACCCTGCGAAGCCTGGGGTTCGGGGGAACGGACGAGGAGGTGCTCTCCCGAGCGGGGAGAGACGCCGAGCACCTCTTGCGGCTGTGCTCGAGCGCGTCGGCCATGTGGGCGGCGAACGCGGCCACCGTAGCGCCGTCCTCGGACACGGCAGATGGACGTGTTCACTTCACGGTCGCGAACCTGTCCGCGATGTTCCACCGCTCCATCGAGGCGGAGGAGACGAGCGCGGTGCTACGTGCCATCTTCTCGGACGACAGACATTTCGCCGTCCACGCGCCCCTACCCGGATCGCCCCATCTCGCGGACGAGGGAGCCGCCAATCATCTGCGGCTGTGCTCCAGCCAGGGAGCCGCACAGGTGTTCGCCTGGGGCCGAAGGGCATGGGGGGACGGGTCCGGCCCTTCGAGGTTCCCGGCGCGCCATACCCTCGAGGCGAGCCAGGCGGTCGCGCGCCTGCATCTGCTCCGTCCGGAGCGTACCCTGTTTGCGCGCCAGGATCCGGAAGGGATCGACGCCGGCGCCTTTCACACCGACGTCCTGGCCGTAGGGCAGGGCCCGTTTCTCATGCTCCACGAACGCGCATTCGCTGATCGAGAGGGGCTCCTCGCCGGGCTGCGGTCGATCCTCGGGGACGAGTTCCAGCCCACCCTCGCCTCCGAAGCGGAGCTCCCTCTGGCGGATGCCGTCCGTGCTTACCCCTTCAACTCCCAGCTCTTGGGCGCTCCCGATGGCAGGATCGTCCTGCTCGCCCCCGAGGAGGCGCGCGAGAACGAGAGGGCGCGCGCCTTCCTGGACCGGGTGCGGTCGGAGGCCAAGGTGGTCTCCCACGTGTCCTACCTCGACGTGAATCAATCGATGAGGAACGGCGGGGGCCCTGCCTGCCTGCGCTTGCGGGTGGTCCTCGACGACGAGGAGGTCCGGGCGGTGCGGGCGAGCGTGTTCTTCACGCCGGCGCTCCACGACCGCCTCGGCGACTGGGTGGTGCGCCACTATCGCGACCGGCTCTGTCCCGCCGACCTCCGGGACCCCGCACTCGCCCGCGAGGGGCTCGTGGCGCTCGACGAGCTGACCCGCATCCTCGGCTTGGGAAGCGTCTACGATTTCCAGCGGTAGACGACCGTTCACGGTCCCGCCAGTCGCGCCGCGGACCTCAGGTTGTTGGCACCGAGCTCCTCGCACCACCGCTCGAAGCTTGCGGGCGGGATGCCCCGCCAGCGCAGGTCCTCGAGCGACTCCCGGAGCGGGACATCGGTTACCAGTGTCGCCAGGCGCCGGTAGAGCAGGGCCTCGGCATGGCTCCGCCCAAGCTCGGACGCGAGCCGCGCGGCGCCCCGAATTCCCTCGGGCCACCGCTCCGGTTCTTTCGGGATCCGCTCGAGGTGGAGATGCTCCCCCAAGAGTCTCGAGGCGGTCTTCTCCCCGAAGCCGGGGATCCCCGGAATGCCGTCGGCCTCGTCGCCGACGAGCGCGAGGAAGTCGGGGACGCTCTCCGGTCGGATCCCCCGGCGCACCCGGAGACCCTCCTCGTCGATCTCCTTGTTCCTCAGCCGGTCGACCTGCACCACTCGTTGGCCGGCCAGGCACTGTCCTAAGTCCTTGTCGGGCGTGAGGATGCGCACCTGCTCCACCGTGTTCCGGAAGAGCGCGGCGCCGGTGGCGAGGGCGTCGTCCGCCTCGAAATCCCGCATCGACCACACCGTCACGCCCAAGGCCCGCACGGCCTCCTCCGCGGCGTCGAACTGGGCGAGCAACTCGGGCGGGACTCCCTCCTCGGTCTTGTAGCCCGGCCAGAGGTCGTTGCGGAACGATCGGATGGGGTTGTCGAAGGCAACTGCCACGTGAGAGACGGCCTCGCGCTCGTCGCGGAGCAACGCCAGCATCGATGAGGCGAGCCCCACGGTGGCCTTCGCCTCCCATCCCGCTGCGGAGAGGTGGCGAGGGCGCTTGGAGAAGTGGGCTCGGAACAGCTCGAAGGTACCGTCGACGAGGTGCAGTCTCATGAGTCCTCCTTCCCGCACCTCGCGAGGGGCAAGCGCTCACGACTCCCTAACGGGGCTTGTGAGTCGTCGCACCCGCCGAGCGAGCGGGCGACGGTCTCGGCCACTGCTCCAAGGCCCGCCGCTCGCGAGTCTTCTCCCACGGCGCGGAGGACCACGCCGCGCCGTCACCGCAGGCCTGGGTACGGGGCCTTGGCACCCACGCTGAAGCCCGGAAAGAACAGGATCGAGCCGGGCGCAGCCGACGATCGTGGCGCGACACCTTCGGCAAGTACCAGCCGCGAGTCGGTCTCGACGGCGAGCTCGTGCTGCTCTCGAACCGCTCCCGACAACCCGGGCGCGGCCGCGAGGTCGACGCGTCACCATAACTGGGGCGGGTGGCGGAGGCGAGCCGTGCCCGGGGCGCCTCGACGCGCGGGCGGCGCGCACCGCTCACCTTCCGAGGAGCGCTCCCTGCAGGGCCTCCAAGCCATCGTCGAGCGGCTTTGGTCCGAGCCAGTTGCGGAAGAGGGCGTCGGCGAAGGACTTTCCTTCGACGGTGACCGGCGGGCCCGCGTCGACGCCGACGACGCTGCCCTGGCCTGGGATGTAGGTCACCGAGAGGACCTGCCCCTCCCTGACCTCTTCGGGGATCGCCGGCTCGAGGAGCTTCAGCTTCGGAAGGAGTTCGGCGAGCTGGTCCTTCGAATTCGACTCGAAGCCGCCCTTCAGCGCCTCAAGGATCTTCGCTCGGGCGACCCCGCGAAGGTAGGTCAGGCGTACCGCCTTGGGCTGGTCGAGCGCCACGATAGAGGCGGGGTCGTTCATCTTCCTCGGCAGGTAGAGCGCGCCCACGTAGACTTTGACCTTCAGGAAGACCCTCGACCCCGGCGTCGCCGCGTGATCGTGGTGTCGGTTGACGCTATCGACCGTCCGAACGCCGGCTCCGTTGAGCAGGAGCGCCGTCCCGTCCACCACGATCGACGCCGGGACCGCCACCCCGGCGACGTCGGCGGTGCGCGCCGGGAGGGCGACGACGAGCAGCGCAGCGGCGAGGCTTCGCATGGGTCACTTTCGGACGGCCGGCGAGGTGTTCCTGGCCGGCAGTCGTTGTAACGAGGGCTCGGTGCGCCCGCAGCGCTCATCGCCGCAGGCAAGTGGGGAGCCGGTTCGGCCCTACCCCTCGGGGTCCGGATCCGCGTCGCCTCGGGTGAGCACTCGAGAGCCAGCCTTCGACCGCCCCGGCCCTCGCTCGAGCGATGCCCGCTCCCCGCACGAGGCATCCAGAAACCCGCTTGGAGAAGGTGGTCGTGGGGTCCGATCGCGGATACGCTCCTCCTTGTCACCGCCCTGCCTGGGCGAGGCGGGCGCGGCCGCCCACGGGGTGCTCGCAGATCCCCGAGGTGGTAGAGACTGGGCTCCGATGAACGGAGCCGTCGCCCGCGCAGGGCGGGGCGCGGAGGGCCGAGCTTGGAGACACCCGCAGCGAGCGGCAAGGAAGGGCAGCCATTGGTCGCAAAAGACCAGAATCGCGAGGCCGACCCTCGGGGAGCTCCGCCCGCGGGAGGGGCCGGGCGCCGGAACTTCGAGACATGGGTTACCTCTGCCTTCATCCTGGCGCTCGGCTGGACGATCGCCGTGGCGGTGTACGTCACCGCCACCCCGGTCGTGAACGATGACCTCGTCGACGACTGGGAGCACTCCCGACGATACATGCTGGACCTCGAGCGCATCGGCGGCAGGGCCGCCGTCTTCGGAACCGAGGTGAACCAGTGGGTGGCGGGCCTGTGGCAGGGGCGATCGCTCGCCTACACCATCGCGTTCGTCACCGCCGCCGTGGCGCTCGCCTACTTCCTCGCGGCCCGATCGCGCGCCCGCTATCGTGGAAAGCATCCTGAGTCGCCGATATAGGGCGCGCGCGGGGTGCGCCACCGCAGCCCCGGAAGCGCCGCCATGCCCCTGACACTGTTCGCCGGTTTGCGGGCCACCACATCGCGCGCGGCGATTCGCGACGCGGTGGCGGGCGTGAGCCTGGCCTCGATGAGCGTCCCTCAGGTGCTCGGTTACGCCCGCATCGCCGGCATGCCCGTCGTCACCGGGCTCTACGCTGCGCTCCTGCCGGTGCTCGGGTTCGCCATCTTTGGCTCGTCGCGCCACCTCGTGGTCTCGGCGGACTCGGCCACCGCGGCCATCCTCGCCGGATCCCTCGGCCCCATGGCGACCCCCGAAGGCGCGAGGTACCTGGCGCTGGCGGGAATGGTCGCGCTGCTCACCGCTGGCCTCCTGCTCGTCGCGCGACTTTTCAAGCTCGGGTTTCTGGCGGACTTCCTCTCGCGCACGGTGCTCGTCGGGTTCCTCACCGGCGTGGGTCTGCAGGTGGCCGTCGCCATGCTGGGCGACATGGTGGGCGTGACGATCCACTCGGCGCGCACCCCCGTGAAGCTTTGGGAGGTGCTGCGGGGCATCCCCGGATGCCACGTCCCTACGCTCGCCCTCTCCGCCGTGGTCGCGGGCAGCATTCTCGCCGGGCGGCGCCTGTTCCCGCGGGTTCCGGTCGCGCTCCTCGTGGCGGTGGGCGCAATCGCCGCCAGCGCCAAGTTCTCGCTCGGGCAGCGCGGGTTCGCTCTCATCGGGCCGGTCGCGGGAGGGACGCCCTCGCTGGGCCTTCCCCAAGTGACGTGGCACGAAGCCCTCGCCACCTTGCCGGTGGCTGCCGCCTGCTTCTTCATGATCGTGGCCCAGAGCGCCGCCACCTCCCGGGCCTTCGCGGAGCGCCTCGGCGAGCGGGTGGACGAGGACGGCGACCTCCTCGGCCTGTCCGCCGCAAACGCCGCAGCCGGGGTGAGCGGGGCTTTCGTCGTGAACGGAAGCCCCACCCAGACCGCCATGGCGGCCCAAGCCGGTTCTCGCAGCCAGGTGGCTCAGCTCTCCTTCGCCGGCACCGTGCTGGTGGTACTGCTCGCCTTAACCGGACCCCTCCAGTTCCTGCCGTGCTGCATCCTGGCGAGCGTGGTGTTCACCATCGCGGTCGGCATGATCGACCTGGCCGGCCTCCGCGACATCCGCCGCGAGAGTCCCGGTGAGTTCTCGCTCGCCGTGCTCACCGCCGCCGCCGTGGTCGCGATCGGCGTGGAGCAGGGGATCCTGCTCGCCATCGCCCTGTCGCTCGGCAGGCACGTGCGTCACAGCTACCGCCCGCACACTGCGGTGTTTCTCTGGTACGCGAGCGGCCAGAGAGAATGGGTGCCCGCGACCCCGGGCGCACAGACCGAGCCGGGGCTCATCGTGTACCACTTCGGCGCCGACATCTTCTACGCCAACGTCGGGCGCTTCGCCGACGAGGTCCGCGCGCTGGTGGATCGCGCGCCGGTTCCGGTGCGTTGGTTCGTCGTCGATGCGAGCGCCATCACCGACATCGACTACACTGGCGCCCGATCGCTGAGGATTCTCATCGGAGAGCTCCAGCAGCGGGCCGTCGCGCTCGTCTTCGCCCGCGTCTCGCCGGATCTGCGCTCCGACATGGACCGGCACGGGATCACGGCTGCGATCGGGGAGGCCAGCATTTGCGGGACGCTTCACGAAGCGTTCGCCGCGGCGCACGGGGGTTCGCCCGACCTCGTTCCGCGGTAGAGCTCCGCGATCGGCCCCTTCGCTGGCAGGCTTTCCGGCCCAAGGGTAAACACCCGCTTGCCGGGGGCGGCCGGGTCTGCCCCGGACCACCGGCATCCCCCGGGGTAGAATGGCCGGAAGGAGGTGGACATGAAGCCCGAGATCGACCGGACTCTCCGAGCCGCGGACCTGCGCGGTTGGAAGGAGATCGGCATCGAATACCGGAACCGCGAGATCCCGGTTCGGGTTCCGGGTGGGTGCGTCACGCTGGGGATGAAGGAAGTGAAACCGCTCGCGGATCCCCGGCGGGCGATCCAGGAGGCGATGGAGCGCCCCGTCGGGACTCCCCCGCTCCGGGAGATCGTGCGCGCCAAGGGAAGGGATCCCGCTGCTCTCACGGTCTGCATCGCGACCTCCGACATCACCCGCCCGGTCCCCTACAAGGGCGACGCGGGCATCCTGCACCCGCTGCTCGATGCGCTGCGGGGCGCCGGCGTCCGGCCAGAGAACGTGACGCTGCTCGTGGGCACCGGGACGCACCGACCGAGCACGGCCCAGGAGAAGGTGACCATGTTCGGCGCCGACGTCGCCACGGCCTACCGAATCGTCGACCACGCGTGCGACGACGACGACAACCTGGTCCAGGTGGGCAAGACGCGAAGCGGCACCGACATCCTGGTGAACCGAATCTTCGTGGAGGCCGATCTGCGCATCGGGACGGCGCTCGTCGAGAGTCACTTCATGGCCGGTGTCTCGGGGGGGCGAAAGGCGGTCTGCCCGGCGCTGGTGAGCCGGAAGACCATCGAGCGCTTCCACAGCGCCCAGTTCCTCGACTCTCCCCGGGCGACCAACCTGGTCCTCGAGGGAAACCCTTGCCACGAGGAGGCCGTCGAGATTGCCCGGCGCGTTGGCGTCGACTTCATCGTCAACACGGTCCTCGACCGCAGCATGGCGCTCGTGGGCGTCTACACCGGCGACTTGGAACGCTCGCACGAGGTCGCCTACCGCCAGGTGAAGGGATTCGCGGCCGTCCCCATCGACCACGAGTACGACATCGTCCTCACGCACGGTGGGTACGTCGGCATCAACCACTATCAGAATGCCAAGGCCTGCTGTAACGCGCTGCCGGCCGTGCGCACGGGCGGGGTGGTCATCCTGGCGGCGTGCGAGCGGGACGGGGACCCCATCGGACCGATCACCTACCGGACGTTGCTCCACCTGCTCAAGCTCCAAGGCTGGGAAGGCTACCTGCAGACGCTCCTGTCCCCCTCGTGGAGGTTCACCCGGGACCAGTGGGAGCCCCAGATGTGGGGCAAGGTGCTGCAGAAGGTGGGCGAGGAAGGGCTCATCTACTGCTCCTCCGTCATCCCGGCCCCGGAGGCGGAGATCGTCCCCGGGCGCATGGGATGGGAGTTCATCGGAGACGAGGCCTACTCCGACGACATGGAGCGCACCCGGGCCATGGTCCAGAACGCCGTCGTCGCCTCGGTGCATCATCCCCGCTGGCGCGGCGCAGTGCCCTCCATCGCGTTCGTGCGCGAGGGGCCTTACGCCGTCCCGGTCCGCGAGCCTCGGTGAGCGGAGGGGGCCTGGGCGGCTTTGAGGCGTTTCCCGTCAGGCGAGCGCCAGCGGCGGCCCGACTGGGAACTCCGTCCGCTCCGGCCCGGCGAGGGGTAGGACCACGGTGAAGGTGCTTCCTTCGCCCACCTTCGACCGCAGCTCGATCCGGGCCCCCAGGGCGGCGCTCAGCTGGCGCGCCAGCGCGAGACCGAGGCCGACTCCGGGAACGTGCTTGGACTCGATGAGCTCCAACTGCTCGAACGGCTCGAAGATGCGTGCCTGCTCTGCCTCGGGGATCCCGGCTCCCGAGTCGCCGACCTCGACGCGCTGTTCCGCGGGACCCGCGGAGATCCGGACGCGCACCCAGCCGGCCGAGGTGAACTTCACCGCATTCCCCACCAGGTTCGCCACGATGATGCGGACAAACCTCGGATCGGTGTGGACGCTGCCGAGCTCCGTCGGCACCTCCACTGACAACTCGATCCCCTTCGCGTCCGCTTGCGGCCGAATCTCCTCGATGGTCTCGTGGACGACGCGCCGAAGATCCGTCGGCTCCCGATGCAGCACCACCCGTCCGCTCGCGATGCGCGCCTGCTCGAGCAGGGCCTCGACTAGGGTGGCGAGCCGACTGGCGGCGGCGACGATGCGCGGCACCGCGCTCCGGGCGCGCTCGCTCGGATCCGGGTCTCTCTGCAGGAGCTGCGCCTGAAGCTGGACCGCGGTGAGCGGCGTCCGCAGCTCGTGAGACACCAGGGCGAGGAAGCTTGCTTTGGCGCGGCTGGCACGCTCGGCCTCTTCGCGGGCGATCCGCGTCGCCTCGAGCGTCACCTCGAGCTGGCGCTTCCGGGAGCCGACCTCCTGGGCGAGCGTCTCCAGGTCTCGCGCCTGGGAGTCCACCTCCCGGCGGAGCAGATCGCGTGCGCGTTTGACGGCGACGGGCCCCATCACCCGCGCGCGTAGCTCGTCCGCCGAGAAGGGCTTCATCACGTAGTCCTGGACGCCCTCGCGGAGGAGGCGCACGCGCAGGCTCTCCTCGGCTCTGGCGGTGAGCACAACGACGGGGAGGTCGTCGAACTGGGGGTCTCGCCGGAGCTCCCGCACCAGCTCGTCGCCACCGCCTCCGGGCATCATGATGTCGGTGAGGACGAGGTCGGGCCGCAGCCGCCGGGCCTGGTCCAGTCCCTCCCTGCCCCCGGACGCCAGCGCCACCGAGACCTCCGGGGTGAGGACGTCGCGGATGAACCCGCGCATCTCGGGGTTGTCCTCCACCACCAGGACGAGCGGCGCGCCGGGGCGCTCGCTGGGCTCCGGCTGCTCGGGCGCGCGCAGCCCCTCGAGCACGTCTCGCGCGTCGAGCGGAGGCTCGGGGGCGAGCGCGCCCGAAGCGAGCTTGGCCTCCGGGATGTGGATGCGGAACAGCGCCCCGCCCTCGGGAGCGTCGTCAATGGAGATCTTCCCCTTGTGCAGCTCCACGAACTCCTTGGCGATGGCGAGCCCGAGACCGGTTCCCCCCGGGTGCCCCGCCGAGTCGAGCTGCTGGAACCGCACGAACACGTCTTCGCGGTGCTGAGGAGGAATTCCGGCCCCGCTGTCGGCTACCTCCAAGACGAGACCGCCACCTGTTCCCTCTCGCTCGTCGCTTTCCCGCACCGCCACGCGAATGGTGCCCTCCGCGGGCGTGAACTTGAACGCGTTCGAGAGCAAGTTCAGGAGGATGCGTTGGAACTTGACCGGGTCCAACTTGCAAGGCAACGAGTCCGGGGCGCTCACGATGAGGCGGATCCTGCGTTCGATCGCCGCCTGCTCGAAGTTGGACGTCAACGCGCGGATCAGGCGAGCCACATCGACGGGCGCCGGGTCGGCGGCCATCTGACCGGCCTCGAGCTTGGCTACGTCGAGCAGGTCGGTCACGTGCCTGAAGAGGGTGCGGGCGTTTCTTGCGATGACCTCCAGGTCCGCGCGCACCGGGCTGCCCGGGGCCGCCGCGGTGATGAGCTTCTCGACCGGCCCCAGGATGAGCGCCAGCGGAGTCCTCAGCTCGTGGCTGACGTTGGTGAAGAAGCGCTTCTGATCGGCCAGGAGCCTCTCCAGCTCGGTGTGCAGGCGGGCGCGCTCCTCCTCGGCGTGCTTGCGGTCCGACACATCTCGGATGGCGGTGATGGCGAGCGTCCCCTCCTCGGCCTCTAGCGGGCTGAGGCTGATCTCCGCCGGGAACTCGGTCCCGTCCTTTCGCAATCCGAGGAGCTGGAGCTCACCGGCTCCCATGGGTCGCGCCCGTGGGTCGTGGAAGTATCGCGACCGATGGCCTCGATGGGAGCCGCGAAACCGCTTGGGGATGAGGGCCTCGACGAGTTGGCCGAGGAGCTCGGAGCGCGTGTAGCCGAAGAGCTTCTCGGTCTGGGCGTTGACGAGGACGATGTGGCCCCGAGCGTCCGCGATCACCATGGCGTCGGGCGCAGCCTCGAGCAGACCGCGGAACTTCGACTCCACGCGCCTGCGCACGCTGATATCTCGGATCGCGGTCACGGCGAAGACCCCGTCCTCCGTTTCCAGCCAGCTCAGACTGATCTCGGCAGGGAACTCGGTGCCATCCTTGCGCAACCCGAAGAGCTCGAGACCTCCGACGCCCATGGGGCGCGCCCGCGGGTCCTGGAAGTAGCGGTGGCGATGCGCGGGATGGGAGTCCCGGAAGCGGGGGGGAATGAGCACTTCCACCGCCCGGCCCAAGAGCTCGCTCGCGGCGTAGCCGAAGAGGGTCTCCGCCTGCGCGTTCACGAGGACGATCCTGCCCAAGCGGTCCACGACGACCGTAGCGTCGGGCGCCGTTTCGAGCATGGCCTTGAGCGTCGGCGGGATACTGGGGCCGTCTGGACTCATGTTCCTCGAATCCCGGCTCGCGCAGGCTAGGCGAGACTTCCAAGGGATCTAGGCGGGTTTCGGCCGGATGCAACGTCAGCAGACTTCGGGCTCTTCTGGACCCACGCGCTCGCCGAGCGCCCCGGACCCGCGGCTGGAGAGACACCGGTCGACGCGAAGACACCGCGCCGGCTACGCTGGAGTGAGTGAGTGGGGCTCCCAGAGGTGTGGCGATTCTCCTCTCCGTCGCCGCGGCGGCCTGCGCGCCCGCGCCTGGGGGCCTTCCAGGCCCCGTGCCCTTCGTTCACCGGCTGCCGCCTTGGGCTCCCGTGGGGGGCATTACCCTCGGGAGGCACGTGTTCCTCAAAGACTCGCAGCGGAATGCGATCGGTATCGGCCACGAGCTCGTGCACGTCCGCCAGCAGTCCCGGCAGCCGCTCTGGTTCTGGGTGAGCTACCTGGCGTCGTCGCGCTGGCGCTTGCGCTGGGAGGCCGAGGCCTATGCCGTGCAAGCGCGCGCCGGGTGTCCGGTGGAGGGGGAGCACGGCCTGGCCGCCTACCTGTCGGGACGGGCCTACCTGTGGCCGGCGACCGCGGAGGAGGCGGCCCGAGAGATCCACAGTTTCGAGTAGGATCTCGCGGGGAAGCCAAGGCTCCACCGCCATCTCGGGCCGGGCTTCCCCGCCCGGTGGCTGGGTGCGAACAGGGTTAGCTACCGCGCCTGCGCCGCACCGTGATCGACTCCCCGCCGATGCCCCAGTTGTCGGTCTCGACCTCGTCGATGACCACCACGGTCGTCGCCGGATTCTTCCCCAGCTTGTCGCGCAGGAGTTCGGTCACCCCGCGGATGAGCTCGGCCTTTTGCTGCTGCGTCGCACCCTCTCGGGTGATCTTGATGTTCACGTACGGCATGCGTCCTCCCTATCGGGCTGGGTCGGGGTCAGAGACGGTCATCGCGGCCGGTACGGCCAGCACCGCGCCCCCGATGGCCACCGCGCCTGCGGCGGCGAGCACACCCGGGGTGGCGCTGCCGAGGCGCTGCGACAGGGCTCCGGACAGGAGCGGACCGAGCACCTGTCCGACCCCGTACACCGCGGTCAAGGTGCCGACGATCCGGCCGGGGGCCGCCGGGGCCAGGCTTCGCCCCGCATCCATGGCGAGCGTGGTGATCCCCATGAACGTGCCTCCGAAGAGCGCCGCACCCGCCAGGGCCGCCGACGCCGACGCGGAGAGGCAGGGGA
>DATJZG010000186.1:0-142792 GCA_035499295.1 Anaeromyxobacteraceae bacterium
GCCGCCGGGCGCGGCGCGAGTGGATTTGGAGGTGGGTTTTCCGTAGGCATGCACTCATCCGTCGCCTTCCGCGCGCCCGGGAATGTGGGCGCGACGCCCACTCGGGCGCACGCGAGCGCACCCCCTCGCGTGCGCGAAGGCCAGGTGGTTGAAGGTCAAATCTCTTTGGCGACCTCCGGCGATCTCCCCTGATCGCGCGCCGGCTTCCAACGGACGAGCGAGCCCCTGTCGGCGCCCGACGGCGGGACCCCAACTGAGCCCCATCCGTTCGGAAGGGAAAGGAGCGAATGTATAAGCGTGCTGGAGTGTGCGCGACTTCCGGACGAGCTCCTGCTCTCGGTCCAGGGAGACTTCGGGTTGCCGGACGTTCAGGCGATGAAGGACATCCTGGTCGGTGTCCGGCCCGGCGCTCGTATCACCCTCGACTTCAGCCACGCGGAGCAGATGCAGGAGGTCGCCATCGCCGGCATGGCGCCGATGCTAGAGGCGCTGAAGGGGTCGACCGTGGGCGTACGCGGGCTCTGCCGCCACCAACTGCGGCTCCTCGCCTACATGGGTGCGCACTTGGCGGGGGCCGCCGAGAGCCACGCCGTCGACGACTCCTGATCAAAGTGCCGTTGCTCGGGGTCCGCCCGACCTCGGGGGGCGGTGCTTGCGCCTGCCTAGGGGTCCGCCCGGTACACCAGTAGTTCCTGGAAGGGGAGGAGACGCCAGCGCGTCCCGCTGGCGAAGGTGATCTCCACGTCGTCCGGGCGCACCGAAACGCGCACGATGCGCGCGCCGTGAAGCGCCTCCTCGTCTCCCGGCTGCGCCTCGGAGGCGGTGACGGTCCTACATGCAGGGGGGCGGATGAGCGGGCTCGTGTTCACCGTCCGAGACACATAGCATCGAGTAGGGCGGGCGTGCGTCCCACGTCGAAACGGGGGGAGCGTTCACGACGTCGAGTGCCGATGTGGGGCGGTGGCGGCAGAGTCGGGTGGGTTCACGGCCCCGAGGAGTCGCCCCGCGGCGGAGGGCGCCGCCGCGGCCGGGAGCGCGCCGGGGAGGTAGGCCTCGAGGACCGTCGCTGCCTCGGCGAAGGTGAGCGCCACCGCGCGGAAGCGCTCCGGGGAGAGCGCGTCCTCCCACCCCTCGAGGGCGCGCTCTACCCTCGTCCGGCGCTCCTCGGAATGAACGAGGAACACGAGCCGCGGTGCGAATCCGTCGGCGAACGCCCGCTCGTACCAAGTCCGGCTGGTGCCCCCAGACCGCCCCAGGAAGAAGGCGGCGTAGCGCTCCACCTTGCGCAGCACCGCTCCGGCTCTTTGCGGGTTGGCGGCGTAGACGCCCTGGCTCCCGGTCTCGGCCTCCAGGAAGAGGCGACGCCGTCGCTGCGGGAACGTGAGGAGCGCGTCCGGCCTCAGGGCCACCCGGGCGGTGATCCCGAGGTGGCGCTGAAACATCTCGAACTCCAGGTCGGCTCGCTCCTCGCCCCGCCAGCGAAACGGCATATCCGCCAGCGCGCCGGCTCCCCGGGCACGGAGGGCGAGGACAAGGTCGAGCAACACCGCGTTCAAGCGCAGGGCGTGGTCTAGAAACTGGTGACCGACTTCGCGCGTCGCGGGGAGGCGGCGGGCCCACCCGAGTTCGAGCGCCCGTTCGCGACCGCCTCGGCCGAGCGTCCACACCGCGACCGGCGTGCCGTCGGTGCGGCGGTACCCGAGCCGTCGCAGGAAGGGCCGCCCGGGCTCGGAGGAGTGCCGGACAAGCCAGCGCTCGAGGGCTTTGTGACCGCGCTCGTCGCCGAGCAGCCGCCGGACCTGATCGGTGGACGCGTACCGCGCGGTTCCGAGGTACTCGAGCAGGCGAAGGACGTCCTCCTCCCGGCGCCGCGGTACCAGGAAACGACGCTTGCTCTCCCCGCGGGCCCGCCGCCAGCTCATCGGAGACCGCCGCGAGACGGGCCGCGGTGCGGGCGCCGACGGCTCTCGGTCGGGCGCGCCAGGCTCGGCATGTGCCCGTGCCATACGGGAGGCGCGAGGCCTCGTCAATACAGCCTCCGCGCCGTCGTCGCTCGCCGCGGAAGACCGACACTTCGGCGCCGCGGTCGGGTCGCGCCCCGGTCCCCCGGCCGCACCGCGGCCGGGGGACCGGGCTCCGACACCCTACATTCGCTGTGCCGGGTGCCTTCCTACGACGTCGTTGTGACCTCGCCACAGCGAGGCGGTGAGGATGACGAGGCCCACGAGGAACTGGTTCAGCGCGGCGGGCGTGGCGTCGAAGTGAAAGACGAAGGGAGAGAGGATGGCCCAGAAGCCCAGGGCGGTGTTGAACCGGCGCGCCCGGTTGATGCCCATGGCGAGGAACCCGCCCACGAAGGCTCCCAGGCCGACCAGGGACGAGTTCGCCCGCACCAACGGCTGCGCTGGGAGCAGCCAGGCAGAAATCGTGAGCCAAGCGGACGCCGTGACGGTCACCCATCTCGCCGGACTCATCACGCATCACCTCTCGCCGGACTCATCACGCATCAGATCCGCTCGCCCTCGACTGCCGGCGCCGCGGGCCTGCGTCAAGTACCGGTTGGGTTCGAGCGGGAAGTCGGGCGGGATGGGGCCTGGAACGGCGGCTCCCCGGCGGAGGCGAGCGCGCGAACCTCTCCGCCATGGCGCAGGGGCGACGCCGCTCGCCGGCGAGCGGCGAGGCCAGGCGCGCATGCTTCGGCAGCAGCCGGCAGCGCCCCGCCCGTCAACGGCAGTTGAGGGGCGGGCAGGGAAGGAGCGGGAAGAAGTACCGGATCGCGACGAAGGCGGCCGCGAGGACGACCAGACCTACGGCGATCTTGGCATTGGCTTTCATCGAGGCGTCCGAAGGGATCGAGAGGTGGCGCGGGGGATGCCAGAGATTGCAGCAGACGAGCGTCGACCGCAAGCGTCTTGTGCCGCGCGCGACCGGAGCCGGCCGGCGCGCGGGCGCGCCCGGGGGAAGCCGAGAGGAGCCCCACCTCCAGCCACCCGGGCTAGACTGCCGTCGGAGCCCACGTGAACTTCCTCCGCTACCTTCTCGGTCCCGACGCCACGCTCGCCGACGCCCTCCTCGCCGCGGTCGACGTGGCGGTCGTCGCCTACCTCTGTTACCGGGTCCTGCTCCTCATCCGCGGAACGCGAGCGGTGGCGATCCTCGCCGGCTTGCTCGTGGTCGGACTCGCCTACCTCGGTGCCGAATGGGTCGGGCTGCTCACGCTCTCCTGGCTCCTCGGCCACTTCCTCAGCTACTCGTTCATCTTTGGCGTCATCATCCTCTTCCTCCCCGACATCCGCCGGGCGCTCGCCGAGCTCGGACGCTCGTCCCGGCTGCTCACCAGCTTCGTCCACGGTGACCGGGATGCCCGGCTCGAAACGGTCGATGCCGTGGTTCGCGCCGCCATTGACTTGGCGCGCAGGCGCGTAGGCGCGCTCATCGTCCTCGAGCGGACCGCGACGCTCACGGACCTCGCCGATTCCGGCTTGCGCCTCGACGCGGCGGTCACTCCCGAGCTGCTGGTGTCGCTCTTCCTGCCCTCCGGTCCCATCCACGACGGGGCGGTGGTCGTCCAGGGCAACCGCCTCACCGCAGCCGGCTGCCTGTTGCCGCTGTCCACAGCGGCCGCCTCCGCCGAGCTCGGGACGCGCCATCGAGCGGCGCTGGGCCTCGCGGAGGAGCTCGACGCCGCAGTGGTGGTGGTCTCCGAGGAGCGCGGCGAAATCTCGGTGGCCCTCGACGGCGCTCTGCGTCGCCACCTGGACGAGAGCCGGCTGCGGAGCCTCCTGAACGGCCTCTTCCTAAATGCGCGCGGCAGGGAGCGAGAGCGGCCGGGGGCCGAGAAGGCGGGGCCGCCGTCGGCGGAGGAGGGGCACCCCCATGCGCCCGTCTAGGCTTCCGCTGCAGCTCCTGGCTCTCGGCATCGCCGTGTCCCTCTTCGTGCTGGTGCGAGGCGAGCGGCGCATCGCCCTCACCTACTCGGTTCCCTGCGAGGTGCGCCTGCCCCCCGGGCTCGCGGCTGCCTCGCTCCCGGCGGACGTGAGCGTTTCGGTCTCGGGGCCGTGGAGCCGCCTCCGTTCGCTCGACCCGGCGAGCCTGGGACCCATCCGGCTCGACCTGACCCGCGCCCATGCCGGCACCGCCTCGTGGAGCGTGCGTCCCGAGGTGCTCCACCTCCCGCGAGGCGTCCGCGTCGACTCGATCTTCCCGGCGCAGGGCACGGTTGACCTGCGCGCCGCGCCGCCGGGCTCATCCGAGCTCCGGTGACCTCCGCGGAGCGCTCCAGAAGCGGAGCGCCAGTGCGATGGTCAGGAGCTGCACCAGCGCCACCAGTGCCACACAGGCGGGCCAGCCGCCGGTGCGCCAGGCGAGCGCGGGGAAGACGCCCCCAGCGCTGCCGCCGAGGTAGTAGCTCGAGACGTAGACGCCCGAGGCGATGGCGTGCGCGCTGCCGGGCGCCGCTCGGTGCAGGAAGCTCGTCGAGGCCGACTGGCTCACGAACGCCGCGGAGCACGCCACCGCGAGGCCGACCACCACCACCCACAGGCGCGGGGAGAGGATGAGGAGGTTCGCGAGGAGGCCGCAGGCGGCGGCGACGGCCAGGGTGAGCCGGGAGCCCACCCGGTCGATCCACCGGCCGGCGATGGGGGTCACGAGCGCCCCCACCAGGTAGACGACGAAGATCCCGCCGAGGGCCACCGGGCCGAGCGAGAAGGGCGGTGCGGCGAGGTGGAAGGTGACGTAGGTGAACGTCGCCACCAGGACGAAGAGCACGTTGAAGCCCACGGCGTAGGTGGCGAGGAGGCGAGGCCGGACGACGTCGGAGAGGCGAGCGTCGGGGCGAAGCCGGAACCCGCCCGCGGCGGTACGCGCCTCCGGGAGCAGGCGGCGGACGGTCTCCGCTCCCGCGAGCGTCACCGCTCCCAGGCACAGGAAGGCCGCCCGCCAGCCGAGCTGCTCGGCGGCGAGGGCCGCCACCGTGCGCCCGAGAAAGCCGCCGACCACGTTGCTCGAGACGAGCGTCGAGAGCGCTAGGCCGACGTCGCGGCCGTGCCAGGCCTCGCTCACGTAGGCGATGGAAACGGCGTAGATACCGGGGACCACGAGGCCCTGCAGGAAACGCCAGACGACGAGGGCCCCGATGCCCCGCGCCGTGGCCGCGAGAGCGGTCGGCACCACGAGGAGGAACAGCGAGAGAACGATCACCCGCCGTCGGCCGACGCGGGCGGCGAGGGCTCCGACGAACGGCGAAACCAGGGCGACGGCGATGGGGGGCGCGCTCACCGTGAGCGCCGCTTGGCCCTTGCTGGCGCCGAAGGCCGCGGCGAAGAGCGGCAGCAGCGGCTGGGTGGCGTAGAAGTTGACGAAGGCGCAGATACCCGCCAGGCCGAGGGCGACGAGAACCTTCCGATCGCCGGCCGCGTTCGGCTTCCTCTGCGCGGCGGGGCGTGGGGATGCGCTCGTCATCGCCGGGCCGACAGTACCGTGGCGCCCCTCCCGGCTCCACCTGGCCCGCCGCTCCCCCTCCGGGTTCCTAGGACAGGGCCGCGAGAACTCGGGCGGCGGCCCGGTTGGCTCCGCCGAGATCGGCGGTTTCCGGAAGTGGGAGCCGGAGGACGCGGTCGATCGGGTCGGCCAGGCGACCGGCGCCGAGATCTTCTCTCGAGACGTAGGTGCACGCGAGGTAACGAGGCATCTCGCGCACCAGGATGGGATACTCGGGGAAGTCGCCGCGGTCGGTGTAGACGACGCGCGCCCGCGCGGCGATGGCGTCGCTCACGATCCCGTAGCCGGGCTTGGTGAGGACGACGTCCACCGCGCCCACCACGTCCGGATAACCGAGCCCCAGGCGGTCGAGGCGGGGTTCAAGGTCCGCGGGCCCGAGGAAGCGGAGCCCGGCGTTGCGGGACAGGAGGTCGGGGGTGAGTCCTGGCAGGCCGATCCCGCCGAAAGAGACGAGCACCGTCACCTCGGACCCGAGGCCGAGCGCACGGCGAGCCTCGGCGCGTCCGACCTTGGGCCGGCGCGCCACCAGCCCGACCCGCTCCCGCCTCGGGAAGGCGGCCAGGTCGCCGGAGAACGGCAGTTCCAGGAGGAGGTCGGCGGAGGCGTAGGCCCGGGCGGCGCGTTCGGCCGCCGCCGCGAGCGACGGCTGGCGGACCGCCAGGTGCCGGTAGATCCAGTCCCAGGAGAAATTGCCGAGCGCCAGGCTCGGGATCCCGGCTCGCGCGCTCGCCGCGAAGGCGAGCGGGGGGATGTCGCCGAGGACGAGCCGCGCGCCGCTCCGGCGCAGGAAGTCGGACTCGGCCGCGACGCGCTCCTCCCAGGTGGCGTCGAACTCCCGGCAGCGCTCGGCGGTCGCCTCCTCGTCGATCTCGAGGGCGCTCCTCTGCGCCAGGCCCACGTCGCACCGGAGGCGCCGGAAGGGAAGGTGCCCCGGCACCGCCCGGCGGACGAGCGCCTCCGGGAGCTCGCCGACCAGGGTGAGGGGGAGGGAGCGGTCGATCTCCCGGATGGCGCGGAGGACCTCGCCGAGTCGGGTCCAATGACCGTAGCCGTGACCGGAGACGTAGGCGACGAGCACGGCGCTCACTTTCGCGGCTTCAGCGAGCCGAGCAACTTCTTCGCGGCGGAGCGATCGAGGTGCGCGAACCCCGCGAACTCCTGGCCGGAGAAGAGCGCCTCTCCGCCGTCGACGGTCACCTGGTCCCCGGTCTGGTATGGGCTCGCCCCGCTCAGGAGGTAGGCGACGAGGTTGGTGAGCTCCCAGTGCTCGCCGAATCGCCGAGAGGGGATCCGCTCCCGCGCCTGCGCCTCCATCTCGGGCCCGGGCAGGAGGCGGCTGAAGGCACCCTCGGTGGGGAAGGGTCCCGGCGCCACCGCGTTGAGGCGGATGCCGTAGGTCGCCCACTCCACCGCCAGGGAGCGCACCAGTGCCAGCACCCCGGCCTTGGCACAGGCGGACGGGAGCACGAAGGCGGAGCCCGTCTCGGCGTAACTGGTGGTGATGGCGAGCACCTCGCCCGGCTGCCCACGCGCGATGAGTCGCCGGCCCAGCTCGAGCGTGCAGTGGAAGGCGCCGTAGAGGACGATCTGGACGACGGAGTGGAAGGCGTTCGCGGAGAGGTCCTCGGAGGCGGCGAGGAAGTTTCCGGCGGCGTTGTTGACGAGCTGGTTCACCGGCCCGAGCTCCGCCTCGGCCTGGTCGAAGGCGGCCTTCACCGCGGCCGGGTCGCGCACGTCGGCCGGCGTGGCACACGCCGCCCCTCCGGCCTGGCGGATGGCCTCCGCGGTCGCCTGCAGCGGCTCCGGCCGCCTCCCTACCACCGCCACCCGGGCGCCCAGGGCGGCGAGGCGCAGCGCCATGGAGCGCCCCAGGCCGGTCCCACCGCCGGTGATGACGGTGGTCTTGCCGCGGAGCAGGTCCGCGCGAAAAGGGTCGAACATGGTTCCCCTCCGGGGAGCGGTCGACGGCGGGGCGCCGCCGTCCGGCCGCCGATTTCATCACGGAGCGAGGGACCGGTCACCGCCCCGTTCAATGCGAGGCGCGGGGCCGCCTCTCCGCGGTCCGGGCGCCGGCGCCGGCGCCCGCTCCGGCGGCGGCTCCGAGCTGGCGCATGAGGCCAAGCGCGTCCCACTGGGTCCAGTTCTCCATCAGCTTTCCGCGGCGGAACCTCCCGATGGTGATTCCCTCGACGGTGCACTTCTTCCCGGTGGACGCGATCCCGAAGAGGGCCTGCTGGTGCGTTCCAGTCATGCGCCAGTGCGCGACGGCGGTGTCCCCCTCCGCGCAGCAGGCGAGCACGGTCGCCTTCAGGTCCGGGAAGGCCGCCCGGTACATGCGGCAGTTCTCCTTCGCCCGGGCGAGGCCGCAATCTCCTGCGACCGGGTCGTGGTCCCGGAAGCTCGGATCGCACAGTTCGTCGTACACGCCCACATCTCCCGTGCCGTAGGCCTCCTCCAGCATGCGGCGGATCGCTCGCTTCGTATCGATGGCCATGGCCTGCTCCTGTCTCCTTCTCCCGGTCCCTGGGGGGCCTCGGGGTAGCGTTCTTAGGTGGGAGGCCCGAGCCCGGCAGCGCCAAACGGACCGTGAACATCCGGTGACGAGCGGAAATTTGGGTGCCAACGCGCGCTTGGAGATGCCACCCGCCCACACCCAGCCGCCGCGAGCGCGCGGGGTGGAAGCACCCCATGGTCGTCGCGCACCCTCAACCTTTATGGGGATACGCCGCACGCACTTCCAACGAGTTCGGCGCGGGCCGGGCCTGGCACGGAATCCGCACTGCCAGACGGCGTGCGCGACGAAGAGAAGAGCCTGGCAGTGAGCCCACACCCGACCATGCTGGCCGCCCCCATCGAGCAGGACGGCGTGGCCGAGCACCGGAACCTCTTCTGCCCGAACTACGATCCGTGCCTCGACTTGGCGCTGGCCGAGCGCTGGCCCAGCTGGACGTGTGCGCGCTGCCCACTGTTCTCGCTCCGCCACGAGGCGGAGGAACTTGTCCGCTTCGGCGCCGCCCGGCTGAGCGACGGGACCGAGGCGGCGCTCGACTTCTAGCGAGCGCCCTCAGGGCTTGGTGAACCGATCGAGGAAGCGGAGCACGGCGTCGTGCCACTGGACGCTGTTCAGCGGCTTTAGCACCCAGTGGTTCTCGTCCGGGAAGTAGAGGAACTCGCTCGGGACGCCGAGGCGCTGCGCCGCGGTGAACCCGGCGATGCCCTCGGTCTCGACCACCCGGTAGTCCTTCCCGCCGTGAATGAAGAGGATGGGAGTCTTCCAGTTCTTCACCAAGTTGACGGGGTTGTGCTTCTGGTAGTTCTCGGGCACGCGCCAGGGAACGCCGCGGTACTCGCGCTCCGGGAACCACAGCTCCTCGGTGTCGAAGTAGGCGTGGAACTCGTCCAGGTCGCCGTCGTGGCTCACCAGGCACCGGAAGCGGTCGGGCCATGCGCCGGCGATCCAGTCGACGAGGTAGCCGCCGAAGGAGGCCCCCAGGGCCGCGACGCGGTTCTCGTCCAGGAAGGGGTAGCGAGCCAAGGCGGCGGCCAGCCCCTTCTTCAGGTCCTCGAGCGGCTTGCCGCCCCAGTCGCCCTGGATGGAGTCGGTGAAGCGCTGGCCGTACCCGGTCGAGCCGTGGAAGTCGACCATCAGCGCGGCGTATCCGGCAGCGGCGTAGATCTGTGGATTCCACCTATAGTGGAATTCGTCGAGCCAGGAACCCTGCGGGCCGCCGTGCACGAGGAGGGCCACCGGGACTTTCTTCGCGGCGTCGAGCCCAGACGGCCGGACGAGCCAGGCGTGGACCGGCTCCCCGCCGGCACCCGGAAAGCTGAACTCCTCCGAGACGCCCATGGCGACCTCCGAGAGCGCGCGGGCGTTCACGTGCGTGATCTGCTTCACCCCCGTCCCGTCGAGCCGCGCCAGGTACAGGTCGGCGGGTGAGCCCAGATCCTCGCGCTGGTACACCAGGGCTCCCGAGGTGACCGCGGCACCCTTGACCGTGCCGCCCTGGATCGCCACCCGGGCCGACCCCGTGGCCACGTCGAGGGCGAAGAGGGAATGGCGCCCGGCGTCGTCGGCCGCGGCGTAGAGGGTCCTGGAGTCCGGCGACCAGAGGAGCGGTCCCTCCGGAGACCGGTCCCAGCCGCTCGCCACTTCTCGCTCCTTTCCGTCCGGCCAGGGGCGGACCATGACGCGAAAGCGATCGGCCTCGTAGCCCGGCACTGACATGGCGAGCCAGGCGAGTTGCTTCCCGTCCGGCGAGAAGGAGGGGGCCGCGTCCCAGGCGGCGTTGCCCGGCGTCAGGTTGCGGGGCGGAGACGACCCGTCGGCGGGGACGAGGAAGAGATCGAAGTTGGTGGACCAGGCCTCCTCGCGCCCGGCGTCCTTGGCGGAGAAGACGACGGCGGTGCCGTCGGGGGTGAAGGTGTAGTCCTCGGGGCCGCCGAACGGCCTCGACGGGCAGTCCGCGTCCATGCTGCTCATCAGGTCGACGGGCGCCTTCTCCGGCCCCGGCAGGAGGAAGAGGTGGGAGCGCCGCCCGTCGAGCCACTCGTCCCAGTGCCGGACCGGCAGTTGGCGGTAGAGGTGCCCACTCGCCTTCGACTTCGCCCGCTCCTCGAGCCGCTTGGCGGTGCAGGCGACGGGGCCCTCAGGCCGGCCGGCGCAGTCGGGGAACACCTGGGCGGAGACGAGAAGGGCCACGCCGTCCCTGGCCACGGCGAAGGTCCCCACGTCGATCGGCAGGGAGGTCACCTTCTCCGACTCGCCGCCGTCCATGCGCAGCCGCCACACCTGCTGGGAGCCGGATCGCCCCGCCAGGAAGTAGAGGGCCCTGCCGTCGGGCGAGAAGCGCGGGCTCGACTCGCTGTCCGGGCCCGAGGTGAGCGGCCGAAGGCCGGTTCCGTCCGCGTTCACGATCCAGACGTGGGTGCGGCCGCGGTTCGCCTCGAGGTCGGTGGTGCGCACGACGAACGCCACCTGCCTTCCGTCCGGCGACAGCTGGGCGTCGGAGACGCGCTCGAGCATCACCAGGTCGCGAATCCCCAAGGGGTGCGGGCCCGCGAGGGCGCTCGCCGGCAGGAAGCCGGCGAGGAGCGCCGAGGCGGACAGTGCTCGAAGGCGGGCGAGGGCGGAGGGCATGACGGTTTGGCTCCCGGCGGTGGACGCCCTTTGGGTGCGTGGCGCAACAGACCACGGGTCCTAGCCTCCTGTCGACGTCGCGCCCGTTCGAGGTGGCGGCGGACCCGGAAATATGCTGTGTTCCCACCCCCAAGATCCCGCCGGGGATGTCGGAGGAGTCGGATGAAGCTGCTCGAGACACTCGCGTCGCTCAAGGTCGCCGTCGTTCTCCTCGTGGCGCTGCTGCTGGGGCTCGCTGCCGGGACCATCATCGAGTCCTCGAGTGGCACCGACGCCGCCGGAAGGCTCGTCTACTACTCCTGGTGGTTCCTGGCCCTGCAGGCAGCCTTCGCGGTGAACGTCCTCGCGTCCATCGTGGTCCTCTTCCCCTGGGGCAAGCAGCGGATAGGCTTCCTCGTCACCCACTCGGCCGCCATCCTCATCCTGGCGGGGGCCCTGGTCTCGTTCTTCTTCAAGTCGGAGGGTCAGCTCAGCCTGTGGGAGGGCGAGACGGGGAGCCGCATCGTCAACACCGACCGGCAAGGACGGGTCCTCGACGAGTCCACCCTGCCGTTCTCCGTCCGGCTCATGCAGTTCCGCATCGACCACTACCCCGGCACGATGCGGCCCTCCGGCTTCCGCAGCGAGGTCCTCATCATCGAGGACGGCAAGGCCCGCCCCGCCTCCGTCTGGATGAACCACGAGCTGGAGGTCCAGGGCTGGCGCCTCTTCCAGTCGAGCTACCGCCAGACGGGCGGCCGCCAGATGACCGTCCTCTCCGCCTCCAAGGACCCCGGTCAGCCCATCGTCTTCCTCGGGTACGGACTCCTCGTCCTCGGGATGTGCATCGTGCTCGCGACCCGCATCTCGCAGGCGCGCGCGCGGGCGGAGCGGGACGCCGCCATCGGCGCCAAGGCGGCCAAGGGAGCCGCCGCGGTCGCGCTGCTCCTCGCGTCGGCGGCGCTCACGGGGCCGGCCCGGGCCGACGACCTCGTCGACGCTATCGCCCGGCTGCCGGTGCAGCACGACGGGCGGGTGATGCCGTTCGACACCGTCGCGCGCGAGTCGGTGTGGCAGGTCACCGGATCCCGCTCCTGGGAGGGCATGGATCCGGTGGCGCTCGCCACCGCCTGGACCTTCAATCCGTCCGCGACGGCGAACGCCCCCGTCGTGGCCCTCGGGGGCTCCGACCTCGCCCGGACCGCGGGGTTTCCAGAGGGGACGAGGCACGCCTCCTTCAACCAGATCGTGAACAACCCGCGGGCGATGGCGCTCATCGACGAGGCGCGGCGCCTCGAGGCGCAGGACCAGCCGCGCCACGGGGTCCTCTCCGACGCCGAGAAGCTCGAGCAGAGGCTCCTCGCCCTGCAGCGCTTCCTGCAGCGGGAGGAGATCCGCTCGGTGCCCGACCCGGCCGACCCGAAGGGAAGGTGGGGCGTGCCGGAGCTCACCACCCCCGCCGCCCTGGCCGCCCTGTCGAGGGGCCCAAGGCCCGAGGGGTGGCCCTCGGCGGCGGCGATAGAGCGCGAGATCACCTACAACGCCGTTCGGCCCACCCGGATCGCCTGGATCATCCTCGGCGCGTCCTTCCTCCTGTCGGTCGTGGCCTTCGGGCGAAGGAACAAGCTCCTCGACGTGCTCGCGTTCGTGGGGCTCCTCGGAGGGCTCGCGGTGATGACGTGGGGGATCGGTACCCGCTGGGCGATCGCCGATCGGTTCCCCGCCGCCAACATGTACGAGTCCCTGCTCTTCCTGGCGTGGGGCGTGGGGCTCTTCGCGGTGGTGGCCTTCGCCGTCATGCGGAACCGCGTGGTGGTGCTGAACGCTTGCGCCATGGCGGCGCTCACTATGGCCCTCACCGACCTGTTGCCCATCGACGGCTTCATCCACCCAGTGCCGCCGGTGCTCGCCGGGACGCCCTGGCTCGCCATCCACGTGCCCATCATCATGGTGAGCTATTCGGTCCTGGCGCTCGGGGTGGTCGTCGCCCATATGCAGATCGGCTTCACCATCTTCGCGCCGCGCAAGCAGGAGACCATCGAGCGCATGGCCGACCTGCTCTACTGGTACATGTTCGTCGGCTCCATCCTCCTTATCACCGGGATTCTCACCGGGTCGATCTGGGCCGCCTCCTCCTGGGGGCGCTACTGGGGCTGGGATCCCAAGGAGGTCTGGTCGCTCGTGGCGTTCCTGGCCTATGCCGCCATCATCCACGCGCGCTGGGAGAAGATGATCGGCTCCTTCGGCGTGGCGGCGATTAGCATCGTCGCGTTCCAGACCATCCTCATGACCTACCTGGGCGTAAACTTCGTCCTGGGGATCGGACTCCACGCCTACGGCTTCGGCGACTCCCCGGTCCTCATGTGGATGATCGTCGTCGCCGTCGTCGAGGCCGCGTTCCTCGCCCTCGGCTGGGCGGCGCACCGCAAGCAGGCGGCAGCCGCGTAGGGCCCCGAGCCCTCCCGGGCCTCGACGCTAAGGAGCGGAACGGTCGAGGCGGTCCGCCTCGCGCACCCCCGCTTCCCAGGCGTCCGCTTGCGTCCCGAAGCTCCCCGGCACGGGGCCATCGTCCACGGCCACCGTCCAGCGCCCCTCCATCACCATCGACACCTTGACGAGGTGCCTCCCGATCTCGAAGCTCGTGGGAAAGCGGGCGACGGGCGTCGGAGTCTGCCGGGTCATGCCTTCATCCTAAGCCTGTGCGACCGAGCGTGCCTCTTCCCCTGCCGCCAGCCCCGGGGGCTCGGCGCGCCTCTCCCGCCTTTTCCCTAGACCCGTGCGGGACTTACGATCGCCTCCCATGGCAGAACCCACTGATCTTGCTATGGTGTTTCGACGCGCCCGCAGCGGCCCCATCAGGCTTTCGAGCGCGGCAAGGTAACCCGCCCGGGATGCGACGGAGAGTATGCTCCGTCGCGGGAGGAACTCGCATGTCCGAGTCCGGAAGCCTCTTCGACGTAGCGCGGCAGGTCTCGGCCCGGTTCGCCATGTCGAGGCTGCCGCCGCGCGGCGGCAAGCGGTTCGCGAGCGCCTTCCGGCACGGATCCTTGCAGGTGGAGATCTTCGCGCCGCGCGGTCGCGACGCTCAGCGACCCCACGTGAGGGACGAGGTCTACGTCGTCGTCCAGGGGACCGGCTTCTACGTGAACGGGTCCCAGCGCTTCGCCTTCCGCGCGGGCGACTTGATGTTCGCCGCCGCCGGCGAGGAGCACCACTTCGAGGACTTCTCCGAGGACTTCTTCACCTGGGTCCTCTTCTACGGTCCGGACGGCGGGGAGAGGCCGAAGCGGTGATCTCGCCGCCTCCGGGCGGCGGGCCCTCGAGCGGGATCTCAAAGGGAGCGCCCAGGGAGGGCTTCGGTTAGGATACGGCACCCGCGCCGCAGGGCGGAGCGGGGATGGAAGCGACGACGTGAGGCGCGTGGCCCTCATCCCGGCGCGGCTCGGCGCCACACGGTTCCCCCGCAAGCTCCTCGCCGAGCTCGGCGGCAAGACCGTGATCCGCCGCACCTACGAGGCCGTCCGCGGGACCGGGCTCTTCACGTCCGTACAGGTCGTCACCGACAGCCCGGAGATCGCTCGCGAGATCGCGGAGGCGGGCGGGCAGGCGGTGATGTCGCAGCGCTCCCACGAGAGCGGCACGGACCGGATCGCCGAAGTGGCCGAGGCGGTCGACGCCGACCTCTTCGTCAACGTGCAGGGAGACGAGCCGTTCACTCGCAGCGGACCGCTCGAGCGCCTCCTCGCTCTCTTCGACGGGCCGGGGGCCGAGAGGGTCCAGGTGGCCTCCCTTATGCAAGCGCTCGGCGACCCCGCCCTGGTCCGCGACCCCAACTACGTGAAGGTGGCGGTGGACCTCTCGGGCAACGCGCTCTTCTTCTCCCGCTCGCCGATCCCCTTTCTCCGCGACCGATCCGTGCACCCCACCTTCTGGGAGCACATCGGCGTGTACGCCTTCCGGCGCGAGGCGCTCCTCGCCTTCACCCGCCTTACGCCGGGGCCGCTGGAGCGGGCGGAGAAGGTGGAGTGCCTCAGGTTCCTGGAGCACGGGATCGGCATCCGCATGGCGTCGACGGAGTACATGGGGGTGGAGATCGACACTCCCGAGGACCTCGTGCGGGCGGAGCGCCTGCTTGCCGAGGGAAAAGCCGGGCCGCAGGCCGTGGCGCAGGAGCGACAGTCATGAGCGTTCACAAGAACCTCACCCTGGTGGGAGCGGTCACTTTCGGGCGAGGCGCTTTCGGCCAGGTGGAAGGCATCCTCGAGCGGCAGCGGCGGGCCTCGTCGCCCTTCGTCTTCCTTGTCGACCACGTCTTCAAGGACCGGTCCGACTTCCTCGGCCGCATTCCCCTGCGCGGCAAGGACCGGCTCTACTTCGCCGACGTCTCCCACGAGCCCACCACCGGCGACGTGGACGGCCTGCGCGACCGGATCCGCGACGAGTTTGGGGAGGTCTCCGGCATCGTCGGCGTGGGCGGGGGCTCCACCATGGACCTCGCCAAGGCCGTCTCCCTCATGCTCACCAACCCCGGCTCCTCGACCGAGTACCAGGGCTGGGACCTCCTCAAGTTCCCGGGCGTGTTCAAGGTGGGCGTTCCCACCCTGTCCGGGACCGGCGCCGAGGTTTCGCGGACGGCGGTGCTCATTGGCCCCACCAAGAAACTCGGGCTGAACTCCGACTTCACCCCCTTCGACCAGGTGGTGCTCGACCCCGACCTCGTCGCCGGGGTACCGGCGCGGCAGCGCTTCTTCACCGGGATGGACTGCTACATCCACAACGTCGAGTCGCTTCACGGACGGGCGATGAACGCCTACGCGCGCGTGCACGCCGAGAAGTCCATGGAGCTGTGCCGGGAGATCTTCTTGGAGAAGGGACTCTGGGACCCAGACGCCGACGAGAAGCTGATGATGGCGTCCTGGCTGGGTGGAATGAGCATCGCCTACTCCCAGGTCGGCGCCGCCCACGCCATGTCCTACGGGCTCGCCTACGTCCTCGGCACCCGGCACGGCGAGGGCAACTGCATCGCCATGCAGGCCCTGGGGGAGTTCTACCCCGAGGGGGTGCGCGACTTCCGCCGGATGGCCGAGAAGGCCGGGGTCGAGATCCCCCAGGGGCTCACCCGCGGGCTCGCGCCCGAGCGGCTCGACAAGATGGTGGACGTCTCGCTGGGGATGGCACCCCTGTGGGCGAACGTGCTCGGCGAGGACTGGCAGAAGAAGATGACCCGGGAGCGCCTCCGGGCGCTCTACCAAAGGCTGTAGGAGGGCGAAAATGCCGGGCTACGAGCTCTGGGGTGCCGAGGAGCGCCGCGAGGTAGAGGAGGTCCTCGAGACCGGGATCCTGATGCGCTACGGCTTCGACGGCCCGCGGGCAGGGCGGTGGAAGGCAAAGGAGCTCGAGGCCGAGCTGTGCCGCCGCACCGGCGCACGCCACGCCCAGGTGGTCTCGAGCGGCACCGCGGCCCTCACCACCGGCCTGGCCGCGCTCGGCGTGGGCGCCGGCGACGAGGTGGTGATGCCGACCTTCACCTTCGTTGCCAGCTTCGAAGCGGTGCTCTCCGTCGGCGCCGTCCCGGTGCTGGCGGACGTGGACGACACCCTCACCCTCTCGCCCGCGGCGGCGCGCGCCGCGCTCACGCCGCGCACCAAGGTGGTGATGCCCGTCCACATGTGCGGTGCCATGGCCGACGTGGGGTCGCTCCAAGCGCTCTGCGACGAGAAGGGGCTCTGGCTCTTCGAGGACGCGTGCCAGGCGGTGGGAGGCAGCTATCGCGGCCGCGCCCTCGGTACCATCGGCAAGGCCGGCTGCTTCTCCTTCGACTTCGTGAAGACCATCACTTGTGGCGAGGGGGGCGCGGTGGTCACCTCCGACGAGGAGGTGTGGCGGCGCTGCGACCAGTTTAGCGACCACGGGCACGACCACCTGGGGGCGGACCGCGGTGCCGACCTGCACCCCATCCTCGGGTACAATTTCCGCATCTCCGAGCTGCACGCCGCCGTGGGCCTGGCCCAGGTGCGCCGGCTCCCGGAGTTCGTGGCCGCCCAGCGGCGGCACAAGGAGACCCTGCGCGCAGCCCTGGCCCGGGTGGCGGGGGTGACCTTCCGGCGCCTGCCCGATCCCGACGGAGACAGCGCCTCCTTCCTCTCCTTCTTCCTTCCCGACGAGGCGCGGGCGCGCGCGGCGGCGGCTGCCCTCAAGGCCGCCGGGCTCCCGGCCATGTACTGGTACGACAACAACTGGCACTACGTGAGACGCTGGGACCACCTCAAGAAGGGGGCCACGCTGGCGCGCTGGCCGGAGGAGATGCGCCGCGCCCTCGCCCCACTCGCGTCCCGGTCCTTCCCGGCCTCCGACTCGGTGATGAGCCGCGCCATCTCCACCCCGGTCCAACTGGCCTGGAGCGACGCGCAGCTCGCCGATCGAGCCGAGAAGCTCGCGCGCGCGGTCCGGTCCGTCCTCTGATCCGGGCGGCCTAAGGCGGGCGCGGCGCCAACATGCCGAGCGCCGCCTCCGCCACTGCGCCCGAGGCGAGGTCGACCATGCAGCGGTGATGCCCCTGCGGGCATCGCCTCCCGCCGTGGTTGGAGCAGGGGGCGCAGGGAAGCGGCAGCGAGAGCGCCCGTCCGGGAGGGGCCGGGCCCCAGCGCCGGGCGGAGGTGGGCCCGAAGATGGCGAGCACCCGCGTGCCCACCGCGGAGGCGAGGTGCACGGGGCCGGAATCGCAGGCCACGAGCAGGTCGACGTCCGCCAGGGCGGCGGCGAGGGAATCGACGCCGAGGGCGGTAAGGTCCGCCGAGAGAGGGACCCGGCAGGCGCGGCGGAACCCCTCGAGCGCCGCCCCGTCGGAAGGCCCGCCGGCGAGCACCACGCTCGCGCCCGCCCGGGCGAGCGCCCCCGCGACCTCGGCGAACCGATCTGGGGCCCACCGCTTCGTCGCCTGGCTGGCGCCCGGCGAGAGCGCCACGCGGGGGCGGCCTGCACCCGCGAGGGCGCGGGCGGCAGAGGCCCGGGCCGCCTCGGAGAGGTGGATCTGCATCCGGCCGGGCCCTTTCACCCCGAGCGGGCGAAGCGCCTTGGCGTAGAGCTCGGTGGCGTGCGGCCCGTTCTGGGGAGGGTCGAACCCGAACAGCGATAGCGCGGCCCGAGCCGGGGTGCGGCGCCGAAAGCCGATCCGATGCGCGGCGGCGGCTCGGGCGACCACCGCGCTCTTCACCTTGTTCTGCAGGTCGATGGCGAGGTCGAAACGGCCGCGCAGGGAGCGGGCGAGGTCCGTCGCCCCCCGAATCCCCGTCCCGGTCAGGCGGTGGACGGCGGCAAGGCCGGGGAGCCCCTCGAGAAGCGGGGCGTAGGCAGGCGAGGTCACCCACTCGATGCGAGCCGAGGGGAAGCGCTCTCGGAGAGGCTCGAGCACGGAGGTGGCGAGGACCACGTCCCCGAGTGCGCTGTAGCGGATGACGAGGATGGAGTCCACGGGCGGTCGGGGCCGGCATCATAGCGGCCCCGCGCCGGCCGGCGCCACCGCGGAGGCGCCCCGGCGCTCCTCGCCGCCACCGCCCGTCGCCTGCACGAACCAGGCGCTCCGCTCGAGAGCCGGGACCAAGGGGAGCCGAGCCGCCCTGTCCAGGGGCCGCCCTCGCCGCAAACGCGTCGCCGGGGCCAGCCTGGGAGACGGCGAACCGCCGAAGGCGCGGATGCAGCGAGGGGCGGCCCCCTCGCGCTCTGGGAGGCCCCTCCGCCTAACCACCGTGGGCGTCGCCCGGCGGCCCGTTCCTCGCCCGGTGCGGAGGGCGGAGAGTGCGCCGATCCGCGCGCAAGCTCGGGGTCGAGGCTCCGGGTCCCCCGTTGCGCTTCGGTCCCCCTGGGCGCAAAGGGCATCGTTTCGACGAGCGAGATAGGATTGGCCTATCGTGAGAGCCACTCCGCATCCGTTCACGCTCCGCCAGCTCCAGTACGCCCTGGCGGTGGCGGAGCTCAAGTCCTTTCGCCGCGCCGCTGAGCGCTGCCACGTCTCGCAGCCGTCCCTCTCCGCCCAGGTGATGCAGCTCGAGGACCACCTCGGGCTCCGCCTCTTCGAGCGGGGCGGGAGGAGGGTGCTCGTGACCGTGGCCGGGGAGGCGGTGCTGGCGCGGCTGCGCCGCCTGCTGCTCGAGGCCGACGACCTCGCCGACTCGGCGCGCCAGCTCGGCGACCCGCTCTCCGGGACCCTGCGGGTGGGGGTCATCCCCACCGTCTCGCCCTACCTCCTCCCCGATGTGGTCCCGGCGTTGCGGGAGAACCATCCCGACCTCTCCGCGGTGTGGGTGGAGGACAAGACCGAGAACCTCGTCGCTTCCCTCCGGGAGGGGAAGCTCGATGCGGCACTCCTGGCGCTCGAGGCGCCGGTGGGAGACGTCGAGAAGGAGGTGGTGGCGGAGGACCCCTTCGTCCTGGCCGCCCCCCCCGGCCACGCCCTGGCGCGGGGCCGCGCCCCGGCGACGCCCCAGGAGCTGCGCGGTGCCGGCTTCCTCCTGCTCGACGACGGCCACTGCTTCCGCGAGCAGGCGCTCGCCTACTGCTCGAGCGCCCGCGCCCGGGAGCTCGACTTCCGCGCCACGAGCCTCGCCACCCTCTCGCAGATGGTGGCCGGCGGCGCGGGCGTGACGCTCCTGCCCCGGATCGCCTTGCCGGTGGAGAACCGCCGTTCCGAGCTGGTGGTCCGGCGCCTCAGCCCCGAGCCCCACCGCACCCTCGCCCTGGTGTGGCGGCCGCGATCCCCTCTCGGGCCGGCGCTGCGGCAGCTCGCCCACACGCTCCGGGAAGCCTGCGAGCGGAGCGAGCCCCGCCTGAGGCGCCTGGTGGAGCCGGACGAGGCCCAGCGGGGGCAGGGTTCGGCCGCCTCCCGGACCGAGCGCAAGCGCGCCCCCCGTGGGCAGCGAGGCTAGCGCAGCGAACCCCCCCGATGCCCCCGCGGCGGGTGGTGAGTCCGGAGGGCGCGATCGCTTACCATGCGTGCATGTCGCCCCTCTACGGGATCTACTTGGCGAGCCGGTGGATCATCCGCGTCATCATGCTGTTCTACGTGCCCCAGCGCCGGTCTCCCAACGCGGCCCGGGCGTGGCTCCTGCTCATCTTCGTCGAGCCCTACCTGGGGCTGCTGTTCTACTCGATGCTGGGGCGCCCGTACCTGCCGAGGCAGCGCCGGATCCGCCAGCAGGAAGCTTCGCGCTTCGTCCGCGAGACGCCGGCAGTGCAGGGGGCGCAGGCGATCGCGGCCGGTGGGCCGGAGCCGGAGGCGGCCGCGCGGCTGGCGCGGACCCTGGGCGACTTCCCGGTGGTGCGGGGGAACCGGGTCGAGCTCCTGCCCACCTACGGCGGAGCGGTGGACCGGCTGGTCGGCGACATCGACGCGGCGCGCTCCACCGTCCACCTCCTCTACTACATCGTGGAGCCGGACGAGACCGGCTGGAAGGTGGGCGAGGCGGTGGTCCGCGCGGCTCGGCGCGGCGTCGCCTGCCGGGTGCTGATGGACGGCATGGCCTCGAAACCCGGCCTGAAGCGCATGGCTCCGCGCCTGCGCGAGGCGGGTGCCGAGGTGATCGCCCTCTTGCCCCCCGGCCTGCGCGGGACGCGCCGGGATCTCCGCAACCACCGGAAGATTGCGGTCGTGGACGGACAGGTCGGGTACGCCGGGTCCCAGAACCTGGTGAACGCCTACGACTACAAGGGGCGCGGGCTCACCTACGAGGAACTCGTCCTCCGCATCGAGGGAGCGGCGGTCGCCCAGCTGCAAGCCGTCTTCCTCACGGACTACTTCCTCGAAACCGGCCGCCGCCCCGAGTTCGGGCCCCTCTTCCCGCCCCCGCAGGCGATCGGGTCGGTGCGGGCGCAGCTGCTCCCGAGCGGCCCCACCTACCGGGCCGAGAACAACCAGAGGGTCTTCCTCCAGCTCCTGTACGAGTCTCGCGCGCGCGTCGTGGTCACCTCCCCCTACTTCGTCCCCGACGCCGCCTTCGTGGAGGCGATGCAGGCGGCGGCCCAGCGCGGCGTGGCCGTTCACCTCGTCACCCCCAGGCAAGCGGACCAGCTCCTCGTCCGGCTCGCACAGGAGTCCTTCTACGACGGGCTCCTCGAGGCGGGCGTGCGGGTCCACCTGTACCGGCCCGGCTTCCTCCACGCGAAGCACATCTCGGTGGACGGCGAGGTCGCGGTCGTCGGCTCCTCCAACATGGACCTCCGCTCGTTCGAGCTCAACGAGGAGGTGATGGTGCTCTGCTACGACCGCGACGTGGCCGACCGCCTGGCGGCCGAGGAGGAGCGCTACTTCCGGAACTCGGACGAGCTCGCGCTCACGGTGTGGCGGGCGCGCCCCCTCTACCGCAGCACCGCGCAGCAGCTGGCGCGGCTCGTCGATTCCTTGCTCTAGTCGCCGAAGGAGATGCCGATGTCCTTGCAGGTCAGGACGGTCTCGGAGTTCGGGGCCACGGTCTTCGTCCCCTGCAGGACGTCGGCGAGCGGCACCGCCACCATGTCCGGAGGCCGGAGCGCCACCATCACGTCCCTCAGGCCGTCGGCGATGAAGCGCACCGCCGCGGCGCCGAAGCGCAGCGCCAGGAGCCGGTCGAAGGGAGTTGGCCAGCCGCCGCGCTGGAGGTGGCCGAGCACGAGCGACCGCGTCTCCTTCTCGGTGCGCTTCGCGATCTCCGTCGCCACCCAATCGCCGATGCCGCCGAGGAGGACCTCGGAGCGACCGATGGAGTTGGTGGGCTTCGTGAGCATCTCTCCGCCCACGCACTTCGCTCCCTCGGCCACCACCACGATGGCGTAGCGCTTGCCGTGGCGCTCGTTCTCCTGGATCCGCTCGCACACCTTCTCGATGTCGAAGGGGATCTCGGGGATGAGGATCACGTCGGCCGACCCGGCCGCGCCGCTGTGGAGGGCGATCCAGCCGGCGTAGCGCCCCATCACCTCCACCACGAAGACCCGCTCGTGCGCGCTGGCCGTCGAGTGCAGCTTGTCGATGGCCTCGGTGGCGGTGGTGACGGCGGTGTCGAAGCCGAAGGTCGACAGCGTCGCCGAGAGGTCGTTGTCGATCGTCTTCGGCACCCCGATCACCGGCAACCCCCGCTCCGAGAGCTGGTGGGCGAGCGAGAGGCTCCCGTCCCCGCCCACGGCGACGAGGACATCGAGGCCGAAGCGACGGAAGTTCTGCACCAGCCGCTCGGAAACGTCCACGTACTCGATTTGCCCAGCCGCGTTCCGGATCGGCAGCCGGAAGGGGTCCCCGCGGTTCGTCGTGCCGAGGATGGTGCCGCCGTGCGGGGCGATCCCCTCCACCCGCTCCGGGGTGAGCGCGATGATCTTGGTGGTGTCGAGCAGGCCGGCATACCCGGTCGGGATGCCGTAGACCTCCCAGCCACGCCCGGTGGCCGCCATGGTGACGGCGTAGATGACGGCGTTCAATCCGGGGGCGTCGCCGCCGCCGGTGTTGATTGCGAGCCGCATTTTCCTGCTCAAGCGGACACCTCGGGGGCGTGGGTCATCCTCACCCGACCCTAGCAGGCAAGCGGAGGCCGGCAAAGTTCGCCGCCGGCCGGCCGGTTGCCCGCCGGGCTCGGGGGTTTCCTCTGCCGATCCGGGAGGTTCTTCGAGAGAAACCCCGCGGCTCCCGCGCCGCGCATCCCCCCTCGGAGGATGGCACCTACAATGTGGGATGGAAGTTCGACATCGGCCGATTTCCGATCCACTCTCGCCGAGGCGGCGGGTGCGAACGGAGGCGAGCCATGGGCGGCGGGCGACGAGACGACTTGGAGCGGGCGCTCGATCTCCTCTTCGGTGCCAACCGGCCGGAGTGCGACGGAGGCGAAGCCTGGCGCCGCGAGGTGCGCGAGGCGTTTCGCAAGCGCGCCTTGGAAACCCATCCTGATCGCGCGGCGGCCCTCGGCCGGAGCGAATCGAGCCTGGCGGGCGAGTTCCGCCAACTCTTCGAGGCCTACCAGGTCCTCTCGCGCTCGGAGGCGGCACGGGCCCCGCGACGCCCTCCGGAGGCGAGGCCAGCCCGGGAGCCGAAGGACCACGTCCTCCGCGGCCAGCTTCCGCGCCGCACGCTCCTCTTCGCCGAGTTCCTCTACTACTCCGGCCGCGTCTCGTGGCGGAACCTGGTCGAGGCCGTGGCCTGGCAGCGCCGCCAGCGCCCCGCCATCGGCCGGATCGCGGTCGAGTGGGGCCACCTGTCCGAGCAGGAGGTGCGCGAGATCCTGGAGCGCCGCCGCCGGGAGGGGTCGGGGGCCGAGCCGTTCGGCGAGTACGCCCGCCGCCAGGGCTTCCTCACCTCCGCGCAGCTGCTCGCGCTCCTCGGCCGCCAGCGGCGGCTCCAGCGGCGCATCGGGGAGTTCTTTGTCGAGGCCGGTCTCCTGCGGGAGGGCGAGATCCCGGAGCTCGACCACGACCTGGGCCGCCACAACTCCCGCTACTGCCGGGCTTAGCCCGGACGGGTGCCCAGGGCGGGACCCGGGGACCGGTGCCGTGCACCGGCGCTACAATGGCGTCACCCACGCGCGTTCCGAGGAGGCACCATGGCGACCAGGGCCGAGTGGTTCCGCTACCACGCCGAGCGCTCGGGGCCGAAGAAGCCGAAGCAGCCGAAGAAGGAGAAGCCCGGCCCGAAGCCCCACAACCTCTCGGAGAAGGGCAAGAAGGCGCTCTACGCCTTCGAGGACCACGCCCCCGGGACGCGCCCCTCGCGGAAATCCTCCCGCAAGGCCTCGAACCGACAGAAGACGGACGCCAAGTTCCGCCTGACCCGGGAGGCGCAGGAGATGGTGCCGAGGCGCCCCGCCCTCCGCGCCGCCGGGAAGCGCCGCTAGCGGAGTCGCTCCGGGCTCGGTCATGCTTCACGCGGGGCCTCCCAGACTCGGCCGGACCGGGGCAGCGCTCGCCGGTATCACGGTTGCGGCCCTCGCCGCGGCGAGCTGCACCTCCTCCACGACGGTGAGCTGTCCCCCGGGGCAGACGGCCTGCGGGTCGAGCTGCCGGGACCTGCAGACCGATCCCTCCCACTGCGGGGCGTGCAACGTTTCCTGCTACTCCGGCGCCCTGTGCGTGAGCGGCACCTGCACCTGCCCCGTGGGGCAGGAGTTCTGCGGTAACGCCTGCGTCGACGTTGGCACCGACCCCAACCACTGCGGCTCTTGCGGGCGGGGTTGCGGGCTCGGCACCTGCGCCGGAGGGCTCTGCACCTGCAGCGCCCCGCCGGTGGAGCTCTGCCCCGCTGACCCCGCCACCGGGTCGTGCATCAACACGAACACCAGCACCTCGAACTGCGGGAGCTGCGGCTACTCCTGCACCGCGCAAGCCGGATCGGGGTTCACCTGCAGCATTGGGACGTGCGGCTGCCTCTTCACGCAGTGCCCCACCGGAGGGCTGCCGGCTTGCGTGAACACCTCGACCGATCCGAGGAACTGCGGGGGCTGCGGGCTCGCCTGCCCGGCCGGCCAGGTCTGCGCCTCGGGGCGGTGCGGGTGCACGGGCGGCCTCACGCTCTGCGGCTCGACCTGCGTGAACACCGGCACGAGCAACGCCAACTGCGGCCGTTGCGGCAACGCCTGTCCCCAGGGACAGTCCTGCAGCGGAGGCGTCTGCGGCTCCAGCTGCAGCGGCCTGACCTGCGGCTCCCTCTGCTGCCAGGGGACCGCTTGCTGCGCCGGCCAGACCTGCCAGGTCGAGCATAACAACGGCGTCGGGAACACCTTCTTCGACTGCATTGCGCTGCCGCCCCCCTATACCCAGCAGCTCGCGACCGATGCCGCCACCGCCTGGGCGGCGAACGGCACTTCTGGCCCCGCCGTCTGCCCGGGCTGCGTTGTCTGGCAGGTGACCTCCGCATGCGGCGTCTGGTGCTACGCTGTCGGGGTCTCGACCGCCGGGACGGTCAACGTGAACACGGTCGACAACACCTGCATCTGCCCGAACCCGGGGAGCGCGACCTGGCAGTGAGGGCGAGAGGCTAGTCGTCCCCGGCGAAGAGGGCGCTGCGGTTCGCGAAGATGGCGTCGTGCATCTCCCAGAACTTCCCCTGCTCCCCGGCGCACTCCGCGGCGATCGCGGCCGCCGGGGCGTGGGGGTGGATGGAGAGCGGGAAGTTCTTGAAGACAAGGCGGACCTCCCCGGGGTAGAGCTGCAGAAGCTGCTCCAGGGTGGGCTCGGCCGCGGCGCAGAAGGGGCACTCGTAGTCGGCGAACTCGACGAGCGTCACCCAGGCGTCGCTCGGTCCGCGCACCCAGGCGTCGGAGGTCACCGGTGGAGCGGTCGAGTTCGTGGCGCTCGCGAGCTGGGCGTAGTACTGGGACGCCGGGACGCCGCTCTGGGTCGCGGCCGCGAGCGCGTCGCCCACCGCCGTCTGGAAGTCGGAGAGCGGCGCCGCCCCGACCACCGCGGCGCCGTTCACGAACGTGGTGGGCGTGCCGGCGACGCCGAACTGTTCGCCGAGAGCGACGTCGTTCCCGATGCGGGCGAGCGGGGAGGCCGACCCGCGGCAGGCCTGCCAGGTCGTCACGTCGAGCCCCACCTGCTGCGCCAGCGACGTGATGGTGGACTCGAAGCCGGCGGAGTCGCCTCCGCACCCCGCGAGGGCCAGGAGCGAGCAGGCGGCGGCGGCGCGCGTTCCTCGCATGGAGACCGATGATCGTCGGGCCCCCTCCCGCGGTCAACGCTTCTTCGCCTTCCTCGCCCTCCACCCCGGCGCGGGCGCCCTCGGCCTCCCGGGCTTCGCGAGCTCCTCGAGGAGGTAGACCGCGGCGAGGATGCCGCGGTGGTAGTTGTCGAGGTCGAGCCGCTCGTTCGGGGCATGGCTGTTCTCGTCGGGGAGCCCGAACCCCATCAGGATGACCGGCACCCCGAGCGCCGCCTGGATGGTGGCGGTGAAGGGGATGGAGCCGCCCTCGCGGATGAGCACCGGCCTCCTCCCGAAGGCTCGCTCCAGCGCTCGCTCGGTAGCCTGGAACTCCGGCGCCTCGGTGGGGCAGAGGAACGCCGCGCCCCCGTGCAAGGCGCGCACCGTCACCCGGACGTCCTTCGGCGCGATGCGCTTCACGTAGGCGGTGAACTTGCGCTCGACCTCCTCGGGCGTCTGGTCCGGGACGATGCGCATCGAGATCTTCGCCCCGGCCTTCGAGGGGATGATGGTCTTCGCGCCCTCCCCCTGGTAGCCGCCCCAGATCCCGTTCACCTCCAGGGTGGGACGGGCCCAGATCCGTTCCAGCACGTGGAACTGGGGCTCCCCCCATTCCCGGGGCGGGCTCCCGGCGCTCTCGAGCCATTCCTTGCGGTGGAAGGGGAGTCGCCGGATCTCCCGGCGCTCGCGTGCGGTGAGCCTCCTCACCTTCTCGTAGAAGCCGGGGACGAGCACCTTGCCCTTCTCGTCCTTCAGCCGGGCAATGATGTGCGCGAGCGCGTTCGCCGGGTTGTTCACGGCTCCGCCGAAGCTCCCGGAGTGCAGGTCCACGCCCGGGCCCTCCACCTCCACCTGCATGTAGGCGAGGCCGCGCAGCCCGTAGCAGATGGAGGGGATCCCCTTGCCGAACATGGGCGAATCGGAGACGACGACGGCGTCGGCCCGCAGGCGCTCCTTCTCCTGCGCCAGGAACGGCCCCAGGTTCTGGCTGCCGATCTCCTCCTCTCCCTCGAAGATCATCTTCACGTTGACCGGCGGGCCCCCGGCCCTCTGCCAGGCCTCGAAGGCCTTGAGGTGCAGCCACACCTGACCCTTGTCGTCGACCGCGCCCCGGGCGTAGAGGGCGCCGTCGCGGACCGAGGGCTCGAAGGGCGGCGACCTCCACAGGTCGAGCGGGTCCACCGGCTGGACGTCGTAGTGGCCGTAGACGAGGACCGTAGGCCTCTCCGGGCCGGCGCCCAGCCACTCCCCGTAGACCACCGGGTGGCCGGCGGTGGGGAAGACCCTGGAGGTGACGCCCAACCTCTCCATCTCCGCGCGCAGGAACTCGGCGGCGCGCGCCACGTCCTCCTTGTTCTCCGAGCGGGACGAGATGGAGGGAATGCGTAGGAACGAGACGAGCTCGTCGAGGTAACGCTGGCGGTTCTCGTTCACGAAGGCGGTGAGGTCCACGCGGCTCCTTTCGCCGCACCGGAAAGGGCGCGGCAAGCCGAAAAAGCTACTCCGGGTCGCCTCCCCCGTCCCCGAAAAAGGAGGATCCCGGGAGAGAGAGGACCCGGGAGGGGGAGAGGCAGCGGAACCGAGGCCTCGCCGACCTTAAGAAGCGGGAGTGCCGAATTACATCGCCTTTGCGGTCCCCTTCTTCTTCCTCTTCATCGGGATGGAGATCTGGGCCGCCCGCCGCAAGGGACTGCCGGTCTACCGCGCCAACGACGCGGTGGTCGACATCTCGACCGGGATGACCCAGCAGATCGCGCTCATCTTCTTCAAGAAGGCAGCGCTCTTCGCCGCCTACCTGGCCGTCTACCACCACCGGCTCGTGGGGCTCCCGTTGAAGAGCCCCCTCACCTGGGCCCTGGGCTTCGTCCTCATCGACCTCGCCTACTACTGGTGGCACCGGCTCTCTCATGAGGTGAGCCTGCTCTGGGCCGCCCACGTCGTGCACCATTCGAGCGAGGACTACAACCTGGCGGTGGCGCTGCGGCAGAGCGTCCTCACCCCCTGGACCATCGTGCCGTTCCACCTCCCCCTCGCGCTCCTGGGCGTGCCGCCGGTCGTGATGGTAGCGGTGGATTCCTTCAACACGCTCTACCAGTTCTGGATCCACACCCCGCTCGTCGGCCCGCTGGGAGCGGTGGAGCGCTGGCTCAACACGCCCTCCCTCCACCGGGTGCACCACGCCATCAACCCGGTCTACCTCGACAAGAACTTCGGCGGCACCTTCATGGTGTGGGATCGCGTCTTCGGGACCTACCAGCCCGAGACCGAGCCTCCCGTCTACGGGACCGTGAAGCCACTGCGGAGCTTCGACCCCTTCGTGGCCCAGTTCCACTACTGGGCCGAGCTTCGGGACCGCGTCCGCGCCGCGCCCGCGCTCGCCGACAAGCTGGGAGTGCTCCTACGTGGCCCGGCCTGGACGCCGCGGGGCGTCGCCCATTCGCCGCCGCCCGAGGTCCGCCCCGAGACCTTCGTCAAGTACGACCCCGCGCTCGCCCCGGCGCTCCGGCGCTACGTCCTCGTCCAGGTGGCCCTGGTGGTGGCGGGAGCGACCGGCCTCATGTTCTACGAGAACGCGCTCGCGCCCCTCCCGCTCGCCCTGGGGGCGGCGCTGGTGCTCCTCGGCCCGCTCGCCTGGGGCGGGTTCCTGGAGCGCCGCCCCTGGGCCTTCCCGGTGGAGGCGGCCCGGCTCGCGCTCCTCGCCCTCGCGGGCGCGGTGGCGGCCTGGGCCCGCCCCGGGCCACCCGCGGCGGCCGTGGCCGCGGGGGTCGCCGCGGCGGGGATGGCAGCCTGGCTGGCGCGGCTGTGGCAATCGAGCCCTAGTCGCGAGCCTTTTCCTCCGCGAGCGGCTGAACCGGCCCGCCGTCCTCCACGTCCTCGCCCAGGCTGAGCGCCACCCGCTCGGAGCCCTCGAGCCCCTCCAGCACCCGGACGCGCGTCCCGTCGTGGTCGAAGAGCTTCACCGGGCGGAAGCGGACGTGGTTGTCGGGTGTCACCACGGCCACGAAGGTCTTCGTCCCGCGGAGCACGAGCGCCTGGGCGGGAACGTCCACCAAGGTCGGTCCCGGGACTCTCAGGGTGACCTCCACGAAGCTGCCCGGAACGATGAGGTGCTTGCGATTGTCGAGGTCCACCTCCACCAGCATGGTGCGCGTCCGGGCGTCGAGCTCGTTGGCGCGGCGGGTGACCACCCCCGGGAAGGTGGTGCCAGGGCGCTCCGGGATCGAGACCTGGGCGGCGGTCCCGTCCGCCACGAAGGCGGCCTCGCGCTGGTCCACGTAGGCGTAGATGCGCAGCCGGTCGATGTCGGCGATGGTGACCACCGGGAGGGCGGTGGTCTGGGAACTCGTGGCCGCCTGGAGGAGGGCCCCGTCGTCGGCGAAGCGGGCGGTGACGGTGCCGTCGAAAGGGGAACGCAGGATCTCGTAGCTCTGCTGCTCGGTGAGGGACTTGAGGGTCGCCTCGGCCACCTCGGATCCGGCGATGGCCGAGTCGAAGTCCTGCTGCGAGACGACCCCCGACCCCACCAGGGCGCGGGCCCGCTTCGCCATCACCTCCTTGTTGAGGGCGTCGGCGCGGGCGCCCCGGACCTGCTGGTCGAGTTCGGGGGACTCGAGCACCGCGATCACCTGGTCCTTTCGGACGCGGTCGCCCTTGTCGACCTTGATGGAGCGCAGGTACCCGGAGATCTTGGCGTACAGGGTGACGCTGGCGTAGGGCTGGGCTTCGGCCTGGAGGCGGAGGTCGCGCGTTCCCTGGGCGGCGCGGACGGAGGCGACCTGCACGTGCGGACCGCGCTCGGCCGCTCGGATGCGCGCCGCCGTCTCCGCGCGGGCCCGGGACGAGGAGGTGAGGGCGAGCCCCACCACCGCGGCCACGGCCGCAGCGGCGGCGCCGATGCCCGCGAGGTAGTACGCGGTGCGGTAGCGCGGCGAGCTCAAACGGCCTCCCCGTCGGGCGGGAGCCCCTTCTCCTCCGCCAGGAAGCGCTGCTCCATCCGATGCTTGGTCGGCAGCTCGGTGCGGAGGAGGGAATAGACCACCGGCACGACGAACAGGGTGACGAGGGTGGCGACGAGGAGGCCGCCGATCACGGCGCGCCCGAGCGGCGCGTTCTGCTCGCCACCCTCTCCCAGGGCGAGCGCCATGGGGACCATCCCGATGATCATCGCCAGGGCTGTCATGATGACCGGGCGCAACCGCGTCTTGCCCGCCTCCAGGGCCGCTGCCGACGGCGAGAGCGCCGGGTCCTCGACGCGGGCGTCGTTGGCGAAGTTCACGAGCAGGATGGAGTTCGAAACCGCGATGCCGATGGCCATGATGGCGCCCATGAGGGACTCGACGTTGAGGGTGGTGCCGGTGGCGGCGAGCATCCACAGCACGCCCACGAGCGCACCCGGCACCGCCACCATGATGATGAACGGATCGAGCCAGGACTGGTAGAGGACCACCATCAGGCAGTAGACGAGGAGGCCGGCGAGGACGAGCCCCAGCCCCAGGCTGCGGAAGGAGGCCGTCATCACCTCGTTCTGGCCGCGAAGCGAGACGCGCGTGCCCGGGGGAAGTGGGCCGAGCCCGCGAATCTTCCCCTGGATGTCGGAGGCCACCGCCCCGAGATCCCGTCCCTCCACGCTCGCCTGGATGTCGATCACCCGCTGCACCGTGTAGTGGTTGATCTGGCTCGGGCTGTTCCGCGGGTAGACCTGGGCGATGTTGCTCAGCATCACCGTCGGGGCCCGGGGCGGGAGCGAGGGCGGGGCCCCGGTGGGGTTCTGCAGGAGCGCCCCCTGGCTGGGCGAGGTGACGGGGGTGGCGAGCAGCGCCGGGACCGAGTCGAGCTCGGTGAGCGGCGTCTTCACCACCACCGTGTAGTTCACGTTGTTGACGGGGTTGAGGAAGTAGGAGGGGGCGATGAGCGCGCTCGAGGAGAGCGAGGTGATGAGGCTATTCGCCACGTCCACCTCCGCCAACCCCAACTGCGCGGCCCGCTCCCGGTCGACGTCCACCTGGAGCGACGGGTAGTCGAGCAGTTGGGCGATGTGGACGTCGGCGGTGCCGGAAACGGTGCGGATCTGGTTGCGGAGCGTGCGCGCCAGCGCGAAGCTCTGCCCGAGGTCGGCCCCCTCCACCTGGACGTCGATGGGGGCGGCCAGGCCGAAGTTGAGGACCTGGCTGATGATGTCGGCGGGCTGGAAGAAGGCGCTGCAGCCCGGGAAGTCCTCCTCCAAAGCCGCGCGGATGGCCCGCTGGTAGCCGGCGGTGGGGTGGTGCTCGGGGCGGAGCGCGATCCGGATCTCGGCGTCCATGCCGCCCACGTTGTCGGTGGGGACGAAGCCCAGGTTGTAGTAGGGCGGGACGCCGATCATGTCGTTCACGGTCTCGAGCTCCTCCGCCGGGATGATCTGGCGGATGCGCTCCTCCGCGCGCAGGACGAGCTGCTCGGTCACCTCGATGCGCGTCCCGGCGGGCGCCCGGAAGTGGAGCTTCATCAGGCCGGCGTCGACCGCGGGGAAGAAGTCGGTGCCGATGACGGCCGGCAGGGCGAGCGAGGCGAGGCCGACGACGCCCGCGACGGCCAGGGTGAACGGACGGTGCGAGAGGACGAGCCGCAACAGGCCGGCGTACCCCTCCTGGAAGCGGGCGAAGGCCCGATCCCGCCGCTCGTTCAGGTCGCTCGCCAGCCGGCCAAACCGGCTGTGCGGCTCGCCGTGGTGCTCGCTCGCCATGAGCAGGCGCGCCAGGGTGGGCACCAAGGTGCGCGACAGGAGGTAGGAGGCGAGCATGGCGAGGACGACCGCCAGGGCCAGCGGGACGAAGAGGTACTTGGCCGGCCCGCGCAGCAGCACCACCGGGAAGAAGACGATGCAGATGGCGAGTGTGGCGACGATGGCCGGGACGGCGATCTGCTGCGCTCCGTCGAGGATGGCGCGGGTGAGTGGCTTCCCCAGCATCCGGTTGCGGTGGATGTTCTCCACCTCCACCGTGGCGTCGTCGACGAGCATCCCGATCGCCAACGCCAGCCCCCCCAGGGTCATGATGTTGACCGTCTGGCCGAAGAGGAACAGGCCGATGATCGAACAACCGATGGCGAGCGGGATGGAGGTGGAGACGATCACCATGCTCCTCCAGCTGCCCAGGAACATGGCGATCATGAGCGACACCAGGATCGACGACAGCACCGCCTCGCGCAGCACGCCGGCGATGGCGGCGCGCACGAAGACCGACTGGTCGAAGTCGATCTTGAGCTCCAGCCCCTGCGGGGCGACCGCCTTGATCCCGGGGAGCGCGTCGCGCGCCGCGTCCACCACCGCGAGCGTGGACGCCTCGGCGTGCTTGAGGATGGCGAGATAGGTGGAGCGCTGGCCGTTGATGTGGACGATGTTCGTCTGGTCGGCGTAGGAGTCAGAGATGCGGGCCACGTCGCCGAGCGTCACCAGCCGGCCGCTCACCACCCGCAGAGGGAGGTTGCGGAACTGGTCCACCCGCGTCGGGCTGGAGTTGAGGAAGATGTTGTACTCGCGTCCGCCGATGCGCGAGGTCCCCGCCGGCAGGATGACGTTCGAGGTCTGGAGCGCGGCCACCACGTCGGAGGGGGAGAGTCCCTTCGCTGCCAGGGCCTTCACGTCGAGGTCGACGTTGATCTGCCGGTTCTTGCCCCCGTAGGGGGCGGGAGTGGCGAGCCCGGGGATGGTGAACAGGCGCACGCGGATGAAGTTGAGCCCGTAGTCGAAGATCTGCTCCTCGGGCAGGGTCTTGCTGAAGGCGGTGAGCTGAGCCACCGGAACGTTCGAGGCGTTGAATTGCAAAATGCTCGGGGGCGTCATCCCCGGCGGGAAGATCCGCAGGATGGTGCTCGAGACCGCGGCGATTTGGGCGATGGCCGCCCCGACGTCCGTGCCGGGCTGGAAGTAGACCTTGAGCAGCCCGATCCCCGGCGTCGACTGCGACTCGATGCGCTCGATCCCGTTCACCGTCGTGGACATGGCGCGCTCGGTGATGAGGACCACGCGCCTCTCCATGTCCTCGGAGGAGAGCCCCGGATAGTTCCAGAGAATGACGACGACCGGGATGTCGATGGTGGGGAAGATGTCGACCACCATGCGAGACACCGAGAGGATCCCCATCACCAAGATGAGGATCGACATGATGGCGATGGTGTAGGGGCGCCGTAAGGCGAGGCGCACGATCCACATAGGAACCGTCCCCGGTCGCGCGAGCCGTTCTCGGCCGTTCTCTCCGCACCCAGGCTGCGGCGCGAGCGTGGTCGATAATGGTGTCGCGGGGGGGAGTCAACTGGCGGGGCGAGCGCCGGCCGAGGCCCCGGCTCTGCCGGCCGCGCGAGCGGAAGAGAGGACCCGCTCGGGCGCTCGCGGCGCGGGGCGGGACTCGCCGGCCGGGGAAGGACGGGCGGTGCTGCTCGCGGCCGAGCCCCGGCCACTCCGCTCATGGCGGCTTCGCCCGGGCCGAGGGGGGAAGTGGCGGTCGAGGGGGGCACCCGGACGGCGCTTCGGCGCCGATGTGGTGCCACGCGGGGGAGTCCCCGACATCTCCGGGTGCAGCCGGACCCTGCGAGCCCGCCGCGGATTTCCGTCACTGGCCGCTATCGGGTAGATCTCGAAGACGGGATGGTGCCGTGATCCACTGGAAAAGGAAGCTCGCTCCCGTTCGCGCGTTCGTGCCCCGGCTCGCACCGGCGCGGGCGGCGCACGTGCTCTTCTCCTGGCCGTGGGGCTCGACGGGAGGGCGCAGGCTCGTCCTCGGAGTCGGCTGCACGGTGGGGGGTCGGGGCGAGCTCACCTGGACGCCCGACGCCCCCGAGCCCGAGGAAGGCATGCGGGCGCGCTTGGCGGCGGCACTCGACGAGGCGATGCAGTCCCTCGGCCTCTCCGGGAGCCCGATCCGGGGGTGCCCCGCCTTCCTGCCCACGCTGAAGCTGCCGAGGCGCGGTGCCCTCGAGATCGTGGAGTGCGCCGTCCTCCTGGAGGGGAGCGAGAGCGCCGACCTGGTCCAGGTGCGCATCCGAACCGGGGACGGCGGGCAGCGCACCTGCGCGGTCGCACGCCGGGTGGCGAAGGGCGAGTACGAGGTGAGCCTGTCCGCCGGGATCGATCCGGTCCAGGCGAGCGCGCTTCCCCTCGTGGCGCTGCGGCGCGGGATGCGCTGGCCGCAGACGGCGGTGCTGCGCGAGGCGCCCCCGCGCGAGGGGGAGCGGTTCGTACTCGTCCCCGCCGATCCGCTCGCCGGAGGTTGACCTCCCCCTGGCGGGCGTCCGAGCGCGAAGGCGTCGGCTCCCGTCCGCAGTGGCTCCGCGCCCGAGACTAGCTTCGCCGCGATCTGCCCTCGGTAGGCGGGAGCGATAGGCCGAGCCGGGCCAGGTCGGAGGGGTCGTTCGCGTTCTCGAAGGATCGGCCGTCGGGGTCGACCTCGCGCCAGGTGGCCGCCGGCACGATGCGGGCCCCGACGGCCTCGGCGATGGCGCGCAGCGAGGGGTCTCCGCCCGCGAGGAGCCGCTCGACCACGGGGAGGCAGGCGCGCGACCAGAAGGCGTGCAGCCCCTCGAAGCCGCGCTCCCACTCCACCGCCACCGCCCGGGCTTCACCCCGGCGCTCCCACAGAAACCGGATGGCTTCGGCGGAGAGCGAGGGCATGTCGCACCCGACCACGAACGCCCACGTCGTCCGGGAGGCGGCGAGCGCCGCGTGCAGGCCCCCCGGCGCCCCCTTGCCCGGAATCGCGTCGGCGACGACCGGCACGCCGAGGGGAGGGTACGCCTCCGGCGCGTTGGCGACGAGGAGCGTCTCGGCGAAGAGCTCGCCGAAGAGCGCGACCGAGCGCGCCACGACCGTCGTCCCGCCCGCGCGCACCAGCCCCTTCGCGACGCCTCCGAGCCGCGTCGCCTTGCCTCCGGCGAGGATGACGCCGGTGCAGTCGGGGATCCGTTCCACCGGGAGCGAGCTTAACCCGGCTCGCCCCGGCCGCGCGTCCCCGGTCTCGGGCGTAGAAACGCAGCGGGCCGTCTGGTAGAAGTCCGCCCGTGACTCCCGAAGAGCGACTGGCCGCCTTTCGCAGGTTTCTGGAGAGGAGCCCCGACGATCCCTTCGCCCGCTATTCGCTGGCGATGGGCCACCGCGCCGCCGGACAGCCCGGCGACGCGGTGCGGGAGTTCGACGAACTGGCGCGCCGCCGGCCCGACTACGTCGCCACCTATCTCATGTGGGGACAGACGCTCGAGACCATGGGGCGAGTCGAGGAAGCCGCCTCGGTTTACGACCGGGGCATCGAGGCCGCGCGACGCGCGGGGAACCATCACGCCCTCTCCGAACTCGGCCAGGCCCGCGACGGCCTCCGCCGGCTGAAGGGGCTGTAGGGCCGGGCTCGCCCGGCGGAAGGGAAGTCATGAACGGATTGATGCAAGGGAAGCGAGCGGTGATCACCGGGGTCGCCAACGACCGCAGCATCGCCTGGCACATCGCCGAGCAGTTCCGGGCGCAGGGTGCCGAGCTCGTCTTCACCTATCCGGGCGAGGCGATGGGCAAGCGCGTGCTCCCGCTCGTCGAGCCCACCCACCCGGCCGCGGTCATCGACCTCGACGTCTCGAAGGACGAGGAGATCGACCGTGCCGTCTCCGAGGTTCGCAAGGTCTGGGACTCGGTGGACGTGCTCGTGCACTCCATCGGCTACGCCCCGCGCGAGGCGCTCGACGGCCGGTTCACCGACGTCACCACCCGGGAGGCGTGGCGGATCACGCTCGATGTCTCCGCCTACTCGCTCATCGCGCTGACGCGGGCCTTCCGGCCCATGATGAGGTCCGGGGCGTCGGTCCTGACCCTCACCTACTACGGCGGCGAGAAGGTGGTGACGAACTACAACGTCATGGGGGTCGCCAAGGCGGCGCTGGAGGCCTCGGTGCGCTACTTGGCGGAGGACCTGGGCCGCGACGGCGTCCGCGTCAACGCCATCAGCGCCGGGCCCCTCAAGACGCTGGCCGCCGCCGGCATCAAGGGAATGCGCACGATGCTGAGCGAGAACGCCGAGAGGACGCCGCTCCGCCGCAACATCGAGCACGAGGAGGTCGGGAAGGCGGCGCTCTTCCTCTGCTCGGGCATGGCATCGGGGGTGACGGGCGAGGTCCTCTACGTCGACGCCGGCCAGAACATCATGGGCGTCGTGCAGATGGGCGAGAGCAAGGGCTAGGGGCTCCTACATGAACCGGCCGCGGGGGGCGTTCTCCCCCACGAACGGGTTCGCGAGCCGCTCCTCCCCGAGCGTCCCCGCCGGGCCGTGCCCCGGGTAGAAGCGGACGTCGTCGCCGAGGGGGAAGAGCCGCTCGCGGATGGAGTCCACCAGGACGGCTCCGTCGCCCCCCGGCAGGTCCGTCCGGCCCACCGAGCCACGAAAGAGCGTGTCACCGGTGAAGAGCGCCCGGGCGCCCGGGAACCAAAGGCTCACCGATCCGGGGCTGTGGCCGGGGGTGTGGAGGACCTTCCCCTCGTGCGATCCCACCCGGACCGGTTCGCCGTCGGCGAGGGTGCCCGCGACCTCCGGGGAGCGGGTGGTCCCGAAGCCGAAGGCGGCGGCCTGGGAGGGGAGGGCGCGCACGAAGGGCAGTTCGGCCGCGTGGATGTGGAAGGGCGCCCCGGTGCGCTCCCGCAGCTCCTCGGCTCCGGCGATGTGATCGACGTGACCGTGCGTCGCGAGGATGCGGCGGATCTCGAAGTCGCCGGGGTGGGCGAGCCCCAGGACCCGGAAGATCTCGCCTCCCGGATCGAGGACCAAGGCGTCGCTCGTCTCGGAGTCCGCGACGAGCCAGGTGTTCTCGGCGAAAGGTCCGACGACGGCCTGGCGGACGACGAGCACCCCTGCGACCTCCCCGGACCCTCGAAGAGGCGGGGCGCGACTACGGCGTGAAGGAGGACCCGCAGCCGCAGGTGTTGCGGGCGTTCGGGTTGTTGAACTTGAAGCCGGCGCCCTGCAGCCCGGTGACGTAGTCGATGGTCACTCCCTGCAGGTACATGGAGCTCATCGGGTCGACGTATACCTTGAGGCCGTCCTGGTCGACGACGAAGTCCCCGTCGCGGGCGGCGTTCTCGAAGTCCATCGAGTATTGAAAGCCAGAGCAGCCGCCGCCGACGACGCCGATCCGGATGCCGTGTCCCTGCAGGTTCTCTTGTTCGATGGCCGCTCTCACCATCTCCACGGCCTTTCCAGTCAGGCTCACGAAGGCAGGCGCCTCGGTGGTGGGAGTCGCGGTCGGGTTCAGCGTGGCGGTTTCCATTCTGGCTCCTCTGCGCTCGACGGAGGGGTCCTCCCTCCAACAGGACACAACATAACCGACGGGTTCCCCTGGGGCAACGAGAGGTCGCGCGCGATCGGCGAGGCGACCTTACTCGCGCCGCGCCAGGTGGCGCCCCCCGTCCACCGGCAAGACCGCCCCGGTGACGAAGGGGGAGTCGGCGAGGAAGCGGATCGCGCGCGCCACGTCGTCCGGGGAGCCGACCCTCCGGAGCGGGATACGGCTCGCCAGCCGACGCCGAACCTTGGCGGTGTAGCTCTCCGGCCAGAGGACGGTGCCGGGCGCCACCGCGTTCACCCGAACCTCGGGCGCGAGCTCGACCGCGAGGGCCTCGGTGATGGCGCGGAGCGCCGCCTTGGACGCCCCGTAGGCCGAGTACCCGGACCAGGGGACGAGCGCGCCGCCCACGTCGAGCACGTTCACCACCGACCCTCGCGAGCGGCGCAAGAGCGGGAGGAGCGCGCGCACGAGGAGGAGCGGCGCCCGGGCGTTCACGGCGAGCTGGGCGTCGAAGAGGGCGGCGCCGGTGTCCTCGAGGGGGCGGCGCTCGAAGAGGGCGGCGCTGTTCACGAGCAGGTCGAGCCGATCGAAGCGCTGCCGCAAGGCGCGCGCCAGCCCGAGCGGCCCCTCGGGCGTGGAGAGGTCGGCGCGGATGGCGAGCAGGGAGCGCGGGGGCCGGTGGCTCCGGAAGTGGGCCACCACCCGGTAGCCGTTCCGAGCCAGGTCGAGGGCCAGGGCCCGCCCGACCCGCGTCCCCGCCCCGGTGACCAGGGCCACCCTGCGCGCCGCGGCCACGCTAGCTTCCCGAGCCGGGGGAAGGCGGGTGCCAGGGGACGTCGGGGACGCCTGCGCGCCGGTTGGCGATCCGCGCCGCCACGAAGAGGAAGTCGGAGAGGCGGTTCAGGTAGGTGAGGATGTGCGGGTCGACCTCCGCGGTTCGGCCGAGCGCCACCACCCGCCGCTCGGCGCGGCGGCCGGCGGCGCGGGCGACGTGCAGGGCGCAGGCGATGCGGGCTCCGGCGGGCAGCACGAAGGCGCGCAGCGGCGGTAGCTCCTCCTCCCACCGGTCGATGGCCTGCTCGAGCTCCTCGACGCCCGCCGCTCCGACGCCGGGCACCGATCGGCGCCCCCGGCTCTCGCGAGGGCTCGCGAGCTCCGCCCCCAGGGAGAAGAGCTCGCCCTGCACCCGGGAAAGGTGCCGGTCGAGGTCTGGATCGGGGGAGAGAGAGCGCACGGCGCCGATGAGCGCGTTGAGCTCGTCCACGGTGCCGTAGGCCTCCACCCGGGCATCGTCCTTGGGGACGCGGGCGCCCCCGAGGAGACTGGTCTCGCCGCCGTCGCCGGTCTTCGTGTAGATCTTCATCCACAGGACTCGTTATCAGTCGCCGCCATGACCCGCAACGCTCCCTTCGATCCCGAAGCGCTCGCCCAGGTCGGGCGGGCGGCGGCCCGTCTCGCCTGGGACGGAGGCATGAGCGTCCTGAAGCCCGACGGGCAGGTCGTCCCCATTCCCCTGGTGGCGGAGCCCGAGGTCTACACGCGCGACGAGCTCGCCTGGGTGGCCGCGGAGTCGAGGGCGATCCTCTCCGGCGCGGTGAAGGTCGCCCGGGTCCTCCTCGAGCGAGGCGACGCGCGCGACGTCGAGGCGCTCTCCGGCCCGTTCGAGGGGCTCGAGGCCGAGGCCATGTCTCGGCTCTTCGAGGAAGCCCCTTGCCCGGCGGTCGTGGCCCGGGTGGACTTCCTCGTCCCCAGGGACGGGGGAAGGCCGCGGGCGCTCGAGCTCAACGCCACCATCCCTGCCATGCCGGCCTACGCCGACCTGGCGGCCCACTCCTGGCTCCGGGCAGCGGCCCGGGCGCGCGGGTTCACCCCGCGCGCGGAACGGGAGCTCGTCGCGCTCTGCGGCAGTCACATGGAATCCTTGCGCGAGACCCTCCTCGCCTACTACCGCTTTCGCGGCGGGAACCGGGAGCGGCCGTCGATCGCCATCGTCGCCCGTCCGGGCGACGCGCAGATCGGGGAGCTGCGCCGGCTGGCCGAGCACTTCCGGCAGATGGGCCACCGGGCCGAGAACCTGGTCCCCATGGAGACGGACCCGGATCGGTACGACCTCCTCTATCGACACGTGTGGGCGCACCGGACCCCGCCCGAGTCCCCGTTCGCCCGAGCGCTGCGCGCGCCGGCGCGCTGGGTCCTCGCGAACCCCGTGAACGGGCTGCTCGAGGCGAAGGCGCTCTTCGCCCGCCTTTCGGAGGCGGCCGAGGACCGGGCGCTGTGCGAGAGGGCCGGACTCGACGGGCGCGAGCGCGAGGCTGCCGAGCGCCTCCCCTTCACCCGCCTTCACTCGGAGGCGCTGGTGGGAAGGCTCCTCGCCGAGCGCGAGGGCTTCGTCTTGAAGCGCAGCTGGGACTACGGCGGAAAGAGCGTTTACCTGGGCGCCGAGATGGAGCCGGCGGCCTGGGAGAAGGTGGTGCGGGAGGCCGCCTCCGACCGGCGCGGGGGCGGGTTCGTGGCCCAGGAGCGCATCTTCGCGGTGCGACGGACCGCGACCCGCATCGCCCCGGAGGGGATATCGGCCGGGGATCTCGTCCGCGACATCTCCACCTACAGTGGCCTGCTCCCGGTCCACCCGGCGGGGAGCGTGGTGCGAGCCGCCGCCTCGCCCATCGTCAACATCCTCGGAGGTGGAGGGCTCGCGCCGGTCCTACCCGAGGACGTGTACGCGAAGCTCCTCTAGAGTTCTGCCGCGCTCGGGGGCCGGAAGGAGCCCTGGACCGAAATTGGAGCCCCGGAGCTCTTCCCTGCTAGGCTTTGGCCGAGTGCCGGGAAAAGCCAAGATCCTCGTCGTCGACGACTCGCGTTCCCAGCTCGAGTGGATCACCAAGATCCTGACGGGCGACGGCTACCGGGTGACCACGGCCGCCGACGGCCGCGAGGCTCTGCGCAAGTGGCACGCCGAGCGGCCGGACCTGGTGCTGCTCGACATGATCCTTCCCGACATGGACGGGCTCCAGGTGCTGAGGTTCTTCAAGCAGCGGCAGCAAAAGGAGGAGGACGAGGTCTTCGTGCCGGTGATTCTCCTCTCGGTCAAGGCCGACCTCGACTCGCGCGTGAAGGGGCTGCAGATCGGCGCCGACGACTTCCTCGCCAAGCCCTTCGCCGACGCCGAGGTGCTGGCGCGCGCCGCCGCCATGCTTCGCATCAAGGCCCTGCAGGACCAGCTTCGCGACGCCAAGAAGCAGCTGGAGAAGCTCTCCATCGAGGACGGGCTCACCAAGCTCTTCAACCATCGCCACTTCCAGGAAGAGTTGCGCCGCGAGTTCGGGCGCGCCGCGCGCTACAACGACCCCCTGTCGCTCATCATGATCGACCTCGATCACTTCAAGACGGTGAACGACAACCACGGTCACCCGTTCGGCGACAAGGTGCTGCGGGAGTCGGCGGCGCGGATCCGAGGCAGCGTGCGCGACACGGACATCTGCGCGCGCTACGGCGGAGAGGAGTTCGTCGTCATCCTGCCGAAGACCCCGCTGTCCGGCGCGCTCAAGGTGGCCACCCGCATCCACGAGTCGTTCCGCGAGAACCCGTTCGTGAACGACACCCGGCTCGCACCGCGGGACGGGGGACCGCCGGCCAGCGTCACCGTCACCACCTCGCTCGGCGTCGCCTCCTATCCGTCCCCGCAGACGAACAGCGCCGAGGCGCTGGTCAAGTCGGCCGACGAGGCGCTCTACCGGGCGAAGAAGACCCGCGACGCCATCGCGATATCGCACGCGGTCGGCTATGCCTTCGACGCCAAGCCGCAGTAGCCCTTGTCGAACTCCCGGGGCCTGAGCGCCCCACCCACCCTGTGCGATGGAGTCATCCTTGACCCGGGTACGCGGATACCCGTAGTCTGCGCCCCCTAATCCACCGAAATCACGGGACCCCGGGTCTCTCTAACCTGGACCGGTGCATGCAGAATTCGAAATCGGCCATGGAGCCGAACGTAGAGACCATGCCTGAAGTCGCGATCTCCCGGGAGGCGACCCTGCTCCTCGTGGACGACGACGAGCACGTCCGCCGGGCGCTGCGGCGGGTCCTGCGCCGGACTCCGTGCACGGTCCTCGACGCCGCGGACGGCCCCTCGGCCCTCGAGATCCTGGCGAGCGAGCCGGTGCACGTGGTGGTGTCCGACTACCGCATGCCGGGGATGAACGGCGTGGAACTCCTGCGCATCGTGAAGGAGCGCTTCCCGCGGGTCCAGCGCGTGCTCCTCACCGGCCAGGCCGATAGCGCCGCCATCGAGGAAGCGGTGAACCAGTCGGAGATCTTCCGCTTCATCTGGAAGCCCTGGGACGACGGACATCTCCTCCTCACCATCCAGGACGCCGTCGACCAGTACTGGGTCGCCGACGAGAACCTGCGGCTCCAGGCGCTGCTCACCGCCCGCTCGGCGGACCTGGAGCGCCTGAACCGGGAGCTCGACGCCAAGCTCGAGGCGCGCACCGAGGCGCTGCGGCAGGCCGCCGACGAGTGGCGCACTTGTTTCGATGCCATCGGGGACCCGCTCGCCATCATTCGCAACGGATGCGAGGTGGTCCGCGCCAACAGCGCCTTCGCCCGGCGCGCCGGCGTCACCCTGAACGGGCTGCCCGGCCTCCGCTGCCAGGGGCACGCCTTCGGGGAGCTGCCCTGCCCGAAGCTCTTCCTCGCCGACGCCGCGGAGCGCGAGATCGTGCACGGCAACCGCTCCTGGCTCCTGCGCGGGTTCCCCTTCGGGAGCGTGGCCCTGGTGGTGGTCTACAAGGACGTGACCCAGGAGCGCGAGGTCACGCGCCGCCTCTTCCAGGCGGAGAAGATGGCCGCGCTCGGCCAGCTCGCCGGGGGCGTGGCGCACGAGATCAACAACCCGCTCGGCGGCATCATGGCCTTCGCCCAGATCATGAGCCAGGACGAGCGCCCGCCCGACGACCTCGAGCACCTGCGCCTCATCAGCGACGCGGCTATGCGCGCGAAGAAGATCGTGGAGTCCTTGCTGCGCTTCTCGCGTATCCCCAAGGAGCACGAGCGCGGCGAGGTCGACCTGCGCAAGGTCGTCGAGGACGCCCTCGTCCTCCTGCAGTCGCAGATCCGCGGCAAGGTCGAGGTGTCGCGCTCCCTCGAGCCCGCGAAGACGCTGGGGAATGCCAACCAGCTGCAGCAGATTGCGGTCAACCTCGTCGTGAATGCATCCCAGGCGATGGGGGGCAAGGGGCGCATCCAGGTTGCCACCGGTCCGGGCGCACCCGGGCGGGTGCGCATGGCGGTGTCCGACAACGGACCGGGGGTACCGCAGGAGCTCGCCGAGCGCATCTTCGAGCCGTTCTTCACCACCAAGCCGGAGGGGCAGGGCACCGGGCTCGGCCTCTCCATCTGTTACCGGATCGCCGAGGAGCACGGCGGCAGCATTCGACTCGAGAAGGGACCGGAGGGCGGCGCCTGCTTCGTCGTCGACCTGCCGGCGGGAGCTGGGGAATGAGCGGAGGACCTCCGATGGAAGAGACCGTGAAGTCTGCTCGGGTGCTGGTCGTGGACGATGAGCCCAGCCTCCTCAAGGCGCTGGAAGCGCTCCTGCGGAAGAAGGGGCACGACGTCATCGCGCTCGACTCCCCCATCACCGCCACCCAGCGGCTGGCCCAGGAGGACTTCGACGTGGCCATGCTCGACATCAAGATGCCCGAGCTCTCGGGCATCGAGCTCCTGAACGCCGTGAAGCATCGGCGCCCGGAGGTCGAGGTGGTGATGATGACCGGCCACGCCACCGTCGAGACGGCGCTCGCCGCCATGAAGGCCGGCGCCTACGACTACCTCACCAAGCCCTTCGAGGACGTGGAGCGGGTGGCGCACGTCGTCGCCCGCGCCGCCGAGCGCAAGCGGCTGTGCGACCGGAACCGGGAGCTCGAGACCCGGCTCGAGGCGCTCGAGGGCGCACAGGGGCTTGTCGGCAACTCCGGCGCCATGCGCGACGTGATGCGCATGATCGAGGCGGTCGCCTACAGCGCCGCCACCGTCCTCGTGAACGGGGAGAGCGGCACCGGCAAGGAGCTCGTGGCCCGGGCCCTTCACGCGCGCAGCCCGCGCCGCGCCCAGGCCTTCGTGGCTCTCAACTGCGGTGCGCTCACCGAGACCCTGCTCGAGAGCGAGCTCTTCGGGCACGTGAAGGGGGCCTTCACCGGCGCCAACCGCGACCAGAAGGGGCTCTTCGAGGCCGCCAACGGCGGGACCATCTTCCTCGACGAAATCGGCGACATCCCCCTCTCCACCCAGGTCCGGCTGCTGCGGGTCCTGCAGGAGGGAGAGATCAAGCGGGTCGGCTCGGCCGACTCGGTGAAGGTGGACGTGCGGGTCATCGCCGCCACCCACCGCGACCTCCCCAAGCTCGTGCGGGCGGGGCGCTTCCGCGAGGACCTCTTCTACCGGCTCAACGTCATCGCCATCCCGCTGCCCCCGCTGCGGGACCGGCTCGACGACGTGGCGCTGCTCGCTCACCACTTCGTGCGCCGCTACAACGACCGGCTGGGGAAGAAGGTGCGAACGCTGGCGGCGGAGGCCATCGAGCTCCTCTGCAGCTACCGCTGGCCCGGCAACGTCCGCGAGCTGGAGAACGCCATCGAGCGCGCAGTGGTTCTGTGCCGCGGCGAAACCATCCTGCCGGCCGACCTGCCGCCCTCCATCAGCGGTCGCACCGCCCCGGTCCTGCGCGACGTGTCCGGCGGCGCCGACGAGACCGAGCTCCTCGGGCTCAGCTACGCCTCGGCGAAGGACGCGGCGCTGCGCCGTTTCGAGAAGCGCTACGTCGAGGCGCTCATGAAGGCCTGCGACAACAACATCTCCGCGGCCGCGCGCAAGGCGGGGATGGACCGCTCCAACTTCAAGCGGGTGCTGAGGAAGTACCGCAGCGACGTGGAGGCGGACGACGGCGACTCCGGACCGGAGGCGCCCCAGGCGACGGCCTGAGAGGGCGGGCCGCCGCCGTTCCTGCGCTCACGCGCCCGTGAGGGGGCGCAGGAACTCGCGTGCCTCCCGGAAGCTGAGGTCGATCGACTGGGCGAGCTCGTGGGCGTCGTCCACCTTCAGGAGCCTCGCGCCCGGCGTCCGCTCCACGAACGCCTCCACGTCGGCGAGCGCCACCATCTCGTCCCGGACGCCGGCGATGGCGAGCGACGGGACCGTCACCGCCGGGAAGGGCGGGAGACGGGCGGCGTCCTCGAAGAAGGCCCATCCGATGCGCCGCTCCCGGTTGGAGGCGTGGTGGAACACTTCCCGGCTCCCGCGGGCGCGCCAGCGCTCGAGCTCGGAGCGGCCGAGCCGGGCACTCCATCGCTCGTAGAGGCGGAAGGCGGGGGCGAGCAGGAAGAGGCGCGCGACCGAGGGGTTGCGCGCGGCGGCGAGGGCGGCGAGATAGCCCCCGAGCGAGCTGCCGATGAGGGCGTGCGGGCCGGTGCGGGCGCCGAGTGCGGCCTCGGCGATGGCCAGCATCGACGAGGGGGTCGAGAGCTCGAAGCCGTCGGGACCCGGCGTGAGATCGGGGCAGTGGACCTCGACCCCGAGCTCCCGAAAGCGGTCCCGGAAGGCGGTCGCCTTGTGCGAGTTCGGGCCCGACGCGAATCCGTGCAGGTAGAGGATCACTTGCCTACTTCGCTCCCGCGCGGCTATACCCAGGTGACGGCCGCGGCTCGGCGGGGGCACCCGCTGCCGCCGGGGCGGGACGAGCGAGTCTCCGGGAGGACACCATGGACCTCAAGACCCCCCTTGCCACGGTCCTCGCCCACAAGGGCAAGCCGGGCACCGCCCTCTCGGTGGCGCCGACGGTGACAGTAGCCGCGGCCGTGGATCTCATCAACCAGAACAAGGTGGGCTCGGTCCTGGTCATGGATCAGGGAAGGCTGGTGGGCATCTTCACCGAGCGCGACGTGCTCCGTCGGGTGGTGGGCGAGCGGCGCGACCCCGAGAAGGCGCGGGTGGCGGACGTGATGACCCGCGAACTGGTGGTGATGCGCCCCACCTCCACTGTCCAGGATGCGATGCAGGTGATATCGGAGCGCCGCATTCGCCACCTGCCGGTGATCGAGGGGGGGCAGGTCATCGGTGTCATCTCGCAGGGGGACCTGAACCACTGGCTGGTGCGCGACCGCGAGGTCGAGATCCAGACGCTGGTCGAGTACGTGACCGGCAAGTACCCCGGGTAGCGCCTGCGCCGGGCACCTCTCAGCCCGGCTTCGCCTTCTCTCGCAACTCGGAGAGCCGCGTCGCGAGCTCCTTCTCGCGGCCGCTTTCCGACAGCCGGACGATGCGCTCGCCCCGGATCTCGTCGGGAAGGTACTCCTCCGCCACGTAGTGCCCGTCGAAGTTGTGAGGGTATCGGTAGCCCCCGCCGTAGCCCATCGACTCCATGAGCCGGGTCGGGGCGTTGCGGAGCTTGAGCGGCACCGGCAGGGCCCCCTTCTCCTGCACCAGCTTTCGCGCCAGGGCGTAGGAGGCGATGGCGGTGTTCGACTTCGGCGCCAGCGCCAAGTAGATGGCCGCCTGCGACATCGGCAGGACCCCCTCCGGCAGCCCGACGAGCTCGACCGCCTCCAGCGCCGCGACCGCGAGCTGGAGGGCCTGCGGATCGGCGTTGCCCACGTCCTCGCTCGCGAAGATCACCATCCGACGCAGGACGAAGCGCGGGTCCTCGCCGCCCTCGAGCATCCGGACCATGTAGTAGAGGGCGGCGTCCGGGTCGGAGCCGCGCAGCGACTTGATGAAGGCGCTGACGACGTTGTAGTGCTCCTCGCCCGCCTTGTCGTAAAGGAGGGTCTTCTGCTGCAGTGCCTCCTCGGCATCCGCGGCCGAGATGTCCTCTCGGCCGGCGAGCTCGACCGAGCCGGCCGCTGCCTCCAGGGCCACGAGCGCCCTTCGGGCGTCCCCGTAGGCGCTGCGGGCGATCGCCTCGCGCGCCTCGGCGGTGAGCCGCACCCGGCCCGAGAGCCCGAGAGGAGACGAGACGGCCCGCTCGAGGAGGACCCCCACCTCCTCGTCGGTGAGCGGTCGCAGGGTCACCACCCGGCAGCGCGACAGCAGGGCGGCGTTGATCTCGAAGGAGGGGTTCTCGGTGGTGGCCCCGATGAGGGTGAGGGTCCCGGCCTCGACGTGCGGCAGAAAGGCGTCCTGCTGGTTGCGGGTGAAGCGGTGGATCTCGTCCACGAACAGGATGGTGCGCTGGCGGTGGAGCTTGCGCCGCTCGCGCGCCGCCTCCACGATTTCGCGGATCTCCTTCACCCCCCCGAGCACCGCCGAGAAGGGCACGAAGACTGCGCCGGTGCGCTCGGCCACGATGCGGGCGAGCGTGGTCTTGCCGGTGCCCGGGGGGCCCCAGAGGATGAGCGAGGGGACCTGGTCGGCCTCGATGGCGCGCCGCAGCGCGCTCGCCGGGCCGAGCACGTGCTCCTGGCCGACGAAGTCCTCGAGCCGGCGCGGGCGCATCCGCTCCGGCATGGGCTTTGACGCGTCGTCCTTCTCTAGGGCTCGGTCGAAGAGGTCCATTCGCGATCCGCAATATAATGCGACGGATGGAAACCCTGCCCTGCCCCATCCCGCGCCGGGTCGGCGTGGTGGCGAAGCGGATCTCGGCCGAGGCGACCGAGACGGTCCATTACGTGGAGCGCTTCCTCAGGGGGAAGGGGCTCGAGGTGCTCCTCGACGAGGCCGAGGTGGGCCGAAACGCCGACCTGGTCGTGGTGCTGGGCGGCGACGGGACCATCATCCACGCGGCCCGGCTCCTCGGGTCCCGCGCCGTCCCCATCCTCGGGATCAACATGGGCAGCCTGGGGTTCATGACCGAGGTGCCCCAGAGCGAGCTCTACCCGGCCCTGGAGCTGGTCCTCGCGGGCAGGGCCGCCGTCTCCTCGCGCATGAAGTTCCGGGTGCACCTGCACCGCGGCGGCCGGGACGAGGGGCCGGAGCTCGACGCCGACGTCCTGAACGACGCGGTCATCGCCAAGGGTGCCCTCTCCCCCATGGCGGAGCTCGACACCTCCTTTGACGGCTCCTACGTGACCACCTACAAGGCCGACGGCGTGATCGTGGCGACCCCGACGGGGTCCACCGCCTACTCGCTGGCGGCGAACGGGCCCATCGTCTTTCCCACCATGCGCGGGGTGATCATCACCCCCATCTGCCCGCACACGCTCACCCAGCGCCCCATCGTCGTGCCCGACGACAAGGTCACGAACATCGTTCTCTTGAACAACGCCAACGTCTACCTCTCCCTCGACGGGCAGACCGGCGTCCCCCTGAGCCGCGGAGACCGGGTGCAGGTGAAGCAGTCCCCGAACCGCGTCCTCCTCGTCCGGAACCCGCAGATCGACTTCTTCGGCATCCTGCGCGCCAAGCTCCGCTGGGGAGAGCGCTAGGGCGCGGGAGGTCCCGCCCCGCCCCCTTCAGGTCGGGACGCGCACCAGCCCGTCGGCGAGCGGGGTGAGCTTCTCGCCACCCGCGCGCGTCACCGCCCAGGTGTTCTCCACCCCCACCGCTCCGCGACCGGGGAAGACGAACTTGGGCTCGAGCGCCACCACCTGCCCCTCCTCGAGCGGCTCGTCGAAGCCCGGCGCTAGCACCGGAAACTCGTCGAGCTCCATGCCGATCCCGTGGCCGACGAAGCGCGAGGCGTCGTCGCCGACGCCCATGAAGTACGGGGCGAGCCCGGCGGCCTCGGCCCGGTCGGCGGCGAGGTCGTAGAGTTCCGCCGGCACCTCGCCGGGGACGAGCCGCGGGACGATCTCCTCCTGGATGGCGAGCGAGACCTCGATCGCCCGGGTGAGCTCGGCCTCGAGCGTCCCCACCACGAAGACCCGGGCCATGTCGAGGAGGTACCCGCCGAAGAGGGCGGTGTAGTCCACCAGCACGGCGTCGCCGGTGCGGATGACCCGCTCCGACGGGCCCACCGGCTGGGCCGCGGAGAGCCCGCGGCCGACCACCGGGCCGTCGAACGCCCCCGTCTCGGCTCCCGCCTCCCCGGAAACCACGAGCCCAGTGAAGAGCTCCAGGTTCGGGGATCGCAGCCTGGGGCTGCCCTCGTTGCCGGCCCGCCGCAGGCGGACCTCGATCTCGGCCGCGATGTCGAGCTCCCGCATCCCGGCGCGGAGAAAGGAGGGGATCTCGCCGATGACGGCGGCGAGCTTCCGGCCCCCGAGGCGCATCTGCTCGAGCTCCGCCGGGGATTTTCGCGAGCGCAGGCCCCGGAGCTGCGCCGAGATGTCCACGAACTCGTGTCCCGGGAGGTGCTTGCGCCACCAATCGAGCTGGGAGACGCGCGTGACGTCGAAGCACACGCCGATGCGGGGGCAACGGGAGAGGAGCGAGCTGAGCTCGCGACCGGGTGGGAAGGGGCGCACCCCGGCGAGCGGGCTCTCGGCCCGTGCCCGCTGGAAGCTCTTGCGCACGAGGAGCGCCGCCTCGCCGGAGGCAGGGACCCAGAGAGCCCCGTTCTGGCGGGTGCCGGAGTGGTAGAGCAGATCGACGGCGTGCAGGAGCAAGGCCCCGTCGATCCCGGAGGCGCGAAGCACTGCCTTGAGCCGCTCGATCCGCGCCGGGATTTCCCGGCGCAGCCCCTCGGTGACGTCGGTCATTCCGTCCTCCCTCCAATGGAGCCTGCCCCTCGCGGCCCCCGGCTGCTACCTGAACATCGAAACCACTGAATACTTGCACAGTGTCAGGCCGCGGTGGCAAGCTGACGGGCATGCTCACGACGCTGCGAATCTCGGGGTTTGCGGTGGTGGACCAGGCCGAGGTGCGCCTCGGGCCCGGGCTCAACGTGCTCACCGGGGAGACGGGCACGGGGAAGTCGCTCCTCATCAACGCGCTCCACCTCGTGCTCGGTGGGAGGATGGGGGGCGAGGTGCTGCGCGAGGGGGCCGACGAGGCGGTGGTGGAGGCCCTTTTCGAGCTGCCGATCGGCCACCCGGCCCTCGGCCGGGTCGCGGCCGCTGGCCTCCCGGTTCCGGAGCCCGGAGTGGAGGGAGCAGTCGAGCTCTTGGTGCGAAGGGTGGTGCCCCGGAGCGGGCGCGGCCGGGTGTTCGTGAACGGGGCCCTCTGCACCGTCGCGATCCTGGAGGCGGTGATGCGCGGGGTGGTGGACATCACCGGGCAGCACGAGCACGTTTCCCTGCTGGACGGAGGAACGCACCTGCCGCTCCTCGACGCCTTCGCCGGAGTGGCCGGGCCGGGCGGCCTTGGGGAGCGCTACCGCGCCGCCTTCGACTCCCTCTCGGCCGCGGTGCGGGAGGAGAGGGCGCTCGCGCGCGACGAGGGCGAGCGCTCCCGGAGGGCCGACTACCTGGCCTTCCAGCTGCGCGAGCTCGACGAGGCGGATCCGCAACCGGGCGAGGAGCTGGCGCTCGAGCGCGAGCGCCGGGTTCTCGCCCATTCGCTGCGGCTCGCGAAGGCGGCCCGCGCCGCCGAGGCGCTCCTCTCCGGGGAGGAGGGAAGCGCCGTCGAGGGCATGGGGCGCGCCTCGAGGGCGCTCGCCGAGGCCGCAACGCTCGACCCTAGGCTCGAGTCTTCCCTCGCCCTCCTGCGTTCCGCCGCCGCCGAGGCCGAGGAGGCGGGCCGGCAGCTCGGCCGGTACGCCGCCGGGCTCGAGGGAGATCCCGAGCGCCTCGAGGTCCTGGACGACCGGCTGCACGAGCTCAAGGCACTCGCCCGGAAGCACGGAGGGACCCTGGACCAAGCGCTCGCGCACCGCGAGGAAATGCGCCTCGAGCTCGCCCGGCTCGAAGGCTCGGGCGAGCGCCGGGCCGGCCTCGCGGGCGAGGTGGCGACTCGCCTGGCCGAGGCCGTCCGGCTCGCCGAGGAGCTCACCCGCGGCCGCGAGAAGGGGGCGCGGGCCTTCTGCCGCGCCGTGGCCGCGAACCTGGCGACCCTCGCCATGGCCCGCTGCCGGGTCGAGGTGAATTTCCGGCCCGCGGAGGGGGCCCTGGAGGAGGGAGGCCACAGGCTCGGGCCGAGCGGCGCCGAGACCGCCGAGATGCTCATCGCTCCCAACCCGGGGGAGCCTCCCCGTCCCCTCGCCAAGGTTGCCTCGGGGGGAGAGCTCTCCCGGGTGCTCCTGGCGGTGAAGCGGGCCCTCTCGCGAGCCGACCCGGTGTCCTGCTACGTGTTCGACGAGGTGGACGCCGGGATTGGCGGGGCGGTGGCGGAGGCGGTGGGGCGGGCACTCGCGGAGGTGGCGCGCGACCGGCAGGTGCTCTGCGTCACCCACCTGCCGCAGGTGGCGGTGTTTGCCTCCCGGCACTGCCGGGTGGAGAAGAAGGTCGCGGCCGGGCGGACGGCGACGACCGTGGTGTCGCTCGAGGGAGCGGACGAGCGCCGCTCGGAGGTGGCGCGCATGCTGGCCGGCCACATCGTGACCCCGTCGGCCCTCGAGCACGCGCGCGCTCTCTTCGCCGCGGCGAGGGGTGGCGACGACCATTCGGAGCCCGCGCGGCCCAGGGGTGCGGCCGCCCGTCCTGCCCCGCGCGGGGCGGCGGCGGCCTGACCATGGCGGCGGCCCGTCGCCGCGGCGTTGACCGAGCCCGGAAGCCAGGGATAGCATGCGCGCCTTCCGTGCCCGGCCAGAGTCGACTGCAGATCTCCGCCCGTGGGGTGACCGACGTCGGGCGCCGCCGCGACCACAACGAGGACGCCTTCCTCGTCGACGCGGATCTGGGCCTCTTCGTGGTCGCCGACGGCATGGGCGGCCACGCCGGCGGTGGGACCGCCTCGGCCCTCGCCGTCGAGACCATCCGCGCCAGGATGAGAGCCGCCTGCGAGGCGGCCCCGGCCCTCTTCGCCGATCCCGGGGCCCCCGGGTCGAGCCGCCTCCCGGAACTGCTCCGGCAGGCGGTCGAGGAGGCTTGCCGCAGCATCTACCACGCGGCCCAGGAGGACCCGAGCCTGGCGGGCATGGGGACCACCGTCACCGCCGCTCTCCTGGTCAAGGACTCGGGCTTCGTCGCCCACGTCGGGGACAGCCGCTGTTACCTCGCCCGCGGGGAGCAGATCTTCCAGATCTCCGAGGACCACTCCCTCGTGAACGAGCAGCTCAAGGCTGGCGCTATCACCGAGGAGGAGGCGCGCTCGAGCCGCTTCCGGAACATCATCACCCGTTCGGTCGGCTTCGAGGAGGAGGTCCTCGTCGACGTGATGGGTCTCGAGGTGAAGACCGGGGACACGCTCGTCCTCTGCTGTGACGGGCTCTCCAACCTGGTCGCCGACGACGAGATCTGCCGGATCGCGACGGACGGCCCGCTCGCCGAGGCGCCCGAGAAGCTGGTGGCGCTCGCGAACGAGCGCGGGGGCGACGACAACATCACCGTGATCGTGGTCAAGATCGACGGCGAGGCGAAGGCGTAGCGCCCGCGCCTCGCGGTCCGGGCCCGCCTTTCACCCCGCGCGAGTCCCGGTGGGCGTAGGGAACGGGCTCGACGCGGGCGCTCGCCGTGGAGCGAAGCCCCTCGAAGAGCACCTCGATGAAGCGCGGGAAGTCGCGGCCGGCATCCACGCACAGCGTCGAGAATTCGGGGCGCCCTCCGGCGTGTCCTCCGGCGTTGCCATCCGACAAGTGGCGCAGTATATTACGCCACATGGCGCCAGCCACCGCAGCCGCCCGAATCTCCGAGATCCAGAGCGTTGCCGCGCTTCTCGGCGGTCGGAAGGCCCTCGGCGCTGACCTGACCAGCGAGGCTGACTTCATCGCACTCGTCCGACAGGGGATGCCCCTGCCCGCCTTCGAGGCGGTCAGAAGCAAACTGCAACTCACGCTAGGCCAGATCGAGCAGGCGCTCGGCATCAGCCCGCGCTCGCTACTCAGGAGGAAGAAAGGCCGGCGGCTCAACAAGACGGAGTCCGAGCTCTTGCTCCGCCTAGCACGCGTTGTGGCCCGTGCCGAGCACGTGCTCGGAGCCAGGGACGCGGCGCTAGAGTGGCTTGCCACGCCCAACCGCGCACTCCGCGGGGACAAGCCCTTCGACCTGCTCGATACCGAACTCGGCGCCAAACGCGTCCTCGACCTGCTGGGGCGTATCGAGTTCGGCGTCTACACCTGATGCGGCTCTGGCGCCTCTCGCGGTTCCGCGAACCCGGCAGGACGTTTAGCGGCGACGGAGCGCGCGCCTTCCCTGGGCGGTGGAACGAACTGGGGACCCCCGCCGTGTATGCAAGCGAGCACCTCTCGCTGGCCGTGCTCGAACTACTGGTCCACATGATGCCGACGCAGATGCGGGTGCTTCACCATGCCTTCCCCGTTGACGTCCCCGACGATCTCGTTGAGACGCTTTCGGGAGCGGACCTGCCGGCAGATTGGGACGCCGCTGATTCTCCGCCTTCAACCCAGGCGCTGGGGTCGACATGGGCGAAGTCCGGTCGCTCGTTGGCCTTGCTTGTGCCGTCAGCAGTTCTGCCCGTCGAGAGAAACGCCGTGCTGAACCCGGCCCACCTTCGGTTCGATGAGGTGAAGATCGGAGCGCCGCAGCCATACTCGTTCGACCCGCGGTTCCTCAAGGTGACGCCGAGGTAGCTCGCGTGACCGGCAGCTCGATGCCCGTGGGGAGGCGGAGGGCCGGATCGAAATGCCTCGATGTGGTCGGACCAGCCGGCATCGGAGGCTCTGCTCACGCCTTCCAATCGACCGCCCGCGTTCGCTCTGCTCGGGCAACCGTAGGCTCGGGGAAGAGGCGGCATCTGTCGCCGCTCCCCCGCCGTTACCCACTCGTTACCCAGGAACGGCTGCATAGGAGCCCCCAGGAGCCTTCCCAGAGGCCCGTCCGTACGGGGGTAGCGGCAGGCGTACCCTATACGTCCAGCATCACCGTCATCGTGGTGAAGATCGAGGCCGCCCAGGCCTCCTGAGGTGGCGCCGCGGAGAGCGCCGGCGCCTCATTCACCTTATGTGCATGACGGTCCGCGGGTCGGGCTTCCGGAATGCCGACCTTCCCCCACTTAGGTGGCACCTGTGGTGTGCGCGCGCACCTTAATGCGTTGACACGCCTGGCGAGCCTCTGCTACCCGTTCCACCGGATTGGTACGGGGCCCTCGTTGGCGGGGTCCGTGGCCTCTCTCTTGCACAGCTACGGTACCGCCTAGAGCCATGCGTCCTGTTACAGACAACAGGCAGTACACCGTCATCGTGGTCAGCGATCACTCGCAGGCGGTGCGGAAGTTCCGCCTGCCCCGCCGGTGGGTGCGCCACGGCCTCGCCGGCGGCGCCGCCGTGGCGCTCGTCGGAATTCTCACGGTGGGCCACTACTTTACCCTCCTCACCTCGGCGGCCGAGAACCGCGTGCTGAAGGAGGAGAACGCCCAGCTCAGGTCGCAAATCCTGCTCGTCCAGGAGAAGGTGGCGCACATCCAGTCCACCTTGGACCGCGTGGAGCGATTCGACGCCAAGCTCCGGACCGCCGTGACGCATCTCCAGGATCCCGAGCGGAACCTAGCGATCGGCCCGGTGGGCTCGCCCGACGGGGAGGCGGCGGCCATCGGGTCCACCCCGGCGGCCCAGGAGAACCTGGCGGCCCTGCCGGGGCGGCTGCACTCGCTCGACACCGAGGCGGTGCGCCAGGAGTCGAGCCTGCGGGAACTCCAGGAGTACTTCGACGACCAGAAGTCGCTGCTCGCCTCGACGCCCTCGATCTGGCCGACGCAGGGGTGGGTGACGAGTGACTTCGGGGTGCGGCTCGACCCATACAGCGCCGATCGGACCATGCACCAGGGCCTCGACATCGCGACGCCGTATGGACAGAGCGTCATGTCGCCTTCCGACGGCACCGTGGTGTTCAACGCCACCGAGGGCGGGTACGGCAAGGTGCTCGTCATCGACCACGGCTATGGAGTGAAGACGCGATACGGCCACCTCTCCGAGATCTTCGTCCACCTGGGCGAGCGGGTGGCCAGGGGCCAGAAGGTAGCCGCCGTCGGCAACACCGGGCGATCGACCGGCCCCCACCTGCACTACGAGGTGCGGGTGAACGGGATTGCCGAGAATCCCCGCAAGTTCATCCTGGAATAGCGGCGCCGCTGCCCCGCGCGCGCCCGCCGGTTTGCTTTTGGCTGGCGCGGTGTTACCTCAAACGGTAGCCTCCGGTTGCCTGTCGGCGCGGGCCCCTTGGCCCCGGCCGCAAGCGCCTTCGTCTAGGCCCCGCCGGTCGCCCCGAGGACAAAGATGCTGAACTGGGTACTCCGCAAAGCCGTCGGCACCAAGAACGAGCGCGAGCTCAAGCGCATGCGCCCGATCATGGGGCGCGTGGGGGAGCTCGAGCCGCGGATGAAGGCCCTGCGACCGGAGGAGATGGTTCGCCTCACCGCCGAATGGAAGGAGCAGGTCCACAAGGGCCGGCCCCTCGAGGACGTGATGCCGGAGGCGTTCGCGCTGGTGCGCGAAGCGGGAGTGCGGGCGCTCGGGATGCGCCACTTCGACGTCCAGCTCATCGGCGGCATGGTGCTCCACGAGGGCAAGATCGCCGAGATGAAGACCGGCGAGGGCAAGACGCTCGTCGCCACGCTCCCCTGCTACCTGAACGCGCTCGCCGGGCGCGGCGTCCACGTGGTGACAGTGAACGACTACCTGGCCCGCCGGGACGCGGAGTGGATGGGGCGCCTCTACCGCATGCTCGGCATGCGCACCGGCATCATCGTCCACGGGCTCACCGATCGGGAGCGCCAGGAGTCCTACGCGGCCGACATCACCTACGGCCAGAACAACGAGTTCGGCTTCGACTACCTGCGCGACAACATGAAGTTCCGCTTGCAGGACTACGTCCAGCGCGAGCTCAACTTCGCCATCGTCGACGAGGTGGACTCGATCCTCATCGACGAGGCGCGCACCCCGCTCATCATCTCGGGCCCGAGCGACGAGTCGAGCGAGAAGTACTACCAGGTGAACCGGGTCATCCCCTCGATGATCCGCGACGTCGACTTCACCGTGGACGAGAAGACCAAGACCGTCGTGATGACCGACGCCGGCGTGGAGAAGATGGAGCAGAAACTCGGCATCCGGAACCTCTACGACCCGGAGCAGATCGAGTGGCTCCACCACGTCGAGCAGGCGCTGCGGGCGCACCACCTCTACAAGAACGAGGTGGAGTACGTGGTCAAGGAAGGCGAGGTGATCATCGTCGACGAGTTCACCGGACGGCTCATGCCGGGGCGCCGGTGGTCCGACGGGCTGCACCAGGCGGTGGAGGCCAAGGAGGGCGTGAAGATCGAGGCGGAGAACCAGACGCTCGCCACCATCTCCTTCCAGAACTACTTCCGCATGTACTCGAAGCTCGCCGGCATGACGGGCACCGCCGAGACCGAGGCCGAGGAGTTTGCCAAGATCTACGACCTCGACGTGGTGGTCGTTCCCACCAACCAGAGGATGGTCCGCAAGGACGCCGAGGACGTCGTCTACAAGACGGAGCGCGAGAAGTTCACCGCCGTCTGCGACGAGATCGTGAAGCGACACCAGGCGGGTCAGCCCATCCTGGTGGGAACCGTGTCGGTGGCGAAGAGCGAGGTGGTCTCCTCGCTCCTCAAGAAGCGGGGCATTGCCCACAACGTCCTCAACGCCAAGAACCACGGGCGCGAGGCGGAGATCGTTGCCCAGGCGGGGCGCAAGGGAGCGGTGACCATCTCCACCAACATGGCCGGCCGGGGCACCGACATCCTGCTCGGCGGCAACCCCGAGATGATGGCCAAGCACGAGGTGGGGCTCGAGCCCGACGCGCCCATGGAGGGGGAGGAGGGGCCGGCGTTCCAGCAGCGACGCGACGCCTGGGCGAAGCGCCTGGAGGAGCGCACCGCGGCCCTGCGCGGCCAGACCGCCAAGGAGCACGACGAGGTGGTGGCGATGGGAGGCCTACACATCGTCGGCACCGAGCGGCACGAGTCGCGCCGCATCGACAACCAGCTGCGCGGGCGCGCCGGCCGCCAGGGCGACCCGGGCTCGTCGATCTTCTTCCTGTCCCTGGAAGACGACCTGATGCGCATCTTCGGGTCCGAGCGCATCTCCGGGATGATGGAGAAGCTCGGGATGAAGGAGGGGGAGCAGATCGAGCATCGCTGGCTGACCAAGGCCATCGAGAACGCCCAGCGCAAGGTGGAGGCCCACAACTTCGACATCCGCAAGAACCTGCTCGACTACGACGACGTCATGAATCAGCAGCGGAAGTCGGTCTACCGGCTGCGGCGGATGGTGTTGGGCTTCGGGGCGGGCGTCCCGGTGGTCGAGTACGACGACGACCCCAAGACGCGCAAGAAGACCCGGCACGAGAAGGTGTGGACCTGGGCGGACGCCCGCGAGCACCTCCTCGACCTCTTCGAGGACCTGATCCGCGAGATGGTGGCGGACTGCTGCCCCGAGCAGCGCAAGAACTGGGACCTCGACGCGCTCAGCGCGCGCGTGAGGGAGCAGTTCAATTGCGAAATGCGCTTCTCCGATCCCTCGGTCTCCCGGGTGACAGAAGCCCGCGCGCTCCTGGAGGAGCAGATCTACCAGGTGGTGGAGAAGGGCTTCCGCCAGAAGGAGGACCTTTTCGGCATCGACGGGGAGGGCGTGCCACTCCTGCGCCGCTACGAGCAGTACCTCTACCTGCAGGCCATCGACGCGCTCTGGAAGGACCACCTGCTGCAGATGGACCACCTCCGCCAGGGGATCGGCCTGCGCGGCTACGGCCAGCGCGACCCGAAGCAGGAGTACAAGAAGGAAGGGTACGACATGTTCCTGCGCATGACCTGGAACGTCCGCTCCAGCGTCGTGGGGAACGCCCTGCGGCTCGTGCCGGCGCGCCAGGAGACGGCGGAGGAGATCGAGCAGAAGCGGCTCGCCCTCGGCAGGCGCCAGCGCCTGGTGGAGAGCCACGCCGCTGCCGACTCCGCCGAGCGGGAGAAGCCGAAGCAGGAGACGGTGGTCCGGACCCAGCCCAAGGTGGGGCGCAACGACCCCTGTCCCTGCGGCTCCGGGAAGAAGTACAAGAAGTGCCACGGGGCGACCGAGGCCGCCGCCTAGCGCCCCGGGCGATCGCCCCGGCGACGGTCCTTCGCCTAGGCGCCGTCCGGCTGGCGCGGGATGGCGAGGCAAGGCTCGGAGGGGAGGTTCAGGAGTTCCTCCGGGCACAGCTCGCAGATGAAGTCGATGACGTCGCGCGCCGAAACCATCCCGGTCGGAACCCCGGCCCCGTCGACCACCGGGACGTGCCGGTAGCGGCTCACCGACATCTTGTTCACCGCGTAGGCGACGCTGTCCTTGGCGCGAAGCGCCTCCGGGTCGCGCGTCATGAGCTTCTTCACGGGTGTCCGGGCGATGCCGCGGGTGGAGAGCGACTTCTCCATGAAGTCGCGCTCGGTGAAGATGCCGACGAGCCTCTTCGGCTTCTTCTTGTCGACCACCAAGATCGCGGACACCTTCTTCTTCCGCATCAGCTCGACTACCTTGCCAATGGTCGCGTCGGGCCCTACCGTGACCGCGGCCGACTCCTGCTTGAGCTCCCCGATGCGGGTGTGAAGGAGCTGCCGTCCCACGTCGGCGTGGCGCCCCACCTCGTTCTCGCCCTCGTCCCCTTCCAGGACCCCGACTTCCTCGATGCTGGTGTCGACCATATGAGCCATCCTCCTGCGCTGCGGGCCGCGCCCCTCACTCCATTCGGCGCCCGCGCACTCGGAGGGGCAACGCCCCGGAGGGGTGCCTGATGCGCGTCCCCCTGCCGTTCGACCTGGAGCGGGTGGTCCGCAGTCACGGGTGGTACGACCTCGCACCCTGGCGCTGGGATCCGGCCCGGAGGACGCTCGACCGCCCCCTCGCCCTGTCGTCGGGCCGGGCGGTGTGGGTCCGGGTGAGGGCCCGCGGCGCGCGCTCGCTCTCGGTTCGCGTCGACGCCGGGGAGAGGCTCGACCGGGCCTGGGCCAAGGAGGCGCGCGCACAGATGAGGACCTGCCTCTCCCTCGACGAGGACCTGGAGCCGTTCCGGCGGCGGGTGGAGGAGCTCTCCGGGCGAGGGGAGGCACGGTCCGTCCGGGCCGCCCTGGAGCGGGGGGCGGGGCGCCTCCTGCGCTCCCCCACCGTCTTCGAGGACGCGGTGAAGACCCTGTGCACCACCAACTGCTCCTGGGCGCTCACGCGGACCATGGTGTCGAGGCTCGTCGAGGAGCTCGGCCTACCCGCCCCCGGCGGGGGACGCACCTTCCCGTCTGCGAGGGAGATGGCGTCCCGCCCGGAGGGGTTCTACCGGAGCCGCATCCGGGCCGGCTATCGCGCGCCCTTCCTCCGCGAGCTCGCCCGCCGGGCGGCCTCCCGGCAGCCCGACCTGGAAGCGTGGCGCGAGAGCTCGCTCGCCACCCCGGAGCTGGAGGAGCAAATCCGCAGCCTCCCCGGATTCGGCCCCTACGCCTCCCAACACCTCCTCCGCCTGCTCGGCCGCCACCCCGGGCTCGCCCTCGACTCCTGGAGCCGCAAGAAGCTCGCCCGGGTGCGGGGCCGCCGCCACCCGCCTTCCGACCGGACGCTCGAGCGCTGGTTCGCGCCCTGGAAGGAATTCGCCGGCCTGGCGATGTGGCTCGAGGTGACGGCGGACTGGCACGGGGACGACCCCACTTGGCCGTGATAGAGAGGGAGGATGAAATTCGCTTTCGTCCTGGTGAAGTGCGAGCACGGCCGCCTCGACGAGGTGGCGAACGCGGTGATGGAGATCGACGGAGTCTCCGAGGTCCACTCGGTGACCGGGCCCTTCGACCTGCTCGTGAAACTCTACGCGCCGGCCTACGACGATTTCGGGGACGTCATTCCCGGTCGGCTCCAGAAGATCCCGGGGATCCGCGAGACCGAGACCCTGCTCGCCTTCCGCGCCTTCAAGCCCGTGGGCTAGGGGAGCCGCCGCGGAGGCCCCTAGGAGAAGGCGTCGAGGCCGGTCGCGGCCTTGCCGAGCGACAGGGTGTGGATGTCGTGCGTCCCCTCGTAGGTGTAGACGGACTCGAGGTTCATGAGATGGCGCATCACCGGGTGGTCGTCGACCACGCCGCTCGCGCCCAGCACCTCTCGCGCCAGGCGCGCCGCGTCGCGTGCCATGCGGACGTTGGCCCTCTTGCCCATCGACACCTGCACGTGGGAGAGGCGCCCCTCGTCGGCGAGTTCTCCGAGCCGGAGCGCCAAGAGCTGCCCCAGCACGATGCCCTGCCAGATCTCCACCAGCTTCTCCTGCACGAGTTGGAACGACCCGATGGGCCGGCCGAACTGCACCCGGTCCACCGCGTGCCGGCGGGCTGCCTCGTAGCAGGCGGTCGCCGCGCCCACCGCTCCCCAGGCGATCCCGTAGCGCGCCTTGGTGAGGCAGGCGAGCGGCGCCCGCAAGCCCGCTCCCGCCGTGCCGGGGAGCAGGCTCGCGGCCGGGACGCGGACCTCGTCGAGGTGGAGCTCCGCCGTCGCCGAGGCGCGCAGGGACAGCTTGCCCCCGATCTCTCGCGACGTGAACCCTGCCCAGCCCCGCTCCACCAGGAAGCCCCGGATGGAGCGGGAATCGCCTTCCCCGACCTTGGCCCACACGAGCGCCACGTCCGCGATCGTCCCGTTCGTGATCCAGGCCTTCGTCCCGCTGAGGAGAAAGCCATCCCCGTCCGGCCGGGCGCGCGTGCGCATCCCGCCCGGGTCGGAGCCGAAGTCCGGCTCGGTGAGGCCGAAGCACCCGATCGCCTCGCCGCGAGCCATGCGGGGGAGCCAGCGGGCCCGCTGCTCGTCCGAGCCGAAGGCGTGGATGGGCCACATGCAGAGGGATCCCTGCACGGAGGCGAAGCTGCGGAGTCCCGAATCTCCCCGCTCGAGCTCCTGCATGCAGGCGCCGTGGGCCGTCTCCGACAGGCCGGCGCAGCCGTACCCGTGGAGGTTCATGCCGAAGAGGCCAAGCGCTGCCATCTCCGGCACCACTTCCATGGGGAACGAGCCAGCCCGGAAGTGCTCGCGGATGAGCGGGAGGAAGCGCTCGTCCACGAAGCGGGCCACCGACTGGCGCGCCAGGCGCGCCTCCTCCGGCAGGCGCGAGGCGAGGTCGAGCAGGTCGACAGGCGCGGGGGCGGCGGTCACTGCTCGCTCCAGGTCTCGACCACCGCCACCAGGAGGGCGACCACGAGCGGCCCGGCCACCAGGCCCACCGGCCCGAAGGCGGCGAGGCCGCCCAGCAGGGCGAAGAAGACCACCCCCACCGGAAAGTCGACGCCGCGGCGCATGAGGAGCGGCTTCACCACGTTGTCCACCGTTCCGACCACCGCTGCGCCCCACACGGCGAGAAAGGCGGCGGCGGCGAGGTGGCCGTTGGAGAGGCGGAGCAGCGCGAGCGGGACCCACACGAGCGCCGTTCCCACCACCGGAATGAGCGAGGCGAAGAAGGTGGCGACGCCGAAGAAGACGGCGTACGGCACGCCCGCGACGAGGTAGCCGACGAACGCCAGCGCCGCCTGCACCCCGGAGGTGGCGAGCGTCGAAACCAGGACGGAGACCGTCACCCGGCGGAGGTAGCCGAGGAGCACGGCCGCCTTCCCTGCCGGCAGCGGGACGGTTTCCTTGAGCCACTCCACCAGCCGACCGCCGTCGGAGAGGAGAAAGAAGAGGGCGACGAAGAAGAGCAGGAGGTCGCTCAGCACCTCGCCCGTCGCCTGCAGGACCCCGCCCACGGTGGATACCGCGCCCCCGCCGAGCTCCCTGGTGACGAGGGCCTCGAGCTCCTTCGCCCCGTGAGGAAGGCGGTCGAGCGCATCCTGGGCCGGCCCGCGGAGCCACTCCGGGAGGTTCCCCGCCAGGGCGGCGAGCCCCTGTCCGCCGAGCGCCTGGACCAGCCAGCGGGCGCCTTCGATCGCCTGGCGGACCACCACCGCGCCGATGGCCGCGAGCGGTCCCATCACCGCGAGCAGCGCGAGCAAGGTGACGAGCGCCGCCGAGAACGCGCGGCCGAGCCCGAGGCGCGTCTCGAGCCGCCCCTGCAGCGGGCCCAACGCCACCGCCACCACCGCCGCCATGAAGAGCACCGAGGCGAACGGTCTCGCCACCATCCAAGCGAGCCAGAGGGAGAGGGCGGTCAGCAGCGCGAGGAAGTACCGCGAGTCGAGCCGCTGGCGCATGGCTAGAAGTTGACGTGCACCCGTTCGGGGGGCACGCCTGCGTCCTTCAAGGTGGCCTTCACCTCGTTCACCATAGCGCTCATCCCACAGGCGAAGGCGACCCCGTCCTCCGGCGGGGACCCGCCGAACGCCAGCGAACGGGCCACCTCCTGCACTCGGCCGCGAACCCCCTGCCAGGCGTCGTCGGCGCCAGAGGGGCAGAGGATCACCCGGACCCCATGTCGCTCCCAGTCGAGGTGCTCGCTGCGGTAGGCGAAGTCGCCGCCCTTGCGCTGGCCGTAGAAGAGGGTGATGCGCCCGTGACGCTGCCTCCTGGAGATGAGGTACTGGGTGAGCGCCCGGATGGGGGCGATGCCCGAGCCGGCCGCGAAGAGCAGGACGTCTCGCCCGACGGCCTCCTCGACGGGGAAGCCCTTTCCGAAGGGGGCCGAGATCCCGAGCGATGCCCCCGGGAGGGCGGCGGCGACGACCTCGTCGGCGATGCGACCGCCGCGCTTCACGAGCAGATCGGCGCGGCCGCCACGCGAGGGAGCGCTCGCGAGGGCGAAATATGCCTCGCCCGCGCTCGATCGGACCTTCACCACTTGGCCAGGTGAGGCGTGGCGGCCCGCGAGGGGGCCGAGCGACATCCGGATGGCGCGCAGGGTCTCGGTCTCGTCCCAGGAGTCGAGGACCGGGACCCGCTCGTAAGCGGTGACCTGTGACGCCATCGCAGGCAGAACCTATCACCAACGCCGGTCCCATCCCACGGCGGAGTCGGACGGCCAGTCGCGGACGCGGACGCACCCCCGGCGCAGGGCCTCGAGCGGGTAGGCGGTCCCCCGCCAGACCACCTGCCCACGCCAGGTGGCGAGCGCCGCGCTCGCCAAGACCGCCAGGCCGAGCGCCGGTGCGGCGACCGGAGCGAGGAGGGCCTCTGCCCCGCTGCCACCGCCGATGCGGCGGACCGCCGCGCCGACGGTGGCGGTCGAGAGGACGAGCCCGCCGATCCCGGCCACCCGAGCGGCGCCCCCGCCGGCCACCGCGGCCGCCAGCGGACCGAGCGCGGCCACTCCCAGGCCCAGAGCCGCGCCGAGCGCCAAGGGCCAGCGGTACTCGGTCGCGGCGAAGGCGTTCTTGAGCAGGCCGCGCCAGGTGGCGAGGAAGCCGTGGTTCCAGCGCACCGAGACGAGGGCACCGGCGCGGATGGCGCCCTGGCGGACGCCGCTCCGCCGCAGGACCATGCCGAGCTTCGCGTCGTCGATTGCCTCGAACCTCACCCGCTCGTGGCCGCCCACCCGGCGGTACTCGTCGCGGCGCACCAGGTTGAAGGCCCCGATGCCCACGAAGCCGGCGGTTCCCGGGTCGCGCAGCTCCCAGGTGCGGAACCCCACATTGGCGTGGGCGGCGAAGGTGGCGACGAAGGCTTTCTCCAGGACCCCCGGGGCGAGGAGGCGCGGGAGCGCCGCCAGGTGGCCGAGGTGGCGGGACTCGGCGTAGGCGACCGCCCGCGTCAGCGCGCTTGGCGCGAAGACCACGTCCCCGTCGGTGAAGAGGATCCAGCGGCTCGCCCCGACCTCCGCCCCCTGCGCGCAGGCGTGGTTCTTGCCGAGCCAACCCTCGGGGAGCCGCCGCAGGTGGCGAACCGCGAGGCGCGCCGATTCGGCCGCCAGGCGGTCGAGGATCTCGGCGGTGCCGTCGCTGGAGCGATCGTCGATCGCCACCACCGTGAGCTCCGGGTAGTCCTGGCCGAGGAGGGATCGCACCGCCCTCTCGGCGCCCCTCGCCTCGTCGCGGGCCGCCACGATGACCGAGAGGCCCGGCCAGCCCCCTGGCGGCGGTTCGGGCGCGACCTCCTCGAGCGCGTCCAGCCGGCGATCGGCGCGCAGGCCGGCCCAGGCCACCCGGGCCCACCAGAGCGTGGCCCAGAGCGCCGCGGCGAGGAGGAGGAGGCTCACCATCGGCGGGCTCACCGTGACGGGCGGGAGCGCTGGGCCTCGGCCCGGACGCGCAGCCCGTCGAAGTCGTCGAGCGCGAGGTGCATGCCGTCCCGCGCCGCCAGCGCCGGCACCCCGGTGCGTTCGCTGATCTCCCGCGCCCGGTCCTCGGGAGCGCTCCGGATGACCGGCACGCCGAAGTGAGTGAGGACGGCGGCCCGCGGGCGGACGGCCCCGAGGAGCCGCTCGGCGTCGTCCCAGCCGAGGTGCAGGAGGCTCGGGTCCCCTCCCTTCAGGCGGGTCGCATTCACCACCAGGAGGTCGACGTCGCGGTAGGCCTCGGGAAGCGCGTCCATCCAGAGCGTGTCCGTCACGTGGGCGACGGTGAGCTCCCGGGACCTGAGCCGGTAGCCGTAGGTCTCGACGCCGTGGTGGTGGTGGACGGGAACGGAGAGGGTGAGGCCGGGGGCGAGCTCGACCTCGCCCCCCTCCGCGAGCACCACCCGTCGCGCCGCGAAGGACTGTGCGTAGCGCTGGACCACCGGCTCCACCTCGAGAGCGTCTCGGGGCGCGAGGAGAGTCCCGCGCCGCGCCTTCCCACCCTCGGTCATCGCCTCCAGCACGGCCGTGGCGTCGCCGGAGTGGTCGAGGTGCCGGTGGGAGACGAGCAGGGCGTCCACCTTGCGGGGCTCCACGCTGGGGCGGGAGGCGAGGGCGCGCACGAGCGCCCCCGGTCCCGGGTCGACCCAGAGGGTGGCTCCCCCGAGCCGCCAGATGAGCCCGCCCGAGTGACGCAGCTGCGTGGAGACGGCAAACCGCGCGCCCGCGGTGCCGAGGAACTTGAGGCTCGGGGAGCCCGGGTCGCCGGCCATGATGTTCCCGTAGGGACGGCCCAGGCACGGCGCAAGCGGATGCGCTAGAAGGTCACGAGCGCCTGGACCTTGGAAGGGCCGATCCGACGCGCCCCGTGGAGGAAGGAGAGCTCGACCACGAAGGCGTAGCCGGCCAGGTCACCGCCCTGGCGGGCCACCAGCCGGCCCACCGCCCCGGCGGTGCCGCCAGTGGCGAGCAGGTCGTCCACGATGAGGACGCGCTCACCCGGGCCGACGGCGTCGATGTGCAGCTCGAGTCCGTCCTCCCCGTACTCGAGGTCGTAGACCTCCTTGATGGTCTGAAAGGGGAGCTTGCCCGGCTTGCGGGCGATGGCGAGGCCCGCCCCCAGCGCGTAGGCGAGGGGGGCGGCGAAGATGAACCCGCGCGACTCGATGCCCACCACCTTGTCGATGCGCTCCTTCTCCCACCGGGACTTGAGGGAGTCGACGACGCGGCGATAGAGGGCGGCGTCCGCCAGGACGGGGGTGATGTCCTTGAAGACGATCCCTTTCTTGGGGAAGTCGGGGATGTCGCGGATCGTCTGCCGGAGGGCTGCTTCGATGGCGTCCATGGTGTGCGCCGGCAGGGCCGGCCTCCTTGCGGAAGGGCGGCAGTGTATCAGGGCAGGAACAGGAGCGGATCGCGCGGCTTCGTCCCCTCGCGCACCTCGAAGTGGAGGTGCGGGCCGGTGGTCCGCCCCGACTGGCCGACGCGGGCGATGGGGGTCCCGGCCTCCACCCGGTCGCCTTCCTTCACCATCACCGCGCTGTTGTGGGCGTAGACGGTGAGGAGGCTCGGGGCGTGGCGCAGGATGACGATGACTCCGTAGCCGGACTGTCGGCCGGTGTAGACGACCTCGCCGCCGGCGGCGGCGAGCACTGGGGTCCCCTCCGGGGCCGCGAGGTCGATGCCGTCGTGCCGCTGCCCCTGCCTCACCCCGAAGCCCTGGCGCAATATCCCCATGCCCTTCTGGAGCGGCCAGTGCATCTTGCCGTTGCCGTGGACGAGCGACGCCTGAGCGGGGACCGCCGGGGCGGGTGGAACGGGCTCCACCACCCCGGCGGGGAGGGGCGGCACCTCGAGCGCCCGGGGCGCCCCCGGGATGAAGAGCTCCATGCCGGGCTGGAGCGCCCTGGGGTCGGTGAGGCCGTTCACCTCCATGAGCTCCCGCGCATCGAGGCCGTAGGTCTTGGCGATCCGGTAGACGGTCTCACCCCGCTGGACGACGTGGGTCGAACCGACGATGTCGAGCTCGGCGTGCGGTTCGTCCGCGCCGTAGGAGAGCGGGGGGTGGGCCACCGGCGGTGGCTTCGCGTCCGGCGCGGTCGCGTTCCCATCGGGCCGGTGCTGCGGAGCGGCGCAGGCGGCGAGGGCGAGCATGGCACCGGCGAGGCCGGCGCGACGTCTCACGGGGTCGACTCCTTGCGGTAGCCCGGCAGGGTCCAGTTCCGCAGCTCCTGGAGCATGGCGTCGTGCGTGAGGTCGAGGTGCAGCGGGGTGACCGCCGCGAACCCGTCGTGGAAGACCGTGTTGCAGTCGGAGTGGGGGATGTCGCGGTAGCTCGCCTCGCTCCCGATCCAGAAGTACTTGCGCCCGCGCGGGTCGGTCTTCTCCACCACCGCGTTCCCGTAGGTCCGGTGGCCGAGGCGGGCGAAGCGGAATCCCCTCACCGGGCCGGGCGGGACGTTCACGTTGAAGAGGGTGGGTGCCGGGGGCTGGTTCTCGAACACACGCCGGGCGAAGGCCGCCGCGAAGGAAGCGGCGTGGACGAAGTCGTGCGGAGGCTGCGAGGCCAGGGACATGGCGATGGCGTTCACCCCGAGCAGCGCCCCCTCCATCGCCGCCGCCACCGTCCCCGAGTAAAGCACGTCGCTGCCGAGGTTGGGCCCGTGGTTGATCCCGGAGAGGACCAGGTCCGGTCGCTGATCCTTGAGCACCAGGTTCAAGCCCATGTAGACGGCGTCGGTCGGCGTGCCGTCCACGGCGAAGCGACGCGGCCCCACCTGGTGGAGCCGAAGGGGGCGGTGCAGCGAGATGGCGTGGCTCGAGGCCGACTGCTCCCGGTCGGGAGCCACGACCCAGACCTCGTCCTCCGGGAAGGCCGCGGCCAGCGCCGCCAGGCCCGGCGCGTGAACCCCGTCGTCGTTGGAGAGCAGGACCCGCACGGCGGGCCCAATCTACCAGCGGACACCCGCACCTGCCAGGAAGGCGAAATCGAGAGTCCCGGAGCGGCGCGGGGCCACCCACTCGCAGGGACGCCCCGGCATCCGCGATCGATGTGACGCCGTCCCGTCCCGACCCTCACGGGTTGGAGCGGAAGGCTCCGGGGCGGACGTATGATCCGTCGGTGGCCCGGCTCGCTCGCGTGCTCCTCGCGCTCCCCCTCGCGGCCGGTGCCGGGGCTTTGGACATGACCTTCACCCTGACCTCGCCGGCGTTCCCGGATGGCAAGGAGATCCCGAGGGAGTTCACCTGCCAAGGGCGCGATGCGTCGCCCGGGCTGCAGTGGTCCGGCGTTCCTGCTCGGGCGAGGAGCCTCGCCCTTGTCGTCGACGACCCGGACGCCCCCGACCCGGCTGCTCCCAAGGTGACCTGGGTCCACTGGGTACTCTACGACATCCCGCCCAGCGCCCGAGGCCTAGCCGAGGCGGTGGCGCCGGGAGCCCTACCCGCCGGGACGCGGCAGGGGCGGAACGACTGGGGGCGCGAGGGGTACGGCGGCCCGTGCCCGCCGGTCGGGCGCCACCGTTACTTCTTCAAGCTCTACGCTCTCGACGTGACCTTGGGAGACCTCGGCGCCCCGACGAAAGCGCAGCTCGAGAAATCGATGAAGGGCCACGAGCTGGCGCGCGCCCAGCTCGTCGGCACCTACCAGAAGCGCTAGCCGAGGCCCCCGCCGTTCAGGCCTGGGCGAGCCCCGCCAGCGCCCGAGCCCCCTCGCTGCGCATCCAGTCGCGGGTGGTGACCACGATGGAATCCTCGTGCGTGCCGGCACGCATGACGAGGAAGGGTTCCCGGGAGAGCGCCTCGTCCACGTAGATGGGGAGTCCGAACATCGCGAGCGGCGGCTCGGCGCCTCGCTCGCAGGGCCAGAACCGCTGCGCGAAGGCGGCCTCGGGGACGAGCTCGGCCTTGGTGGAGGAAGTCGCGCGCGCCAGGGACTCGAGGTCGACGGGCCGGTGGGCGGGGACCACCGCGATCGCGAGCCACCCATCGAGCATCACCACGACGGGCTTCGCGACCCGGTGTCCGGAGACGTGCTCCACGGCGGCGAGCTTCTGTGCGGCGACGGCGCGGGGGTGCTCGTGGTGAGCGAAGGAGAGGTGGTGAGCGTCCAGGTACTTCTCGATGGGCTCGGGGATCATGGATTGCCTCCTTGGCCGGCACCTACATGATGGGCATCGCCCCGCGCAAGGAGGAGCCCCGCAAGGGCACTGTCCCGCTCTCGGTTTCGGAGGGCCCAAGTTTGCCGGGTGCGATGGACGCGCTTATGCTGCAGGGGAGAGCGGTCGCGGGGATGGCTCTCCTATTTCACGAGTGCTCTGGCACCATTGCCCCAGCGCCCCGCGCGGCGGAGCCGACATGAGCGGGGACATGTCGATGCAAGCGGGTGGGGGCAGCCTCGTCATCCGCATGGACGGGGCCTTCGATACCGAATCGGCCCTGGAGATCGCGCGCCAGCTCGCCGCACTGCCCGAGGGCGCCGAGGTCTACGTGGACCTCACCCACGTGAGACAGTTCCACGATCGAGGCGTCGCCGCCCTCGGCGACCTCCTCGCCTCGACGCGGGTGCGGGTGTCGGTGCGCGGGCTACGGCAGCACCAGTACCGGATGCTCAAGTACCTGGGGGTCCCCTCGAGCGTCCTGAACCCGCTCTCGACCGGCTATCCCGCTCCCGCCGACTGAGGGTCCCGCGGCGGTGGGCCCCGCGAAGGATCGGCAGGGGCGCATGCGCCGCTCGCGCGGACCGTGTAAGATGAGTCCGGGCGCCCCTCCCCATCCGGCGCCCCGGGCTCGCCGCGCGAGAGGGATTGAGCGCCAGCGACGAGCCCGTTTGCTTGCCTTCCGGGCAGTCGACCCTCTCGACCCGCGCGCGGCTGTAAGGTCGCCGCGGTCCGGATCGCGGGTGGAGAAGGGGCGCGGAGCGCCCATTTTGGTCACCGGGCGAATGGCGTCGGTCGCGGATGGTGATGCACGCGCCTTGGCCAGGGCGTCGACCGGACGGCGCCGGCTTGGATGCTCGGTGCGGTGGGGGAGGGGGCAGTCCGTCGTGGGCCTGCCGGACGCGGTCGGCGCCGCCGCCGTCTACCGGGGCGGCGCGCGCAGGACTCACTGTACCCTGCGCTCGGCGGTGGCGGGCCCGTGGCTGCGCCTCGCCTCGACCTCCCGGGAGACCGGGACCCGGTCATCGAGGTGCCGCCCGAGGATGTCGGGCTCTCCCGCGTCGACGGAGGGACGATCATCTCGGAAAGCCTCCCGCCTCCCTGGCGGCCGCGCAGCCGAACTCCGGAGAGAGGGGAGTGGGCGCCCTCGCCCGGGTGGGCTGCTACCTCCGGAGCAGCGGCAGCTCCCGGAAGGCGCCGGTGCGCTCGAGGGACGCGAGAGCCAGGGCGAGCTCGGCGGGGGGAACGACCAGACGGCGCGCGGCGAAGCCGATCCACGCGCACAGCACCGTGATGCGCGCCATGGGAAGGCCGTCGCTCTTGAAGAGGCGGTGGCGGATCCTCCAGCGCGCGCCGTCGGGCGAGAGCCCCGCCACCCTGGCGTCCACGCGGACGTCCTCTCCCAGCGCCGCCTCGCGCCGGTAGACGATGGTCTCCCGCAGGAGCACCGGCCCGAGGGCCAGCGCCTCGAAGCGCTCCCAGGGGAAGCCCAGCGCGGCGAGCATGGCCACCCGCGTATCGCTGCACAGCTCGCTGTAGGCCGTGTTCCTCATGTGGCCGTTCGCGTCCACGTCGGACCAGCGGATGGTGAAGTGGCGCTCGAAGGCGCTCATGGGCGGGCCGAGGGTGGGCCGCTGGCGGACCCGGGAGAGGGGAGCATGGCGTCGAAGGTTGCCAGCGGAAGGACGTTGCGTAAAGCGGCCGCCCGGGGTGCCTTCCTTGGCTTGCGGGAGGGGGACGCTCCGCTATGAACGTGTCGCTTGGCCGGCCTCGAAGTCCACGTGCGCGCGTCCGTCGCCGACGTCCCTGCCTCGGACTGGGACCGGCTCTGGGCGCACGAGCCCGCCCTGGCGACCCCCTTCCTTTCTCACGCCTGGCTCGACGCGCTGGAGCAGTCCGGGGCCGTGGCTCCCGAGCAAGGCTGGTCGCCGCGGCACCTGTTGTTGCGGCGCGCCGGCCGCCTGGTGGCGGCGGCGCCCGCCTACGTGAAGCGCGACTCCGACGGCGACTTCGGGCGCGACTGGCACTGGGCCGACGCGGCGGCGCGCGCCGGGATCCCGTACTACCCGAAGCTGGTGCTCGGGGTGCCGTTCACCCCGGTCACCGGCCGCAGGCTCCTCGCCCTTGAGGGCGAGGAGCGATCGGAGCTGGCGGGCGCGATGGTGGCCGCAGTGCGCGACCTGTGCGCCGAGCAGGGCATCCGCTCGGTGCACGTTCTCTATGCCTGGCGGGACGAGGCCGAGGAGCTGGAGGCCGCCGGGCTCGCGGTCCGCCTCGACTTCCAGTACCACTGGGTCAACGCGGGCTACCACACTTTCGAGGACTTCCTCTCGCGCTTTCCCTCCAAGCGGCGCAACGCCATCCGCCGGGAGCGGGCCGCTCCCGGACGCCAAGGCATCGAGATCCGCACCGTGCCCGGCGGGGAACTCGCCGACTCACCCTCCCGCTGGGCGCGCGACATCGCCCGGTTGCACGAAGCGTCGGTGTCGAGGATGACTTGGGGCCGCCGCTTCCTCGGCCGGGCGTTCTACGAGCGCGCGCTGCGCACCCTTCCCGCGAACCTGGAGGTCGTCGAGGCCCGGCGGGAGGGGCAGCTCGTCGCCATGGCCTTCAACGTGGTGGGCCCGGACCGGCTCTACGGGCGCTACTGGGGCGCGGTCGAGGAGCACCCCTTCCTCCACTTCAACGTGGCGCTCTACCACTCGGTGGAGGAGTGCATCCGGCGCGGGCTCACGGTCTTCGAGGGAGGCGCGGGAGGGGAACACAAGCTCTCGCGCGGGTTCGAGCCGGCCGAAACCTGGAGCGCGCACGGCTTCACCGATGCGCGGCTCGAGAGCGCCGTCCGCCGCCACCTCCTCGAGGAACGGGAGCAGGCCGAGCTGGCGGTGGCGAGGTGGCGACAGGAGGACGCTGTGCTGAGGCCTATCGCCGCCGACCCCAGCTCAGGGTGAGGTCCCGTGTGAAGGCCGCGCCTCCGAGCCGCCGCGCGAGGTCGCGGGCCTCCGAGAGCAGCGAGCGCAGGACCCCCGGGCCGAGCGCCGGCCCGACGAGGGAGAGTGAGCGGAGCACCGCATCGAGCCGCTCGGGCGAGAGGACCTCTTCGTGTCGCCATTCCTCCTGGGCCCAGGCCTCTGCCCCGGCCGCGCGCAGGAGCTGCCCGAGCCGCCCCGGCGGCCGGGGGCGGGCCTTCGGGTTGGTGCGCTCGATCAGGCGCGCGAGCCCGCCCGCGAAGGGGGTGTCGGCGAGGCGCGCGCTCAGTACCGCCACCACCCCTCCCGGGGCGAGGATCCGCGCAGCCTCGCGGCCGGCGCGCTCGGGCTCCACCCACTGCAGGGCGTCGGCGAGGAGGACCTGTTGGACCGAGGCCGGCGCCAGGCCGGTCGACTCGGCGGCCGCCTGGACCGGCTCGACCGGGAGGCCCGCGGCGCTCGCGCGCAGAGCCGCGAGCATCGACGCCGCCGGCTCGACCGCGAACACCCGGGCGCCGCGCTTCGCGAGTGGCAGGGCCAAGAGTCCGGTGCCCGCCCCCAGGTCCGCGATGGCTGCGCCCGGGCCGCCGGCGAGCTCGAGGAGCCGATCGGCGAGCGCCGCCGGGTACCCGGGCCGCTCCCGGTAGTCGGCCGCCAGCCGGTTGAAGACCCAGTGGTGGGGCTCGTCGAGGCGCGCGTGGCGGCGTCCCATGCGGAAGAGCCTACCAGCGAAAGGCCGGGGGGTGCTCGAGCCGCGTCCGCCGCGCGGGCGCGAGGCCGGCAAGGGCGCTACACTCCATCGGGTGCCGGAATCGGTCGTCACTCTCCGCGACGTGAGCAAGCGCTACGGCACCTTCGCCGCGCTCGACCACGTCGACCTGGAGGTCCCGCGAGGCGAGATCTTCGCGCTCCTCGGGCCGAACGGGGCCGGGAAGACGACGCTCATCAGCATCGTCGCCGGCCTGGTGCGGGCCAGCGCCGGCAGCACGCTCGTCTTGGGCCGGGATGTGGTGTCGAGCTACCAGTTCACGCGCCGCGCGGTGGGGCTCGTGCCGCAGGAGATCAACTTCGATCCGTTCTTCACGGTGGAGGAGACGCTGCGAATCCAGGCCGGCTACTTCGGCGTGCGCCTCCGGCCCGAACGCCTGGAGGAGATCCTTTCCGCTCTCGACCTCGAATCGAAGCGCCACGCCAACACCCGCTCGCTCTCGGGCGGGATGAAGCGCCGCCTGCTCATCGGCAAGGCGCTGGTGCACGAGCCGCGGGTCCTCTTCCTCGACGAACCGACCGCCGGGGTGGACGTCCAGCTGCGGCAGTCGCTCTGGGCCTACGTGCGGACCTTGCGGGCGAGGGGCACCACCATCGTACTCACCACCCACTACCTGGACGAGGCCGAGGAGCTCGCCGACCGGGTGGCGGTGATCGCCGAGGGGCGCATCCTGCTCGTGGAGGAGAAGCGGCGGCTGCTCGAGCGGTACGCCGGGAAGACCCTGCGGGTGGCCCTCTCCGCCGCGGTGGGCGAGCTGCCGCCCCCGCTCGCGGCCCTGGGCGCTCGCCTGGAGGACGGGGGCCTGGCGGTGGCCGTGGTGGCGCCCCCCGGGGCGTCCTTCGGCCCGGCGCTCGCCGCCATCGCCGCGGCCGGCCTGCCGGTTCGCGACGTCGAGACGCGCCGGATGCGGCTCGAGGACGTTTTCGTGTCCCTCCTCAACCGCGGCGCACCCCGGAATAGCGCGTGATCGGGCTCGGGCCACGCACCCTCCTCCTCAAGGAGGTCCGGCGCTTCATGCGGGTGCCGGGCCAGACGGTGCTGTCGCCCCTCGTCACCACCAGCCTTTACTTCCTGGTGTTCGGCTGGTCCCTCGGCAGCCGCCTCCGCGAGGTGGAGGGGGTCCCCTACGCCCGCTTCATCGTCCCCGGGCTCGTGATGCTCGGCGCCGTCACCAACGCATTTCTCAACACCTCGTCCTCGATCATGGTGATGAAGCTGCAGGGGACGATGGTCGACCTGCTCGTGTCGCCCCTCTCCTACGGGGAGATCCTGGGATCCTTCGTGGGCGCGGCGGCCATCCGGGGGCTGCTCGTGGGCTCGGTGGTCTGGCTCGTCGCCGCGGCCTTCACCGGTTTCGAGGTCGCCCACCCCCTCTTCGCCCTCTTCATGCTCTCGCTCGTGGCGGTCACCTTCGGTGCCCTCGGGTTCGTGACCGGGGTCTGGGCTCGGACCTTCGAGCAGGTCAACTTCTTCCCCACCTTCGTCATCACCCCCCTCACGTTCCTCGGAGGCGTCTTCTACTCCGCGGCGATGCTGCCCTCGCCGCTGCGCACCCTCACGCTCTCGAACCCCCTCTACTACATGGTGGACGCCCTCCGTTGGGGGATGCTCGGCTGGTCGGGCGCGGGTCCCCTCGCGGGAGCCGGCTTCGTCGCCCTGCTGTGCGGCCTCTCGCTCGGCACCGCCTACCTCATCCTCCGCAGCGGCTGGAGGCTGCGCGGATAGGCGATTCGCGCCTCGGCGCTCCTTCAGTTGGGGATGGACTTTGCCCCCTCGTGGGTTATTCTACGGCCGCTTTTTTGAACCAGACATTCTCGGAGGAAGATCAAATGCGTGTAGCCCTGGTCGTCTCACTCGCGCTGGCCCTGACGGCCTGCAAGAAGTCCGAGCCGCCGACGACGGCGGCGCAGCTCCCGTCGCCCGGCGCGGCCGGCACCCTCAAGGGCAAGGTGCTCGAGCGGATCGATGCCGCTCCCTACAGCTACCTCAAGCTCGCGACGCAGGGCGGGGAGATCTGGGCTGCGGTGCCGCAGACGAACGTGGCGAACGGCGCGGAGGTCGGCCTCGAGAATCCGATGGTGATGAGCGACTTCGAGAGCAAGACGCTCAACCGGAAATTCGAGAAGATCTTCTTCGCCACGCTCACCGGCGGTCCCACCGCGGCCGGGGCTCCTGGCATGCCGCCCGCGGGAATGCCGCCCGCGGGAATGCCGGCGGGCGGGATGCCGCCCCCCGGAGCGCCGGGGGGGATGCCTCCGGGCGGCGTGCCCCCCGGGATGGCGGCCCAGCACGCCGCGGCCGCCGCAGGTCCGGTGGACGTGGGCGAGGTCAAGGTGGCGAAGGCGACGGGCACCAACGCCAAGACCGTGGCCGAGGTCTACGGGCAGAAGGCGCAGCTGAAGGAGAAGAAGGTCACGGTGCGCGGCAAGGTGGTGAAGTACAACTCGGGGATCATGGGCAAGAACTGGATCCACCTGCGCGACGGCACCGGCGCCCAGGCCAAGGGGGACAACGACATCACCGTCACCTCCGGTGACGCGGCCGCCGTCGGCGACGTGGTGGTGGTGACGGGCACGGTCCGGCTCGACAAGGACTTCGGCGCTGGGTACGCCTACCCGGTCATCATCGAGGAAGCGACCGTCGCGAAGAAGTAGGGCTGGGATCCCTCTCCGAAGGCGGGCCGGCGTCGCCGGCGGCCGCCTTCGCCTTCCTCCTGGGCGCCCGCGACCGGTCGCCCCTGGGCGCCGAGGCGGCGCCGCTCCGCTCCCTCAGGGACCCGTGGCGCTCCCCGCGACCCTCTACGATCTCCAGGTCGAGCTCTCGCACGTCGACGCGGGGGTAGCGCAGCGAGTCTCGCTTCGCCTCGTCCGCCACCCCTCGGAGTCGATGGAGAGGCTCTGGCTGCGCGCCCTTGCGCAGTGCTGGCTGTGGCGGGAGGGGATCGAGCAGGGCCCAGGCCTGTGCGAGCCGGACCGGCCCGACGTCCTCGCCCGCGACCTCACCGGCGCGCTGACCCTCTGGGTCCGCGTCGGCAGGCCCGACGCCGCGAAGGTCCAGCACGAGGCCGATCGGAACCCTCGCGCGGAGGTCGCCGTCCTCTTCGACTCCCCGAGGCGGATGGAGGCCTTCGTGGCCGACGCGAGAGAGGCCGGGCTCGCGCGCCTCGGGAGGGTCGCGCTCGCGGCGGTCGAGCCCCGGATGCTCGAGGCGCTCGCGGCCGTGGAGGAGCGGCGGATCCGCGTCGCGCTCACGATCGTGGGCGAGCACCTCTACCTCGAGCGCGCAGGCGTCTGCCTCGACGGCCCCCTCCACCGAGCGAGCCTCCCCTAGGAGTTCCGGTGGGTTCCGTGCAACTGCTTGCGCGGGCGTTAGATTCCCGCTATCAGGACCATTCCGGTCCAGATACATCTAGCCGGCGAACGGGCAGGCCCCTTTCAGGTGGTGTGCGCGACATGATCCGGATGACCAAGCTCGCCGACTACGGAATCGTCCTTCTCACCCACATGGCGATGTCTCGGGAGGGCTCGCTCCACACCGCCCAGGAGCTCTCCGGTCGCTCGCGCGTGCCGCTACCGACCGCGAGCAAGCTGCTCAAGTCCCTCGCTCGAGCGGGCCTCGTGGTGTCGCACCGGGGGCGGAACGGCGGCTACGGCCTCGCCCGGGACGCGGAGCGGATCTCGGTCGCCGAAATCATCTCCGCCATCGAGGGGCCCATCGGGATCACCGAGTGCGGGACCGGCGTGGTCGGCAATTGCGACCTCGAGGACTTCTGCGCCGCGAGGGGGCGGTGGGGTCCGATCAGCCGCGCCATCGAGCACGCCCTCCAGAAAGTGCCGCTCTCGGCCATGCGGCCCGAGCCGGGGCTCGTCCGGCTCGCGGTGCCCAACGAGGTGACGCCGTGACCGACGCCCTCCGCGAGCTCACCGAGCAGAAGTACAAGTACGGGTTCGTCACCGAGATCGATGAGGACCGGATTCCCAAGGGCCTCACCGAGGACATCGTCCGCCTCATCTCGCACAAGAAGGGGGAGCCCCAGTTCCTGCTCGACTTCCGGCTCAAGGCCTTCCGGCATTGGCTCACCATCGAGGAGCCCCGCTGGGCGAACGTGCGCTACTCCCCCATCGACTACCAGGACATCGTCTACTACTCGGCCCCGAAGCCGAAGAAGAAGCTGGCGTCGATGGACGAGGTGGACCCCGAGCTGCGCGCGGCCTTCAAGAAGCTGGGGATTCCCCTGGAGGAGCAGGCCCGCTTGGCGAACGTGGCGGTCGATGCCGTCTTCGACTCCGTCTCGGTGGCCACCACCTTCAAGAAGAAGCTCGCCGACCTGGGCGTGATCTTCTGCTCCTTCTCCGAGGCGGTCCGGGAACACCCCGAGCTCGTCGAGCGCTACCTGGGCTCGGTGGTGCCCTACAGCGACAACTACTTCGCCACGCTCAACTCCGCCGTCTTCTCCGACGGCTCCTTCGCCTACGTCCCGAAGGGCATCCGCTGCCCCATGGAGCTCTCGACCTACTTCCGGATCAACGCCGCGGACACGGGGCAGTTTGAGCGGACGCTTCTCGTCGCGGACGAGGGGGCGCACGTCTCCTACCTGGAGGGCTGCACCGCGCCGGTGCGCGACAAGAACCAGCTTCACGCCGCGGTGGTGGAGCTCGTGGCCCTCGACGGTGCCGAGATCAAGTACTCCACGGTGCAGAACTGGTACCCGGGCGACGCCGAGGGGCGCGGCGGCATCTACAACTTCGTGACCAAGCGCGGCAAGGCGATGCGGCGCTCCAAGATCTCCTGGACGCAGGTGGAGACCGGGTCGGCCATCACCTGGAAGTACCCGAGCTGCATCCTCCAGGGCGACGAGTCGGTGGGGGAATTCTACTCGGTGGCGCTCACCAACCACCGCCAGCAGGCGGACACCGGGACGAAGATGATCCACATCGGGAAGAACACCCGGTCCACGATCATCTCCAAGGGAATCTCCGCCGGGCGCGGCCAGAACTCCTACCGCGGCCAGGTCAAGATCCTGAAGGGAGCGGAAAACGCCCGCAACTACTCCCAGTGCGACTCGCTCCTCATCGGGGACAAGTGCGGGGCCCACACCTTCCCCTACATCGAGGTGAGGAACCCCACCGCCAAGGTGGAGCACGAGGCCACCACCTCCAAGATCAGCGAGGACCAGCTCTTCTACTGCAGGCAGCGGGGCATCAAGGAGGAGGACGCCGTCTCGATGATCGTGAACGGCTTCGCTCGGCAGGTGCTGAAGGAGCTGCCCATGGAGTTCGCGGTGGAGGCCCAGAAGCTGCTGGGAATGAGCCTGGAGGGGAGCGTCGGATGAGCTCGAAGGATCACGAGAATCGGCCGCTCCTCCAGGTGGAGGGGCTGCGGGCCCGCATCGGGGAGACGGAGATCCTGAAGGGCCTGAGCCTCGCCGTGAACCTGGGGGAGGTGCACGCCATCATGGGCCCGAACGGCTCCGGCAAGAGCACCTTTGCCGGCGTGCTGGCCGGCCGGGATCACGCGGAGGTGACGGCCGGGAGCGCCATCCTCGACGGACGCGACCTGCTCGCCATGCCGCCGGAGGAGCGCGCCAAGGCCGGCCTCTTCCTGGGGTTCCAATATCCGGTGGAGATCCCCGGGGTCGGCAACCTTTACTTCTTGCGAACCGCGCTCAACGCGCAGCGGAAGGCGCGCGGGGAGGAGGAGCTCGACGCGGTCGACTTCCTCGAGTACGTGAAGGACCGCATGAAACTGGTGGAGATGGACCCCACCTTCATGAGCCGCGGGCTAAACGAGGGCTTCTCCGGCGGCGAGAAGAAGCGCAACGAGGTGCTGCAGATGGCGGTGCTCGAACCCCGGCTCGCCATCCTGGACGAGATCGACAGCGGCCTCGACATCGACGCCCTGCGAATCGTCGCCCAGGGGGTGCAGGCGCTGCGGGGCCCGAAGCGCTCCACCGTCCTCGTCACCCACTACCAGCGGCTCCTCGAGTACGTCGTCCCCGACGTCGTCCACGTCATGGCGGCAGGCCGGATCGTCCTCTCGGGCGGGCGCGAGCTGGCGCTCGAGCTGGAGAAGAAGGGCTACGCCTGGATCGACGAGGAGGCGCAGCGAGGGGCCTTCGCCATTTCTGCACAGGGGGCGCCGTGATCCCCTTCGCGGAGGCCCTGCTCCAGGAGGCGGCGCGCTCCGCGCCGCTGCCCGCGTTCGCGGCGGACCTGCGCCGAGCCGGGCGCGCCACCTTCGAGGCCCTGGGCCTGCCCACCGCGCACCTCGAGGACTGGAGGTTCACCTCGCTCGCGCCGCTCGCGTCGCAGCCGTTCTCCCCGGGCGACCCGGAGGCCCCTCTCGCCGCGGCGGACCTCGAGCGCCAGGCCGGCACCGGCGCCGGGCCGAGGCTCGTCTTCGTGAACGGCCGCCTGCGCGAGGACCTCTCCCGTCCTTCCAGGGCTTTCTACGCCGGAAGTCTCGCCCGCGCCCTCCGGGAGTGCCCCGCCCTGGCCGAGCCGCACCTCGGCCGGGTGGCGCCGCTCGACGGTCACCCCTTCGCCGCGCTCAACGCGGCGCTGTGGGCCGACGGGGCCCTCGTTCACCTCCCCGCCGCGACCGCCTTGGTGGAGCCGGTAGAACTGGTCTTTGCCACCGTCGGAACGGGGGCCGCCGCGGCGAGCGCCCCGCGCGTGCTCGTCGTCGCCGAGCCCGGGAGCGAGGGCACCGTGGTGGAGCGGTACCTGGCGCTCGGGCCCGGGCCGGCCCTCACGAGTGCCGTCACCGAGGTGGCGCTCGGGGAGGGGGCCCGGGTGGACCACTACCAGGTGCAGGACCAGCCGGCGAACGCCTTCCACTTCGCGTTCGTGGGCGTGGAGGCGGAGCGGGAGGCGGGATTCCACACCCATTCCACGGCGCTCGGGGCCGCCATCTCCCGCAGCGACGTGAAGGTCCGGCTTGCGGGGGAGGGTGCCGAGGCGTCGGTTGAGGGGCTCTACATGACGGACGGCAGGCGGCTCGTCGACAACCACTCGGTGGTGGAGCACGCAAAGCCCCACGGCACGAGCCGCGAGGTCTTCAAGGGGATCCTCGACGGCGAGTCGCGCGCCGTGTTCGGCGGACGGGTGCGCGTGCTCGAGGGCGCCCTGAAGACCGATGCGCACCAGATGAACTCCAACCTGCTCCTCTCCCGCGACGCCACCGTCGACGCCATGCCCCAGCTCGAGATCTACGCCGACGACGTGAAGTGTGGCCACGGGGGGACGGTGGGCCAGCTCGACCCCGACGCCCTCTTCTACCTGCGGTCGAGGGGCCTCCCGCTCGCCCACGCCCGCAGCCTCCTCATCTACGCCTTCGCGCGGGAGATGGTGGACCGGGTGCGCCTGCCGGCGCTCCGCGAGCGGGTCGGCCGCCTGGTGGCGGGGCGCTTGCCCGAAGGCGCTCGCGTCCTGGAGGCCGCATGAGCGAACTCTTCGCCGAGGCGGTCTCCGCCGCTCACCGCCGCCCCCCCTTCGACGTGGAGCGCGTGCGCCAGGAGTTCCCCATCCTGTCGCAGAAGGTCCACGGCCGGCCGCTCGTGTACCTCGACAGCGGAGCCACCGCGCAGAAGCCCCAGCGGGTCATCGACGCCGTCTCCCACTTTTACGCGCACGACAACGCCAACGTGCACCGAGGCGTCTACGCCCTGGCCGAGCGCGCCACCGCCGCCTACGAGCGAGCCCGCGCGCGGGTGGCGCACTTCCTGGGAGCGGGAGACCCGAAGGAGATCGTCTTCGTGCGCGGGGCCACCGAGGCGCTGAACCTGGTGGCGCAGGCGTTCGGGCGAAAGAACGTGGGGGCCGGTGACGAGATCCTCGTCACCGCCATGGAGCACCACTCCAACATCGTGCCCTGGCAGATGCTGGCGGAGGAGAAGGGGGCGCGGCTCGAGGTGGCGCCGGTCGACGACCGCGGGGTGCTGCTGCTCGACGAGCTGGAGCGGAGGATCGGCCCGCGCACGCGGATCGTGGCGCTCACCCACGTCTCGAACGCCCTCGGCACCGTGAACCCGGTCGCGAAGGTGGTGGAGATGGCTCACCGCCGCGGGGCGGCGGTGGTGGTGGACGGCGCCCAGGCGGCTCCCCACCTGGCGGTGAACGTTGCCGAGCTGGGCTGCGACTTCTACGTCTTCAGCGGTCACAAGGTGTTCGGTCCCACCGGCATCGGGGTGCTCTACGGCAAGGCGGCCCGGCTCGAGGCCATGCCCCCGTGGCAGGGCGGGGGGGACATGATCCTCTCGGTGACCTTCGAACGCACCCTCTACAACCGCATCCCGTACAAGTTCGAGGCCGGCACTCCACACGCCGCCGGGGCGGTCGGGCTCGGGGCGGCGCTGGAGTGGCTGGGGGAGCTCGACCGGTCCAGCATGGAGGCGCACGAGCGCGACCTCCTTCAGTACGGCACCGAGCAGCTCTCCCGGGTCCCGGGGCTGCGGATCATCGGCACCGCGCCGGAGAAGGTGGCGGTGTTCTCGTTCGTCCTCGAGGGGGTCCACCCCCACGACGTCGGGACGATCCTCGATCGCGAAGGGGTGGCCATCCGCGCCGGGCACCACTGCGCGCAGCCCCTCATGCAGCGGTTTGGGGTCCCGGCGACGGTGCGCGCCTCCCTTGCCCTCTACAACACGCGCGCGGAGATCGACGCCCTGGTGCGGGGTATCTCTCGCGTGCGGGAGATGTTCCGATGAGCGACCTCGAGGACCTCTACCAGGAAGTGATCCTCGACCACGGGCGGAACCCCAGGAACTTCCGCATCATCGAGGGGGCGAGTGCCGACGCCGAGGGGCTCAACCCGCTGTGCGGAGACCACTACCACGTCTACCTGAAGCTCGACGGGGACCGCATCGCCGACGTCTCCTTCCAGGGTGCCGGCTGCGCCATCTCCAAGGCCTCCGCCTCGCTCATGACGTCGGCGCTGAAGGGCAAGACGGTGGCGGACGCGGAGGAGCTCTTCCGACGGTTCCACAAGATGGTGGTGGAAGGAGACCGGAGCCAGGCAGAGGGGCTCGGGAAGCTGGCGGTGCTGAAGGGGGTCTGCGACTTCCCCACCCGGGTGAAGTGCGCGAGCCTGGTGTGGCACACGCTGCACTCCGCGCTTCACGGCGCCGACAAGCCCGTCTCCACGGAGTGAGAGCATGGAGCGGCGGGAACCCATTGCCCTGAGGCGCGCCGTCGAGGTGACGCTCGTCCCCTCGGGAGAGAGGCACGTCCTCGCCGAGGGCGCGTGGGTGGTGATCCAGCAGATCCTGGGCGGGCACTTCACCGTCATGACCGACCGGGGGGGGCTGGCCCGGATCGCCGACGCCGACGCCGACGCGCTCGGCGAGGCCTTCGCCGAGCAGGCCCGCCAGGCCGCGGAGAGCGAGAGGTCCAAGGCGGACGCGGCCCAGGGCCAGCCGTTCGACGAGCAGCTCGTGTGGAGCGCGCTGAAGAAGGTGTTCGACCCCGAGATCCCGGCGAGCATCGTCGACCTGGGGCTCGTCTACGAGTGCAGCGCCGCGCCGCTCCCCGACGGAGGGCGCAAGGTCACCATCCGCATGACGCTCACCGCCCCCGGCTGCGGGGTCGCCCCCCTCATTCTCGACGACGTGCGGGAGCGGGTGGCGAAGGTCCCGGGAGTGTCCCAGGTCGACGTCGACCTGGTGTTCGAGCCGCCCTGGACGCCGGCCCGGATGAGCGACGCCGCCAAGCTGCAACTCGGGATGTGGTGAGCGGGGCCATCGTCTACAGCGCGACGGTCCTCGGTTCCCGCATCCGTTCGCGCAGGAGGTCGCGCAGGGTCTCGAGCTCGAAGGGCTTCTGCAGGTGCGCGCGCCCGGAGTGCTCGAGGAAGTCCTGGGCTGCAGGCGTGAACGGCCCGCCGGTGATGAGCACCACCGAGCGCTCCGCCCCCGGGCAGGTCCGCTCGAGCTCGCGGAGGAACTCGACCCCGTTCATCCCGGGCATCATCACGTCCACCAGGACGAGGTCGAAGCGCTCTCCCGCCAGCAGGCGCGAGAGGGCCTGACGCGGCTCGGTGGTGGCGACGACCTCGTGCTCGCGCCCCAGCATGCGCGCCACGCTCCTGCCGATGAGCGGCTCGTCGTCCACCACCAGGACCCGCCCGCGCGGCAGCCCCGGGTGCACCGCGTGCAGCCCGCTCGGTCCCTTCGCCTCGGCGCCACCCGCCGGCGGCAGGCGAAGCCGGAAGGTGGTCCCGCGCTGCTCCGCGCCGTCGACCTCGATGGTGCCCCCGAGGCTCGTGACGATGCCGTGGCAGATGGAGAGCCCGAGCCCGGTGCCGGTGCCCATCGGCTTGGTGGTGAAGAACGGCTCGAAGATCCTCGCCCGAATGGCCGCGGGAATGCCGGTCCCGGTGTCCGAGACCTCCGCCAGCGCCCAGCCCTCGACGTCGGTCCGGGTCGAGACCCGAACGGTGTGCAGGGCCGGGTTGCCCTCGGGGATGGACTGGGCGGCGTTGACGAAGAGGTTCACGAACACCTGGCCGAGCTGCCCCTCGGAGGCGAGCGTCGGGGGGACGGGGTCGAGTCGCGTGACCAGCCGGGCGCGGTGGCGGATCTCGGTCTGGGCGAGGTTGAGGGCGGAACGGATCTCGGCGTGGATGTCCACCTGGACGCGGCGCTCGTCCGGGGCTCGGGAGACGAACTTGAGGTCGCGCACGATGTTTCGCACCCGCTTGGCGCCGTCGATGGCCTCGCGGACGGCCGCCTCCGCCTCCTCCACCCCCTCGTGCTGGCCCCGCAGCTTGGCGAGAGCGTCGCCGACGAAGGTCAGGTTGGACGCCACGTAGGTGAGGGGGTTGTTGATCTCGTGCGCCACCCCGGCGGCGAGCGTGCCCACGCTCGCGAGCCGCTGGGTGGACTCGGCGCGCTTGCGGTCCGAGACGTCGCGCGCCGACCACACCCCGTACTCCTGTCCGTCGAAGGACAGGTAGTTGAGGCTCACCTCCGCCATCAGGCGCCGGCCGCCCGGCGCGGCGATGGCGGTCTCGAAGAGGGCCGTGCCCCCCTTCTGCGCTTCCGCCCAGCGGGTGCTCCAGCTCTCGGGCGGGAGCTCGGGGTCGAGGTCCCAGATGGCGCGGCCCAGGAGCTCGGAGCCCGAGCAGCCGAACATCCTCCCCGCCCCGTCGTTGGCGAAGGTGATGGAGCCGCGCGGGTCGATCACCAGGAACCCGTCCGAGCCGTGGTCGAGGGCGTAGCGGGCGAGGCGGAGAGCCCGCTCGGCGCGCCGCTGCTCGGAGAGCGCGGCGGCGAGGATGAGGGTGGTTCCGACCGAGACGCCGATGAGCAGCTGCACCGAGGCCTGCAGCGCCTGGGGACCGGCCCGCAACGCCCACAGCAGGGCGGTCGTCGAGGCCATCAGGAACCCGGCGGCGGTGACGCCGCGGGAGCCGAAGCGCAGCGCCGCCCACACGAACACCGGCACCATCAGGAACTCGTGGAGTAGCTGGCCCTGGCCGCTGCGGTCGAACACGACCGAGGTCATCCCCACCGCGGCGACGAGGAGGGCGGCGAACTCGAGGGGGGCCCGGCGGATGGCGTTTCGGCCGGAGCCGTGGGGGCCGACCCAGGCGAGGACGAGGGGGGTGACCACCAGGATGCCGAGCGCGTCGCCGGCCCACCACTGGGCGAAAGGGAGGAGGGGCGAGCGCCCGTCGCGGTACATGATCGACAGGGCGTCGAGCGCCGCCCCCAGGATAGGGGCCGCGCCGGCACTCAGGATCATGACGGCGAGTACGTCGCGCAGGCGGGACATGCTGGGCCTGCCTCCCACCGTTCGCTCGGCCAGCCACGCTGCCAGGCACGCCTCCAGCGGATCGGACAAGACCGTGGCGACGGTGAGCAGCGGCGAGCGCCCCACGTGGACGCAGACCGCCAGGTCGATCGCCGCCGCCAGCGCGACGAGGGCCGGCCATCTCCGGCGCTCGCTCACGAGGAGCGCCGCCACGAACAAGCCCTCGGCGGGCCAGAAGGTGGAGAACTGGCTCTGCGGGTCGCTCAGCCACTCGCCGGCCTCCGCGAGCAGGAGGTAACAGGCCCCGAAGGCGAGGAACGGGGGCCAGCGCTCGCGCCGGCAGGCGCTCCACCATCTGAGGAGGCCCCCCATCTACTCGGAGTATCTCGCCGCCGGGACGGCGAGAGAATGTGCGACTGGGCCCACCTCCCCCGCCCTGGTAGGATGCGCCGCTCGCCATGACCCCGGAGCGCCTTCGCGTCCCTTCCTCGGGGGACAAGCACCTGCCCACCCTGGACGGGCTCCGGGGCGTGGCGGTGCTGCTCGTACTCGCCTTCCACTTCGCTCACCTGGACGGGCAGGGCGGCCGGGTGGAGCGAGTCCTTCTCGGCGTCACCGGAGCGGGCTGGTCGGGCGTCGACCTGTTCTTCGTCCTCTCCGGCTTCCTCATCACCGGCATCCTGCTCGATGCGAAGGGCGCCCCCGGCTACTTCCGCTCCTTCTACCTGCGCCGGGCGCTGCGCATCTTCCCGCTTTACTACGCGTACCTGGCGGTCCTCTTCGTCGCCTTGCCGTGGGTCGTGCCGGCGTCCGTCCTCGATGTGAAGCCGGGCACGCAGGGCTGGCTCTGGAGCTATGCCGGAAACGTGCTCTACGCCCGAGAGCGAGGCTTCGCGGTGAGCCCGTACGCCGCCCATTTCTGGTCGCTCGCGGTGGAGGAGCAGTTCTACCTCGCCTGGCCCTTCCTGGTATGGGTCCTCTCGCCGCGGAGGCTCGCGGTGATGTCACTTGCCCTCGTCGCCCTCGCCTTCGGGGTGCGCTTCGGGATCCACCACACCAGCTGGAACGCCACCGCCGCCTATGTCCTCACCCCCTGCCGCGCGGACGCGCTCGCCGCCGGTGCCCTGGTCGCCTTGGCGGTGCGAGAACCCGGTGGCCTGGTGCGCCTCCGCGCCCTGGCCCCCTGGGTGCTCGCCGGCGCCGCCCTGGCGATCGCGGCGATCTGGTTCGCTCGGGGGGCCTTCTTCGGAGGGGATCCGGTGGTGCAGGTCTGGGGCTTCAGCGCGCTCGCGCTCGGGTACGGCGCCGTCCTCGTCCTCGTCCTCTCGGCTTCCGCCGGCTCGCTCCTCGGCCGGTCCCTCGCCTCGCGCCCCCTCCGCGCCGCCGGGCGCTACAGCTACGGCCTCTACGTCCTCCACTACCCGGTCTTCCTCGCCCTCGAGGCGGTGGGCCTCGGGGCCCCGACCTTCGCGCGGTGGTCCGGCTCCCGACTCGGCGGCATCCTGGCCTTTGCCGGGCTCGCCGCGGCCCTCTCCCTGGCGGCGGCCCTCCTCTCCTGGACGCTCGTCGAGGCGCGCTTCCTCAAGCTGAAGGGCCTCGTCCCCTACCCCCTCGCGGGCGCCTCGGGGCGCGACCCGCTCGCCCCCCCGGCGACGACGTAGCCGGCGCGGCTCGCCGGTCGGCGAGGGACGGGACCGTCGACCTTGCGTCGGTCGGCCCGCCATTGACCGCCCTGGGCGGCGCGTGCTATCCGTTCATCCGGATATGAGGATTGAAGCGCCCACACGCCCGGATGCGCTCCTCGGCTGGATGGAGGGCCTCGCCGACCCGACGCGGCTCCGGCTTCTCCACCTCCTCGAGGCGAACGAGCTCGGCGTGGCGGAGCTGTGCCAGGTCCTTCGGCTTCCGCAGTCGACGGTCAGCCGCCACCTCAAGGTACTCGTCGACCAGGGCTTCGTCGCTGCCGAGCGGCAAGGCGCGAACCGGCGCTACCGGAGGGCCGAAGGGGTGGACCCGACGGCGCGCCGCCTGTGGCGGCTCGCCCGCGCCGAAAGCGGGCGGTGGGCGACGCTCGAGCACGACCGGCTCCGGCTCGAGCGCCGGCTGCGCGAGCGCCGGTCGGGGGCCGAGAGGTTCTTCGCCGGGGCCGCCGGGGAATGGGACCGGCTCCGTGCCGAGTGGTACGGCACCGGCTTCGGCGCGGCCGCGCTCTGCGGCCTCCTCGACCCCGACGGCGTGGTCGCCGACCTGGGCTGCGGGACCGGGGCTCTCGCGGCGACGGTTGCCCCCTTCGTCCGGAAGGTGGTGGGCGTCGACCAGTCGGCCGACATGCTGGAAGCGGCCCGTCGCCGGACGGCGGGCATGGCGAACGTCGAATTGCGCCAGGGGGAGCTCGAGTCCCTCCCGGTCGAGGACGGGAGCTGCGACGCCGCCCTCCTCGTCCTCGCCCTGGGATGGGTCGAGACCCCCGCCGACGTGCTCGCCGAGGCGGCGAGGGTCCTGCGGCCCGGCGGCCGCCTCTCGCTCGTCGACGCCGTCTTGCACGCCGACGAGGCCTTTCGTCGCCGCGCCGGGCAGGTCTGGCCCGGCTTCCTGCCCGCGGGCGTCGAGGCCCTCCTGGCCAGCGCCGGCTTCGAAGACCCCCGCTGCGTCCCGCTGCCCCCCGAGCCCGCCGCCCGCGGGCCGGCGCTCCTCATCGCGCGGGCGAGGCGCCCCTGACCGAGATACGAAGAGAGCATTCACCGAGACCCGAAGAGAGGACGTTCCCCATGCCCGTTTCCACCGCCGCCCGCAGGACCCGCAGCGCACCCGCCTTCGATTTCCAGGTGAAGGACCTGTCCCTCGCCGACTGGGGGCGAAAGGAGATCGAGCTCGCCGAAAAGGAGATGCCCGGCCTCATGGCGGTCCGCCGCGAGTACGCGGGCAGGAAGCCGCTCAAGGGACAGCGCATCACCGGCTCGCTCCACATGACCATCCAGACCGCCGTGCTCATCGAGACGCTGCGCGACCTGGGCGCCGAGGTGCGCTGGGCCTCGTGCAACATCTTCTCCACTCAGGACCACGCCGCCGCCGCGGTGGCGGTGGGTCCGGGAGGGACGCCGGAATCCCCGCGCGGCGTGCCGGTGTTCGCCTGGAAGGGGGAGACGCTCGAGGAGTACTGGGACTGCACCGAGCGGGCGCTCGACTTCGGGAGCGGGAAGGGCCCGACCCAGATCGTGGACGACGGCGGGGACGCGACGCTCCTCATCCACAAGGGGGTCGAGTACGAGAAGGTCGGGAAGGTGCCCGACCCGGGGACCGCCGATTCCGAGGAGTTCGCGGTGGTCCTCGGCCTCCTCTCCCGAGAGATGCGCAAGGACCCGCGCCGGTTCACCAAGCTCGCGAAGGAGGTCCGCGGCGTCACCGAGGAGACGACCACCGGCGTTCACCGCCTCTACGACATGCAGCGCAGGGGCGAGCTCCTCTTCCCCGCCATCAACGTCAACGACAGCGTCACCAAGTCGAAGTTCGACAACCTCTACGGGTGCCGCCACTCCCTGGTGGACGGCCTCAACCGCGCCACCGACGTGATGCTCGCCGGCAAGCTCTGCCTCGTGGCCGGCTACGGCGACGTCGGCAAGGGGTGCGCGCAGGCGCTCCGCGGCCAGGGAGCGCGGGTGGCGGTGGCGGAGATCGACCCGATCTGTGCCCTGCAGGCGGCGATGGAGGGATACCAGGTGCTCCGGATCGAGGACGTGGTGGCGAAGGCGGACGTCTTCGTCACCGCCACCGGGAACGTGGACGTGATCACCGTCGCCCACATGAGACGCATGAAGGACGGCGCCATCGTCGGCAACATCGGCCACTTCGACAACGAGATCGACATGGCCGGTCTGAAAAAGGTTCCGGGGGTGAAGCGCACCAACATCAAGCCCCAGTTCGACAAGTGGACATTCCCCGACGGCCACTCGGTGCTGGTGCTTGCCGAGGGGCGCCTGCTGAACCTGGGCTGCGCCACCGGCCACCCGAGCTTCGTCATGTCGAACAGCTTCACCAACCAGACCCTGGCGCAGATCGAGCTCGCCCAGCGGGCGGGCAAGTACGAGCGCAAGGTGTACGTGTTGCCGAAGCACCTCGACGAGAAGGTGGCGAGGCTGCACCTCGAGCAGATCGGGGCGAAGCTGACGAGGCTCACCCCCGCCCAGGCAAGCTACATCGGCGTGTCCCCTCGCGGCCCCTTCAAGTCCGAGCAGTACCGGTACTGATCTGCCCGGGACGACCCGCTAGGCGGCGCGGCGCGCGCGATCCGGGCGCACCGTCAGGCGCAGTCGCTCCTGCTCGCGCACTACCGCGAGCTCGACGTCCGGCCGCTCGGAGAGCACCAGGACGCGCTGGAGATCGTCGAGGGCGTCCACCGGGGTGGCGTTCGCCTCCACCAGGAGGTCGCCCGCCCGGAGAGAGGCCCTCTCCGCCGGCGTTCCCGGCTCCACTTCCAGCACGCGTACCGCGCGCAGGTGGCCGACCTCCGCCGCCAGCGCGGGCGCGAGCTCTTCCCCGCGCACCGCCAGCCCGAGATAGGGGCGGCGGACCTCGCCCTGCCGGAGGAGCACCGCCGCCACCCAGGAAGCGGTATGGGCCGGGACCGCGAAGGCCAGGCCGCTCGCTCGGGGGATCATGGCGGCGGTGATGCCCACCACCTCGCCGCTGGCGTCGAGGAGCGGGCCTCCGGAGTTCCCCGGGTTGACGGCGGCGTCGGTCTGGATGAGGCCGTCGAGGAAGGCGTGGCCCGGCCCGGGAAGGCTCCGGTACAGGGCGCTCACCACCCCGACCGAAACCGAGCGCTCGAAGCCGAGCGGGTTCCCGATGGCCACCACCAGCTCGCCCACCCGCAAGCGCCGCCTTTCGGCGAGCGGGAGCGCCGAGAGGTCGACCGCGTCGGCCCGGGCCACCGCGAGATCGGTGCGTTCGTCCTTCCCCACCAGCTCGGCGCGCACCGCCATCCCGCCCGGCAGCCGAATTCGCAGGGGGCCCTCGCCGGCGGCCACGTGGGCGTTCGTGAGCACGCAGCCGTCGGACGCGAGAACCACGCCCGACCCCTGGCCGCGTCGGCGCTCCACCCCCACCACCCCCGTCGCCGAGCGCGCCACCAGGTCGGCCACCTCGTCCGAGATCTGACGGAGGAGCGTCACCGCGCGACTCCCCGGGCTCCCACCTCGACGGCGAGCCCGCGGATCTCGCCCGCCCGCAAGAGGTTCACGAGCACCGACCTCCCGATCCGCTCCTCGTCGAGCAGGGGGACGAGATCGCCCATCGAGGAGAGCGCCTGACCGTCGAGGGACAGAAGGGCGTCGCCGAGGAGAATGCCGGCCCGCTCTGCCGGGCTGCCCGGCTCGACCCCCGAGACGAGGAGCGCCCCGCCCTGTCCGGAGAGCCGCTCGAGAGGCTGGGGAAGCCGCACCGGGAAGGTGGCCACCCCCAGGAACCCGCGCCTCACCGCGCCCTGGCCGAGGAGCTGGGCCACCACCCGCTCCAGGGTTGGGCGCGGCACGATGAGCGGAGTCCCCCGCAGCAACCCGGCCGAGAGCATCCCCGCCGCCCGCCCGGCCAGGTCGATCGCCAGGCCGCCGGAGAGGCCGGGGTGGAGCGCCAAGTCGGCCTCGAGGTAGCGGTCGAGCTTCCCCCCGGCGGGAGCACGCCAGGAGTCCGCCACTCGCGAGAGGGTGCCGAGCGAGGCCCGCGGCGAGCGGCCCGGGCGCGTGACGCCCATGAGCAGCTGCCCGGTGCGAAGGGCCTTGCCGTCGCCCCACTCGGGCGCGGCTCCGCCGGCGGTGTCCACCCGCAGGGCGGCCAGGTCCGTCGCCGGGTCGCGGCCGGCCACCTCCGCCGACGCGGTGCGGCCGTCGGGCAGGCCGATCGCCACCTCGTCGCGCTCCAAGTTGTGGTGGGCGGTGACGACGACGCCGGTGGACCAGATGACGCCGCTCGCCGGCGCCCGCCTCCCGTCCACTCGCACCACCGACCGCTCCGCGCCGGCCACGAGGTCGGCGAGCTTCTCCGAGAGCACCCATCCTTCGTTCGTCTGGTTCATGGGCGGGAGGGTAACGAGGGGGGGAGGGCTCCCGCATCGTCCCGGCGGACGGGTCGGCGCTGGACCAAGGGACAGGGTGGAGGCCCCTAGAGCGCCACCAGCCCGAGCCGCGCCGCGCGGACGATGGCCTCGGCGCGGCTCTCGGCGCCGAGCTTCGCCAGCACCGAGCTCGCGTGGAACTTGGCGGTGCGCTCCGAGATGCCCAGGCGGTCGGCGATGGCCCGGTTGGAGAGCCCCTCGGCGAGCAAGGCCAAGAACTCCATCTCCCGAGGGGTGAGCCGCTCCAGGGTCTCGGCGGCGGGGAGGGGGTGGAGCAGGGTCTCGCCCAGCTGGGCGTCGAGCGCCCATAGGCCCTCGGCGACCGCGCGCAAGGCCCCGGCGATGCGCAGGGCGGGCGCGCTCCGCGGGAGGATCCCGCGCGCGCCCGCCCCGATCGCCTCCCGGGCCTGTCCCGGCGAGGTGAGGAGCGCCACTACCGGGACCCCGGCCTCCGCCGCGGCGCCGATGGGCTCCCCGAAGCCCTCGCTCGCACCCACGTCCCAGGCGGCCGCGTCCGGGGCGAGCGCCTGGGCGGCGCCGCGAAAGGCGCCGTCGGGTGCGGCCTCGCCCGCCACCACCACCGAGGGCTCGGCGGCGAGCAGGGCGGCGAGCCCACCCCGGGCGAGCGGGTCAGCACTCACCACCACCACCCTCACCGGTGCCATCAGAGAGGTGTAACCGGGCGTGGCCCGTCGAGCAGGCGGCCCGGGCGGCAATGCGCTATGAGAAGGGATCACGGCCCGCGGCTACGAGAGGGTCGCGGGGAGGAGGCGGCATGGCGGAGGAGCAAATCCCGGGTCCGGAGCACTCCGAGCTGGCGGAGGTGGCGCGAAAGCTTCTCCGCGCGCAAGCGACGGGAGTCCTGTGCACCATCTCCTTGCGGAAGGCCGGCTGGCCGCTCGGCTCGCTCGTCTCCTACGCGCTCACGAGGGCGGGGGCCCCGGTCTTCCTCTTCTCCGAGCTCTCCCAGCACACCAAGAACCTCCGGGCGGACCCCCGCGCCTCGCTCTTTGTGCAGGAAGCGGGCGCGCGCAACCCGCAGGCCGCCGGGCGCATCGCCGTGCTCGGCCGGGTCGCCCCGGTGGCCGAGGCCGAGCTGGCCGAGGCCAGGGCGCGCTACGTCGCCGTCCACCCCGAGGGCAGGTCCTTCGCCGAGCTTGGGGACTTCTCCTTCTGGCAGCTCGACATCGAGGACACGCACGTCGTGGGCGGCTTCGCCAAGGCCGGCTGGCTCACGGCCGCGGAGTTCGCGGGGACCGGCCCGGAGCCGTGAGCGCGGCCCGGCGCCACGTCCTGCTGCGTCGGTTCGCCGTCTCCATCGCTGCCGTCCTCCTCCTCCTCGCGGTGCTCGGCGTCCTGGCGTTGCTGGCGGTCCGCAACCACCGCGGCTCGTTCGATCCGCCGCTGGAGGTGGCCCCCGGGATCTACGGGGTGCGCAGCGCGGGCGGCATCTGGCAGTACGGCGCGCGCGCCGGCGCGGCGGTGGTCCTCTTCGACGCCGGGGTCGATCCGGAAGGAAGGCCGCTCGACGCCCTCTTGCGGGCGCTGCGAGCGAGCAGGGCCCAAGTGACGGACGTCTTCGTGACGCACGGGCACGCCGATCACACCGCCGGCCTGGCGCTCCTCTCCGGCGCCCGGATCCACCTGGGCGCCGGCGACGTCGACTTCGCCGAGGGGCGCCGGGCGCTCGGGCCCCTGTCGGTGCTCACCGCCGTGGTGCTCTCGGTCCCGCGGACCAAGGTGACTGACCCGATCGGCGGGCCGGAGGAGGCGGTGCTCGCGGACGGCGAGGCGGTGCGAGTGGTGCCGGTGCCGGGCCACACGCCGGGCTCCTGCGCCTTCGTCTTTCGCGAGGTGCTCTTCGCCGGCGACATCCTCTCCTGGAAGGGGAACCGCATCGACACCGGTCCCGCCTTCTTCGACCAGAGTCCGCGCGAGAACCTCGCCTCGGTGCGGGCGCTGGCGCGCGCGGTGCGCGAGCACCCGCCGGCCCTGGTGTGCACCGGGCACGGCGGGTGCACGCCGCCCGGGGCGGTGAACGGTCTCCTCTCCTTTCTCTCGGAGCCGTGAACTCCCTCGCCGCGCGCCGCGGAGGAACGAAATGATAAGGTCGGCCATGGCTTCCACCGACCTCGACCGCGCCCTCGAGCACCACCGGCAGAATGCCTCGAGCTACCTCGAGGACCTGAAGGCGCTGGTGCGCATTCCCAGCGTCTCCTTCGAGGGGTTCCCCCCGGAGGAGGTGAGGAGGAGCGCCGAGGCGACCGCCGCACTCCTCCTGCGGCGGGGCTTCGAGCGGGCGGAGGTGCTCGAGGTGCCCGGGGCGCACCCGTACGTTCTGGCGGAGCGGAACCGCGATCCCGGCCTTCCCACCCTTCTCCTCTACGCCCACCACGACGTCCAGCCGGCGGGGGACGAATCGGCCTGGCTCTCGCCTCCGTTCGAGCCCCGGGAGAGGGAGGGCCGCCTCTTCGGCCGCGGCGCCGCCGACGACAAGGCCGGCATCCTGGTGCACGCCGCCGCCACTGAGTCCTGGGTGCGCGGCGCGGGCCGCGCCCCGGTCAACCTGAAGCTCGTGGTCGAGGGAGAGGAGGAGAGCGGTTCGGAGCACCTCGCCGAGTTTCTGGAGCGCTACCGGAACCGGCTCTCGGCCGACGTCATCGTCCTCACCGACACCGCCAACGTGGACGCCGGCGTCCCGGCGGTGACCATCGCGCTCCGGGGGCTCGTGGGGGCGGAAGTGGAGGTGCGAGCGCTCGACCAGAGCCTGCACTCCGGGATGTGGGGGGGCCCGGTGCCCGACCCGGCCATGGCGCTCGCCAAGATCCTCGCCTCCCTCGTCGCCGACGACGGGCGCATCGCCATTCCCGGCATCTACGATCGAGTCCGGCCGCTCAGTCCTGCCGAGCGGCGGGCCATCGAGATCCTGCCCATCACTCCGGAGGACTTTCGCCGCCTGGCCGGAATGCGGCCGGGCGTGGAGCTCTTGGGCGGGCGCCACCCGCTCGAGACGAACTGGTGGCAGCCGTCGCTGGCGGTGAACGCCATCCAGGCGTCGAGCCGGCGCGACGCCCGCAACATCATCAACGACTCCGCCTGGGCCCGGGTCGGGGTTCGGCTCGTCCCGGACATGGACCCGCTCGAGGTCTCGAGGCTGCTCGAGGCGGCGCTGCACCGGGCCGCCCCCTGGGGCGTGGAGGTGAGGGTCAGGATGACCGAGTGCGGCCCGGCCTGGAAGACGGACGTCTCGCACCCAGCCTTTGCGGCGGCCTTTCGCGCCTTGAAGGCGGGCTACGGGCGGGAGGCGCTGGCGATCGGCTGCGGCGGGTCCATAGGCTTCGTCGAGCCGTTCGCGCGAGCGCTCGGGGGGGTGCCGGCCCTGCTCATCGGCGTGGAGGATCCTCGCTCCAACGCTCACTCGGAGAACGAGAGCCTGAACCTGGCGGATTTCGAGGCGGCGGTGCGCAGCGCCATCCACCTCTACGCCGAGCTCGCCGGGGCGATGCGCCCGTGAACTTCGCCGCGGGCGCGGGGGACGCTAACATGGGCGAATCCCGTGGTTCTTCGAGGAGAGCGAATGCCCGAGAGTAAGCTCCCCAACGGCCTGGACCAGGAAGCGCTCCTGCTGGCGCGGGCGCGCGACCTGCCGAGCGTGCGCACCGCCACCGACCAGGACGCGCTCCGGCGCGCCTTCGCCGACCACCTCCAGTTCACACTCGGAAAGGACGAGCACAGCGCCACCCTGCACGACCGCTATCTGGCGGTCGCGAACTCCGTCCGGGACCGGATGATGCGCCGCTGGATCCTGACCCAGCAGGCCTACTACCGGAGCGACGCCAAGCGGGTCTACTACCTCTCGCTCGAGTTCCTGATGGGCAAGGCGCTCGAGAACAACCTCCTCAACCTGGGGCTCTTCGACAGCATGAAGAGCACCCTCGGCAGCCTGGGCCTCGACCTCGCCGACCTCCTCGGCCAGGAGCCGGACGCCGGCCTCGGCAACGGTGGCCTGGGCCGGCTGGCCGCCTGCTTCCTCGACTCGATGGCCACGCTGGCGCTCCCAGCCTACGGTTACGGCATCCGCTACGAGTTCGGGATCTTCGATCAGGAGATCCGGGACGGCTGGCAGGTGGAGCGGCCCGAGGAGTGGCTGCGATTCGGCAACGTCTGGGAGGTCCCCCGGCCGGAGTACGAGGTGCCGGTTCGCTTCTACGGGCGGACGGAGAAGGCGGTGGGAGCGCACGGCGAGATGAAGGTGCGCTGGGTGGACACCCGCAACGTGCTGGGGATGCCCTACGACACCCCCATCGCCGGCTACGGCAACCGGACCGTCAACACGCTCAGGCTTTGGCGCGCCCGGGCCTCGGAGGAGTTCGACCTCGCCGACTTCAACGCCGGCGACTACCTGCGGGCCGTGGAGGAGAAGAACCTCTCGGAGAACATCTCCAAGGTGCTCTACCCCAACGACCTCACGGTGATGGGCAAGGAGTTGCGACTGCAGCAGCAGTACTTCTTCGTCGCCTGCTCGCTCCACGACATCGTCGTCCGCCACCTGAAGACCCACGACGGCTTCGACGACTTCGCCGACAAGGTCGCCATCCAGCTCAACGACACGCATCCCGCCATCGCGGTGGCGGAGCTCTTGCGCATCCTGGTGGACCACCACGGGCTGGAGTGGGACCGCGCCTGGGAGATCGAGCAGGCGGTCTTCGGTTACACCAACCACACCCTCATGCCGGAGGCGCTCGAGAAGTGGCCGGTGGAGCTGCTCGGACGGGTCCTGCCGCGCCACCTCGAGATCATCTACGAAGTGAACCGCCGCTTCCTGGAAGGGGTCCGTCGCAGCGAGCGGTTCGACGAGGTGGCGGTGGAGCGCATGTCCCTCATCGAGGAGGGGACGCCCAAGATGGTCCGGATGGCCAACCTGGCCGTGGTGGGCTCCCATTCGGTGAACGGCGTGGCGGCCCTGCACACCGAGCTCTTGAAGAGCGAGCTCTTCCGGGACTTCCACAGGCTCTGGCCCGAGCGCTTCAACAACAAGACGAACGGTGTCACGCCGCGCCGGTGGATGCTGCAGGCCAACCCGGAGCTGGCCTCGGTGCTGAACGAGGTGCTCGGCCCCAGCTGGGTGCTCGACACCGCCGAACTCCGACGGCTCGAACTCGTCGCCGACGACGAGGCCTTCCGCCAGCGCTTCCGGGAAATCAAGGCCACCAACAAGCGGCGGCTGGCGGCGATCGTGGAGCGCGAGAACGGGATGGAGCTCGATCCGGACTCCATCTTCGACGTTCAGGTGAAGCGCATCCACGAGTACAAGCGACAGATGCTGAACCTCCTGCACATCGTTCACCAGTACCTGCGCATGAAGGCCGACCCGGGATACACCCCGGTGCCGCGCACCTACCTGTTCGGGGGCAAGGCACCGCCGGGCTACGCCATGGCGAAGTGGACCATCAAGCTCATCAACGCGGTGGGCGACGTGGTCAACCACGACCGCGACGTCGCCAACCGCATCAAGGTGGTGTTCCTGAAGAACTACCGGGTGTCCCTGGCGGAGCGCATCATTCCCGCCGCCGACGTCTCGGAGCAGATCTCCACCGCGGGCAAGGAGGCGTCCGGCACCGGCAACATGAAGTTCGCCATGAACGGCGCCCTCACCGTCGGGACGCTCGACGGCGCCAACGTCGAGATCCGGGAGGCGGTGGGGGCCGAGAACTTCTTCCTCTTCGGCCTCACCGTCCCCGAGGTCCAGGAGCTGAAGGGGAGGGGCTACAACCCCTGGGACTACTACCGGCAGAGCCCGGCCCTGAAGGCGGTGGTGGACGCCATCGCCACCGGGGCCTTCTCCCCCGGCGAGCCGCGGCTCTTCCAGCCGGTGGTGGACAGCCTCCTGAACGGCGGCGACCCCTACCTGGTCCTCGCCGACTTCGCCGCCTACGTGGCCGCGCAGGAGCGCGTGAGCCAGGCGTACCTCGACTACGAGCGCTGGACGCGCATGGCCATCCTCAACGTGGCCCGGACCGGGCGCTTCTCCTCCGACCGGACGATCCGGCAGTACGCCGAGGAGATCTGGAAGGTGAGCCCGATCCCCATCGGCTGAGGGAGGCGGGCCTCGCCCCGAGGCCGAAGCGCGCGAGGGAGACCCGTCCGCGCTCGTCGAAGCCCACCCCCTCGCGCTCGAGGAGGTGGCGCTGCGCGGCCGCGCCCACGGCGTCGAGGATCGAGACCGCGGCCATCCCGCCGGCCCGGGCGCCCAGGACCCGCTGCCAGGGAACGCGATGCCTCCCTCCGCGCAGCGCGGCGAGCGCGTAGCCGACCTGGCGCGCTCCCCGCGGCCGGCCGGCGAGGAGGGCGACCTCCCCGTAGGTCGCCACCCGGCCCCGGGGGATGCGCCGCACCACGCGGTAGAACGCCTCCCAACCCACCGGGAATGCAGCCTTTCCCTTCATCCCTAGGAGGGTCTCCTTCGGGTTTCACTTTACAACCCGTGCCCACCCATTACGCTTCGTCCATGACTCGCGCACGCTGGGCGGCCGGCGCGGCCGTCGCCCTCCTCTTCGTCGGCTGCGGCTTCCAGTCCATTCCCCAGGCGGAAAACGCGGTGACCGGAGCCTGGGCCGAGGTGGAGAACCAGTACCAGCGGCGCGCCGATCTGGTGCCGAACCTGGTGGAGGTGGTGAAGGGGTACGCGGCCCACGAGCGGGAGACGCTCGAGGCGGTCACGAGCGCCCGCGCCCGCGCCACCCAGGTGCAGCTCAAGGCGGACGACCTCACCCCCGAGAAGCTGAAGCAGTTCGAGCAGGCGCAGGGCGCCCTGCAGAGCGCCCTCGGGCGGCTGCTCGCCATCTCCGAGAATTACCCGCAGCTCAAGGCGAACGAACAGTTCCGCGACTTGCAGGCCCAGCTCGAGGGCACCGAGAACCGGATCGCCATCGCCCGCCGTCGCTACATCCAGGCGGTGCAGGAGTTCAACAACCTCGTGACCGTCCCGCCCACCAGCTTCACCAACAGCCTGTTCTACAAGAAGCAGCCCAAGCCGCAGTTCACCGCCACCACGCCCGGCGCCGAGCAGGCGCCGAAGGTGAAGTTCGGGACCCCATGACCCGCGGCCGCCTCGCGGCCGTTTGGCTGGCGGCCGGCATGGCGCTGCCGGCGGCGGCGGACCTCCCCGTTCCGCCGCTCACCGGACCGGTGGTGGACCGGGCCGGTGTCCTCGACGCCCAGTGGCGGGCGCGCCTCGAGCGCCTCTCGCGGGAGGCTCGGGCCGAGGAGGGTGGCTCCGGGCCGCAGCTGCAGTACCTCCTCGTCGACTCGCTCGACGGCGAGCCCATCGAATCCTTCTCCATCCGCGTCGCCGAGGCGTGGAAGATCGGCTCCCGCGGGAAGGACAACGGCGTACTGGTGGTGGTCGCGGTGGGGGACCACCGGGTGCGCATCGAGGTGGGCGGCGGCGTCGAGGGGGGACTCACCGACGCGCAGGCAAGCCGCATCATCCGCAACACCCTCGCGCCCGCCTTCCGGGCGGGGCGCTACGGGGAGGGGCTCTACGGCGCCGGCCGGCAGATCCTGGCCGCGCTCGGAGCGTTGCCGCAGGGGGCGAGCGAGCCGCAGGCGCCGGTGGGGCGCCGGATCCCCATTCCCTTCGTGGGCGCGCTCCTCGGGACGCTCCTCGGGCTCGGGGCCCCCTTCATCGTCTTCGTCGTCCTCTTCCTGGTGGTGGTCCGGCTCCTGGGCGGATTCGGGAGGGGCCGGCGCGGCCCCTGGGATCGCTGGGGTGGCGGCGGGTTCGGGGGGGGAGGCGGGTGGTCGGGAGGGGGCGGCGGCGGCTGGAGCGGCGGTGGGGGGGGCTTCAGCGGCGGCGGCGCCTCGGGGAGTTGGTAGGAGGAGAGGATGAAGCTGGATCGCTTCTTTTCCCCGGAGGCCCGCGACCGCGTGAAGGGGGCGGTGCGCGCCGCCGAGGAGCGGAGCACGGGCCAGATCGTGCCGGTGGTGGTCGAGCGCTCCGCCCGCTACGAGGAGGTGCCCTGGATCGGCGGCGTGGCGGCCGCCGCCCTGGCGACCGCGCTCGTGCCGCTGGCGCCCCTCTCGCTCACCGCCGCCGAGCTCCCCTTCCTGCAGCTCGCCGCCGGGATCGCGGGCGCGCTCCTGGCGCGCATCCCGGCGGTGGAGCGGCTCCTCACCTCCAAGCGCGCCCAGGACTGGGCGGTGCGGGAGCGCGCCGAGCAGGCCTTCCTCGAGCACGGCCTGTACCGGACGGCGCGCGGCACCGGCGTGCTCGTGTTCGCTTCGCTGCGCGAGCGGCGCGCGGTGGTGATGGGCGACGCCGGCATCCACGCGAAGATGGGGGACGAGGAGTGGCGGCGCGCCGTCGAGGCGCTCGTCGCCGGCATGAGGCGAGACGCCCCCGCGGACGGATTCGCGGAGGCGATCGCCGTGGTGGGGGCGCGGCTCGAGGCGCACTTCCCCCGCGGGCCGGACGAGCCCCGGGCGAACGAGCTCCCCGACGACCTCCGCTGGGACCGCTGACGCGCGCCGGTCCCCGGTGAGCGGGATCTGCGACAGTTGACAAGCCGTCCACTGAAACGGATAAGACGTCCCATGGCATCCCCGAAGCCGACCGGGCGCCGCGCCCGCGAGCGCGGCCGCCCCCGCGGCGAGCAGGTCCCTGGCCACGAGCGAGCCCACGTCGCCGGCGCGGACCTGACGCCGGTCGTGGGAGGGAACCTCCGCCGCCTGCGGATGAGGCGGGCCCTCTCCCTCGAGAAGCTCTCCCGCCTCTCGGGCGTGTCCCGGGCCATGCTCGGGCAGGTGGAGCTCGGCCAGAGCACCCCCACCGTCAACGTGCTCTGGAAGATCAGCACCGCGCTCGAGGTGCCTTTCAGCGCCCTCATCACCGATCGTCCCACGACCACGTTCCACGTCCTCCGGGCCGACCAGGCGAAGCGCCTCACCTCGAGCGACGGCAGCTTCACCTCGCGGGCGCTCTTCCCCTTCGACGAGCCCCGGCGGGTGGAGTTCTACGAGCTCCGCATCGCTCCGGGCGGCTCGGAGCGAGCGGACGCCCATCCGGCGGGGACGATGGAGAACCTGGTGGTGAGCCAGGGTGGGCTGCAGATCGAGGTGGGCGGCGTCACCCACGAGCTCGGGGCCGGGGACGCCATCGTCTTCGAGGCCGACGTGCCCCACGTGTACCGGAATCCCTCGCCCGGCCCGGCGATCATGTACCTCGTCATGACGTACGCCGAGACGGTGGGATAGCCGCGGGGCCGAAAATGCACGTCGGCGGTGGGAGCGCGGTATAAGGAAAGTCGTCCGGCCCGCTTCCGGCGACGAGCATGAGCCAGTCCACGAGGGACCTCCTTTTGGCCCGCGGCGCGGTGGCGCCCGCGGAGCTTGCGCAGGCGGAAGCCGAGGCGGTCCGGACCGGCCGCCGCATCTGCAGCCAGCTGCTCTCCATGGGGGCGGCCGACGAGCGCGCCCTCGCCGCCGTCCTGGCGGAGCGGCACGGCGTGCCGGGGGTGGACCTGTCCCGGACCGGCCTCGCCACCAACGTGCTCGACCTCGTGCCGCGCCCGGTGTGCGAGGCGGATCTCATCCTCCCCCTCTCGACCGAAGGAGGCCGGCTGCACCTGGCGCTCACCTCGCCCGTGGATGCCGAGCGGATCCTCGCCGAGGTGCGCTTCGTCACCGGCATGGAGGTGTCGGCCTACGTGGCGGTAGAGGAGTCGCTTCGTCGCACCACCCTCGCGGCTTACGAGGCGCTCGACCGCGGCCTGCCCGAATGGCGTGGATTCGCCGCGCCTCCCGGCCCGGCCGGGCTGGCGGTGGTGCTCCCCGGCGACTTCCCCATGCCCCCGGAGGACGAGCTCATCGAGGTCGGTGAAGGGGACCTGGAGCCGATCGACGATCTCGACGAGCCGCCCGCCGAGGGCGCTCCGGCGGACGAGGCAGAGATCGAGATCGCCGTCGGGGGGGGTGAGGAGGAGGTCGTCGAACAGGTGGTGGTGCGAGCCGATCCGGCGCCGTCCGACCGGCGCCGGGTGCTGGTGGTGGACGACGAGCCGGAGATCCGACAGCTGGTGGAGAAGGCGCTGGCGGCCCGCGGCTACCAGGTGGAGACGGCGGCCGACGGCGAGGAGGCGCTCGCGCGGGTGCAGGCGCGCCCCCCGAACCTGGTGCTGCTCGACGCCATGCTCCCCAAGATCCACGGCTTCGAGGTGGCGCGGAAGCTCCGCTCCGACCCTTCGACGCGGTCTGTACCCGTGGTGATGATGACCGCCATCTACCGCGGCTGGCGCTTCGCCCAGGACGCCCGCGAGAACTACGGGGCCGAGGACTACATCGAGAAGCCCTTTCGCCTCGACGACTTCACTCGTCGCATCGAGGCGGTGCTGGAATCGACCGCGAGCCGGAAGGTGGCGCCGGCGGCGTCGGCCGACCCGCTCCTCCAGCGGGGGAAGGAACTCCTGCTCGCCGGCAAGCTCGACGCGGCGGTGTCCTCGCTCGAGGAAGCGCTCAAGCTCGACCCCTTCGCCGCCGAGGCCCACTACCAGCTCGCCAAGGCTCTGCGGGCGAAGGGCGAGCACTTCCGGGCCATGACGGCCTTCGAGCGGGCGGTGGAATTGCGCCCGGGAGCGTTCCCGGCGCTGCGCAGCCTGGCGGCCCTCTACACCGAGAAGGGTTTCCGGCGGAAGGCGGCGGAGACCCTGGAGCGCGCCCTGGCTGCGGCGCCCGACGCCACCACCCGCGACGCCATCAGGTCGGATCTCCTGGAGCTCCTGGGCGCCTGAGGAGCCGCTTCACCCAGGCTCCGATCCCGCTCTCCCCCGGCGGGTGGGGCGTCGGCCCCACCATCCGGACCACGGCGGCGGTGAGGTTGTCGGCTGTCCCGCGGCGGTTGGCGGCCTCGACCAGTGCGCGCGCCGCCGCCACCGCGTCCAGGTCCGCCATCACCTCCGCCATCTCGGCGTCCTCGAGCACGTTGTAGAGGCCGTCGCTGCAGAGGAGGAGCGCGTCTCCGCGCACCACCCGCTGGCTGACCCGGTCCCGGCTCACGATGAGCTCGCGGCCCAGACTCCTCGTCAGGGTGGAGCGGTCCGGGTGGTGGCGGGCCCGCTCCTTGGAGAGGAGCCCGTAGCGCACCTTGTCGGCGGCGGCGGTGTGGTCCTTCGAGAGCTGGGCGACCGTGCCCGCCCGCACGAGGTAGAGGCGCGAGTCGCCCACGTGGACCGCGGTCAGCGCTCCCCGATCGACGGTTACCGCGGTGAGGGTGGTCGCCATCCCGCGCAGCTCCGGCACGGCGATGGAACGGTCGTGCACCTCGATGTTGGCCTGCTGCACCGCACGGTAAAGCCGCTGGCCGGCGGCGAGCTTCTGAGGCTCCTCGCGGAAGGCGCGCAGCGTCACCTCGACCGCCATCCGGCTCGCCACCTCGCCCCCGGCGTTGCTCGACACGCCGTCGGCCACCACCACGACGGCGCGGTCGTTGCTCTCCATGAAGGAACCGCAGAAATCCTCGTTGTGGTCGCGCTCGGTGCCGACGTGGGAGAGGGTACCGATCTCGAGCTCGTAGTCGTTCACCGCGCGTCCCCGCCTGCCCGAAATCCGTGCACGCCCGCTACCCTCGGGGACCATCGGTGAAATGGTGCCCGCCGGGATTGTGTTGCGAAGCCGGACGGATGCCTACTAGGCTTCGGCCATGCCATCCCGCCCTCCGGTCGGCTGATGAAAGACTCCAACGTCGGCGAGGCGATCGACCAGTACCAGCTCACCGAGCTGCTGGCGCGCAGCGGGATGGCCTCCATCTTCAAGGCCATCGACACCGAGTCCGGCGCCACCGTGGCCCTCAAGATCCCCCACGTCCAGTTCGAGAGCGACATCGTCTTCTCCCAGCGCTTCGAGCGGGAGGTCGAGGTGGGGCAGCGCCTCGACCACCCCAACGTGGTGAAGGTGCTGACGCCCAGGAAACAGACCCGGATGTACCTGCCCATGGAGTACGTCGAGGGCAAGTCGCTCCGCGCCATGCTGAAGGAGAAGGAGCCGCTGCCGGTAGAGAAGGCGCTCGAGATCGCGCGGCAGGTGTGCGACGCGCTCGAGTACCTCCATTCGCAGGGCGTGGTCCACCGGGACATCAAGCCGGAGAACGTTCTCATCACCCCGAGCGGACAGGTGAAGATTCTGGACTTCGGCATCGCCCTGGTCGCCTCCGAGCGCCGGCTCACCTGGACGGGCTTCTCGAGCACGATCGGCACCCCCGACTACATGGCGCCCGAGCAGGTGCGCGGGCGCCGTGGCGACCCGCGCACCGACGTCTACGCCGTCGGGCTCATGCTCTACGAGATGCTCACCTGCAACCTGCCCTACGACAGTCCGAACCCGCGCGCGCTGCTGCGGGCCAAGGTGAGCGAGGAGCCCCGTTCGCCGAGCTACTACGTCCCTGGATTCGACCCCAAGCTCGAGGCGATCATCTTGCGGGCCATCGAGCGCGACCCGCGCGACCGCTACGGCAGCGCCAAGCAGATGCTCGCCGACCTCAGGAACCCCGCTGCGGTGGCGCCGCGCGACCCGGAGACCGGCCGCCACCGCCGCGGCGGCAGCCGCGTCTCGCGCCGCTTGGTGCTCTTCGTCATCGTGCCCGCCATCCTCGGCGGGCTGGGCGGGCTCGTCTGGCTCTCCGCCCGGCAGTCGAGACCGGCGCTCCCCGCGGCCAGCAGCCGCTCGAGGTGATCCATGCCCACGCAGCTCGAGCAGTCGGTGAACCTCGCCTGGGTGCTCCTGTGCGGCTTCCTGGTGATGTTCATGCAGGTCGGGTTCGCCATGGTGGAGACCGGGTTCACCCGGAGCCGCAACGCCGCCAACACCATGGCCATGAACCTCGTCATCTATCCCGTCGGCGTCCTCGGCTTCTGGCTCGTCGGCTACGGGATCATGTACGGCGGGATGCCGGAGTGGCCGACGCTCGGAGGCCCGGTGGCCGGGTCGCACGAGGCCGCGCTCCGGCTGCTGGGCCACTCCTACGGCCTCTTCGGGACGGCCAAGTTCGCCCTGGTGAGCGTCTCGCAGAGCCCGGCCAGCCTGGGGATGTTCCTCTTCGCGGTGGTCTTCATGGACACGGCCGCCACCATTCCCACCGGGGCCATGGCCGAGCGCTGGAAGTTCACGGCGTTCATGATCTACGGGGTCTTCATGTCCATGCTCCTCTACCCCCTCTATGGCAACTGGGTGTGGGGCGGGGGCTGGCTCGCCTCGCTGGGCGCGAACGCCGGCCTGGGGCACGGCGTGGTGGACTTCGCCGGCTCGAGCGTCGTCCACATGACCGGCGGGATCACCGCGCTCGCCGGAGTCCTGGTTCTCGGCCCCCGGCTCGGCAAGTACCGCGCCGACGGCACCGTCGGGGCCATGCTCGGCCACAACCTCCCCATGGCGGTGGTCGGGACCCTCATCCTGGCGTTCGGGTGGTTCGGCTTCAACGCCGGGTCGACCCTGTCCGCCTCCGACCCGCGCATCGCCCTGGTGGCGGTGAACACCATGCTTTCCTCGTCCGCCGGGGCCCTCTCGGCGCTGCTCTACGTGCGCTTCTCCTTCCGCAAGCCGGACGTGGGCATGACCTGCAACGGGCTCCTCGGCGGCCTCGTCGCCATCACCGCCGGCTGCGCCTTCGTGAGCCCGGCGGCCGCCGTCCTCATCGGGGTGGTGGCGGGAGTGGTGGTGGTCTGGGCGGTCGCGCTGCTCGAGCGCCGCCTGCACATCGACGACCCGGTGGGCGCGATCGCGGTACACGCCGCCTGCGGCTGCTGGGGCGCGATCGCGGTCGGCGTGTTCGCCGACGGCAGCTACGGCGCCGGGTGGAACGGCGTCTCGGGCCCGGTCCGCGGGCTTCTCTTCGGCGACCCCGGCCAGCTCGGGGCGCAACTCGTCGGCGTCCTCGTCAACGGGGCCTTCGTCTTCTCCGCCTCCTACGGGTTCTTCCGCCTCCTGGAGCGGCTCATGGGCAACCGGGTACCTGCCGAGGTGGAGCATGCCGGGCTCGATGGTCTGGAGATGGGCACCGACGCCTATCCGCGCGGGTGAGCGGAGAAAGTGCCGGGGTGCGGTCCCGGAGGCGATCCGGCACCACACCCCAGCGACGGTGCTGCGGGTCCCAGTGACTAGGACGCGGTGACCGGCTTCTCGACGTAGACCGTCTTCCCCTTCTTCTTGCTCGAGCGGGCGAAGTAGATGGCGCCGTAGATGCCCCAGACTGCCACCACGCCGAGCGCGATGTAGGGCTCCTTCCAGCTCATGCCCGAAACCGAGAACGGGCCGACGAGGTAGAAGAGCATGCAGGCGAGGTTGGCGATGAGCCCGAACACCGGCACCACCAGGTGCTTGAACCCGTGGAAGGAGTGGTGCTCGCGGAAGGCCACGATGGCCAGCACGCAGGTGAGCATGTAGAGGAGGAAGGTGCCGAAGTTGCTCACCAGCGTGGTGATGACGAGCGTGTTGGGGAGCTTGGCGTAGGTCTCCGGCTTGAAGATGCCGAAGCTGTACCAGAAGTTCTGGTACTTCGGCTCGAGCGCCGCCGGCGTGGTCCCGCCGAGGTAGATGAGGACCGTGACGACGCCGATCACCGCCGAGAGGATGGCGAGCGTCCAGATGGCGCGGTGGGGAGTGAGGCGCTTTCCGTGGAGCATGCCGAAGTGCTCCGGGACCTCGGCGTCCCGCCCCATGGCGTAGGTGACGCGCGCCCCGGTGGAGAGGCAGGACAGGGTGGTCCCGATGAGCGCCAGGAACACGGTGGCGGCCTGCACCAGCATGAAGGCGCGCCCGGCGCTGTAGCTGCCGAAGAGCCAGGTGCCGACGATGACCATCATGTCGCCGAGCGGGGCGCCGGAGCCGGCGGCGTCGGCAAGGGTGTAGCCCTGGTTGAGGAGGTAGTTGGCGCCGAAGTACTCGACGAGGTACATCACGATCCCCTGGATGCCGAGGGAGAGGAGCACCGCCCGCGGCACGTCGCGCTTGGCATTCTTCGCCTCCTCGCCCATCGAGGTGACGGACTCGAAGCCCACCAGGATCAGGATGGCGATGCAGGCCTGGATGAACATGAGGTTGAAGCCGTGCGGGGCGACCACCGAGGAGGCGCTGGTGTGGAACTTGAAGTGCGGCGTCAGGTCCTTGGGGTGGTCGGCGTCCGACGGCTCCATGGTGACCGCCTGGTCGGCTGCGTAGCTGAGCGTGAAGGGAACGGGCTTGCCGTCCTTCAACTCCGGGACCGCGTTGCCGTCGGCGTCCATCTTGTTCTGCAGGACCGGCTGGCCGGTGGGGTCGAGCTTGGGCTTGCCGTTCTCCAGGACCGGCTCCTGGGCGACGACGAAGTCGACCGGGACGCCGTTCACGAGGTGGTAGCCGCGCGCCCCCTCGGGGTGGCCGATCCGGTAGGAGATGGCCATCACCGTGAAGACGAGGAGCGCCGCGATCTGGATCACGTTGATGGCGAAGTTGACGCCAGTGGTGCCGGTGACGCCCCGGAAGGCGATGTAGGCGACCCCGATGGCGAAGACGAAGCAGAAGAGGATCATGAAGAGCGGGCTGTTGTAGGTGCCGCTGAACGTGTCGGGGAAGAACTGGTTGAGGAGGTACCCGGAGAGCACCGCGGTGACTCCCACCATCACGCCCGGGTACACCCAGTAGTAGAGGTGGCTCGCCCAGCCGGTGATGAACTTGGCGAGGCGCGCGAAGCGGTAGGCCTTGGTCTTCGAGAGGAAGGCCTGTTCGGCGAAGAAGTACGAGGAACCCGCGCCCGGGTAGAGCTTCGAGAGCTCGGCGTAGCTGATGGCCGTCGCGAAGCACAGGAGCAGGGCGACGACGATGCCGAACCACATGGCCGAGCCGGCCATGGGCGCGCCGTAGAGCGCCTGGATCTGGAACGTGAGCCAAAGAAAGGCGCCGGGTGCGATGAGCGCCATCGCGTTCACCGTCAAGCCGGTCAGACCTAGCGTTGGTCGCGTCGAGACCTTCTCACTTCCCTCAGCCATTGCCGTTCTCCCTTCCTGCGAGGTTGCCCGGCGCCACCGCGCCGGGAAAAGAAGTTGAGCCGCCCGTCCCTCGGCGTTGCCGCCGGCCCTGGCCTTTGCACCTCGCGTGCCGCAATTTGCAAAGCCGCGCTGGCCGGAAATCCTGGTTTGCAAGACACGCTGATTCCCGGTCGCGCGAGCGCGTGCGCGCCCGAAAGGCAGGACCCGGGAGGGTCCGAGGGCGGCCGCTCCCGCATCGCGCTGCTGCCCGGGAACCGGCCAAGGGTGTGCGCGACCGGCGAGCAGCCGCCGGGGAGCGACCAGGGCCGGCCCCCCCTGCGCGCCGCGGCGCACCCTCGGGGAAGCCATCGCGCGGCGCCCGCGGCGAATGCTCCCTTATTTCAAGGCGAACGAGGGCTGCGCTCGGCGCCAAGGGTGTAGGATTCCGGCGGGAATCCCTTGGACGCCTACGAGCCCTTCCTCTCGCTCGGCCTCGCGCTCGCTGCCGGCCTGCTCATCGGCCTCGAGCGGGAGCAGTCCGCCCCGAGCGAGGAATCGAGGGTGTCCTTCCTCGGCGGAGCCCGCACCCATCCCTTGGTGGCCCTCGCCTCCGGGCTCGCCATGCTGCTCTCCCGGCAGCTCGGGCCGGTGGTGCTCGTCGTCGCCTTCGCCTCGCTCCTGCTCTTCCTCGTCGTCGCCTACGCCGACTCCATCCGCAGGAAGGCCGACCGGGGGTTCACCTCTGAGGTCGCCTTCCTGGTGAGCTTCCTTCTCGGGGCGCTCGCGCTCTCGGAGCGGATCGTCCAGCCGACCGGGCGCCGGGTGGTGATGGTGCTCGGGACGGCCGTGGTCGCGACCGTCCTCCTCTCCTCCCGGCCGGTCTTGCAGCCGCTCATGCGCCAGGTATCCCGCGAGGACCTCGTCTCCGCCCTCAAGTTCCTCATCGTGGCGGTGCTGCTCGTGCCCCTCCTGCCGGACCAGCCCTTCGGCCCCTACGGGGTGCTCAACCTGAGGGTGATCGGCTGGATGATGCTCCTCGTCACCGGGGTGAGCTTCCTTGGCTATGCCGCCACCCGGCTCCTCGGGCCCGAGCGGGGTCTAGGGATCACCGGCTTCGTGGGAGGCCTCGTGTCCTCTACCGCGGTGACGCTGGAGATGTCGCGGCGGGCGCGCCAGGAGCCGAGCCTCGCGCGCCCGGCTGCCCTGGCGGTGGTGCTCGCCTCCTCCATCGTCTTTCTGCGGGTGGAGGTGGTGGTGGCCATCGTGAACCCGGTGCTGGCGGAGGCGCTCGCCCTGCCCATGATGGGGATGGCCGGGGCCGGGTTGCTCAGCAGCCTCCTCCTCAGGCCTCGCCGCGGCGCGCGGGGCGCGACCGGGGAGGTGAAGCTGAAGAGCCCGGTCAGCCTCTCGGCCGCCTTCGAGTTCGCCCTCCTCTTCGCACTCGTCATCGTCGGGTCCAAGGCGGCGAGCTCTCTCGGGCGCTCCGGCGTCTACCTGGCGGCGCTCGCGGCCGGCACCGCCGACATGGACGCCATCTCGCTGTCCATGGCCGACCTCTCCCGTGGCCAGGTCGCACTGCCGGTGGCGGTGACGGCGGTCTACCTCGCCGGCGCCATGAACACCCTGGTGAAGGGGGGAGTGTCGCTCGCGCTCGGGGGCTGGGCCCTCGCGCGCTACCTGGCGCTCGCCTTCCTCGCCATCGTGGCGGTGGGCGGCCTCGCCCTCGTCGCCGTGTGGCGCTAGCCATGCTCTCCGGGGAGCCCTTCGCCACCGCGCTCCTCATCTCCACCGCCGGCATCCTGCTGGCAGCGAGCGTGGTGTTCTCCGGCGCCACCCGCAGGCTGGGGATGCCGGTGGGACTCGTCTTCGTCGCCATCGGCCTCCTCGCCGGATCGGAGGGCCTGGGCGGCCTGCGCTTCGACGACTACGGCTTCGCCTGGCGGGTCGGGACGGTGGCGCTCGCCCTCATCCTCTTCGACGGCGGGCTCAACACCCCGCTCGCCTCCTTCCGGGTGGCGTTGGCGCCGGCCTCCGTTCTCGCCACCGCCGGGGTGGTGGGGACGGCGGTCTTGTTCGGCGCCGTGGCCCACGTGCTCGGGTTCCCGTGGCGGCAGGCACTCCTCCTCGGGGCGGTGGTCTCCTCCACCGACTCGGCGGCGGTCTTCTCCATTCTGCGGACGAGCGGGATCCAGCTGAAGCGCCGGGTGGGGGCGACGCTGGAGCTCGAGTCCGGCCTCAACGACCCGATGGCGGTGATCCTCACCACCACCTGCACCGAGATCCTCGTCACCGGCCGCCCGCTCGGGGCGGCGACCTTCCTCGAGCTGCTGCTGAAGCTCGTGGGCGGCGCAGCCGCCGGGCTCGCCATCGGGTGGGCCGGACGTTTCCTCCTCGCGCGCGTTCAGCTGCCCGCCGGGGGCCTCTATCCGGTCCTCACCACGGCGCTCGCGCTCCTCGCCTTCGGGATCCCGGAGCTCCTTCGCGGCAGCGGCTTCCTGGCGGTGTTCCTCGCCGCGGTCGTCATCGGCAACGGCCCGCTCCCGTTCAAGGGGGGCGTGTTGCGGGCCCACGACGCCGGCGCCTGGTTCCTCCAGGTCTCGATGTTCCTCCTCCTCGGGCTCCTCGCCTTCCCGTCGCGGCTCCTCACCGCCGGCGTCGCCGGCCTCCTGCTCGGGTTCGTGCTGCTCCTCGTTCGGCCACTCGTCGTCGTGCCGCTCCTGTGGCCGTTCCACTACCGCGTCACGGAGATGGCGTACGTCGGGTGGGTGGGGCTGCGCGGGGCGGTGCCCATCATCCTGGCCATCGTTCCGGTGCTGGCCCGGGCCCCGGGGGCGGAGCGCATCTTCGACGTCGTCTTCTTCGTGGTGCTCGTGAACACCGTGGTGCAGGGACTCACCGTGCGGCGGGGTGCGCGGAGGCTCAACCTCCAGACGGCGCGTCCCCCGCCCCCCCAGGGGCTCGTCGAGATCTCTCCCAGCCGGCCGCTGGAAGCGGCCATCGAGGTCTTCTACGTGGACCCGAGGTCGGCGGTTGCCGGCTCGAGCCTGGCCGAGCTGCCACCGTTCCCGGCCGGCTCGGCGGTGCTCATGGTCCTGCGCGGCGACGACCTCTTGCCCGCTCGCGGCCCCACCATCCTCTCGCCCGGCGACCACGTCTACCTGCTCACCCGGCCGGAGGACCAGGGCTTCGTGCGGCTCCTCTTCGGCGAGGCCGAGGAAGGCTGATTAGGAAGGTCGGGATGAAGCTCTACTACGTGCCGAAGACCCGGGCCGCGCGTGCGCGTTGGATGCTCGAGGAGCTCTCGGTCCCCTACGAACTCGTGCGGCTCGAGCCCGGAAAGGACACCCGCTCCGCCGAGCACCTCGCGCGCCAGCCGCTCGGTCACGTGCCGGTCTTGGAGGACGGGGAGAATCGCATCTTCGAGTCGGCCGCCATCTGCCTCTACCTGGCCGACAAGTACCCGGAGCGGAGGCTTTCGCCGCCCATGGGATCGGTGGAGCGAGGGCTCGTCTACCAGTGGATCTTCTTCGCCATGACGGAGCTCGAGCCACCCGTCTCCGCGCTCTCCGCCGAGTCGCGCAAGAGCGAGCCGGAGCGCAATCCCCAGGCGACGGCGGAGGCGCGCGATCGCTTCCAGAAGGCGGCCGCGGCGCTCGAGCCCGTCCTAGAGAGGCGACCGTTCCTCATCGGCACCGAGTTCGGGGTGGCCGACGTGGTGGTGGGAGCGGTGCTCGCCTGGGCGAAGGGGTACCGGCTGCCCGCCGGCCTTCCCGCGGTCGAGGCCTACGTCGAGCGCCTTCTCGCCCGGCCCGCCTGGCAGCGGGCGCGGGCCGATTAGCATGCGCGGGGGGTCCCACATGTCGCCTGAGGAGATCGAAGTCCTCGAGGCCAATTCCGCCTTCTACCGGGCCTTCGCCGAGCGCGACCTGGCGGCGATGGACGACCTCTGGGCGCGCGAGTCCCCGGTGGCCTGCGTGCACCCGGGCTGGGACGCGCTCCGGGGCCGCGAGGCGGTGATGGAGAGCTGGAGCGGAATCCTGGGCGGCGACGCGCCGCGCATCGCCTGCATCGCGGCCTCGGCGCACGTGCTCGGCTCGACCGCCTTCGTGGTCTGCGGCGAGCGCATCCCTGCCGGGCCGGTCCTCGTCGCCACGAACGTCTTCGTGCGGGAGCGCCGCGGCTGGAAGCTGTGTCACCACCAGGCGGGGATGGTGGCGCGGCCGAGCGCCGAGCCGCTCCCGGGCGCGAAGGCCTGATCCTTCGACGCCCGCAGGCGGCGAGTGCTAGCATTGACCCCTGCGGAGAAGGGGGGCTTCGGTGGACTGGTGGATGTGGATCCTGCTGGGAGTGACGTTGCTCGCCGTCGAGATCGTCACCTCCGGTGCCCTCTTCGCGCTCTTCTTCGGGGCGTCTGCCCTGGTGGTGTCGGCACTCTCCGGCGCCGGGCTGGGGCCCGCCTGGGTGCAGTGGCTCGTCTTCGCCGGCCTGGGAGTGGTGCTCCTCGTGGGCCTCCGCCGCCGCGTGGCCCGGCAGCTCGGCCGCCCGCGCCCGCCCTTGGACGGGTTGGTGGGCGAGGCGGCGTTTCCCCTGGAGGACCTGTCGCCGGGCGCCACCGGCAAGGCGGAGCTCCGCGGCGTTCCCTGGACCGCGACCAACGCCAGCCCGGTCCCGCTCGCGCGCGGCCAGCGGTGCCGGGTGGACCGCGTGGCAGACATCCGCATCTACATCCGACCGGAGGAGGAGGGGGGCCACTCGTGATCGCACTGGTCGTCGCCGTCGTCGTCGCCGTCTTCGTGGTGTTCGTGGTGCTTCGGACCGCGGTGGTGGTGCCCCAGCAGAGCGCCTTCGTGGTGGAGAGGCTCGGGCGCTTCAACGGGGTGCTCGACGCCGGCTTCCACATCCTGGTTCCCTTCTTCGACGTGGTTCGCTACCGGCAGACCCTGAAGGAGCAATCGATCGACATCCCGGCCCAGGTGTGCATCACGCGCGACAACGTACAGGTGCACGTGGACGGGGTCCTCTTCCTCAAGGTGCTCGACCCGCAGCGCGCCAGCTACGGCATCGCCGACTACTACTTCGCCATCAGCCAGCTCGCCCAGACGACCCTCCGCTCGGAGATCGGGAAGATCGACCTCGACCGGACGTTCGAGGCGCGCACCCACATCAACGCCCAGGTGGTGGAGGAGCTCGACAAGGCCACCGGCCCCTGGGGCATCAAGGTGCTGCGCTACGAGATCAAGAACATCACCCCGCCCCAGGACGTGCTCGCCGCGATGGAGAAGCAGATGCGCGCCGAGCGGGAGAAGCGCGCGGTCATCCTCGCCTCCGAGGGCGAGCGCGACGCGGCCATCAACACCGCCGAGGGGCGGAAGCAGCAGGTGATCAAGGAGTCGGAGGCCAAGCGCCAGCAGCAGATCAACGAGGCGCAGGGCCAGTCCCAGGCCATCCTGGAGGTCGCGCAGGCGACGGCCGAGGGCATCCGCAAGGTGGGCGAGGCGGTGGCGCAGCCGGGCGGAGTGGAGGCCCTGCAGCTCCGCGTCGCCGAGCAGTGGGTGAAGGAGTTCGGGAACCTCGCCAAGGCGGGCAACACCCTCGTCGTGCCCGCCACCCTCTCGGACGTCGCCTCGATGGTGGCGCTCGCGATGAAGGTAGTGCGCGGAGACGGCGAGGCCCCTGCCGGCGCCGCCAGACCGGGAGCCCCGCGCCCGCCGCCGATGCCGAGGCCCCCCGCCCCCTGAACTCCCCGCGGCTCCCCTGGGCGCGCCGGGCGCGGGCGCGCCCAGCGCGGCGGGATGCGCCCTGCTCGAGCGCGATGGCGGGAATGCGGCACGCTCTCTGGGAGCGGCGCGACGGAGTCCAAAGCGGCGCCGAAGGCCCGGGAAGGCCTTACCGGCGGAGCTCCTCCGCCATGCGGCGGCGGAGCTTCTCGCCGGGCAGGGTGCCCGAGCCGGCGGCGAGGTTGTCGCTCAGGTGTTCCGGGTCGGAGGTCGCCGGGAGCACGCAGGTAATGCTCGGGACCGAAAGGATGAACTTCAAGAAGAACTGGCCCCAGCTCGACGCTCCGGCCTCGGCCGACCAGGGAGGGAGCGCCCGGTCCCGCACCGCCCGGAAGAGCGCTCCCTCCTCGAAGGGGCGCATCACCAGCACCGCGGTCCCGACGTCGGAGGCGCAGGGGAGGAGGCGCTTCTCCGCCTCGCGGTTGGCGAGCGAATAGGGGAGCTGGACGAAGTCCAGGCTCTCGCTCCGCAGGAGCCGCTCGAGGAGCGGGAACGAGGAGGTGGCGTAGTGGGTCACGCCCAGGTAGCGGATCCTCCCCTCCTCCTTCCAGGAGCGCAGGAGCGGCAGGTGGGTCTGCCAGTCGAGCAGGTTGTGGACCTGGAGCAGGTCGAGGCGCCGGGTCCTGAGCCGCCGCATCGACTCGCGCACCTGTGCCTCCCCGCCGGCGCGCCCCGTCGTCCACACCTTGGTGGCGAGGAAGGGCGGCGCCGGAGGTGCGGGATCGGCGAGGATGTCCCCCACCACCGACTCCGAGCGGCCGTACATGGGGGAGGAGTCGATGACTCGACCGCCTCCGGCGAGGAAGCGCCGGACGACCTCGGCGAGCGGGGCCCGCACCGACTCCTCCTTCCCGGCGTCGAACGTCTGCCAGGTGCCGAGCCCGACGGCGGGCAGGCTCTCGTCGCTCCGGGGGATCTTGCGGCTCAGCATGTGACCTCGCGCTCCCCCCTTCCGCCCGAGGGCGGTGCCGGCTCACCGCGCCTCTCGCAGCCGCTGTTCTCGGGCGAGCCAAAGCGCGAGCCCCAGGCCCAGGAGCCCCGCCGGCACTCCCGCGACCACGCTCGCGGCGATGCCGAGCCCGGCTGCGGCGAGCCCCTTCGCCAGCCACGCCGACCCGGCGTCCCCGGCGCGGTACACCACCGTGTCGATGAAGGCCTTCGATTTGTATCTCTCCTCGCGCGACACCACGGTGAAGAGCACCTCCCGGGCCGGCCTTTCCACCGCATAGCTGGCGGCGCGGCGGAGCGCCTGCAAGACCGCCAGAACCCAGAAGGAGGGCCAGGCGGTCGCCACCGCGAAACCGGCCGTGGAGAGAGCGGGGACGAGGGCCAGCGCGGCCCAGAGCCCGAGGCGAGCGACGATGGGGCCGGTGGCGAGCGACTGGGTGAGGAGGGCGACGGCGTTCACGAGGAAGTCGACGGAGGCGAACAGCGCGGTGCGTCGGGCCGAGTCCGGCACCGCGGCCGCCACCAGCCGCGCCGTCTGGTAGTAGATGAGGGTGTTGCCGAGGCTGAAGAGCACGAGCTGGGCGGCGAGGGCGAGCAGGTAGCGGTCGCGGAAGACGAGGCCGATCCCACTCCAGGCTCCGCCCCCGACGGCCTCCCCGGCCGCGCTGCCGCGCGCCTCGAGCTCCCTCTCGAGCGAGGCCCCGCTCGCGCGAGACCACCGCACCAGCGCCGTCGCGCCCCGGGTGGCGAGTTCCAGGAGTGCGGCCGAGACGAGCAGCAGGTTGGCGACGCCGAGGGCGCCCACGAGCAGGCCGGCGCAGGCCGGCCCCGCCAGGGCGCCGGCGCTGCCGCCCGCGGCGACGAACCCGAAGAGGCGCTTCGCCTGATCGCTCGTGAAGAGGTCGGCGAGGAAGGACCAGAAGACCGACACCACGAAGAGGTTGTAGACGCTCACCCACACGAAGAAGGCGCGCGCCACCTCCCGGGGCACCACCCCCAGCCGCAGCAGGAGGTAGAAGGCGACCAGGTTGGCGAGGAAGAAGCGGTAGACGATGGGGACGGCGCGGGCTCGCGGCACCCGGGCGACGAGCTTCGAGTAGAGAGGCACCGCGACCAGCATGGCGGCCAGGGTGGCGGAGAAGTTCCAGGGCAGGTTCTCCACGCCGCCGCGGATCCCCATCTCCTCCCTCAGCGGGCGCAGGATGTAATAGCCGGAGAGGAGGCAAAAGAAGTAGAGGAAGCCGAGCACCGCCGCCCGGGCCTCTCCGGCCCGAACGTCCACGAAGCGCCGCAAGAGCGGCGCGCGAAGGTCCGAGGGGAGCTCGTCCGGCAAGGGGGCCCTACCGAGGGCTTCAGTCGTCCGGGTAGAGAAGGTCGAGGTCGTGGTCGGCGAGGCGCTCGTCTCCCTGCGCGGCCTCGTCCCACTCTCGCATCGCCGGGAGGTCGAGCAGCGCCTTCAGGTAGGCCGCGGCGGCGCCGGACGGAGCGACCCCGTAGGTGCGGAAGCGGAAGGCCACCGGGGCGAAGAACGCGTCGGCGATGGTGAAGGAACCGAGCAGCATGGGGCCGCCGACCCCGAACCGCGCCCGGCTCTCGTTCCATACCCGATCGATGCGGGCGATGTCCGCCAGGATCGCCGGGGTGCGTTTCCGCTGCGGCCGGCGGGCGCGCACGTCCATCGACATCCCCTCCCGAAGCGCCGCGAAGCCCGAGTGCATCTCGGCGGAGATGCAGCGGGCCCACGCCCGGGCCCGCGGATCGGCCGGCCACAGGCCGGGGTGGCGCTCGGCCAGGTACTCGGCGATGGCGAGCGAGTCCCAGACGAGGAACCCGTCGTGATCGAGGCAGGGCACGCGCCCGGCGGGGAGCCGCGCCATCCGAGAGCCCTTGTCGGCGTCGGGCCGCAGCGAAACGAGGTCTTCCCTGAAGGGGATGCCGGCCTGGCGCAGGAGTACCCAGGGGCGCAGCGACCAAGAGGAGTAGTTCTTGTTCCCGATGAGAAGGACGTAGCCCACGAGAGGAGGAAACCACGTTTCCCCGGAGGCGTCACGGCGAGGGGGTCACTTCGGGGGCGTCCCCCCTCGCGACAGCCTCCGCAGGGCCCGCAGGTGGACGAGGGCCGCCTCGAGCCGCCCTGTCCGCTCGCACAGCTGCGCCGCGTTGTGATGGGCGTCGACGTTCCCCGGGTCGGCCTGGAGCGCTCGCCGGTAGGCGTCGAGCGCCTCGTCGAGGCGGCCCTGGTCCTCGAGCGCCACCCCCAGGTTGTAGAGGGCGGTGGCGGCGAGGCGCCGCTCCGAGAGCGCGCGGCGGTAGTGCTCCTCGGCCGCCCGCGCGTCCCCGCCGGCGTGGAGCAGCCGTCCCAAGTCGAGATGGGCGGCGGAGTGCTCCGGGTCGAGCGCCAGCGCGCGCCGGTAGGCCTCCTGCGCCTGCTTCGGGGCCCCGTCCTCGAGGTCGCGGCCCCAGTCGTACCAACCGTCGGCGTCGAGCGAGGGGGCGCCCCGCCTCACCAGCGGCGCCACACGCGAGGCGATCTCGCGAACCTCGAAGTCGAGGAGCGCCTGGCCGGACTCCGGGTGCCAGCGGGAGCGCCCGTCGCTCACCACCACCCGCTCCCCGTCGGCGACGATCGCCACCGACGCGAGCGCGCGCCCCTCTGGCAGCTGCGCCCGCAGCCGGCGCAGGGTGCGCCGCAGGCGGCGGGGCGGGATCCGGGCCTTGGCAAGCTCCGCCGCCGCCCGCAGGAGCACGAGCTCCTCGAATCCGAAGCGGAGCTCGCCCTGCCGCCCGCGCCGCGAGCTCACCACCCCGGCCTTCACCCAGGCGCGGACGCGAGCCTCGGGGACCTTGAGGAGCCGAGCGACGTCCCGGGTACGGTACCCCCACATGCGCCGGGGAGCTTGGCACCGCCGGTCACTTCTTGGAAGGGGCCTTGGACCTCTTCGCGTCGGCCTCGGCCGGGGCCCGCCTGGGCGGCCGCCGCTCTGCCGCGGCGCCTTCCTGCTCCCCGCTCGCCTCGGCGGCCTTCGGGACGGGGGCGGCGAGGCTCTTCTTCAGTGCCTCCATGAGGTCGATGACCTGCGCGGCCGGCTCCCCCGCAGGGGAGAGCTGGACCTCCTGGCCGGCGACCTTGCGCTCGACCGCCTCGAGCACCCGCTGCCGCACTGCGTCGTGGTAGTTCTCGGGGTGAAAGGCCTCCGAGGCGGTCTGGTCGACGAGCTTGAGCGCCAGCTGCACCTCGGGCTCCTTCACCGCCGCCTCCTCCACCGGCACCTCCGCCAGGGAGCGCACCTCGTCGGGGTAGAGCAGCTGGTGCATCACCAGTCGGCCGTCTCGCGGCCGCAAGAGCACGAGGTACTGCTTGCCGCGGGCGGACTGGCGCGCCAGGGCCGCCTTGCCGGAGCGCGCGAGCGCCTCGGCGAGGAGGCGGTAGGCCTTGGCGGCTCCCTTGTCGGGCGCGAGGTAGTAAGGCCGGTCGAAGTAGACGGCATCGACCTTCTCGGCAGGTACGAACTCGGCGATCTCGATGGCGGGGCTGGCGCTCTCCTCGAGCGCCTTGAGTTCGTCGGGCGTGAAGGTGACGTAGCGATCCTTCTCGAACTCGTAGCCCTTCACCATCTCGTCCCGCTCCACCTTCTCCCCGTCCTTCGCGCACACGTACTGCTGCTTCAGACGGGACCCGTCCTTGGCGTGCAGTAGGTTGAAGGAAATGCCGGCCTTCGGCTGCGTGGCGGGGTAGATCTGGACCGGGATCGAGACAAGCCCGAACGCGATCGTTCCGGAACCGATCGGGCGAGGGGCCATGGCCGGCATTATAGGGCCCGAGTCATGGGCAGGCACGAGAGCGACCCGCTCGAGCGATATCGCTCGAAGCGTGACGCCTCCTCGACGCCCGAGCCCTTCGGGTCGGCGCGCCCGCGCGCCTCCCCGGAGGGCGGCGGCCTGTTCGTGGTGCAGAAGCACGCTGCCACGCGCCTCCACTACGACTTCCGCCTGGAGTACCAGGGCGTGCTCCTCTCATGGGCGGTGCCGAAGGGGCCCTCGGCGGACCCCTCCGAGAAGCGGCTCGCGGTCCGCACCGAGGACCACCCGGTGGAGTACGCAGACTTCGAGGGCGTCATCCCGGAGGGGAACTACGGCGCCGGCCGGGTGATCGTGTGGGATCGGGGCCGGTTCGCCTGGAGGGAGGACCCCGCCGAGGGGCTTCGCAGGGGCAAGCTCCTCCTCGAGCTCGAGGGACAGAAGCTGCGCGGCGAGTGGACGCTCGTGAAGACCCGGCGGGGCGAGAAGGATTGGCTCCTCATGAAGCACCGGGACCGCTTCGCGGCGAAGGGGATCCCCTTCGCCGAGGAGTCGGTGCTCTCCGGGCGGACGCTCGAGGACCTCGCCGGCCCCGCCACCGCCGGGGCGCGGCTGGAGGCGGAGCTGGTGGGCCCCGGGGCTCCCCGGCGGCGGCTCGGTGCCGAGGACGTGAAGCTCATGCTGGCCGAGACGAGCGACGAACCGTTCTCCGGGAAGGAATGGGTCTTCGAGCTCAAATACGACGGCTTCCGCGCTCTGGCCGGCAAGGAAGGGGATCGGGTGGAGATCCGGTACCGGAGCGGGCTCGACGCCACCGCGCTCTACCCGGACCTGGCCCGGGCCCTGCGGGCGATCCCCGCGGACCGAGCGGTGCTCGACGGCGAGATCACCGTGCTCGACGCAGAGGGCAAGCCGAGCTTCCAGCTCTTGCAACAGCGGGCGCTCCTCAAGCGGACGCGCGACGTGGAGCGGGCGGCCCGCGAGCTGCCGGCGACCTACTTCTCCTTTGACCTGCTCGGCCTGGGCGAGAGGGACCTGCGATCCCTGCCACTCTCGGAGCGCAAGGGGATCCTCTCCCGCCTCGTCGGTCGCGTCGGCCCGGTGCGCTACGCCGACCACGTCGAGGGACAGGGTGAAGACTTCTTCCGGGCCGTGCGCGCCATGGGGCTCGAGGGGATGGTCGCGAAGCGCCTCGACTCCACCTACCGCGGCGGGCGCTCCCGGGCCTGGGTCAAGGTTCGAGTCCACCGGGCGGCAGACTTCGTGGTGGTGGGCTTCACCGACCCGGCGCGGAACCGGCCCGGGTTCGGTGCCCTGCACCTCGCCCTCTGCGAGGGGGGCGCCTACGCCTACGCGGGGAGCGTCGGGACGGGGTTCCGGGAGGAGGATCTTCGCGCCATCCGGGCGGAGCTCGAGCCGCTGGGCCGCCGAACTCCCCCGGCGACCGGGCCCCTTCCGAAGGGAAGGGGAAACCACTGGGTCGAGCCCCGCCTCGTCGCTGAGGTGCGCTACCTCGAGCGCACCCGCGAGGGGCTCTTGCGGCAGCCGGTGTTCGTTCGGCTCCGCGACGACAAGAGCCCGGAGGAGTGCGTCCTCGCCGAGCCCGCCGATCCGCCCGCGGCGGCCGGCAGGGCAGGCGATCCCGGCGGCTCCGACGGCGCACCGGAGCGCGAGCTCAGGCTCTCGAACCAGGACAAGGTCTTCTGGCCGAAGGACCGGTACACGAAGGGCGACCTCCTCGGCTACTACCGGGAGATCGCCGACTGGGTGCTGCCCTACCTGAGGGATCGGCCGCTCACGCTCACGCGTTACCCGGACGGGATCGAGGGGAAGTCGTTCTTCCAGAAGGACGCGCCCGCGTGGACGCCGCGCTGGGTGCGCACGGAGCGGGTATGGAGCGAGGATGTGAAGCGGGACATCGACTACTTCGTGGTCGACGACCTCGAGACCCTCCTCTACGTCGTGAACCTCGGTTCCATCCCGCTGCACGTCACCTCGAGCCGCCTCTCCGACATGGCCCGGCCCGACTGGTTGGTCCTGGACATCGATCCCAAGGAGGCCCCCTTCGAGCATGTGGTGCGCATCGCCCGCCGCATGCACGGTTTGTGCGAGGAGGCGGGGCTCCCTTGCTATCCCAAGACCACCGGCCAGAGGGGGATGCACGTCCTCGTGCCGCTCGGTCGCCAGATCACCCACGGGCAGGCGAAGGAGCTCGCGCTCATTCTCTGCCGGAGCGTCGCCGACGAGATGCCGGAGATCGCCACGCTCTCCCGGACCATCGAGGCCCGCAAGGGCCGCGTCTACCTCGACTGGCTCCAGAACGGCCAGGGCAAGACCATCGTCTCCCCCTTCAGCGTCCGCCCGCGACCGGGCGCGCCGGTGTCGACGCCCCTCTCCTGGAGCGAGGTGGGCCCGAGGCTCGACCCGTCCCGCTTCACCATCGAAACCGTCCCCCGCCGCGTGGAGCGGAGCGGCCGGGACCCCATGCTCCCAGTCCTATCGGAGAAGCCGGACCTCGTGGCGGCGTTGGGCCGGCTGGAGGCGGCCATGCGCGCCGGCGCGTGACGCCGACCCCGCGCGGGCGCGACCCGGTTCCGCGCGGCGGGTGAGGAGACGACCCATGGCCCTTCACCGGGCAGCGAGCGAGGGGTACCGGGGCGCCGAGCTCTACGAGCGGGCGCGGCCGGACTACCCGGAAGGGGCGGTGACCTGGCTGGCGCAAGCCCTGGGCCTCGGGCCGGGCCGGCGCGCGCTCGAGCTCGGAGCGGGGACGGGGAAGCTGAGCCGCGCCCTTACGCGCCACGGCGGGATGCTCGTGGCGGTCGAGCCGGTGTCGGAGATGCGGAGCGAGCTCGCGCTGCGGGCCCCCTCCGCCCTCGCCGTCGGTGGCCTCGCCGAGGCCATCCCGCTCCGCAGCGGCTCGGTGGGGGCGGTCCTCTGCGCCCAGTCCTTCCACTGGTTCGCGGGGCCTCGGGCCATCGGCGAGATCCACCGCGTGCTCGCGCCGGGGGGCGTGCTGGGCCTCGTCTGGAACCAGCGGGACGAGAGGGTGGGGTGGGTGCGCCAGCTGGGAGAGGTCCTCCTGCCGCTGCAGGGGGACGCGCCGCGCTTCCGCAGCGGGCGCTGGCGCGATGCGCTCTCCGCGAGCGCCCTGTTCGGGCCACTCGAGGAGAGGCGCTTCGCGATCGAGCAGGCGGGCGCTCCGGAGGCGGTCGTGGAGCGCATCTCCTCCACCAGCTTCGTCGCCGCCCTGCCGGCTGCGAGGCGCCTCGAGGTGCTCGGGGAGGTGAGGCGCATCGTCGCCGCAGGGGCGCAGGAGGGCCGGGTCCGGATGCCCTACGTCACTCACGCCTTCTGCTGCGAGAGGCGCTAGGTCGCTCGATGGAGGAGATGCGCCTGCGGGCGAATGGCCTCGAGTTCTTCGCCCTCGCCGATGGCCCCGAAGCCGGGCCACTCGTGCTTCTCCTCCACGGGTTCCCGGAGCTCTCCCGCTCCTGGCGCCGCCAGGTCCGGGCGCTCTCCCGGGCCGGCTACCGGGCGGTGGCCCCGGACCTGCGCGGCTACGGCGAGACCGAGAAGCGGGGCCCCTACGATCTGGAGACGCTCGCCCGCGACGTGCGGGAGATCGTCCGATCCCTGGGGAGGGAGCGCGCCGTCGTCGTCGGGCACGACTGGGGGGGCGCCGTCGCCTGGGCAGTCTCCTCCTACCACCCAGAGGCGGTCGAGCGCCTGGTGGCGATGAGCTGTCCGCCACCGGGGGCGCTCGCGGAGGAGCTCGCCCGGAACCCGCGGCAGCTCCTGCGCTCCTGGTACATGTTCCTGTTCCAGCTTCCCCTCCTTCCGGAGTGGATCCTGACGCGGCGAGGTGCAGCGGCCGTGGGCCGGGCACTGCGGGGTGGGTCGCACGTTCGCGAGGCCTGGCCCCGAGAGGAGACGGCTCCCTACCGGGCGGCGATGCTCCGGCCGGGAGCCGCCCGGGGTGCACTCGGCTACTACCGGGCCGCCTTCCGCCGGCCCTGGCAGGCGCGGACGGACGGGAGGCGCCGGCCCGTGGTCGCCCCGGTGCTCGTCCTCTTCGGGACGCACGACCGCTTCCTCGGGCGCGAGCTCTTCTCCGCCGAGAGGCTCGCCCCCTACCTCGCGCCGGGCAACCGACCGAAGATCGTGTTCCTCGAGAGCGCCGGGCACTTCGTGCAGAACGAGGATCCGCAGCGGGTGGACGCCGAGCTCCTCGGCTGGCTCGGCCGGCCCGCGGGAGCCAGGCCTCCGCCCTAGAAGCGGACCGCCTTCGCCTGCGCCGCCTGGGCCCGGAAGCGCTCCTGCCACCCGTCGCCGGAGATGCGGGTGGCGAGCTCGACCGCGACGTGGCGCGGCTCCACTCCCAGCGAGGCATTGCGGCCCAGGCCCTGCAGGCACGAGGGGCAGTTGGTGAGGAGGGGCGTGCCCGGCGACCGCTCTGCCACCGCGGCGCGGATGGCCTCCGCCTTCCGCTGCAGCATGGCATCGGTGATGTCGGGGCGCGACAGGGCGAGCGTGCCCGCCTCGGAGCAGCAGTGAGGAACCGCCTCGGCGTCGCAGCCGACGCGGCGCAGGGTCTCCACCCCCTTGCCTCGCAGGGAGTCGTGGCAGGGCGAGTGGTAGAGCACCGGGCGGGAGCCCTCCACCACCAGCCCAGCGTCCAGGGCGAAGCGAGCCACGTCCACGACCGGGGCGCCGAAGATCTTCGACGCCTCCATGCCCTCGAGCCCATCCATGCAGGTGCCGCAGGTGACCACCACCGCGTCGAAGCTGAGATAGCTGAACATCTCCTGGATCTGGCTGAAGAGGATGGTGTCGCGCAGCACGGTGCGATCGCTCTGGGCGGTGCGGGCGTTGGCGTGCGCAGGGAACCCGCAGCACAGGAAGGGCGGGGGCAGGACGACGCGGGTCCGGGTCTCGAGGAGCACGTGCAGCGCCGCCTGCGAGACGCGGGAGAAGAGCCGCTCGGAGCCGCACCCCGGGAAGTAGAACACGGTGCGGCGCGCCTCGCCCTCCGGCTGGAAGAGCAGCGCCTGGTCCGGTCGGCACTCGGGCACCACGTCCCTTAGCGTGCCCTCGTCGGCGGGCATCACCGGCGAGCGGAAGGACTGGAGCAGCCGGGAGCCTCGCGCGTGGTTGCGCAGCGGTCCGGTGACCTCGTGCCCGGCGCGCTGCACCGCGCCGCCCAAGCGCACCAGCCCGCCGCGGAAGACGGCGTTGCCCACCCGGGAGCGCGTGTCGAGGTAGCGAAGGGTGAGCTTGGTGGCGAGCGGGGTGTGCTTGAATCCGCGCGCGGCCAGGATCTCGCGCTCCATCACCGAGACCTCGCCGGTGTCGATGTCCACCGGGCACGGGGCGAGGCACTTGTGGCAGATGGTGCAGTGGTCGGCCACCTCCTCCAGGTAGCGAAGGAGCTTGAAGGAGCCAGAGCGCTCCCGCTGGGCGTCGTAGAGCAGGGCCTCGATGAGCGCGCCGATGGCGAGGTTCTTGTTGCGCGGGTGGTAGAAGAGGCCGCGCGGCGGGTAGAAGACGCAGCAGTCGGGCTTGCACTTCCCGCAGCGCACGCAGGTGGCGATCTTCTTCGCCAGCTCCTCCAGCTGGCCGTGCTGGAGGATGCGGGCCTCGAGCTTCAAGAGGTTGAAGGAGGGCGTGAAGATCTGATCGAGCACCTCGAGGTCCGAGAGCTTGCCCGGGTTCATGAGCCCGGTGGGATCCACCAACCGGCGGTAGGCCTCGAGCTCGGCGCGCCGGCCCGGGTCCCAGTACCGCAGCTTCGTCACGCCGATCCCGTGCTCGCCCGACACCACCCCCCCGAGCTCGTGCACCCGCTCGAAGACTTTCTCCACCACCGCCTCGGCACGCCGCAGCATGGGCCGGTCGTTGGAGAGCACGGGGATGTTGACGTGGACGTTGCCGTCGCCGGCGTGCATGTGCGTCGCGAGCACGATGAGGCGAGCGCGGACCTCCTCCCAGATCCCCTCGACGGTGGTGGCCACCTTGCCGTGCCCGCGCAGGAGGGCGGCCAGATCCTGGCGCAGCCTGGAGGTCACCGAGAGCGAGCGGACGGCCTCCTCGTCGGCGGTGCGGAGCGACTCGACCGCGGCCCGGCACCGGGCGGCGGCGGCCTCCAGCCGGGCGGGCCAGTTGGCCTCATCCGGGGGAGGGAGGGTCTTCAGGTACGTCTCGACGCGCCGGACGTACGTCTCCTGGGTGTGCCGCTCCTCGTGGACGTTCATGGCGTCGACGAAGAGCGAGAACTCCCCGAGGGAGGAGAGCGGCAGGACGATGTCCTCGTTGATCTTGAAGGCGTTGGTGCGCCGGGCGATGGCGCCGAGCTTCTTGCGATCGGCCCAGAAGCGCTTCCCCTCGGCCCCGTCGCGGGCCTCGGTGAGGAAGGTGCTCTCGTGCTTGGCGAGAATGGCGCGCAGCGCGGCCACGCCCCGGATTACCTGCTCGGGCGTGTGGCCCACCACGTCGACGATGATGACCGCCTTGGGCGTCTCGGCCCGGGGCGCCTTCACCTGGTAGCCGATGGCCTTCACGTACTGGTCGTCGAAGTGCTCGAGCGCCGAGAGCGCCTCCTCGCCCCGGTTCGGCATGGAGCGGGCGATCTCCTGGATGACCTCGCTCGCTTCGTCGAAGTCGGGGCCGAAGAACTCGAGACACAGGGTGCGCTGGTGGGGGTAGGCCGGGTAGAGGATGAACTCGGCAGAGGTGATGACCCCGTCGGTGCCCTCCTTCTGGACGCCGGGCACGCCACCCAGGGCCTTGTTGGTGATGTCCTTCCACAGCCCCTTCTTGCGGATGTCGCTGCCGCGAAGCTCGATCGCCCGCACCGGGGAGCCGTCCACCTCGGTGACCTCGAAGCGCACCGCGTCGTCCGGCAGGATCTTGCGGAGCTGGTGGTTCGTGCGCCGCACCACCCAGGTCCTGCCGGACGGCATCGCCATGCGGAACGAGACGATGTTGTCGATGCAGGTGCCCCAGAGGACGCAGTCCTTCCCGCCCGCGTTCTCGGCGATGTTCCCGCCGATGGTGCACGCCCAGGCGCTCGTCGGGTCGGTGGCGAACACGAGCCCGCGGTGGGCGGCGTGCTCCATGGCGTGCTCGGTGATGACTCCGGCCTCGAGAGAGAGGACCTGTCCCTCCGCGGTGCGACCGTCGTCGAGCCGGAAGGAACGCGCCTCGATGCCGCGGATGCGGTCGAGCTTCTCGGTGTTCACCACCACGCAGTCGGGGCGCAGCGGGATGGCTCCCCCGGTGAGCCCGGTGCCGGCGCCGCGGGGAATGGCGTGCAGGCCGAGCTCGCGGATGGCGGAGAGCAGGGGACCCACCTGCTCCTCGGCGGTGGGCGTGACCACCGCCAGCGGGAGGTGCAGACGCCAGTCGGTGGCGTCGGTGGCGTGGGAGACGAGGGTGAAGGGGTCGAGGAGGACGTTGTCCCTGCCCACCACCAGTCCGAGCGCGCGCCGCACGCGGGCCTCGAGGTCGGGGGCCTTCTGCACCTCGTCCCGGAAGGCGTCGAGGAGCCGGCGGCACTCGGCGAGCACTTCGAGCACCAGCGTCTCGTCCCCGGCGGCCTCGCGGATGACGCGGAGGTTCGTCTCCGCTTCCCGGAAGAAGCGGGCCCTCCGCTTCCGCGACGCGACGAGCTCCTGGCGAAGGTAGGGGTTGCGGCGGTGGATGAGGACCTCGCCGAACACCCGCATGAGCAGGCGGGCCGAGCGGCCCGTGACCCTTCTCGACCGCAGCTCCTCGAGCTTCTGCCAGACGCCCCTGCCGAGGAGCATCGACACGGCTTGGCGGTCGTCCGCCGAGGTGTAGTTGTACGGGATCTCGCGGTGGGTCGGCGCGTTCATGGAAGTCGGGGCCGGGCGAGGCCCAGGGCCGAAAAAACGTAGCAGGTTCCGTGCCCTGCGAGAACGGGGACGAAACCCAGCGATTCCAGGGGCTTCGGTAGGAATGCCAGCGGTGGATCGCAGAAAAATCTGCGCACCGCGACAGGGGTGCGTCCACCCCTTCCTGCGAGCGGCCCTCTCAGGCCTTCTTCATCGTGTCGTTGAAGGCGCTCACCGCCGCCTTCTCCGCCTCCCGGACGGCCACCGGGACCTTCCCGAGCTTCTCCTTCGCGTCCTCCCCGAACTCGAAGATGCGCCGGCGAGTCTCCTCGCCCGAGCGCGGCGCAAGCAGGAGCGCCACCACGCCACCGATCGCCGCGCCCGTCAGGAAGGCGAGCAGGACGCTTCCGGCTCCTGCCCCGCCGTTCGTGTGTTCTCTCATCATCGCGCGACCTCCTTCTTCAACAGCTCTGCCACCTCGGCCGGCGCTTCGCGGGAGCCGCCGGGCTTGTCGGCGCCGGCGGGGTCCTCTTCCCCCGAGCCCTCCGGAGCGGGGTGCGAGCGCCAGGCGCGGACCGCCGCCCCGACCGCGGGAACCACTGCCGCCCCCACCGCCGAGGCGATCTTGAGGGTGTCGCGAAGCTGCACCACCGTCTCCGAGACGGCCGTCAACCCGGAGACGAGCGTGTCGAGCTTTCCGTCCTTCTCGAGGCCGCTCGTCAGGCGATCGATCCGGTCTGCGATCGCGTGAACGGTCTTCGTGCCTTCCGCGATGTCCCGGGCGCCCTTCTCCAGGACCTGCCGGAGGGTGTGCAGGATGGAGTAGAGCTGCACGACGAGGGGCAAGAGCGCCCCCACCAGCACCGCCGCCAGCACGAGGAGAGCAGTCTGGAATCCGTCCATTTGGCCTCCGGGCCGTCCCGGGACCCTCTTCGCCTCGGGCCCGCACCCCCGGTGCCAATCTTGCGCCTTTCCGGGCTCGGGGAGTTCAGCCCCTCTTAGGTGCGACCCCGATAGCGGCCCCGTCCCGAACGGGCCGAGGGCGGCGGCCTCGGCGAGGGAGGCGGGACAGGTCCCGCGAGGCGCGGGCAGTGCCGACGCGGAGGGCGGCGAAAAAGTTGAGGAGGGGTGGTTCCGGTGCATCTTTCCCCGTCAAGGGAGGTCGTCATGCCAGAGGCGGTTCCGTTCCAGGACATGCCCGTCGAGCGGCTCATGTCGGCGAGGCCGAAGACGCTCGAACCCGACTCCACGCTGGGCGACGCGGCCGAGGTCCTGCTGCAGGGTGGCTTCCGCCACCTGCCGGTCGTGGACGACGCCGGGCGGCCGGTCGGGATCATCTCCGAGCGCGACCTGCGCGCGAGGCTGGGGACGGACCTCTACGGGTTCACCCAGGCCACCGTAGAGGCGCTCTCGGAGCCGGTGTCCGGCGTCATGACGCCCGACCCCATCGCGGTGCGGGTCGGCACCCGCACCGCGGAGGTGCTCGACACCTTCGCGGACGAGCGCGTCGGGGCCCTGGTGGTGGTGGACGGCGACGGGCGCGTCTGCGGCGTCCTCTCCTACGTCGACCTCCTCCTCTGGCTGCGCGATCACCCTTCGGGGGCCGAGGAGCTTCCTCCTCGCAGCGAGGCGGGCCGGCCCGGCCCGCTCCCGAGATCGCGCCGCCCGAAGAGGAAGGCGCCGAAGAAGGCGGCGCGCGCGCGCGCCCGAAAGGCCGCGCGGTCGAAGCGCCGCCCCGAGGCGAAACGCCGCGCCGACTAGCCCCGGCGACGGCCGCGGAACCTCTTCAGGCGGACCGCGTCCTCGCGGGCTCGCTCCTCCAGCGCCGCCTCCACCCGCGCCGCCTCGCGCGTGAGCCGCGGGACGAGGAGCTGTTCGAGGGCGTTGATGCGCCGGGAGGTGTCCTGGATCTCCTCTCCCAGGCGCCGAAGATAGAGCTCCCGAGAGGCGATGGAGAGCAGGACCTCGAGCGCCTCCTCGTGGCGGCGCGCCGCCTCCTGATGGGCCAGCGCGGCGAGGAGCGGAGAGGTGCCGCGGGCCGCCGCGTGGCGGACGAGCTTGGGAGCGTCGATGCGCGGAACCGGAACCCCCCAGACGCGCCGGTGGGTGACGGAGAGCGGGATCTCGCGCTCGCCGGCGATCCCGGCGGAGGCGAGCGCCCGCTCTCCCTCGCGAGCCCGGGCGACGAGCAATCCGCGCGAGGCCTCGAGGAGCGCGCGGTCCAGTCGCTCGCGCCCCTCCATCACCTCGCGCATGAGCCGGAAGAACTCGCCCGCCAGCACCTGCCGCTTGCTGCGGAGCAGCCTCGCCCCCTTGGTGGCGAGCCCGAGATGCGCGCGGGCCTCGAGCAGGCCCATGCGGGTGGTGGAGGTCTGGCTCAAGGCGCGGACTCCGGCCGGTACCTTTCGACGAGCGACGCCTTCACTCGGGTGAGAGTCGAAGGTGGAAAGGCGGAGAGGAGCCGCCACCCCGTCGAGAGCGTCTCCTCGAGCGTCCGGAAGGACCCTCCCTGGTGCACGAGCTCGCGCTCGAAGCGCTCGGAGAAGTCGAGGAAGCGGCGCTCCTCCTCGCCCAGGTTGGCGACGCCGACGATGGCCGCCATGCGGCGCACATCGACCCCGCGCGCGTGGAACGCGTAGAGCTGATCGGAGACCGGCCGGTGGTCCTCTCGGGTGCGCCCCTCGCCGGTGCCGAGCCCCATGAGCCGCGAGAGCGACGGCAGGACGTCGATGGGCGGGAAGACCCCCTTGCGGTCGAGATCGCGCGACAGGACGATCTGCCCCTCGGTGATGTAGCCGGTCAGGTCCGGGATGGGGTGGGTGAGGTCGTCGTCGGGCATCGTCAGCACCGGGAGCTGGGTCACCGAGCCCCGGCGCCCGGCGAGGCGTCCGGCCCGCTCGAACAGGCTCGCCAGATCGGTGTAGAGGTAGCCGGGATATCCGCGCCTCCCGGGCAGCTCCTCGCGGGCCAGAGCCACCTCGCGCAGGGCCTCGCAGTAGGCGGTCATGTCGGTGAGCACGACGAGCACGTGCATGCCGTGCCAGAAGGCCAGGTGCTCGGCGCAGGTGAGCGCGCAACGCGGCGTGAGCAGCCGCTCGATGGGAGGGTCGTCGGCCCGGTTCAGGAAGACCACCGTCCGGTCGAGCGTCCCCGACTCGGCGAAGGATTCCAGGTACTCCTGGGACTCGCGGAAGGGAGCGCCGACGGCCGCGAACACCACGGCGAAGGGCTCGCCGCCCCGCACCCTGGACTGGCGCACGATCTGGGCAGCGAGGCGCGACGCCGGAAGGCCGGCGCAGGAGAAGATGGGGAGCTTCTGGCCGCGGACGAGGGTGTTGAGCCCATCGATGGCGGAGATGCCCGTCTCGATGAACTCCGACGGTTTCTCGCGCCGGACGATGTTCATGGCGGCGCCGTGCACCGGGAGGAGCGCCTCGGGAATGGGCGCGGGGAGGCCGTCCCTGGGCTTGCCGGTGCCGTCGAAGGTTCGCCCCAGCATCTCGCGGGAGACGGGCAGGGAGGCGAGCTCGCCGGTGAGCTCGACCTCGGCGCGGTCGGGCGAGAGCCCGCGGGTCTCCTCCAGCACCTGGATGGCGGCGAGCTCCTCGCCCACCTCGATGACCTGGCCGCGGCGCTCCTCGCCGGCGCTCCGGATCCGGACGATCTCGCCGAGACGCGCGCGGCGGGCTCCGCGGACCATCAGCAGCGGCCCGCGAACCGCGGCCGCCGGGTGTAGCCTGCGGGTGGTGAGATCGCTCATCCGGCACCTTCCAGGGCTGCAAGCGCCTCGTCCACCGCCGCGGTGACCGCGGCCGCCGCCGCCGGGGCCTCCGCGGCGGTCGCCTCCGGGAGCCGCAGTAGGTGCTCGTCGAGGCGGGCGTCGAGGATGGTCCGGAGGGGCACGCCGCGCTCCACCGCCTCGCCGGCGCGCCGGTGGAAGTGGAGGAAGGCCCGCAGCATCGCCACCGTCTTGCCGGGAGGCGAGGAGGCGTCGGCGGGCAAGAACGCGCTCTGGCGCAAGAAGCCCTCCCGCAGCGCCCGCGCCGACTCGATGACCACGCGCTCGGCGTCCTGGAGGGCCTCCACCCCCACCAGCTGGGCGATCTCGAGGAGCTCGCGCTCCCGCTGCATGAGCCGCATCGCCTCGTCGCGCAGCCCGACCCAGTCCTCGCCCGCCTCCCGCCGGAACCAGGGCTCGAGCCGCGGGGCGTCCAGGCTGAACGAGAGCCCCCAGTCCACCGCCGGGAAGTGGCGCCGATGGGCGAGGTCCGCCGAGAGAGCCCAGAGGGCGCCGCTCGCGCGCAGCGACGACTGGGTCACCGGCTCGGAGAAGTCCCCCCCCGGCGGGGAGACGGCCCCGACGACGGTCACCGCTCCCTCGCGCTCGCCGGAGAGCGGAACGGCGCGCCCGGCGCGCTCGTAGAACTGGGCCACCCGGGAGGCGAGCGAGGTCGGGTACCCCTCCTCGCCAGGCATCTCCTCCAGGCGCGAGGAGATCTCCCGGAGGGCCTCCGCCCAGCGCGAGGTGGAGTCGATCATGAGCGCCACCTGGAGGGACTGGTCGCGGAAGTATTCGGCGATGGTGACGCCGAAGTAGATGGAGGCCTCCCGGGCCGCGACCGGCATGTTGGAGGTGTTCACCACCAACACGGTCCGCTCGAGCAGCGGCCGACCCGACCGAGGGTCGGAGAGGCGCGGGAACTCGTCGAGCACCTCGGCCATCTCGTTCCCGCGCTCGCCGCAACCCACGTAGACGATGACGTCTGCCGCCGCGTGCTTGGCGAGGCTCTGCTCGAGCACGGTCTTTCCGGTGCCGAACCCACCGGGGACGATGGCGGTGCCGCCGCAGGCCACCGGGAAGAAGCAGTCGAGGACGCGCTGCCCGGTGAGGAAGGGAACGTCCGGGGCGAGTCGCTTTCGCACCGGTCGCGGGCGGCGCACCGGCCAGCGGTGCATGAGAGAGAGGGTAGCCCCGCCTTCGAGCCAGAGCACCCCGTCCTCCACCGCGACCTCGCCGGCCCGGACCTCGGCGACCCGCCCGCGCGCGTCGGGGGGGACGAGCACCTTCTCCGGGCGGCCGCCGCCGTCGCCGGCGGGAGTGGCCTGCCCGAGCAGATCCCCCCCCCGGACCTCGTCGCCCGGCCGCAGGGCCGGCTCGAAGCGAAACCGCCGCGACCGGTCGAGCGCGGGCAGCCGGGCTCCGCGGGAGAGGAAGTCGCCCTCCCGCTCGGCGAGCGCCCGCAGCGGCCTCTGCATCCCGTCGAACACCAGGCCGAGCAGGCCCGGCCCGAGCTCGGCGGTGAGCGGTCCACCGGTGGCGGTGGCTGGCTCGCCCGGGCGCAGGCCCTCGGTGTCCTCGTAGACCTGGAGGGTCGCGAGGTCTCCCTCGATGCGCACGACCTCGCCGAGGAGCCGCTCCTCGCCCACCAGCACGAGCTCGTTCAGCGCCACCCCGGGAAGGCCGCGAACGGAGACGGTGGGTCCGGCGACGCGCGTCAGCCTGGCGGTCATCGACGCTCCTCCAGCTTCACGTGGTAGCCGATGGCGCGCCGGATGAGGGCGGCGACGTAAGCGCGACCCTCGGCGGCCTCGGAGAGGCGGCGGGGCAAGGTGAAGGGGAGCACCACCGGCAGGCCGCGCTCCGCTGCCCGCTGGAGCAGCGGCTCGGGCACCGAGGAGAGCACCGCCGTCTCCACCGCCAGCACCGCGATGGCCGGGTCTGCGAGGAGGGCCCGCATCCGAACGGACTCCTCGCCGGGCGCCACCTCGTCCACTCGCGCGCCGGCGAGCCGGAAGCCGAGGGCGTCTCCGGGACGCGTCACCACCCGCAGCGTCTGGACCGGGGCGGCCGGCCCGCCGGTGGCGGAAGCGGAGGACGGGGCGGGCACGCGCGGGGCCACCTCACGCCTCCAGGAGCTCGAGGAGGGCGCTCGGGGGGTATCCGAGCTCGGTGGCGCGCAGGACGAGGCGCACCCGGCGCAGCTCTTCGACGAGGTCGAGTGCGAACGCGCAGGGAACCGCGAGCGAGAGCGGGGAGCTCCGCGCCTCGGCGCGCGCAAAGCGGCAGAGCGCGCGCCCGAAGAGGTGGTCGGCGGCGAGCGGCTTCGAGAGCTCCGCCGCCGCCGCGTCCGCCGGGCCGAGCAGGTCGGAGAGCCGGCGCGCCAGGGCGACGGCGAGGGGAGCGCCCGTTTGGCCCGAGAGCCGGCGGAACTCGTCTTCCCCGATGCGCTCGCCGCCCGGGGCGCCGAGCTCGGGGGGCTCGGGGATTCCCGCCAAGGCGAGCAGGAGCGCGGCGTTCGCGAGGTCGGCCTGGGCTCCGGTGAGGCGCCGGAGCACCCTGCGGTCCTCCCCAGGCCCGCGCGCCTCGGCGAGGGCGGTCGCGAAGGCGACGCGATCGAGCGCCGCCTCCAGGCGGAAGAGGCCCCCGGGGGTGCGGAACGCTTCGGCGTGCTCGGCCACGGACCTGGCGAACGGGCTCTTCCAGGCGGCGAGCCTGCTCGCGACCTCGGCGGCGTCCTTGGAGGCGGCGAGCTCGAGGAGCTCGGCCCGCCCTAGCGCCACCGCCGGCTCGAGGAGCCCGGTGGCCTCCTCCGGCTTGAGCCCCCGGCTGAGCGCCCGCAAGAGCCCTTTCAGGCTCGCCGCCTCCTGCGAGAGCAGGAAGGCCTGGAAGCGGCGCCGCCGCGCGCCCTCGAGGTCGTCGGCCACCCGCTCGATCTGGCGGCGGAACTCGGCGGCCAGCGCCGCCTCCACCCCATCCAGCTCCGCCGGTCGCCCGGCCGGCGCCGCCGGCAAGGAGGCCCCCCAGAGCGAGGGGCGGAGGAGGTCGAGGCGCTCGGGCAGGTCGGCTCGGGCGAGGAGGTCGGTGAGGCCGCCGGCGGCGAGGAGGCGGGATCGCGCGCCGCCGAGCCGGCCCAGCGCGTAGTCACCGCGCGTCATCGGCGCCCCCGAAGAGGATCGAGGCCAGCTCCACCTCCAGGGCGGGCCAGGCGCGGAAAAGACGAGAGGGGAGGGTGTTGTCCACCGAGAGGTGGTCGCCGACCTCGAGCTCGACGCCCCCCCTTGCCTGTGCCGCCTCGACGACCTCGACGCGGCCTCGGGTCTCGGGGTGCGAGGCGAGGTGCTCTCGGCAGGCCTCGGCGTGTCCCGGGTCGGCCACCACCCGGAGCGGGCTCCCGTCGTCGTCGCCGAGCGCCTCGTCGAGGAGGCGGCGGGAGAGCGCCAGGGAGGAGAGCCCCGGGAGGCGAGAGCGGGCCTCGCCCCGGAGCTCCTCGAGGATCCGGCGCTTCTCGCCGAGGAGGAGCCGCTCCTCGTCGAGGGCGGCGCGCACGCGAGCGCGCTGCGCCGCGGACGCCCTCTCCGCGGTGGCCCGGGCGAGCGCGTCCTCCCTCGCGGCCTCGGCGAGGCGCCGCGCCTCGGCGGCGAGGCGCTCGCCCTCCGCGCGCGCCGACTCCTTCAGCGCGCGCGCCTGCTCGCGCACCTCTTCCTCGAGGGCGCGCAGGAGGTCCCGGTAGGCCACTCCCTACCCCCCGCCGGTGAGGATGAGCACCGCCACCACGAAGCCCAGAATGACGAGGGTCTCGGGAATGGCGAGCATCACGATGACCGCGCCGCGCAGCTCGGGCTTCTCCGAGAGGGCGCCGGCTCCGGCGGTCCCGATGCGCGACTGCACCCAGGCGGTCGCGAGGGCCCCGATTCCGATGGAGAACGCGGCGGCGATCGCAAGGTAAACCTTTTCCATGCTCCCTCCATTGGTTCAGGTTCCGAGGGCGAAGGGGCGGTAGGCCCGCCCGCCCCCCTCGTAGAATTTCTCGAAGAACTCGACGTAGTGAAGGCGCAGCGAGGCGATGAGCGGGCTGACGAGCCCCAGGGTGAAATTGACGGCGTGCAGCAGCAGCGCGAGCGCGACGCCCACCGCCACCGGGCGGACGGCGCTCGCCATGTGGTTCGCGACCTCGGCGAGGAGCACCGAGGCGAGCCCGAGCGCCATGAGGCGGGCGTAGGAGAGTACGTTGCCGAGGGAGAGGACGACCTCGAGGAGCGCCATGGGCCCGCCTCCCGTCACCGCCAGCACCACGCCCGCACCCCCGACGGCCAGCGACGGCGCGAGCACGGCGCGGGGGATGACCCCGACGAGCGCCAGGGCGGCGGGAGCGGCCCCGAGGAGGAGCAGCAAGCGCCCGAGGCGCTCGACCCCCTCGCGGAGGTGGCGGTGGCGGAGCGAGTGGGTGGCCCCGAGCGCGGTCCCGAGCCCGACGTGGACGATGCCGACCCCCATCGACAGGGCCAGGAAGGCGAGCACTGCCCGGCGCCGGTCGAGCAAGAGGGGGTGGAACCCGAGGGAAGTGCCGAGGTTGCCGAACACCTCCCCGAAGAGGATTCCGAAGAGGAGCGAGGAAGCGGAGCAGGCGAGCGCGATGGCGGAGAGGTCGCGGCCCGCAGGCCCTCCCCACCCCCGCAGCCGAGCGACGAGGGCGACGGCGATTCCCAGCGCTCCGAAGCCGGCGTCGCCGAGCATGAGCCCGAAGAGGAGGGGAAAGAAGATCGCCAGGTAGGGTGTCGGGTCGAGCGATCCGTAGGTAGGGGGCGGCACCAAGGCGAGGAGGCGCTCGAAAGGGCGCAGGGCCGGAGGGTTCTCGAGCACCACCGGGACGTCACCTTCCTCCCCGGGCTGGGGAGGGTAGGCGACCAGCGCGATCCGGCCCTCGAACGCGCGCACGAGGTCGGCTTCCAGCGACGGGACGCGGGTGCTCGGGAGCCACCCGGTCACCACGAAGGCGTGCTGCGTCTCACCGCAGGAGGCGAGCGCCCGGAGCCGGTCGAGCCGATCCCGCGCCTCCCGCAGGGCGCGCCGGAGAGCGGGCGAGACCCGCGCCGAGAACCGCTCCAGCTCTTCCTCGGCGGAGGCGATGAGGCCGGGGAGGTCCCGCTCCCGGGAGAGCAGGAGCCGCAGCGCCTCGACGAGCGGCCGCCCGGCGTAGCGCGCCGGAAGCCGGATCTCTTCCACCCCGCGCTCGAAGAGGAGGGCGGTGACCTCCCGCTCGTGTGTCCGTGGCACGGTGACGAGGACCGCGAATTGATCGTCTCCGGCGGGGCGAGCCTGGACCGAGCAATTCCCCGAGGTGAGGCGGCGCAGCTCGGCCTCGAGGAGCTCGAGGGCCCGCCGGTCGTTGCGCATCACCAGGCCGACGGGATGGGGCTCGCCCGGCAACGGCAGGGAGGGCTTGAGGGGCGCCAGGGCGGCGAGGAGCCGGCCGTAGCGATCGAGCACCTGGCGCTCCTCCCGGAGCGAGGCGGCCCGCTCTTCCAGGCGGCGCCGATCGGCAGCGAGCTCCTGGAGGCGCTCGGCGAACTGCGGGCTCCCCGGGAGAGGGAGGGCCTCCTCCGGGGCGCGCCCCGCGGCGGGAAGCGCGGCGAGGAGCTGCTCCCCGTCCTCGACCGCCTTCTCGAGTGCCCGCTCCGTCGCCTGCTCGCCCTCCCGTAGCGGGACGCAGTGGAGGGCGCCTCGCGACGCGCCGCTCGCGAGCAGCGCCGGCGTCCGCAGGTCGAGGACGCCCTGGCCCTGGAGGAAGGCGAGCGCGTCCTCGAGCAGCCTGCGCGGCCCGAGGACCTGGACCTTCGACATGGGCCGGATCACCCTTCCCCTCCGGTGACGCGGGCGAGCACCGCGGCGAGCGCCCGCTCGCGGTTCGCGGCGGCCGCCGCGCGGACGGCCCTCGCGCGCGCCGCGGCGCGATCCCGGGCTTCCAGCTGGAGGGCCTCGTCCTCCTGCTCCGCCCGCGCGCGAAGCGCGGAGAGCTCCTCCTCTAGCGCCCGCCGGGCCTCGCCCGCGAGGCGCTCGGCGGCGGCGCGGGCCTCCCCGAGCGCGCGCTCGGCGTCGGTCCGAGCCGCGGTGAGCGCGCGCTCGAGCTCCTTTTCATCGACCTGGAGCCGCTCCAGCGTTGCCGATTCGCCCGCGGGACCTTGCGCCATCGGCGCGCCCCCTCGAGGCACCCGCCCGGCTCCCGCCGGGACGTCACCATCCGGGTCGCCTCCCCGAGAGAATCCTCCTCCGGGGGGAGCGGACAGCCTTGATCCCGGTTAGGGAGGCCCCGTTTGCCCGCGACGCGCGCTTGCAGGGGAAGCGAAAAGGAGTCACAGGAGGCGCCATGCCAAAGGCGATTCGAATCCGCGAGGTTGGCGGGCCGGAGGTGCTGCGGCTGGAGGACGTCGCCGTCGGCGAACCCGGCGAAGGAGAGGCTCGCGTCCGACACGCGGCCGTCGGCGTCAACTACGTGGACACCTACCACCGAACGGGGTTCTACAAGGCCCCGCTCCCCACCGGTCTCGGCGTGGAGGCATCGGGGGTGGTGGAGGCCGTTGGCAAAGGCGTCTCGCACGTCCGCCCCGGCGACCGCGTCGGGTACGCGGGGGGCCCTCCCGGGGCCTACGCAGAGTTCCGTGTCGTCGCGGCCGACCGCCTGTTGAAGCTGCCGCCGGAGATCACCGATCAGGCTGCGGCGGCGGGGCTCCTGAAGGGGCTCACGGTCTGGATGCTCGTCCGCAGGGTTCACCGAGTCGAGCCGGGGGAGACGGTGCTCTTCCACGCGGCCGCGGGCGGCGTCGGCCTGCTCGCCATGCAGTGGCTACGAGCGCTCGGCGCCCGCGTCATCGCCACGGCCGGCAGCGACGAGAAGGCCTCGCTCGCTCGCGCTCACGGGGCGGACGAGGTGATCGTCTACACCCGAGAGGACTTCACCCGGCGAGCGCGGGAGCTCACCGGGGGCGCGGGCGTCCCGGTGGTCTACGACTCGGTCGGCCGGGCCACATTCGAGGGGTCGCTCGACTCGCTTCGACAGGGCGGGCTGATGGTCAGCTACGGGAACGCTTCCGGGCCAGTGCCGCCCTTCGACATCGCCCAGCTCGCCGCCAAGGGGTCCCTCTTCCTCACCCGCCCCACGCTCTTCAACTACACCGCCAAGCGGAGCGACCTCGAGGAAGGCGCCCGGGAGCTCTTCCGGATGATGGCCTCCGGCAAGGTGAAGGTCGGCGCGCCGCGGACTTGGCCCCTCGCGCATGCCGCCGAGGCGCACCGGGAGCTGGAGGGCAGGAAGACCACCGGGTCCCTGGTCCTCCTGCCTTAGAAGCGACGGGCCCCCTCAGGCCTGCTTCACCTCGGTGATGATCTTCTGCAGGGACTCCTTGGCGTCGCCGAACAGCATCGAGGTCTGGGGCATGTAGAAGAGCTCGTTCTCGATCCCGGCGAAGCCCGGGTTCATGGACCGCTTCATCACCAGCACGCTCTTCGCGAGCTCGGCCTCCAGGATGGGCATCCCGTAGATGGGGCTCGCCGGATCGTGCTTCGCCGCCGGGTTGACGACGTCGTTCGCGCCGATGACCAGGACGGCGTCGGCGTTCGCGAACTCCGGGTTCACCTCCTCCATTTCCTTCAGCCGGTCATAGGGGACGTCCGCCTCGGCGAGGAGCACGTTCATGTGGCCGGGCATGCGCCCTGCTACCGGGTGGATGGCGTAGACGACCTCCCCCCCGTGCTTCTCGATGAGTGCGGCCAGCTCGCGCAACTGGTGCTGCGCCTGCGAGACTGCCATGCCGTAGCCGGGCACGACGATGACCTTGCGGGCGTAGGCGAGCTGGATGGCGGCGTCTTCCGGGGTGATGGCGCGCACCGCCAGGCCCTCGGCCACCCGGCCCGTCGCCGCCTGCGGCGCCCCGAAGGCCCCGAAGAGCACGTTCCGGAAGGAGCGGTTCATCGCCTTGCTCATCACCACCGAGAGGATGAAGCCCGAGGCGCCGTCGAGGGCGCCGGCGATGATGAGGACGTTGTTGCCGATGGCAAACCCGGTCGCCGCCGAGGCCAGGCCGGCGTAGGAGTTGAGGAGCGAGATGACGACCGGCATGTCGGCCCCGCCGATGGGGAGGACGAGGGAGACGCCGAAGGCGAGTCCCACGGCCAGCATGAGGTGGAAGACGGCGGGCTGCGACGGGTGCGCCACCAGGCAGCCGAAGAGGGCGAGCCCGGCGGCGAAGAGGCCGAGCGAGACCAGGTTCTGGCCCCGGAAGGTGAAGGGCGCCCCGGGCACCAGCTCCTGCAGCTTCAGGAAGGCCATCAGGCTCCCGGTGATGGTGAGCGAGCCGAAGAGCACCTCGAACCCGAGCGCCGCCATCTGGGCGTGACCGACTCCGGCGCCGTTTCCGAGGCTCACGAACTCGGCCACCCCCACCAGCGTGGCGGCGAGGGCGCCGAACATGTGGGAGATGGCGATGCGCTGGGGCATCGCCGTCATGGGAACCCACATCCCCATCGGGTAGCCGACGAGCGAGCCGAGGGCGAGGCCGGCCAGGATCCAGCGGTAGTCGACGATCTCGCGGTGGAGGAGGGTGCTCACCACCGCCACCAGCATCCCCAAGGCGGCGAGGTGCATGCCTCGACGGGCCGAGTCCGGGTGGGTGAGGCTCCGCAACCCAAGGATGAAGAGCACCGACGAGGCGAGGTAGCTCGCTTGGATGAGGAGGTCGCGGCTCAACCCTTCCGCCCCGGCTTCTCGGCCTGCCCCTTCGGGCCCCGGTGGAACATCTTCAGCATGCGGTCGGTGATGAGGAAACCGCCCACCACGTTGATGGTGGCGCTGGTGACGGCGACGAAGCCCAGGAGCGTGGCGGTGCGGCTCTGGTGGGAGCCGGCAGCCACGATGGAGCCGACGAGCGAGATGGCGGAGATGGCGTTCGTCGCCGACATGAGCGGGGTGTGGAGGAGCGCCGGCACTCGAGTGATCACCAGGAATCCCACGAAGCCGGCGAGGACGAAGACGTAGAGCGACTGGACGAGGTAGGTGGTGCTCATGGCGGCTCGTAGCGCACCCGGCCGTCGAGGACGACGGCCATGGGGCCGATGACCTCGTCCTTCGGGTCGAGGCGGAGAGCGCCTTTCGCGAGGACGAGTTTCAGTAGGGACTCGAGGTTGCGGCTGTACATCTGGCTGGCGTGGAGCGGCACCGAGGAGGCGAGGTCGAGGGGGCCGAGGACGCTCACTCCACCCACCTCCACGGTCTCCCCGGGACGGGTGAGGGCGGTGTTGCCGCCGCTCTCGGCGGCGAGGTCCACGATCACCGATCCGGGCCTCATCGAACGCACCATGCCCTCCGTGACGAGGAGGGGAGCGCGCCGCCCCGGGACCTGGGCGGTGGTGAGGACGACGTCCTCGTCGACGATCCGCCGGCCGACGACGCGGAGGACGCGCTCCTGCGCATCCTCCGGGAGCTCCCTGGCGTAGCCACCGCTCCCCTCGGCGCCCTCCACCTCCGCCTCCACGAAGGACGCCCCCAAGGAGAGGACCTGCTCGCGCACCGCCGGCCGCACGTCGAAGGCCGAGACCACGGCGCCCAGGCGCCGGGCGGTGGCGATGGCCTGGAGCCCGGCGACCCCCGCCCCGAGGACCAGCACCTTGGCGGGGGCGAGCGTGCCGGCGGCGGTGGTGAGCATGGGGAAGAGGCGCGGGGCCCGCTCGGCGGCGAGGAGCACCGCCCGGTATCCCGCCACCGTGGCCTGTGACGAGAGGGCGTCGATCGCCTGGGCGCGCGTGATGCGCGGAGCGCACTCCATGGCGAGCGCGTTCACCCCGCGCTCGGCCAGCCTGGCGAGCGCCCCGCCGCTGCCGGCCGGCTTGAGGAACCCCACCAGGGTGGCCCCGGGCCGCAGCCGGCCGAGGGCCTCCGCCGGGAGGCCACGCACCGAGAGCACGAGGTCGGCCGCGAGCGCCACCTCCCGGGAGACGAGGAGTGCCCCGGCCTTGGCGAAGAGCTCGTCGGGCAGGAAGGCGCGCCCGCCGGCCCCGGCCTCCACCGCCACCTCTGCTCCCCCCCGGACGAGCCTCCCCACCGCGTCGGGGACGAGTGCCACGCGGCGCTCGCTCGGCGCGGCCTCCATCGGGACACCGATCCGCATCCGGCCTCCGGGGCCGGACCGGTCGCAAGGACCGATCGCCCGTCCCTGGCGCCGGGGGCCCCGACACTCTGGATAACGTCGCCCCGGGGGGAGCGCAGCCCCTCGGCGGGCTGCTCGCCCGAGACGGAAAGTCCAGGAGCCGGGCTCGCTACGCGGGGCGCTCCCACCAGATGTCGGGATCGAGTGGAACGGGGCGCCGGCGCGGCTCGGCTCCCATCCTCCGGAGTTCCCCCGCCACCGCGTCGAGGAGGGCCGGGAGCGCGGCGCGCACGGGCGCGCTCAGGTCCGTTCCCTGCTCCACGCTCGCCGGGATGGCTCCCCACAAGGCGACGTCCTCCGGCCCGCCGCCCTGGAAGTCCATGGTGAGCAGGGCCTCCCGCACCCCCGGCTCGTGCGGGCTCATCGCCAGTCGCGGGGCTCCGCGCAGGATCTCGGCCCGGTCGTAGCGCCTCAGGTCCCCGGGGGCGCCCCGGGCGCTCACCGCGTCGACGATGACAGCGGCTCGGGCGCCCTGGAGCAGCGCCACCAGGTCGCCCCCGGGGGTCCCCGCGTCCAGCACCTCGACCTCGGGCGGCATCTCGAAGGCCGCCTCGAGCAGTCGGACGACGTAGGGGCCGAGCCCGTCGTCGCCGTTCAGGACGTTGCCGATGCCGACGACGAGGACGCGACTCATGACCCGCTCCCGAAAAGGAAAACGGGGCGAGGGGGGATCGCTCGCCCCCTCACCCCGCCTCCGCTCCCTCCCTGTCAGGGGACAGAAGACTAGCTTACAACGCCTTCACCTCCGCGACTTTGCCCCCGGCGTCGTGGGTGTGGATGGCGCAGGCCAGGCACGGATCGAACGAGTGGATGGTGCGCAGCGCCTCGAGCGGCTTCTCGGCGACGGCGATGGGGTTGCCGACGAGCGAGGCCTCGTAGGGACCCGGCTGATCCTTGCCGTCGCGGGGGCCGGCGTTCCAGGTGGACGGGACCACCGCCTGGTAGTTCTTGATCTTGCCGTTCTCGATCACCACCCAGTGCGACAGGGTGCCGCGCGGGGCCTCGTGCACGCCGAAGCCGCGGATGGTCCCCGAGGGGAACTTCGGCTCGTTGTAGATGGCGGTATCGCCCTTGCTGATGTTCTCGGCGAGCAGGGTCCAGTGCTTGTTGGCGAGCTCCGAGAACACCGCGGCCCGGATGCAGCGGGCGGCGATGCGGCCCAGGGTCGACTGGAGGACGGCGGGGTTGAGCTTCGCTCCCGCGACCTTGCCGGCGGTCTCCAGGCAGCGATCCGCCCACTTGCGCGTGAGCGGGTCACCCGAGACGTAGGAGATGAGCACGTCGGCGAGCGGGCCCACCTGGACGGGCTTGCCTTCGAGGCGAGGAGCCTTCACCCAGGAGTAGCGCTTGTCGGCGTCCCAATTCGAGACCTTGGGGTCCGTGCTCTCGTCGTAGGGGCTCTTCTGCCAGTCGCCGTCGTAGAAGGAGCGTGCGATGCTCTCGGTGACGTTCTTCTCCCAGTACTCGTCCTTCCAGCTGGTGATGGGCCGGACCTTGGTGAGGTCCCCGCCCCAGATGATGCCTCCGGGCCGGTCGAACTTGGTGGCCTTGGCGTCGGTGGGGAGCTCCGGCATGGCCATGTAGTTCGTGACACCGGCGCCGTACTTCAGCCAGTCCGGGTACATCCCGCCGACCGCGCAGACGTCGGGGAAGTAGACCTGCTGTACGAACTGGATGACCTTGTCGAGCTGCGCCTTCACCTCGAACAGCTTGTTCATGTTGAGAGGCGCGGCCGCGTCCATGTTGATGGCATTCGCCACACCGCCCACCGCCAGGTTCTGGATGTTGGGCGTCTTGGAGCCGAGGACCGCCACCGCCTTGAGCGCCATTCGCTGGTAGTCGAGCGCCTGCAGGTAGTGGGTCACGGCGATGAGGTTCACCTCCGGCGGCAGCTTCATCGCCGGGTGGCCCCAGTACCCGTTGGTGAAGATGCCGAGCTGGCCCTTCCCCACGAAGTCCTTGAGCTTGTCCTGGACCGCCTTCATCTCCTGGACGCTGTTGCCGGGCCAGGCCGAGAGGGACTGCGCCAGGCTCGCCGCCTTGGCCGGATCGGCCTTGAGCGCAGAGACCACGTCCACCCAGTCGAGCGCCGACAGCTGGTAGAAGTGGACGATGTGATCGTGCAGCGCGTGGGCGATGATGATGAGGTTGCGGACGAGCTGCGCGTTGAGCGGGATCTCGAGGCCCAGGGCGTTCTCGACCGACCGCACCGAGGCGAGCGCGTGAACGGTGGTGCACACGCCGCAGATGCGCTGGGCGAAGATCCAGGCCTCGCGCGGGTCACGCCCCTGGAGAATGTTCTCGATGCCGCGCCACATGGTCCCGCTGGACCACGCCTTGTTCACCTTGCCGCCCTCGACGTCGCAGTCGATGCGGAGGTGCCCTTCGATTCGGGTGATGGGGTCGATGGTGATTCGGCTCATGGGTGAAGTCCTTTCGTCGGTTGCGAGCGCCCTGGCGCTCGCGGTCGGAATCCAATCGCTTCGCTATTTTCCCGGGCGGCTCGGATCGAACGACGCGTCGGCTCCCGATCCCAGCGCCAGGATGGGCAGCGTCTTCACCACCACGAGGAAGACCGCCACGCCCACCGAGGCCAGGCCCAGCGTGACGAGCACCTCGCCCACGCTGGGGAAGTAGTGCCAGCCCGGCCCCGGGTCATAGGCGGTGAGGTAGGTGTCCACCCGGTAGGCCGCGCCGGCGAGGGTGCCGACGAAGCCGGCGAGGAAGAGCCGGCCCCGGTTGGCGCGAACGCGGGGGCTCAGGTACATGACCGCCGAGACCGCGAAGAGGGCGATCTCGAGCCAGAAGAAGGGGACCGGCCCGGAGAACCGGAAGGCGTAGCCGAGCTTGCCCTCCCAGCCCAGGGCGGCGAAGCGGAACACCACGTAGAAGGCGGTAACCCAGCCGGCCACCTTGGCGAGGTCGCCGAGCAACTTCATGTGGGTGCGGTACTTCCCGCGGAAGGTCACCCCGAGCAGGACGTCCATGGCCACCACCGAGCCGTAGCCCATGGTGAGGCAGGAGACGAGGAACAGGAACGGCAGCCAGCCGGTGAACCAGAGGGCGTGCTCCTTCGTCGGGGCCATCATGTAGAGCCCGCCCAGGGACGACTGGTGCATGGTGGGGAGCAACATGGCGAGCGCGATGACGAACGGCAGCATCTGGCGCACGCGGGGCAGCCACCTCTTCGCGCGCTCGTTCCAGGGGGGAGTTCCGTCGACCTCGAGTCGCTCGAGCGCCGCCGGCAGGACCTCCACCCACAGGACCGCCATGTAGGTGATCACGCAGAGCGCGACCTCGAGGAGGATGGAGTTCACGTTGTACCAGGGCGGGAACCCGAGGAAGACCGAGCCCCACCAGCGGCCCAGGTCCACGATCACCGACGTGCCGCCCAGGGTGTAGCCGAGGGCCCCGGCGAGCACCGCGGGGCGGACGAGCGGGTGGTACTTCCCCTTGTTGAGGATGTAGGTGAGCAGTCCCACCGCGTAGGCGCCCGCACCGATGCCGGTGAAGGTGACGACGTTGATCGGCTTCCAGATGCCCCAGGAGTAGCCGTCGGTGAGGTTGGTGATGGAGCCCACGCCGGCGAAGACCCGGTAGAGCACGAGCGCGGCCATGACCGCGACGAGCAGCGACAGCACGTAGAAGAAGGGCGTGAGGATGCGTCCACCGACGGGACGGGCTTCGGCGCTCATGTCTACTTCCCCTCCTTGTGGTGGGCGGACTGCTCGGCGTGATGGGCCTTCTGCTCGGCCGCTTCCTTGCGCAGGTTGCGCACGATGGCCCAGGCCGCCGCCACGTAGAGCACCACCGGGGCGATGAAGCCCTTGTAGACGGTGTGCTGCACGTTCATGGCCATCTCCGCGGGGGGCACGTGGTCGAGCTTCGGGAGCCCGAGCTTCTCGAACGAGATGCCGGCCGGGGCGAGGTAGAGGGTCTGCGTTCCGCCCCCGTCGTGCTCGCCGTAGATCTTCGGCACGACCTTGCCGTCCTCGCCCGCCTCTCCGTAGTACTTGTGGGGGTTCTCGGCGATGCGCTTCTTGGCGATGGCGAGCAGGTCCACGCTCTTGCCGGTGAGGACGGCGCTGCGCGGGCACACCTCGGCGCAGGCCGAGCCCTTGCCGCCGTCGACGCGCGAGCGGCAAAGCTCGCACTTGACGATGCGCGGGATGGCCTCGAGCCACTGGAACTTGGGGACGTTGAAGGCACAGGAGATCTGGCAGTAGCGGCAGCCGGTGCAGCGGATGGCGTCCCAGGCCACGATCCCGTTCTCCACCTTGTGGAGAGCGCCGAGCATGCAGGCCTTGGTGCAGGCCGGGTCGACGCACTGCATGCACTGCGCCTTCATGAAGGCGTAGCGGTCGCCCTCCTTGTAGAGCTTGATGACGGACTTGTTGTAGCCGTTGGTGTCGGAGGGAAAGTCGTAAGGCGCCCCGTTCGCGGAGACGAGCGACTTGTCGACCGGCATCCCGTTCGCCCGCTGGCAGGCGACGGTGCAGGTCTGGCAGCCGATGCAGAGGGTGGAGTCGTAGAGGAGCCCCATGGCGTCGGGCGCCAGCTTGGCCGCCTCGTGGCTCGCCTCCGCCGGGGTGGCGAGGCCGGCGGCGGCGCCGGCCGCCCCCGTGGCCGCCAGGGTCTTCAGAACGGAACGGCGGGAGACTGTCATGACTTCTTCTCCTCCTTGCCCTCGTCCTCGACCTTGGCGAGCTTCGCGCCGTAGGTGAGGCCGGCGCCGATGAGCGCGCCGCCCACCAGGCCGGCCACTCCGGTGGCGAGCGGGCTCATCGCGCCCGCCTCAGCGTTCACTGGCGTGTACATCGCCGGGGGCGTGGGCCCCTGGACGTCGACGGTCTGGAAGAGCGGGACCCGGAACCCGATCTCCTTCTCGGTGCAGCCGAAGCACTGGGCGCCGATGCCCACCGGCCAGGCGCCGACGGTGTCGACAAAGGAGAGGAGCGAGCAGTTGGCGTGGGTCTGGGGGCCCTTGCAGCCGATCTTGTAGAGGCACCAGCCCTGGCGCGAGCCCTCGTCCCCGTAGCGCTGAGCGAAGCGACCGGCGTCGAAGTGCGGGCGGCGCGGGCAGTCGTCGTGGATGACGCGCCCGTAGGCGAACTTGGGGCGGCCCTTGTCGTCGAGCGCGGGCAGCGTGCCGAAGGTCGCGAACTGCAGCACCGTGCCGAGCAGGTTGTAGGGGTTCGCCGGGCAGCCCGGGATGGTCACGACCGGCTTGCCCTTCACGATGTCCGAGACGCCGACGGCGCCGGTGGGGTTCGGGTCGGCCGAGGGGATCCCGCCCCAGGAGGCGCAGGAGCCGATGGCGATGATGGCGCCCGCCTTGGCCGCGGCTTCGGTCGTGGTCTCCACCGCCGTCTTCCCGGCGATGATGCAGTACTTGCCGTCCTCCTTCGTCGGGATGGCGCCCTCGATGACGAGCACGTACTTCCCGGCGTTGTCGCGCATCGCCTGCTCGAGCGCGGCCTCGGCCTGGTGGCCAGCCGCGGCCATCAGGGTCTCCGAGTAGTCGAGCGAGATGAGGTCGAGGATGAGCTGGGCGGCGTCGGGATGCCCGGTGCGCAACAGCGACTCCGTGCAGCCGGTGCACTCCTGGAACTGGAGCCAGATCACCGAGGGCTTCTTCTTCGAGACCGTCTCGGCGATCTTCTCGGCTGCCGAGGCCGGCAGTCCCACGGCGGCCGCGGCCGCGCTGCAGACTTTGAGGAAATCCCTTCGCGAAACGCTGCTCTTCTCCAGGTGGTTCATCTGTAAAGTCTCCGGGGCGGGTCCGATTGGGCGAGCCTCTTGACGTGGCACAAGATCTGCCCTCGAGGGGATGAGCAGAAGTCGTGCCGCTCGTGAGGAGAGGGCCCACATCAATGATGTCGAAGAGTTACGCGTGAGGAGCCGCGGGACCAGGCGGAAGATCCTGCGCCACAAGTGGGTGAACCTGGAAAGGTCGCTGTCGATCCAGGCAGCCGGAGCGCCAAGTGAGGGTTGATCCCATTTGGGG
>DATJZG010000187.1:0-33749 GCA_035499295.1 Anaeromyxobacteraceae bacterium
CTCGGCCACGAGCGACTTCCCCGTCCCCGCCTCTCCCTGCACGAGCACGGTCGCCTTGGTCGGCGCGGCGCGGCGCACCACCTCGCCCACGGCGAGCGCCTCGGGCGCCTGCCCGAGGAAGGTGAGGCGGGCGCGGGCCCGCTCGCGCAGATCGCGGGCCTCGCGACGCTGCTCGCGCCTCTCCAGGGCGCGCCCCACCGCCGTGAGCGCGCTCGAGCCGTCGTCGGAGTCGAGGACGTACCCCTCCGCCCCGCTCCGCATCGCCTCGATGGCGACCTCCAGGGTCTCGCGGGTGCAGCCCACCACGAAGGCGGCGTCGGAGCCGGCGGCGCGGGCCTGCGAGACGAGCGCCGGGGCGCTGTAGCCCGGGGCGCAGGCGGCGCAGACGACCCCGTCGAAGGCGAAGCCGCGCAGGGCCTCGAGCCCCGCCTCGGCGGAGGCCGCGTCCGACACCTCGTAACCTGCCTCTTTCAAGGCGGCGAGCAGCGCCGCGCGCTGTGCCTTGTGGGGATCGAGGACGAGGATGCGACCCTTCACGGTTCCGTCAGGGAAAGCAATTCGCGGACCGCGCGCGAACGTCGACGGGGTACTTCGCCGGCGAAGCGCGTGCGCAAAGGTTGCGGACGGACTTGATTTGCGTCTATTCCGGGCGCGGAGTTTGCCCTGGCACGAGAACCGAAATGGGGCGTGTCCCCGGGGCGGATGGTTTTCGAGCCGCGGCCGACGCATCATCTGCACGCATGGCTCTCTACCAGTCCGGGCGCATCGAGACCGTGCTCGGGGACATCACCCGCCTGGCGGTGGACGCGATCGTGAACGCGGCGAACTCCTCCCTCCTCGGAGGAGGCGGGGTGGACGGCGCCATCCACCGCGCCGCCGGCCCGGGGCTCCTTTCCGAGTGCCGATCGCTCGGGGGATGCCGGCCGGGCGAGGCGAAGCTCACCGGCGGTCACCGCCTGGCCGCCCGCTGGGTCGTGCACACGGTGGGGCCGGTCTGGCGGGGCGGCTCGGAGGGGGAGGAGGCGACGCTCGCCCGCTGCTACCGGCGCTCGCTCGAGCTCGCGGCTGGGGTGGGCGCCCGCACCCTCGCCTTCCCCTCCATCTCCACCGGCGCCTACGGCTTTCCCCTCGAGCGCGCCGTGCCCATCGCGCTCCGCGAGGCGAAGGAGGGCGTCGTCCGCTACCCGGAGATCGACCGGGTGGTCCTGTGCTGCTTCTCGGCGAGCGACCTCGCCTCTTACGAGCGCCTCGCCGCCGAGGTGCTCGGCGCCCGCTGAGGGGGCTCGGGCCGCGCCTACGGCCGCCGCTGCGGCGGCGCGGCCTCGAGGGGCGGCGGCTGGTCCTGCATGGGAGGCGCCATCTGCTGGTAGGGCACCTGCGACCAGGGCTCGGAGTAGGGAGGGTTCGCGTACTGGAAGCGGGTGGCGTTGTCGGCGAGGACGAGCCCGATGAGGAGGACGAGGAAGAGGAGGGAGGTGGCCATCACCAGCCGGGTCACCCCGCCGTGCTCCCAGAGGTGCATGAAGAAGAGGGCGACGAGGCCCGCCTTGAAGGTGGCGATGGTGAGCGCCAACGTCACGCGCGTCCCCAGGGAGAAATGCATCTTCCACACCGCCACGGTGAGGGCGGTGAGCACGAGCAGCCCCACCCAGACCGCGAGGTACTGGGCGGGCCCGAACTCCTTGTGAGCGTGGGATGTCGCTGCCACGGAGCCTCCGGCTAGAGCAGGTAGAAGAGGGGGAAGAGGAAGATCCAGATGAGGTCGACGAGGTGCCAGTAGAGGCCGCCGAGCTCGACCGGCGTCGAGTACGAGCGGCTGAAGTCGCCCCGCGCCGCCCGCACCGCCACCCAGGTGAGCACGCCCATCCCGACGACCACGTGGAGCCCGTGCAGGCCGGTCATGAGGAAGTAGAGGGTGAAGTACATGCTCACCCCCGGGCCGGAGAGCCCCTCGAAGTGGTAGTAGCGGCCCGGCAGCTGCCCCTCCACGAAGTGGTCGTGATACTCGAAGCCCTTCAGCACCAGGAAGGCCGCCCCGAAGGCGATGGTGACGGCGAGGAGCGCCACCGTCTTCTTCGACTCGCCCTGGCGCGCGTAGTAGATGGCGAGCGCCACGGTGAGAGAGGAGGTGATGAGCACCACCGTGTTGGTGGCGCCGAGGGCGACGTGGGCGAACTTGCTCGCGTCCTCGAACCCGGTCGGGAAGAGGAAGCGGTAGACGGCGTAGGCGGTGAAGAGCACCGTGAAGAGCAGGATCTCGGTGGCGAGAAAGAGCCACATGCCCATGCGGGCGGCGTGCTCCTGCGCCTCCAGGCTGGGGAAGTGATGGGCCAGCTGGGGCGTGGCCGCGGCTTCAGTGGGCATGCGTCACCTCGCCCTCCAGGGCGTCCTGGTAGTCGTGGGCGCTGCGGGTGATGGTGGGAGTCTCCGGGAAGTTGAGGACCGACGGTGGCGAGGGGGTGTTCCACTCGTAGCCGCGCGAGCCCCACGGGTTCGGCCCCGCCACCCGGCCGTTCACGAGCGACACCACCAGGTAAGCGAGCACGATGAGAAACCCGAATGCGAGCAGCGAGGCCCCGGCGGTGGAGGCCACGTTGAGGGACCAGAACTGCTCCGGATAGGAGTAGTAGCGCCGCGGCATTCCCATGTTGCCGAGCAGGAACTGGGGGATGAAGGTGGCGTTGAACCCGAGGATGACGAGGACCGCGGCCGCGAGCGCCCATCTCTCGGAGTACATGCGCCCGAACATCTTTGGCCACCAGTAGTGGAGCCCGGCCAGGAAGGCCATGATGGTGGCCCCCACCATGATGAAGTGGAAGTGGGCCACCACGAAGTAGGTGTCCTGCCAGTGGACGTCGAGCGACACGGTGGAGAGCGCGATGCCGGTCAGGCCGCCGAACATGAGGAAGTAGAGGAAGCCGAGGAAGTAGACGAAGGGCGCGGCCACGTGGATGGCGCCCTTGTAGAGGGTGGCGGTCCAGTTGAAGACCTTGATGGCGGTGAAGATCCCCACGAACATCGAGAGGACCCCGAAGATGCCGGAGGCGAAGGTGGACTGCCCCGAGGTGAAGAGGTGGTGGCCCCAGACGAAGAAGCCCACGAAGGCGATCCCCAGCGAGGAAAAGGCCACCGCCTTGTAGCCGAAGATGTTCTTGCGGGCGAAGGCCTGCACCACCTCGCTCACCACCGCCATGGCCGGCAGCACCATGATGTAGACGGCGGGGTGCGAGTAGAACCAGAAGAGGTGCTGGAAGAGGATGGGATCGCCGCCCCGAGCCGGATCGAAGATCCCGAAGCCGAAGGCCTTCTCCACCGCCACGAGCAGGAGCGTCATCCCCAGCACCGGGGTGGCGAGCACCTGGATCACGCTCGTCGCGTACATGGCCCAGACGAAGAGCGGCAGCCTCATCCAGGTGAGCCCCGGGGCGCGCAGCGTGTGGATGGTGACGATGAAGTTGAGCCCGGTGAGCACCGACCCCATGCCGAGGATGAAGGCGCCGAGCAGGACCGGCGCCACCGTGGTCACGGTGGTGGTGCTGTAGGGGGTGTAGAAGGTCCAGCCGGTGTCGGTCCCGCCCTGGATCATGCCCCACACCGCGATGGCCGCGCCGATGAGGTAGAGGTAGACGGTGAAGAGGTTGATGCGTGGGAAGGCCACGTCCTCGGCGCCGAGCATGAGCGGGAGGAGGAAGTTCCCGAAGATGCTGGGGATGGCCGGGATCATGAAGAGGAAGATCATGATCACGCCGTGGAGCGTGAACATCCGGTTGTAGGTCATCGCGTCCATGATGGTCGGGCCGGGCGTGAGCAGCTCGAGCCGGATCAACATGGCGAAGAAGCCGCCCAGGGCGAACGCGGCGACCACGAGCACGAGGTACATGACCGCGATGCGCTTGTGGTCGAGCGTGAGGAACCAGGACCGCAGGCCCTTCTCGGCGTTCAGGTAGTTGGGCGAGTTGTAGGTCATCTCACTTGCCGGAGACGGGGACATAGATCGGACCCTTCTGGGGCTCGGGAGTGGCGGCGTCCGTGCGCAGGGACTTGATGAACTCGACGATGGCGGCCGCCTCCGGCGCGGACAGCTTGCCCTGGAAGGTGGGCATGACCGGCTTGTAGCCGGCGACGATCTCGGCGTTGGGCTCCATCATGGAGCGGGTGAGGTAGGCCTCGTCGGCCACGACCGACCGCCCGTCCTCGAGCTTCACCTTGCGGTTGTAGAGGTCGAGCCAGGTCGGGCCGACGTGCTGGCTGCCATCGACGGAGTGGCACTTGAAGCACCCCTGCACGACGGCGACCCGTCGCCCCTGCTCGAGGAGGTTCCCCCGGAAGTCGACATCCTCGGAGGCGATGGGCTGCTCGTCCTGGGCGGCCGCGTGGTTCGTGCGGCGCTGCTGCTCCATCCAGGAGTCGAACTCCCCGGCGGGCATGACCACGAGCTCGCCCAGCATGGCGGAGTGGCCGAGCCCGCAGTACTCGGCGCAGAAGATGGGGTATCGCCCGGGCTCGCTCGCCTGGAACCAGGTCTGGGTGTAGCGGCCCGGCAGGACGTCCTGCTTGAGGCGCAGGGCGGGGACGAAGAAGGAGTGGATGACGTCCCGCGAGGTGAGCAGCAGCCGGATGGGCCGCCCCACCGGCACGCGCAGCACGTCGGTCGAGTTCGGCCCGCCCGGGTAGGCGAACTTCCACATCCACTTCTTCGCCATCACGTAGACGTCGCTCGCGTCCTTGGGCGGCGTCTGCAGCGTCACGTACTGCGGGTAGCCGATGGCGAAGAAGGCGAGGAAGAGGGCGAGGGGGACGCCGACGAACACCGCCTCCTGGATCGGCTTGGGATCCACGTGCTCGGTCGTCTGCAGGGCGCGCCGGCGCCGGTAGCGGACGATGAAGACGAGCGTGGTCGCCACCACCGTCCAGGCGCCGATCATGCTGGAGACGAAGACGAAGAAGTGCAGGTGGTCGATGGAGCGCGCGTACTCCGAGGCCTGCTTGGGCAGGAAGAGCAGGTTCCGCAGGAACTCGTTGATCTCGTTCATCGCTTCCCCCCCTTCACCTCGCGGCGCCAGTAGAAGACGAGCGCGCCGGCGAGCCCGAAGAGCACGAGGAGCGCGCCGGCGCGCACCATCCCCATGGCGTAGGGGACGTACTTGCGGGCCATGGGGTCGTAGCGGTAGCAGGTGAGCAGGAAGCGGTCGAAGCTCGTCCCGATCCGGCCGCCGGCCGCCTCCACCAGCGCGAGCCGCAGGTCCCGGCCCGGGAACTCGATCCCGTACAGGTATCGCGAGACGCGGCCGTCGGGGGTGAGCACGAAGATGGCGGCCGCGTGGGCGTACTGCTTCGTCTCCTCGTCGAACTTGTAGTGGAAGCCGACGGCCTCGGCGAGCGAGCGGCTGTCCTTCTCCAGCCCCACCAGGAACGGCCAGGCGTCCTTGGCGTCCGCCCGGTCGAGCGACTGCAGGAGCCCTTTCTGGCGCACGAGCGCTTCGGCCGGCTTCTCTCGGGGGTCGAAGCTCACCGAGAGCGCCTGGTAGTCCTGGCCGAGGACGAGGCCGGTCTCCTTCATCCCTCGCGCCATGCCGCCCAGGACGAGCCCGCACAGCATCGGGCACTCGTAGTAGACGAGCGCCACCACCACCGGCTTTCCCTTCCCCAGGTAGTCGCCCAGGTGCACGGGCTTGCCGTCCTGGTCGAGGAAGACCGACCGCTCCGGGACCCGCGCTCCCAGCCTCTCCTCGATGTCCACTCCCTGCAGCGGCGGGGGCAGGTCGCCCTCCGCCCCGGGGGCCTTCAGCGGGGCGGCGACGAGGAGGGCGGCGAGAAGCGCCGCGGCGCTCGTCCTCACGGGCGCTCCCCCCGGGCCACCCGCTCCATGGCCTCCCCGATGGGCATGTGGACCGCCCCGGCCCGGCGATCGACCCAGCCCCAGCTGCGCAACCTCTCGAGCTGGGCGCGCTTCTCCTCCTTCGGCTCCACCGCCAGGCTGAACAGGCGCTGCTCGAGGAGGCCGATCTTCCGGTCGCCGATCTCGGCCGGCCAGCGGGGCGGCCCGTCCGGCAGGAGCTCCGCCCGCTTGCGGTACATCCCCTGCACCGTCACCACCGAGGCGATGAAGAAGACGAGGAGGGAGGCGAAGGCGACGAGGAGGATGCGCGGCGTCGCGATCCGGTCCTGCTCTGCCCGGACCACCGGGTGACCGTTTTCGTGCTCGCTCATTGCAGGGGCTCGTACCCGAGGGAGTCGGAGAGGTTGGGATCGCGGGCGGGGACGAGCGGGTGACCGCGCAGCCGGGAGACGACGAAGGCCACCGCCACTCCGCCCACGCCCAGGAGCGCGGCGAGGTCCATCCAGCTCGGCTGCGGCCCTCGGGGCGACAAGGGCGGCATCACCACCCAGTAGACGTCGACGTAGTGGGCGACGATGACCCACGCCGACATGAAGACGAGCGGTCCCAGGCGCCGCTTGAGCGAGCGGGAGAGGAGGATGATGAAGGGGAGGACGAACTGGAAGAGGGCGAGGAAGACGCCGACGCCCTTCCAGCCGCTGTCGGTCCTCACCAGGTACCAGGGGACCTCCTCGGGGAGGTTCGCGATCCAGATGAGCAGGTACTGGGAGAAGGCGATGTAGGCCCAGAAGGCGGTGAAGGCGAGCAGGTACTTGCCGAGGGAATGGACGTGGTTGGCGTTGAGCGCCGCCCGCAGGGGCTCCTCCTTGGAGGCGGCGGCGACGGCGATGATGAGGACCCCGATGGCCGCCACCAGGCTCCCCGAGAACCAGTAGACGCCGAAGATGGTGGAGAAGACGAAGGCCGAGAGCGACATCTGCCAGTCGACGGCCGCGAAGGTGATGGCGAGCGCCACGAAGGGCAGGGACCCGGCCGAGAGCCTCCGCATCTTGAGGGTGAGGTCGGGATCGCCCGACCCGTCCTGCCGGAGCGACCAGCTCCGCATGAGCGCTCCCACCGCCAGTAGCACGACGAGGTAGAGAACCGCCCGGAAGAGGAAGAAGGGGACGTTGAGCCAGGGGTGGCGGTGCTCCCACAGGTGGGCGGCGGCGGCCGCCGCCCCGTGCCCGGCGAGGGAGGGCGCGCCGGCCGGCGCGGCCCACGGGTAGAGCTCCCTCATCCCGAGCGCGATGGGGAGGAAGAGGACCGCCAGGACGGCGAGCGCCGAGGGGATGGTCTCGAGCAGCCGGCGCACCACGATGTACCAGCGCGCGCCGGCGGCCTCGTTGGCGAGGAGGAAGACGAGCGCCGCCGCCGCGATCCCCACCCAGAAAGTATAGGCGGCGAGGTACGAGAAGAGCGCGCGGCGCAGGTCGAGCGCCGCTCCCACGCCGGTGAGCCCGAGGCCGAGGAGGCCCAGGGCGGCGGAGCGCGCGAGGAGGCTCCGTCCTCCGGTGAAGGGGGCGGCGTTCATCGAGTCTCCTTCTGAAGCGCGGCCCGCACCGCCGGAGGTGCCTGGTCGAGCCGGGCGTGCTGCGAGAGTTGGAGGGCGCGCAGGTAGGCGACGATCGCCCAGCGCTCGTCGACGTCGAGCCAGGCCCGGTAGGAGGGCATGTAGCCGTAGCCCTCGGTCATGACGGTGAAGAAGAAGCCCTCGGAGCGCGCGGCGTCGTCGGCGAGCGCCGGCGGGGGCCGGAGCGACATGTTCCTCGCCACCGGCGTCTGTCCGTCGCCGAGGACGCCGTGGCAGACGGCGCAGAACACCTCGTAGCGCTTCCTTCCCGTCTCCAGCATCTCGAGCGACACCGCCACCGGGATCCGCGCCAGCGGGGTCCCGTCGGGGTTGCGCCCGGTGGCCAGCGCCGGGTCGGGGGAGGCGAGGTCGACCACTTCCGGCGGCGGCGCCCGCATGGCGATCTGGTCCGGGTAGAACTCGCTCGCCCGGTAGGGCTTCACCTTGGGCTGGTGCATCATGGGATCGATCCACTCGCACCCGGCGAGGAGCGCGAGGACCGCGAGCGAGAGCGCTCTCATGCGCCCTCCGGGACGAGCTGCACCTCGGAGGCGCCCAGCTGGCGGAGCTCGCTCGAGACCCGTTCCACCTCGCCGGCCTCCACCTTCACCGAGAGCCAGAGGGCGTCCACGGTGGCGGAGCGGAAGGCGTCCACCTCGAAGAGCGGGTCGTAGGGCTGGGGGAAGCGGAAGAGCGCTAGGAGGCCGAGGAAGATCGCGATGCCGGCGAGCAGCACCCCGAGCTCGAACATGATGGGGACCCAGGTGGGCGAGGGCACCGCGCTCCGGTTGCCGACGTTGAGGGCGTAGTCGACGTCGTTCATCCACCACTGCATGAGAACGGCGAGGGCCACGCCCGTGAAGCCGGCCACGGCGGCGATGGCCGGGACCGGGGAGCGGCGCAGCTTCAGAACCTCGTCCGAGCCCGGCAGCGGATAGGGCGAGTAGAAGTCGAGGGCGGTGAAGCCCGCCGCCTGGAGCGTCCGGGCGGCGTCGTAGAGCTTCTCCACGCTGGCGACCTGGCAGAGGACGACGCGCGGCTCTCTCATGCGTGCCCCCCGGCCTGGTGGTGGAGCTCGTGGTTCAGCTCCTTCACCTCGGCCACCGCCACCGACGGCACGAAGCGCAGGAAGAGGAGGAAGAGCAGGCTGAAGAAGGAGAGAGTCCCGACGTAGATGCTCCAGTCCACCCAGGTGGGCGCGTAGATCCCCCACGAGGAGGGCAGGAAGTCGCGGTGCAGCGAGACGACGATGATGACGAAGCGCTCCGACCACATGCCGACGTTGACGAGGATGGAGGCGATCCAGAGCCAGGCGAGGTTGGTGCGGAGCTTCTTGAACCAGAACGTCTGAGGCACGAGCACGTTGCAGAAGATCAAGGTCCAGTAGATGGGGGCGTAGGGGCCGGTGGTCCTCGTCCGGAAGAAGAGGAAGGCCTCGTAGGCGCTGCCGCCGTACCAGGCCATGAAGTTCTCCATCCCGTAGCCGTAGGAGACGATGAGCCCGGTGACGAGCATCACCTTGGCCATGTTCTCGAGGTGGCGCACCGTCACCACCTTCTCGAAGTGGAGCACCGCCCGGGCCGGGATCATGAGGGTGAGCACCATCGCGAACCCGCTGAAGACCGCGCCAGCCACGAAGTAGGGGGGAAAGATGGTGGTGTGCCAGCCGGGGAGCTGCGCCACGGCGAAGTCGAAGCTCACGATCGAGTGCACCGAGAGCACGAGCGGGGTCGAGAGCGCCGCCAGGATGAGGTAGCCGATGCGGTAGTGCTGCCAGTGGCGCGAGGAGCCCTTCCACCCGAGGGCGAAGATGCCGTAGGCGATGCGGTGCACCTTCGACTTGGCGCTGTCGCGCAGCGCCGCCAGGTCGGGAACGAGCCCCACGAACCAGAAGAGCAGCGAGATGGTGAAGTAGGTCGAGACGGCGAACACGTCCCAGATGAGCGGGCTCTTGAAGTTGGGCCAGATCCCCATGGTGTTCGGGTAGGGGAAAAGCCAGTAGATGGCGAACCAGGGGCGGCCGGTGTGGATGAGGGGAAAGAGCCCCGCCTGCATGACCGCGAAGATGGTCATGGCCTCGGCGAAGCGGTTGATGGAGGTGCGCCACTTCTGCTGGAAGAGCAGGAGGATGGCGGAGATGAGGGTGCCGGCGTGGCCGATGCCGATCCACCAGACGAAGTTGATGATCCCGTAGCCCCAGCCCACCGGGATGTTGTTGCCCCACATGCCGATGCCGCGGGCGATGGTGACGACGACCCCGACGGCGAGCAGGCCGGTGCCGGCCGCCGCGACCCCCACCGCCTTCTTCCAGTTGGCGTTCGGGTCGAAGATGGGGGCGAGCAGCTCGTCGTTGAGCTGTCGGTCGGTCGGGTGCCCGAGGATGAGCGGGGCCTCGGCGAGCGGGCCCTTCGTGGCTGCGGCGGCGGCTTCGGGGGTCATGCCAGGTCCGGGTTGGGGTTGCGGATCCGCGCCAGGTAGGCGGTTCGCGGCCTCGTGCCGAGCTCGTGCAGGAGGTCGTAGCGCCGGGCGTCGTCGTGGAGCCTCGCCACCTTCGACCCCGAGTCGTTCAGGTTGCCGAAGACGATGGCCTCGGCCGGGCACGCCTGCTGGCAGGCGGACTGCAGGCCCTCGATCTTCTTTCCAGCCACCCGGGCCTCGATGCGGGCCCGCTCGATGCGCTGCACGCAGTAGGTGCACTTCTCCATGACGCCGCGGGAGCGCACCGTCACGTCGGGGTTCATGAGCAGGGTCTCGACCGGAGCCACCTCCGGCCGGTAGTTGAGGAAGTTGAAGCGGCGCACTTTGTAGGGGCAGTTGTTCGAGCAGTAGCGCGTGCCCACGCAGCGGTTGTAGACCATCTCGTTCAGCCCCTCGTCCGAGTGCACGGTGGCGTTCACCGGGCACACGTACTCGCAGGGAGCCGTCTCGCAGTGCTGGCACATCACCGGCTGGCTGATGGTCTGCGGATCCGCCGCCGGGCCGCTGTAGTAGCGGTCGATGCGGATCCACTGCATGATGCGCCCCTTCGCCACCTGCTCCGCCCCCACCACCGGGATGTTGTTCTCCTCCTGGCAGGCGACGAGGCAGGCGCTGCACCCGGTGCAGCGGGACAGGTCGACCGCCATGCCCCACTTGTAGTCCGGCTTCGAGTAGTCGACCGGGACCTGGGCGGTGGGCGGAGTCCCGCGCAGGTGCTCGAGCTCGCCCCCTCCCTCGCCGTGCGCCCACTCGTGCGACGCGAAGTCGAGCGCGAGCGGGCGGCCTTCCATGGCGAAGTGCCCCTGGGGGACGGCGAAGCGGTGCTTGCCCTTGCCGGGGGTGACCGCGGCGCCGGCCACCCGCCAGGCGCCGGGCGTGGTGCGGAGGCGGTAGGCGTTCACGCCCACCCCCTTCGAGACCGCACCTCCGTCGGCGCGGCCGTAGCCGAGCGGCAGCGTGACGCAGTCGTCGGCGTGGCCCGGCATCACCTTCACCGGAGCCGAGAGGGAGCCGCCCTTCACGGCGAGGGTGACGACCTGGCCCTCCGACACGCCCAGCCGGCGCGCCGTCTCGGCGGAGAGGTAGGCGGCGTTGTCCCAGGTGACCTTGGTGACGGGGTCGGGAAGCTCCTGCAACCAGGCGTTGTTGGCGAAGCGGCCGTCCCAGACCGAGTAGTCGGGGGCGAAGGCGATCTCGAGCCCCTCGGGCCTTGCAGGCGGATCGAGCGCCGTCAACTCGGCGGGGGGGACGGCGAGCGCGGCCGCCACCGGGGACTCGGCGGTGCCGGCCACGATCCCCTGGCGGAGCCAGCGCTGCCACTCCCGGTCGAAGGTGGCCGGATCGAGGCCGGTGCGGGCCCTCCAGGTCTCCTGCAGGTGGCGCAGCCCCCCCTTGTCCCCCTCGTCGAGGAAGGCGGCGAGGAAGTCCACCGTCGACACGCTCTCGTAGAGGGGGGCGATGAGCGGCTGGACGATGCTCACCGTCCCGTCGCGCCCGCGCGCGTCCCCCCAGGACTCGAACGGATGCGCGGCAGCCACCCGCCAGCTGCAGGCCTTCGAGGTCTCGTCCTCCCGGAGCGAGTGGTAGATGGCGTTCGGCACCCGGGCGAGCAGGGCGCCGAGGTCGGTCGCCGCCGGGGCGGCGTAGACCGGGTTCCACGCGGTGACGACGAGCGTGTCCACCCTGCCTGCCTCTACGTCCCTCGCGAGGTCGGTGATCGCCGCCGAGCTCGGGGCCGCGTCCCCGAGCACCGGCTTCGTGTAGACCACGGTCTCGCCGGCGTTGCCCAGGGCGGAGTTGAGGGCGTGAGCGAGGGCGTGGACGCTCGCCGGCTGCCTGGGGCCGACGAGCACGAGCGAGCGCCCCCGGTTCCGGGAGAGGTCGGCGGCCACCGCCTTGGCGGCGCGGGCGAGCGGCGATCCCGCCGGGGCGCTCCGCTTCCCCAGACCGAGCTCGGCGGCCACCGCGGAGGCGAAGGGGCTCACCTCGGCGGGGCCGACGCGGAAGCGGTGGTCGGCGACGGCGCCGGTGAGGGTCATGGCCGGCTCGGCCACGTAGAGGCGGCTCATCTCCTCGCCCGGCTGCCGCCGGCTCGCGAACTCGCGCGTGAGGCGCAGGGAGTCGCCGGGGGTGGCGAGGAAGTCCGAGTCGAGAGCGAGGATGACCCGCGCCCGCTCGAGGCGAGCGTGCAGATCGAGCTTTCGACCGAAGGCGAGGCGCGCGCCCTCCTGGGCGTGGTCGTCGGCGATGGGCGCCCAGAAGCGGAAGGTCGCCCTGGGGAAGCGCAGCTGCAGGCGGCGGCGGAACTCGGCTAGGAGCGGCGAGGCATCGGGGGCGAGGAGGAACGACAGCCGGGCGCCCCCATCGGCCTCGTGTGCGGCGGAGAGCTTCTGGACCTCGGAGAGGAAGGTCCGGAACCCGAGCGCCTGCCCCTTGCGCCACAGCCCCTTGGCGCGCCCGGGATCGTAGAGGTCGAGGAGAGCGGCCTGGTCGAAGGCGGAGGAGGCGCCCAGGCTCGCCGGGTGCGCCGGGTTTCCCTCCACCTTCACCGGCCGGCCCTCGGCCGCCGCGACCACGAGGCCGGTGGCGTAGCCCTCGAAGGAGAGGGCGGTCGCGTAGTGGAGCCGCTTGCCGGGGCGGTCCTCCTTCGGCTCCTGCACGTAGGGGACGATCTTGTCCCGCGGCGGCTGGCAGGCGGTGAGGCCGGCGAAGGCGGCGGAGGCGCCGAGAATCTGGAGGAAGGAGCGGCGCGAGAGCTCCGGAGGGGCCTCGGCCGCCCCCGCGGCGAACTCGCCGCGGCGCCTCGCAACCTCCTCCACGCTCTGCCAGAGGGGCCTGTGGCCCGGGAGGGCCTTCGTCGCCGGGTCCTGGATGACGGGCAGAGATTTCATCGATGGCATGTGGTGCAGCTCACCCGCGAGTGGACGTCGTACTTCTTCATGAGCTCGGCAGCGAGGGCGGTGCGCGCCGCCGCGTCCTCCGGCGGCGCCCAGGTCATGCTGGTGATCTCCTCCGGCGGGCGGAGCTGGGGTGCCGGGTTCCGGTGGCAGTCGAGGCACCACGCCATCTGCAGCGAGGCCACCTTGGTCACCGCCGGCATCTCGTCGACCCGCCCATGACAGGTGACGCAGCCCACCCCCTTCTTCACGTGGATGGAGTGGTTGAAGTAGGCGAAGTCGGGGACCTGGTGCACCCGGACCCATTCGATGGGAATCCCGGTGAAGTAGCTCTTGCGGATGGGCTCGAGCTTCGGGCTCTTGTTCCAGATCTGGGAGTGGCAGTTGAGGCACATCTGCGTCGAGGGGATCCCAGCCGAGGCTCCCCGCTCCACGTTGAAGTGGCAGTAGCGGCAGTCGACCAGGTCGTCGACCACGTGGTGCCGGTGGTCGAAGAGCACGGGTTGCGCCACCTCCTCCTGCAGCCGCTGCCCGTACGGCGTGTGCCAGTACCCCCAGAGCGCGAGCAGCGCTCCGCCGGCGCCGCCCCCCAGTACTGCGATCGAGAGTCGAGCAAGCAGGTTCCAGTGGGGCTTGAAGGGCGCGCTCATTCGGGCACCGGCCTCCCAGGGGCGTGAGCGGTCATCACTTCAGCGATTTCATTCTTTTTATGTCTGGGTTCTTGCTCGCGGCGGCTCTTTATTGATGGCTGTCAAAACACATTGAAACGACCCTTTTGGGGACATGCGCAATCCCTGTAGGGGAAGGGTCACAAGAAACCCACATAGTGGAGGCAATTCCGGTCACCACGAGTGAACGACCTGAGGCGTCCTCGGCGCGAGCTGGCCGTTCGCCCCATCGGAGGGAGGGCAGCGCGCGCCGAACCGGCGGGGGCCTTACACTCTTGACCCCGTGGCGATCTTCCGGCTTCACCGGGCCACCGCGTTTCCCGATCCCGAGCTCGCCGAGCCCGACGGGCTCCTGGCGGTGGGCGGCGACCTCTCCGAGCGTCGGCTTGAGACGGCCTATGCGCAGGGCATATTCCCCTGGTACTCGCCGGGGTCCCCCATCCTGTGGTGGGCGCCGGACCCGAGAATGGTCCTTTTGCCGGAGGCCCTACACGTCCCCCGCTCCCTGCGGCGGGTGCTGCGCTCGGGCCGTTACCGGGTGCGGGCGGACACCGCCTTCGGCCTCGTCATCCGCGGCTGCGCCGGGAAAGCGCGCCCGGACCAGGACGGAACCTGGATCGTCCCGGAGATGATCGAGGCCTATGAGCGCCTGCACCGGGAGGGGCTCGCCCACTCGGTGGAGGCATGGGAGGGGACCGAACTCGCAGGCGGGCTCTACGGAGTGTCGCTCGGCGGCACCTTCTTCGGCGAGTCGATGTTCACCGACCGGCCGGACGCCTCGAAGGTGGCTTTCGTCACCCTGGTGGAGTGGCTCGTGCGCCGCCGGTTCGACCTCGTCGACTGCCAGGTGGAGACCGACCACCTGCGCCGCTTCGGGGCCGCGGCCATTCCCAGGAGGGAGTTCCGCGCCCGCCTCGCCGCCTCCCTGGGGAAGCCGACCCTGCGCGGCCCCTGGGATCTCTCCTCGTGAGGGAGGGCGCCCTCCGCCATGGCTCCCCCGGGGCCTTCAATCGGAGCTCGCCGTCCCGGCGCCCGGTGCGAGCGTCCTCTCGAGGAAGAGGACCGCGGTCCGGAGCGCGTGGTCGCGGTTTTCCTTCTTCTGCAGCCCGTGACCCTCGTCGAGGGCGAGCAGGTACCAGACCTCCCTCCCCTTCTCTCGCACCGCCGACACGATCTGCTCCGCCTCGCTGCGCGGGACGCGCGGGTCGTTGGCGCCGTGAACGACGTAGAGCGCCGCCCGGATGTCACCGGCGCGGTGAAGCGGCGAGATGCGCTCCTGGACCGCGCGCACCTCCGGGTCGCGCTCATCGCCGTACTCGGCGCGCCGCAGGTCGCGGCGATAGGCCGCGGTCGCCTCGAGGAAGGTCGGGATCCGGGAGATCCCGACCAGGTCCACCGCCGCTCGGATCCGCTCCGGGTAAAAGGCGGCGGAGGCGAGCGCCAGGTAGCCCCCGTAGGAGGCGCCGTAGGCCGCGACCCGCGAGGGGTCGAGGTCGGGCTGGGCGGCGACGAAGTCGAGGGTCGCCCCGATGTCGCCGAGCGCCTGCTCGCGCTTCGGCCCGTCGTCCATCGCCAGGTAGGCCTTCCCGTACCCGCTCGACCCGCGCACGTTGGGCAGGAGCACGGCGACACCGGCCTCGACGAGCATCTGGGAAAGGGGGTCGAAGGTGGGGCGCTGCTGCGCTTCCGGGCCGCCGTGCCAGACGATCACCACCGGCCAGCGGCCCACCCCCTTGGGCCGGTAGAGGAGCGCGGGGATCTGAAGGCCGTCCTTCGCCGGATAGTGCACGAGGGCGGGCTCGGCGAGCGCGGCCGGGTCGAGCTCGCCGATCTCGGAGCGCGTCCAGCGCACGAGCTTCCGCCCCTTCAGGTCCACCTGCCAGACGTCGCCGGGCCCGCGCGCGGTGCCGAGCCCCAAGAAGAGCGACCCGCCGTTCCGGGAAGGGAAGCGGAGCGCCCCTGCCACCCCTACCGGAACGTTCCCCGGCTCGAGCTTGCCGCTCTTCGGCTCGAGGAAGTAGAGCCGGCTCACCCCGTCCGCGTTGACGGTGAGCGCCAGGCGCGATCCATCGCGGGCCACCGAGAGCCCCTCCACCTCCCAGCGGATGGTCGGGGTGAGCGGCCGCGGTGGCGCCTTCGGATCGGAGAGGTCCAGGCGGTAGAGCTCGTCCAGGTCGCTATTGCGGTTGCTGACGAGGAAGACCGCCTTGCCGTCCGCGGAGAACCGGGCGTCGCGCACCGATCCCTTTTCTTCCGAGGGGGTGAGCAGCCGCTCCTCGCCGCTCTCCGCGTCGACGAGCAGGAGGTCGGCGTCCGACACCGACCGGAACTTGACGACGAGCAGGTGGCGGCCGTCGGAGGAGAAGTCGAGCGGCTCGAAGGTTCCCTCCCCCTGCACCAGGATCTTCGCCTCCTTGGGGCAGGCGGTCCCCGCCAGGTATACGTCGGTGTCCCGCCCGTTCCGGTCGGTTCCCGACCAGGCGATCCGGCTCCCGTCGGGGGAGAGGACGAAGCGGTCGTGGCGGCTTTTGCCGTCGGTGAGGAGCTCGGAGCGGCCGCTGCGCCGGTCGAGCCGGTAGAGCTGGAAGTTCTCCGAACCGCCCTGGTCCTTCAGGTAGAACACCACCATCGGGTCGAGCGGGTGGAATGCGCCCTGCGCCACCGGCTCACGTCCGAAGGTGATCTGGGTGCGGCTGCCGAGGGGCTGGTCGACCACGTGCAGCTGGGTGCTCTCGCCGAAGCGGGTGGCGACGAGGATCGCGTCCCCCGCCGCCGACACGTCGAGCAGCCTCGCCGAGCGCGCCTCCAGGTAACGGCCGACGCGCTCGGCGAGCGCCGGGGGAACCTCTGGGATCCCGGAGGCGAGCAGGCTCGGGTGGCCCGGCACCGACCGCATCTCGGGGGCCGTCGCGGGGCGCGGCGGGCTCGCTGCCTCTCTTGGAAGGGTCCCCGACGGGGAGGCGAGCGCGCCCGGCCCCGGGGCGCCCCCCGCCACAGGGGCGGCGGGCGCGGCGGAGAGAGGCTCCGGCGGTGAGCCGGCGAGGAGGGCGAGAGCGAGAGCGAGGATCCTCATGCGGCGCGGAGGGTAGCAGGCCGCGACCTCGGCCGGGAAGCGCGGCGGAGAGGCGGGGCCGCCTTCACGCGGAGGAAGCGACGAGCCGCTCCGAGAGCTCCCACAGGCGGCGCGCGTCGGCGTCGTCCCGGGCCGCGGCCGAGGGCTCCCTCTCGGCCTCGGCGACGAAGTACTTGCCCGTCACTCCCTCCACCGCGGGGGAGGAGGAGAGGAACACCGAGGTGCGCGCGCCCTTTCGGCGGTTGGTGAGGAACGGCGCCCCCAACTTCATCATGAGCCGGAACAGCCCCGCGTTGTTCTTGCCGAACCCCGTCGCCACTACCCCCGGGTGGAGCGCGTTCGCGGTGACGCGCCTCCCCTCCAAGCGCCGGGAGAGCTCCCGGGTGAAGAGGATGTTCGCGAGCTTGGACTGCCCGTAGGCCTTCCAGGTCGAGTAGCGGCGTTCCCCCTGAAGGTCGTCCCAGTCCATCCGGGCGCGCTCGTGGGCCATCGAGGAGACGTTCACGATCCGGGAGGGGGCTCCGGCCTCGAGGAGCGGCAGGAGTTCGCGGGTGAGGAGGAAGTAGCCGAGGTGGTTCAGGGCGAAGGTGCGCTCGATCCCGTCCGGGGAGAGCTCCCGGCTCGTGAAGATGGCGCCGGCGTTGTTGAGGAGCACGTGCAGCCGATCGATCCGCCCCCGCACCTCCGCCGCCAACCGGCGGACCTCCCGCTGCGAGGCCAGGTCGGCGACGAAGAGGGAGAGGCGCCCGTTCCCCGTCGATCTGCGGACCTCCGCCAGGGCGCTCTCGCCCCGCCCCCGGTCCCGCGCCACCAAGTGGACGGCTGCGCCCATGCGGGCGAGCTCCCGGGCCGACTCGAGACCGATCCCGTTCGTGGCCCCGGTGACGAGCACCACCTTCCCCTCGAGGTTTCCGGTCATCATCCGTGGAGCTCTCCCTTCCCGGGCCACTTTGACGCGGGGCGTCCTAGTCTAACGGGCGCGACTTGGAAGGGCACGGGGAGGGGGCGGCGTTAATATAGATGGATGCCGGAGCAGGGTCGTCCGGGGGACGGCACCGAGATCGTCACCAGGACTCGGACGGAGAAGAAACTCCGCCCACCCCCGCTCTATAAGGTGTTGTTGCACAACGACGACTACACCACCATGGAGTTCGTGGTGGCGGTCCTGGAGGCGGTGTTCTCTCACCCGACGGCGGTGGCGACGCGGATCATGCTTTCCATCCATCATCGCGGCGTGGGCGTGGCGGGTGTATTCCCCTACGAGATCGCCGAGACCAAGGCCACGCAGGTGATGGAGATGGCGCGCAAGGCGGAGTATCCCCTCCTCTGTACGGTGGAGCCGGAGTAGCGATGGTAACGGTCACGAAGGAACTGCAGGCCACCCTCCAGAACGCGGTCGCCGAGGCGCGGCGCCGCCGCCACGAGTACGTCACGCTCGAGCACCTCCTGCACGCCATGGCGAAGGACCGAGTGGCATCGGAAATCCTTCTCGCCTGCGGCGCCGAGCTGCCCGCGCTCGAGAAGGAGCTCGAGGACTACCTCGAGCGGACGCTCGAGGCCCGGCTCGCCGGGGGCGACCCGGAGCAGACCGCCGCCTTCCAGCGGGTGCTGCAGCGCGCTGCCTGGCACGTGCAAGGCGCCGGCCGCACCGAGCTCAACGCCGGCGACGTGCTCGTCGCCATCACCCGCGAGCGCGGCTCCCATGCCGTGTACCTGCTCGAGAAGCAGGGGGTCCGCAGGCTCGACATCCTGTCCTACATCTCGCACGGGATCGGCAAGGAGAAGGACGGCGAGGGGGAGGAGGAGCAGTCGGGGGGCGAGCAGCAGGAGGAGGGCGCGCCTCGGACGGTGAAGGATCCCTTCAAGGCGTTCTGCACCAACCTGGTCGACAAGGCGGCTCGCGGGCAGATCGACCCGCTCATCGGCCGCCGTCCGGAGCTGGAGCGCACCGTGCAGGTGCTCTGCCGGCGCCGCAAGAACAACCCCGTCTTCGTCGGCGACCCCGGGGTGGGAAAGACCGCCATCGTCGAGGGGCTGGCCCTCGCCATCCACCGCAAGCGGGTCCCGAGGGTGCTGGAGAAGGCGAGCATCTGGTCCCTCGACATGGGAGCGCTCCTCGCCGGGACCAAGTTTCGCGGCGAGTTCGAGCAGCGCCTCAAGGGGGTGATCGCCGGGGTGAAGAAGATCCCGGGCGCGGTCCTCTTCATCGACGAGATCCACACCATCGTCGGCGCGGGCGCGACCACCGGAAGCTCGATGGACGCCTCCAACCTGCTCAAGCCCGCCCTGGCGGCCGGCGAGCTCCGTTGCATCGGTTCCACCACCTTCGAGGACTACAAGCAGACCTTCGAGAAGGACCACGCCCTCGCCCGCCGCTTCCAGAAGATCGAGGTCCACGAGCCCTCGGTCGAGGAGACGGTGCGGATCCTGAAGGGGTTGAAGACCGCCTACGAGGACCACCACGGGGTGGTCTACTCGAAGAGGTCGATCCGGGCGGCCGCCGAGCTGGCGGCGAAGCACATCAACGACCGGCGCCTGCCCGACAAGGCCATCGACGTCCTCGACGAGGCCGGGGCGGCCGATCGCATGCGCCCCGAGGACAAGCGGCGCCACCGCGTCCTGGCCCGCGACATGGAGCGGGTGGTGGCGCGGATGGCGAAGATTCCGGAGCGCACCGTCTCGGCCGACGACCAGGCCGCGCTCGCGAACCTGGAGCCCGAGCTCCGCAAGGTCATCTTCGGACAGGATGGCGCGGTGGCCGCCATCGGGAGCGCCATCAAGCTCAACCGCTCCGGGCTGGGGAGCCCGGAGAAGCCCATCGGCGCCTTCCTCTTCTCCGGCCCGACAGGCGTGGGGAAGACCGAGCTCGCGAAGCAGCTCGCCCGCATCCTGGGAGTGGAGTTCCTCCGGCTCGACATGACGGAGTACCAGGAGAAGCACACCGTCTCCCGGCTCATCGGCGCGCCCCCCGGCTACGTGGGCTTCGACCAGGGGGGGCTGCTCACCGACGCCATCCGCCGCACCCCCTACGCGGTGCTGCTCCTCGACGAGATCGAGAAGGCCCACCCCGACATCTACAACATCCTCCTGCAGGTGATGGACCACGCCACCCTCACCGACAACACCGGTCGCAAGGCCGACTTCCGGCACATCATTCTCATCATGACCACCAACGCCGGCGCGCAGGAGCTCTCGAGCCGCTCGGTCGGCTTCACCCACGGCGACCCGTCCAAGGGCAACGCCCGCTCCTCCATCGAGAAGACCTTCAGCCCGGAGTTCCGCAACCGCCTCGACGCCTGGGTGGCCTTCGACTCGCTCCCGCCCGAGGTCATCGGGCGGGTGGTCGACAAGTTGGTGAAGGAACTCGCCGACCAGCTGGCCTCGAAGAAGGTCACGCTCGAGCTCACCCCGAGCGGCCGCGCCTGGCTGGCGGAAAAGGGCTTCGATCGCCTGATGGGGGCGCGCCCCATGAGCCGCCTCATCCAGAACGAGCTCAAGAAGCCGCTCGCCGAGAAGATCCTCTTCGGTGAGCTCCGCGAGGGCGGTCATGCGATCGTTTCCGCCGTGGACGGCGAGCTGAGCCTCTCCGTGACTCCCGCGGTGCCGGCGGAGCCGGCGCTCACCTAGCCACCGGCGCTCGCCTCGCGGGCGCCGTGCGCGAGCCACGGCTCTGCTTCCCCTACCCATCGACCGGCTCCTGCCCGACGTGGTGCGCGCCCTGCGCGGGGCGAACGCGCTCGTGGTGGAGGCGCCCCCCGGCGCTGGCAAGACCACCCGCGTGCCGAGGGCCCTCCTCGAGGCGGGGCTCGCCGGGGAGGGAGAGATCCTGGTCCTCGAGCCGCGGCGGCTCGCCGCCCGGCTCGCGGCCCGGCGGGTGGCCGAGGAGATGGGCGAGGCGCCCGGGGAGACGGTGGGCTTCCAGGTCCGCTTCGAGGAGGTGGCGAGCCCGAGGACCCGGCTGCGCTACCTCACCGAGGGGCTCCTCACCCGCCGGCTCGTCACCTCGCCGGAGCTGCCCGGGGTGGGAGCGGTCGTCGTGGACGAGTTTCACGAGCGCCACCTCCCCGGGGACCTCGCCCTCGCCCTCCTGCGCCGCCTGCAGGAGACTCGGCGCGACCTCAAGCTCGTGGTGATGTCCGCCACCCTCGACGCCGGCCCGGTTGCCCGCTACCTCGGGGCGCCGTCCCTGCGCTCCGAGGGCAGGCCGTTCGAGGTCGTGGTCGAGTACCTCTCGGCGAGCGACTCCTCGCGGGACGTGCGCCTGGAGGCGCGGGTCGCCTCGGCGGTGCGCCGCCTGTTGCACGAGGCCCCCAGGGGAGACGTGCTCGTCTTCCTGCCGGGGATGGCGGAGATCCGCCGAGCCGCCGAGGCGCTCGAGCCGCTGGCCTCTCGCCTGGGCGCGGACGTCCTCCCCCTCCACGGCGACCTCGCCCCCGAGGAGCAGGACCGCGCGGTGCGCCCGGGGGCACGGCGCAAGGTCATCCTCTCCACCAACGTCGCCGAGACCTCCGTCACCATCGAGGGTGTCACGGCCGTGGTCGACTCCGGGCTGGCGCGGGTGGCATCCCACTCGCCCTGGTCCGGCCTGCCCCGCCTGGAGGTGAAGAAGGTCTCGAGGGCCTCGGCCGCCCAGCGCGCCGGCCGCGCCGGCCGCACCGGCCCGGGCCGCTGCCTGAGGCTCTACTCCCGCCACGACCACGACGCCCGCCCCGAGTTCGACGTCCCGGAAATCCTGCGCGAGGACCTCTCCGAGACCGCGCTCGCTATGGCCGCCCTCTCCGTCCCCGACCTCGCCTTCCTGGACGCGCCACCCCGAGCGGCGGCGGACGCGGCCCGCGCCCTGCTCCTCGACCTCCAGGCGATCGAGGCGGGGGGCGCCGTCACCCCCCTCGGGCGGCGGATGCTGCGCTTTCCCCTCCACCCTCGGCTGGCACGGCTCCTCCTGGAGGCGGCCGACCGCGGCCTCGGCGAGGAGGGAGCGCTCCTGGCGGCGCTGCTGAGCGAGAGGGCCTTCCGCGAGCGCGGGCCGGAGCGCGCTCGGGCCTCGACGCCCACCGGGCCCTCGGACCTCCTCGAGCTCGCCCAGGGCGCCGGGTCCGGCCGCGCCCCGGCGGATGGGCGGCCGTCGGGGCTCTTCGCCGTGGAGCGAAGCCGCCGGCAGCTCGCCCGCCTGCTTGCGCGCTCCCCGGCGACGAGGCGCCTCTCCGAGCCCGAGCGCGAGGAGGCGCTCCTCCTCGCCACCCTCGCCGCCTACCCCGACCGCGTGGCGCGCCGCCGCGCCCCGGGGAGCCCGGAGATCGTTCTCTCGGGCGGGGGCTCGGCCCGCCTCGCGCCCTCGTGCGTGGTCCGGGAGGCGCCCCTCCTCGTGGCCGTGGAGGCCGAAGAGCGTCGCGACCGGTCGCCGCCGGGCTCCCCGGCCGGGCGCGCCGGCCAGGTGCTCGTGCAGGTGGCGTCCGCCGTCACCCCCGAAATGCTCCTCGAGCTCTATCCCGACGCCCTGCGCTTCGACGAGGAGATCCGCTGGGACGCGGACGGGGAGAGGGTCTTTGCCTTCGAGCGCACCCGCTACCGCGACCTGGTGCTGGAGGAGACGCGCAAACCGGCGAAGGACGGCGATCGCGCCGCGGCCGTGCTCGCCGAGGCAGCGCTGGCGAAGGGGCCGCGCGCCTTCGCCGAAGACGGCGCCCTCGACCGCCTGCTCGCTCGGAGCGCGTTCGCGGCGGCGACGGCGAAGGAGACGCGCCTCGCCCCCCTCAGCGAGGCGGACCTCAGCGCGGCGCTCACCGAGCTGTGCCGAGGGCGGCGCAGCTTCGCCGAACTGCGCGAGGCGGGGCTCCTCGACACCGTCCTCCGCCGGCTCCCGCCCGAGGCGCGCGCCCTCCTCGAACGCCTGGCCCCGGAGCGCGTCGCGCTCGCGGGAGGGAGATCCGTGCGCCTGCACTACCCGGGCGGCGAGAAGCCTCCCCACCTGGAGACCCGGCTGCAGGACCTCTTCGGCACGGCGCGCGGCCCGGCGGTAGCCGGCGGCCGGGTTCCCGTTGTCCTGCACCTCCTCGCGCCCAACCTGCGGGCGGTGCAGGTGACGACGGACCTCGCCGGCTTCTGGGAGCGCCACTACCCGGCGGTGCGCCGTGAGCTCATGCGCAGGTACCCGCGGCACGCCTGGCCAGAGGATCCGCTGGCGGCGCGCCCGCCTCCCCCCCGGCGGTGAAGGGCCTCACCGGGCCGGGAGCTTCAGGCCCATCTCGATCATGGAGAGGAGCGCCTCGGCGTTTCCCTTGGCGTCGTTCACCGGGTGGTGGTCGTGCGCCGTCTTGCGCAGGTGCTTCCACTCGGCGAACCCGTCCCTCACCATCCCGCAGTAGAGGTCGCCGATGCGGCGCCCGCTGAAGCCGAAGGGGTTTCGCCCGAGAAATGTGTGGAAGTACCAGTTCACGAACTGCCAGTCGAAGGAGAGGTTGTCGGAAACGAGCACCGGCCTCCCCCTCGAGTTCTCCCCGATCCAAGCCTCGAACCGCCGCATGACCTCGGCCGGGTCGCCGAAGCCCTCGTGCTCGGCACGGGAGAATCCGCTCACCGCCAGGGCCTCGGGCACCCACTCCCCGGAGATGGGGCGCGTCCGATCGTAGAAGGTCTTCGCGAGCGAGGGCTCGACCACCACCGCGCCCAGGCAGACCATGGAGTACTTCCCCGGGATGGGGCCGTCCGCCTCCACGTCCACGGCGATCAGGGACACGGGGAGCGCTCCTCGCCCCTCGCCACCTGGCAAAGCAACTTCCACAGGGCCTCGACGTGGCGCCGCTCGGTCCGCTCGGCGCCCACCGAGACGCGCAGCATCTGCTGGCCCTTCAGGACGCTCGGCGTGAGGTAGGCCCGCCCGCTCTCGTTCACGCGCCGCGCCACGTCGAGGTTGTGGGCCGCGAGCTTGGCCTCGTCGGTCACCCCCGGGGGAACGTGGCGGAGGGCCACCGTTTGGAGCGGGACGGGGGCGAGACGCTCCCAGTCCGGCGCCCCGTCCACCTGCTCGGCGAGCCAATGGGCGTTGTCGATGTCGCGCCGGACCCGGGCCTTCAGCCCGTCCACTCCCTCGTCCGCCAGGTGGAACCAGAGCTTGAGGGCGCGAAACCTGCGGCCGAGCGGGATGCCCCAGTCGCGCAGGTTGCGCACCACCGCGTCCTGCGCTGTCCGCAGGTAGCTCGGGTTGGTGCTCATCACCCGGACGAGGTGCTGGGGGTCGCGCACGAAATACGCCGACAGGTCGAACCCCGCTCCCAGCCACTTGTGCGGGTTGAACACGACCGAGTCCGCCGCCTCGACGCCGCGCCACATCCAGCGGCACTCCGGCAGCACCATGGCGGTCCCGGCGAGCGCGGCGTCGACGTGGAGCCAGATCCCCCGGCGCCCGCAGATCTCGGCGATGGCCGCGACGGGGTCGAGGGCCGTGGTGGCGGTCGTCCCGGTGGTGGCGACGACGGCGCAGGGGCGGCGGCCGGCGGCGACGTCGCGCTCCACCGCCTCCGAAAGGGCCTCCGGCCGGAGAGCGTGGGCGCGATCGGTGGGCAAGAGCCGCAGGTACTCCTTGCCGAAGCCCGCCAGCAGGGCGGCCTTCTCCACCGAGCTGTGCGCCTGGTCCGAGGCGTAGACCGTGAGCGCCGGGCCGCCCCCCTGGAGCCCTCCCCGGTTCTGGCCGAACTCGCTGGCGCGCTCCCTCGCGCACAGGAGCGCGGTGAGCGTGGAGGTGGAGGCGGTGTCCTCGATCACGCCGGTGAAGGCCGGCGAGAGCCCCACCATCTGCCTCAGCCACTCCATCACCACCTCCTCCACCTCGGTGGCGGAGGGGCTCGTCTGCCAGCTCATGGCCTGGGCCCCGAGCCCGGCGGCGGCGAGGTCACCGAGCACCGAGGCGTAGCTGGTGTTGGCCGGGAAATAGGCGAAGAAGCTGGGGTGGTTCCAATGGGTGATCCCGGGCAGCACGCGGTCGTCGAGCGACGAAACCGCCTCGGCGAGCTCGCCTCCCGCCCGCGGCGGGTCGCGCGGGAAGCGGCCGCGGATCTCGCCGGGGTTCACCCGGCTCATCACCGGAAGTGCCTCGATCCGCTCGCGGTACTCGGCGATCCGGTCCACCAGCTCGTGCCCCAACCGTCGGAAGGTGTCGGCGTCCATTCGAGCGACTCTACTCCCGCCTCGCCGGCCAGCCTACCGGGCCCCTCCTCCCCCGGCGCCGGGCGCCGTCAGGGGCGCCGCTCGATGAGCTCGATCCGGTAGCCGTCCGGATCCGCTGCGAACGCGATCACGGTGGTGCCGTGCTTCATGGGACCCGCCTCCCGCACCACCGTTCCGCCGCGGCGCTTGATCTCGGCGCAGGCCGCGCTCGCGTCGGGCACCTCCACGGCGATGTGCCCGAACCCGTTTCCGAGGTCGTAGGCGCGGGTGTCCCAGTTCCAGGTGAGCTCGACGGCGGCCTCCTCGGCCTCCGGGCGAAAACCGACGAAGGCGAGCGTGAAGCGGCCGTCGGGGTAGTCCTTTCGCCGCAGCAGCTTCATCCCGAGCACCTCGGTGTAGAAGGCGATGGAGCGATCGAGGTCGCCGACGCGGATCATGGTGTGGAGGATTCGCATGGGGGTAGCATAGCGCCGTGCGCTCCGTTCCACCCGCGGCCGCGTTTTTCGCCGCCCTCCTTCTCGCTCCCGAGGCCCGCTCCCTCGAGCCGGCGCGGTCCCCGCTCCGCTGCGGCGGCCACGCCGAGGCCGCCTCCGCGATGGCCATGGCCCGCGCGGCGCGACTCTCCCGGGAACGCGCCCGAGCGGAGGACTGGCTCTCCCTCGCGGTCGCCGCGGATCCCGACTGGATCCTGCCGCGCGTCGAGCTCGCCGACCTCCTCCTCGCCGACGAGTCGGGGCCGGGCGCCGCCACCTCCGCGCTGCGGCTCCTGAGCGCGCCCTCCCTGCAGGCACAGACGAACCCGCGCCTCTACCGGCTCCTCGGCCAGGCAAGAGCGCGGCTCGGCGACGTGAACGGCGCCATCGCCGCCTGGGCCCGCTCGCTCGAACTCTCCGACGACCTCGACCTCCGCCTGCTGCGTGCGGCCCTTCTCCGCGACCAACCGGGGGGAGCCGCCGAGGCGGTCATCGAGCTGGAGCGGGTGCGGGACGCGCGACCGGGCGACCGGGCAGCGCGCTCGCTCTTGGCGGAAGCCTACGAGGCCGCCGGCCGGCGCGCGGAGGCGGAGGCCGAGCTCCTCTGGCTCGCCTCCGCTCCCCCGCCGAGCGCCGCCGCCTTGCGGCGCCTGGCGCGCTTCTACGAGCGCGGCAACGACCGCTGGCGGGCGGAGGAGGCGGAGCGCGCCGCCCAGAGCGTGGAGAAGCCGAGCCGGAGGATGCGGCCCCTCTAGACCTCGAGCACGAGCCGGCTTGGCTCTTCCAGCAGCTCCTTCACCCGGACGAGGAAGGTCACCGCCTCCCGGCCGTCGATGATGCGGTGGTCGTAGGAGAGGGCGAGATACATCATGGGGCGCACCACCACCTGATCGTCCGGCCCCACCACGGCCCGCTTCTGCATCTTGTGCAGGCCGAGGATGGCGCTCTGGGGAGGGTTGAGGATGGGGGTGGAGAGCAGGGAGCCGTAGATCCCGCCGTTGGAGATGGTGAAGGTGCCTCCGGCCAGGTCCGCCATGGTGATGCGGTTCTCCCGCGCGCGCTTGGCGAGCTCGGCGAGGGTGAGCTCGATCTGCGCGAAGGAGAGCTGATCCGCGTCGCGGATGACGGGGACGACGAGCCCCTTCCCGCCCCCCACCGCCACCCCGATGTCGTAGTGGTCCTTGTAGACGATGGCGTCACCGCGCACCTCGGCGTTCACGGCTGGGAAAGCCATGAGCGCCTCCACCGCCGCCTTCACGAAGAAGGAGGTGAACCCGAGCTTGACGCCGTGCTTTTCCTGGAACCCGGGTCCGAAGCGGTCGCGCAGCTCCAGGACGCGCGACATGTCGAGCTCGTTGAAGGTGGTGAGGATGGCCGCGTTCTCCTGCGCCTCGAGCAGCCGCCTGGCCACCGTCCGGCGCAGGGGCGACATGGGGACGAGCCGCTCGCGGGGGCCGGCGGGCGCGAGCGCCGCGGTGGGAGCCGCCGCCCGCCCGGAGTCGAGCAGCCGGAACAGGTCTTCCTTTCCGAGCCCGCGTTCGGCAAGCACGCGACGGGCGGAGGGGGTGAGCCGGACCGGTTCCTTCCCCGTCGGCGGCGCGGGGGCGGGGGCGAGCGGGACCGGGGGCGGCGCCGGGGACGGGGACGGCACCGCGGGGACCGGACGGGGCGCCACCTCCGGCGCCCCCGCTTCAGCCGGTGGCGGGGCCGCCGCCCGCGCCCCCGGCTCGATCTCCCCGAGCACCTCGCCGATCGCCACCGCCGACCCGGTCTCCTTCAGAATCCGCCGCAGTACACCCGATTCCGGAGCTGGCACCGCGACCGTGGCTTTCTCGCTCTCCACCTCCACCACCGGCTCGTCGCGGTCGACCGGGTCGCCTTCCCTCTTCAGCCACTGGCCCACCTGGGCCTGCGTGATCGACTCGCCCAGCGAGGGCACCTTGAGCTCCGCCGCCATGGTCTTCGTCCCCCGATCCCCGCCAGCCCCGGGCGGTCAGCCCAGTGCCTCCTGGATGAGCGCCTGCTGGACGAGCCGGTGCCGAGTGGCCGACCCGGAAGCCGGGCTGGCGCTCGGCTGCCGGGCCACCACCTCCAGCCGCGCCAAGGCCTCGCCGAGCGCGTCCCGCACGAAGGCCCAGGCGCCCATGTTGCGCGGCTCCTCCTGGAGCCACACCACCCGGGCCTCCCTGGGGTAGCGGGCGACGTGCTCGAGGACCTTCCCCTTCGCGAGGGGATAGAGCTGCTCCAGGCGGAGGACGGCGACGTCGCGCCGCCCCTGCGCGGCGCGGGCCTCGGCGACCTCGTAGTAGAGCTTCCCCGAGCAGAGCAGGATGCGCCGCACCTCGCCCGGCTCGAGGTCGGCGGGATCGTCGAGGACCGGCTGGAACGCGCCGCCGCTCAGCTCCGAGAGCGGCGACGACGCCGCCGGGTTCCGGAGCAGGCTCTTCGGGGACATGATGACGAGCGGCTTGCGCCAGGGGGCGAGCACCTGCCGCCGCAGCGCGTGGAAGATCTGCGCCGGGGTGGTCAAGTTCATGACCTGCCAGTTGTCCTCCACCGACAGTTCCAGGAAGCGCTCCAGGCGCGCGCTGGAGTGCTCCGGGCCCTGGCCCTCCTGGCCGTGCGGCAAGAGGAGGACGAGCCCCGAGAGCCGATTCCACTTCGTCTCCGACGACGACAGGAACTGGTCGATGAGGACCTGGGCGCCGTTCACGAAGTCGCCGAACTGTGCCTCCCAGATGACGAGCGCCTCCGGCATCTCCAGGCTGTAGCCGTACTCGAACCCGAGCGCGGCGGCCTCGGAGAGCAGGCTGTCGAAGACCCAGGCCTTCGCCTGCCCCTCGCGGAGGTGCATGAGCGGCAGGTAGGGCGCGCCCGTCCTCTGGTCGTAGACGACGGCGTGCCGATGGCTGAACGTGCCGCGGCGGGTGTCCTGTCCCACCAGCCGCAACGGGTGGCCCTGCCAGACAAGGGTTCCGTACGCGAGCAGTTCGGCGAAGCCCCAGTCGAGGGGGCGCGACCCCCTCGACATCTCGGCCCGGGTCTCGAAGACCTTCGCCACCTTGGGGTTCGCGACGAAGCCGGAGGGGATCTCCGACAGGTGGCGCGCCACGTGCGCCAGGGTCTCGGCGGGTACGGCCGTCGCCACCTCGGGCTCCGCGCCGACCCGCCCGCCGTGGAAGCGGCTCCAGACGCCCTCCGTCTCCGACGGGGTGGGAACGGCGGCCACGCTGGCCGAGGCGGTGAAGGCCTCCTCTAGGCGTGCCTGGTAGGCGCGCAGCATCCCCTGCACCTCGTCGGCGGCGACCACCCCCTCCGCCTCGAGCGCGCCGGCGAGGACGCGGGGGAAGGGGGTCTTGGAGGCGATGGCCCGGTACATCACCGGCTGGGTGAAGGTGGGCTCGTCCCCCTCGTTGTGGCCGTATTTGCGATAGGTCCAGAGGTCGACGACGGCGTCCCGGTGGAAGCGCTGCCGGAAGTCGGTGGCCAGGAGCACCGCCTGGGCCACCGCCTCCAGGTCCTCGCCGTTCACGTGGAAGATGGGGACGTCGAGCATGAGGGCGACGTCGGTGGGATAGGTGGTCGAGCGCGCATCCGCCGGCGCCGTGGTGAACCCGATCTGGTTGTTCACCACGATGTGGATGGTGCCGCCCACGGCGTAGGCCGCCAGCTCCGACATGTTGAACGTCTCCGCTACGATGCCCTGCCCGGCGAAGGCGGCGTCGCCGTGGATGAGGAGCGGCAGGGAGCGCTGCCCCTCGGCGTCGCTGAAGCGGTCCTGCTTCGCCCGCACCCGTCCCTGCACCACCGGGTCGATCCACTCCAGGTGACTGGGGTTGAAGGCGAGCGCCAGGCGCAGTCCTCCGTCCGGGGTGTCGCGCACGCTCGAGTACCCGAGGTGGTACTTCACGTCCCCGCCGGCGGCGCCGCTGATGATGGCCTGGTCGCGGAACTCGGCGAAGATGTCGCGGAGGGGCTTCCCCAGGACGTTGGCGAGCACGTTCAGACGGCCGCGATGGGCCATCCCGATGACGATGTTGCGCACCCCGTAGCCCACCGCCCGATCGAGGATGAGATCGAGCAACGGGACCAGGACCTCGGCGCCCTCGAGCGAGAACCGCTTGGCCCCGAGAAAACGGGTGGCGAGGAACTGCTCGAAGGTGCCGGCCTGCAGCGTCTTCTCCAGGAGCCTCCGCTTCACGTCCGGGGAGAGGGTGAGGCGGTTCCGGGTCCGCTCCATCCGCTGCTCCAGCCAAGACCGGAGCTCGCGGTCGTGAATGTGGCCGAGCTGGACGCCCAGCGTGCGCCCGTAGGTCTCCTGCAGCCGCCCCAGCAGCTCCCGGAGCGAGACGGCGTTCCCGCCCAGCCCGCTCACGGTCCGATCCAGGTCCGCCTCCTGCAGGCCGAACTCGGCGAGGTCGAGCCTCTCTGCTCGGCGCGGGACGAGCCCGAGCGGATCGAGCGCCGCCTGCAGGTGTCCGTACTGCCTCCAGGCCCGGACGAGGCGGTCCACGCGGAGCTGCAGGGCCTCGCGCCCCTCGGCGTCGGCCGCGGAGAGGTGCCCGTCGGCCGGGCGGCGGGAGGGCCACGCCGTCGGCGCGGGCGCCGCGCCCGGGGCCGGCGGGAGCTTCTCGAAGTAGGCTCGCCACTCCTCTCCGACGGAGGAGGGGTCCTTCTGCCAGGCGAAGTAGAGGTCCTCGACGAACCCGAGGTTGGACGCGCTCGGCGCCGCGGGCGCAGGGTTCGGGTTCTTCTCATGCTGCATGGAGTTGCGATCATAATCGCGATGGGAGTGGATGGCTCCCCTACCTGGCGGGGGCGCTACACTGCTCGTGACCGACGGGCGCCTTTCGGGGCCCGTCCGGGTCCCGCGAGGAGGCCATGCGAGAGATCACCTGGCGCGACGCTTCGGACGTGGAGCACCGCTCCGCTTGGCCCTCCGAGGTCGAGCCGCCCTCCCGGCGCCCGGGGCTGGTGGGAGACGCGACCCGGGCGGATGGGGCGCTGCGGCGGGCGCGCACCGGCGAGTTCCTCGTCTACCAGGGCGACTACCACAACGCCCGGCAACTGCTCGCCTCCATGGGGCGCCGCCTCGCCCGCGCCCGGCCGCGCCCCGGAGGCGACCTGGCGGAACGCTGGCGCGCCGTGCGCGCGGGCCGAAACGAAGACCACACCGTGCTCTCCCGCCTGCTCGTCCCGGTAGAGGGCGACCTGCGCATCCCGCTGCGGCGCGCGCCCGACCTCCGCCCGGCTCTCGCACACGCGCTCGGGGGCGCGCCGGGACACGAGCTGCTGCTGCCACTCCGCGAGGTGCTCGGGGCGGTCGGCTCTTTCGAATGGCGCCGCAGGGGCGTGGAGGTCCCCGCGCTGGGCGGGCGGGTCTACCCGCTTCACGGCGTCTTCGCTCCGGTCCGCGGGGAGCACGTCGCGCTCGTGGCCGCGGAGCTCGGGAACTTTCCCCTCGCCGGGAAGCTCGCCTTCGACGTGGGGACCGGCACCGGGGTCCTCGCCGTCCTCCTCGCCCGGAGCGGGGCCCGGGTGGTGGCGACCGACGTCTCGGAGGCCGCCGTCCGCTCGGCCGAGGAGGAGGTGGCGCGCTTCGGGCTCGGCGGAAGCGTCGAGGTCAGGACGATGGATCTCTTCCCGCCCGGCCGGGCCGACCTGGTGGTGACCAACCCGCCCTGGATCCCGGGAGACCCGGAGAGCCCTCTCGACCGCGCCGTCTACGATCCGGGCGGGTCCTTCCTGCGCCGCTTCCTAAGCGAGCTACCTCGGCACCTCCGCGAGGCAGGCGAGGGGTGGCTCGTTCTCTCCGACCTGGCGGAGCTCGTCGGGCTCCGGCCGCCCGGGCAGCTCGCCGAGGCGCTCGCCGAGGCGGGGCTGCGGGTCGCGAGGACCCGATCGGCCCGCCCCGGCCATCCGCGCTCGCGCGACCCGGAGGACCCGGTGAGCGAGGCTCGCTCCCGGGAGACCGTGACCCTCTACCGGCTTCAGCCGGCGAGCGCCCGGAGCTCCGGCGTCGTCGCCTCGAGCCGGCGCTCGTGAACGAACCACCGCAACGTGTCCCGGAGCGTCTCCTCGAACGGCCTCACCGCGTATCCGAGCTCTCGCTCCGCCTTCTCGGATTTGACGAACGTGTAGAGGTGGGCCGCCCTGACGAGCTGGGGCGAGAACGCCGGCCCCCTGCCCCGCCGCCTCCCGGCCCACTCGCCGAGGGTCGCCGCCGCGAGTGCGAGCCGGTAGGGCACGCGGCGCGGAGGGGGTACCCCGGAGGCCTGCGCCACTCGCCGCACCATGTCGGAGGTGGTGAGGTTCGTGCCCCCGAGGATGTAGGGCTCCCCCGGCCTTCCTCGCTCCAGCGCCTCGGCGTGGGCGCGCGCCACGTCGCGGACGTCGCAGTACGAGGCGCCTCCCTCCACGTAGAACGGGATGCGGCGACGGACGAGCCCCAGGACGGTGCTGGCGCTCGAGCGGTAGACGTCGCCCGGCCCCAGCACCACCGAAGGGCGCAACACGACCACCGACAGGCCGTCCTCGAAGAGGGAAAGGGCCATCTCCTCCCCCCGCGCCTTCGAGAGGAAGTAGTCGATCCCAAGCTCCGCCGCGTTCGACGCGCTCGCCTCGTCCGCCAGGACCGGCTCCCGCGATCCCCCCATGACCGCGGTGGAGGAGGTGAGGGCGGCCCGGCGCACGCCAGCGCGGAGCGCCGCGCCGAGGACCACTCCCACGGCGGTCGCATTCACCGCCATCAGCTCGCCGGGCTTTGTCTGGAAGTGGACCGCGCCGGCGGAGTGCACGACCGCGTCGCAGTCGCGGACGGCCGCCTCCACCGAGGCCGCGTCGCAGACGTCACCGAGCTTGAGCTCCACCTCGAGCCCGGCCAGGTTGGAGAGGTTGCTACGGGAGCGGACGAACGCTCGCACCGCGTGCCCGCGCCGGAGCAGCTCCCTCGCGATCCACCCGCCCAGGAACCCGGTTCCGCCGGTGAGGAGGACGCGCATCGCCGAGGAGGGCGGCGACCCGTTCGCCGCTCGTGCGCTCTCCGTGGAGCCCATGGCGGGAGAGTACCCGGGCGCCCGATCTCCGTCGAGGGAGCCGTCGCTCCCCGGGAGGCGTGGCCCTAGGGAGAGCGGACCGGGGGTACCGTGGGCGGGCCGACGTGGTGCTTCACCACCCGGAGCAGCTCGTCGAGGTCGAACGGCTTCGAGAGGTAGGCCTCGGCTGCCGGGAGCGAGCTCGCGCCAGGCATGGCCGCCGTCATGATGGCGACCGGGACGCCATCGAGCCCCTCGCTGCGCATCTGGGCGAGCAACTGGGGGCCGTTCATCACCGGCATGACGAGGTCGAGCACCACCAGGCCGGGGCGCGCCCGCCGCAGATATCCCAGGGCTTCCTCGCCGTTCGTCGCCACGTCCACCTCGTACCCCTCGAAGGCGAGGAAGTCTGCGATCCCCTGTCGGATCCCGGGGTCGTCCTCCACGAGCAGAATTCGATGGCCCGCCATGCTTAGGGCGCCGTCGCGGTGGGAGGGTCGAGGGAGGAGGCGGGGTGGAAGGCCGGTGTCGCCGCGATCCTTCTCCTGCCCTGGGCGGTGCGCATCGGATCTCCGCGGGCCAGAGAGGCGGGGCCCGCCGCCCGCTTACATAAGCGGAGTGGTGGGCCGCGCCACGGTACGCCGCGTTATTTCCCGTCCGGGACCTTCGAGTCCGGAGGCGGCGAGCGGAAGCGGCTCGCGATGCGCGCGCGCAAGGTGTCCGCCAGCTCCGCCGACCCGCGCGAACCCACCTCGATAGCTACGCCGCGCTGCGGCACGCGCGCGGAGCCGGCGAGCCGCCTCTTCCCTACGCAGATCCGGAGGCGATCCTCGCTTCCTTCCAGGCCGCAGGGCGCCAGGTAGAGGTCCCGGAAGAGGCCCCGCAACCCGGCGGCGGTGAGCGATTCGCGCTGCGACGGGATCATCTGAAAGCCGATGGCGGTGCCCCCGAGGCTCACCACCTGCTCGGCAACGAGCCCGAGCTCGAGCGCGAGAGGTGCGAGCGCCTCGAGTCCCTCCGCCTCGCCATACCGCCAGTAGCTGCGCAGCAGGGCGCCGCACCCTGGGCAGGCGAGCCCGTGCACCTCGTCGAGGCCGCGCGTCCGGAGCAGGTGCAGGGCGATCCGCTCTCGCCGACACCTTGCGCACCTGAAGCGAGGTCCGAGGGCGGCGAGCACCTCGCGGGCCCGCCGGGCGACAGGTTCGCGCTCGAGGGCGATGCGCACGCCCGCCGAGAGATCGCCCGAGGAGAGCTGCAGGCCCGCCACCACCTCACCCTCCCGGGCGCGGATGCCGAGCTCCAGCTGGCGGGGCAGGTGCGCGAGCAGACCCTCGAAGTCGGGGGCGTCCGGCCACGGGCGCCGGATCGCTTCCCACACCTGCCTCCATCCCGCCGGCGTCGCCAGCGACTCGGGGGGGCGGCGCGCCGCCTCCGCGAAGTAGGCCAGCAGCACCGCTGCCGATTCCCAGGGAACCTCCACCGCCGATTCCTCGAGACGCCTCGCCAGATCCC
>DATJZG010000188.1:0-22607 GCA_035499295.1 Anaeromyxobacteraceae bacterium
CACCGCCGCCGAGGTCTGCGCCTGCACCGAGCCGCCCCTCATCTTGGCGCCGCAGTTTCGCAGCTGAGCCCGATCCCTTTCCCTTGCGTCACAGCCCCGCCGTCTTCCCGGAGGAGCCATGGAATCCAAAGCCCAGGTCGAGATCCCTTCCCTAGCGGTCGCAAACTACCGAGAGAGCGTCAAGGTGGCGCTCGCGAGCCTGATCGGGACGTCCATCGAGTGGTACGACTTCTTCCTCTACGGCACCGCCGCCGCCCTGGTCTTCAACAAGCTGTTCTTCCCCACCTTCGATCCCCTGGTCGGCACCATCGCCGCCTTTGCCACCTTCGCGGTGGGCTTCATCGCGCGCCCCATCGGCGGCATCGTCTTCGGCCACTACGGTGACCGCATCGGCCGGAAGAACATGCTGTACCTCACCCTTCTCATCATGGGGCTCGCCACCGCCGTCATCGGTCTCCTGCCCACCTACCAGTCGATCGGAGTGTGGTCCCCGCTCCTCCTCGTGGCCATGCGCCTCCTGCAGGGGTTCGGCCTCGGCGGCGAGTGGGGCGGAGCAGTGCTCATGGCCGTCGAGCACGCGCCGGCGAACCGGCGCGGCTTCTACGGCTCCTGGCCGCAGGTGGGCGCCTACATCGGTCTCCTGCTCTCGACGCTCGTATTTCGGTACGTGTCCGGGATGCCCGAGGCGGACTTCCTGAACTGGGCCTGGCGCGTACCCTTTCTGCTGAGCTTCGTGCTCGTCGTGGTGGGGCTGTGGATCCGGATGAACGTCGCCGAGTCCCCGGTGTTCGCCAAGGTGAAGGAGCAGAAGGTCGAGTCACGCATGCCGATCCTTGAGGTGCTGAAGACGCACCCCAAGGTCCTCCTGGTGGCGGCCGGAGCGCGCTTCGCGGAGAACGGCCTCTTCTACCTCTTCACCACCTTCGCCCTCACCTACGTGGCGGCGCAGCTCAAGATCAGCCGCGTCATCGCTCTGAACGGTCTTCTCATCGCCTCCTTCATCGGCATCTTCGCCGCGCCGGCCTGGGCCGCGCTCTCCGACCGAATCGGCCGCCGGCCGGTGTACATCTGGGGCGCCGTGGCCTGCGGCCTGCTCGCCTTCCCGTTCTTCCTCATGCTCGACACCAAGCAGCCCGGGCTCATCTGGCTCGCCACCGTCCTCGCCATCTGCCTCGGCCACGCCGCCATGTACGGCCCCCAGGCCAGCTTCTTCTCCGAGCTCTTCTCGGCGCGGCTGCGGTACAGCGGCGCCTCGCTCGGGTACCAGCTCGCCTCGGTGTTCGCGGGTGGCCTCTCGCCGCTCATCGCCACCGGGCTGCTGGCCCAGTCGAATGGCAAGCCGTGGCCCGTCGCGCTCTACATGATCGGGCTCGTGCTCATCACCGTGGTCTCGGTCGCCTTTTCGGCCGAGACCCACAAGCGGGCCATCGAGCACTAGGGGAGAGCGCCATGCTGAACGACAAATGCGCACTGGTCACCGGCTCGACCAGCGGGATCGGCCTCGGCATCGCCCGCGCCCTGGCGGCACAGGGCTGCCGGGTCATGCTGAACGGTTTCGGGGACGCGGCCGCCATCGAGCGCACCCGGGCGGCGCTGGAGAAGGAGCACGGGGTCGCGGTGCGCTACGACGGCGCCGACCTGACGAAGCCGGTCCAGGTGGCCGGGCTCGTGGCCGCCGCGGCCCGAGAGCTCGGCGGGGTCGACATCCTCGTCAACAACGCGGGGATCCAGCACACCGCCCCGGTCGACTCGTTCCCGGCGGAGCGCTGGGATGCCATCCTGGCCACCAACCTCTCCGCCGCCTTCCACGCCATCCAGCACGCGCTGCCCATCATGAAGCGCAAGGGATTCGGGCGCATCGTCAACACCGCCTCCGTCCACGGCCTCGTCGCCTCGGCCAACAAGGCCGCCTACGTGGCGGCCAAGCACGGGCTCGTCGGCCTCACCAAGGTGGTGGCGCTCGAGACGGCGGGCACCGGCATCACTTGCAACGCCTTCTGCCCGGGCTGGACCCGCACCGAACTCATCGAGCCGCAGATCGCGGCCAAGGCGAAGGCGCTCGGCGTGAGCCTGCAAGAGGGCGAGCGAGAGCTCCTGGCGGAGAAGCAGCCCTCCAAGCAGTTCGTGACCGTGGACCAGATCGGGGCGCTCGTGATCTTCCTCTGCTCGGCCGCGGCGGAGCAGATCACCGGAGCCGCCATCCCCATCGACGGAGGCTGGACCGCACAGTGATGCGGGGCCCGCCCCGGGAGGAGAAACCGTGAGCAAGGTCAGCATCATCGGCGCCTACAACACCAAGTTCGGCGCCTTCGTCGAGAGAAACAGGGAGACGGGCGAGGTCAAGGACCTGAAGTCGATCTACGAGCTCATCACCGAGGCGGGGCAAGGCGCCCTCCGGGACGCTGGCCTCGACCCAAGGGAGGTCGACGGCATCTGGATGGGCGCCTGCTCGCCGTCCATGTTCGTGAACCAGGAGCACGTGGCGCCGCTCGGGCTGGAGGTGGCCCCCGAGGTCATGCGCTTCATCCCCACCTTCCGCACCGAAGCCGCGTGTGCCTCGTCCTCGTCCGCCATCTACAACGCCGCCTTCGCCGTCGAGTCCGGGCGCTTCCGTCGCGTCCTCGTCATCGGCGTAGAGAAGATGAACCTCCTCTCCACCAAGGACGTGACTCACGCGCTCGCCTGCTGCTCGCACTGGCCGTCGGAGGGCGCGAAGGGCTCGACGTTCCCCATGCTCTTCGCCGAGTACGCCAAGGGCTACCAAGCTCACTACGAGCTCACCTCCGACCAGCTGCGCACCATGCTGGCGCACGTGGCCGCCCTCGGCTATCGGAACGGCCTTCAGAACCCCCTCGCCCACTTCGGCAAGGGCAGCCCGCCGGACAAGCTGGGGCTGACCAGCGCCGACGCCATCCTGGCCCTGCCCGACGAGGGCAAGGGCAGCAACCCCATGGTGGCGCCGCCCCTTCGCCTGCACGACTGCTCGCTGGTGAGCGATGGCGCGGCAGCCGTGGTGCTCGCGCCCACCGCCGAGGCCAAGGCCCGGAGCCGTCGCGCGGTGGAGATCGCCGGAATCGGCATGGTGACGGAGCGGATGCCGGAGTACCTCCGGCCCAACATGTACGAGCTCATCGCCGGCAAGCTAGCGGTGAAGAGGTCCTTCGAAGAGGCCGGGGTGACCATCCGCGACGTGGACTTCGCCGAGGTGCACGACTGCTTCACCATCAACCAGATCCTGAGCACCGAGGCGCTCGGGCTCTCGAAGGACGGGGAGGGCGGGCACGACTACGTCGCGGGCCGCTTCACCGCCGGAGACGACTGCCCGGTCAACCTGTCCGGCGGCCTCAAGGCGAAGGGCCACCCGGTCGGCGCGACCGGGGCCTCGATGCACGCCCTGGCCTTCAAGCAGCTCGTCGGCGAGCCCATCGGGCAGGCGCCGCTCGCGAAGAAGCACCCCGAGATCGGCGTGACCTTCAACGTCGGCGGCTCCGCGGCCACGAACTGCGTGACGACCCTCCGCCGGGTGAGCTAAGGAACGGGAGGGACCCGGGACCCGGCAATCGCAACGGCCCGGGCGCGAGGCCCGAGAGCGGCCCCGGAGGGGTCTCGCGATCCCCTCCGTCGTTGACGAAAGCCCCCGTTTCGCGGAATTTGAGGCAGCCGCCGGGGCGCCCCCATCCGCTCCCGTCGCGCTGCATGGAAAGGAGCGTGGGACATGACCAACCTCCGCCTCGGGCCGGTCGTCGCCCTCCTTTTCCTCGCCCTGGCGGCCGGGCCGGCCCGCTCGAGCGCCGCGGAGCCTCCCCTAGCGACGGCGGCCGCGGCGCAGCCGGCTCCAGCGCCCGCGGAGACGCCCCAACAGGCGTGCCAGCGGTGCCGGAAGGAGCGCGAGGCCTGCAAGAGCGCCTGCGCGGGGCCGAGCGGCGACAAGCTCCCGAGCGACGACTGCCTCGACCGCTGCGAGAACGCCTACTGGCGCTGCGTGCCCACCGGGCACGGTTGCGACTGACCTTTATGGCCACGGAAAGCGCGAAAAAGGAGCAGCTCCGCGGGCGCCTGGTGAGCGAACTCCGCCGTTACGCGACGACGGCGCTCTTCCTGGGCGCATTCTTCGTGTCGCTCACCACGTATCGCAAGCTTGTTCTCGCCGAGTATCACATCGGATCCTTCGAGTACGGCTTGGCGGTGATAAAGGCCCTCGTCCTCGCCAAGGTGATCCTCATCGGCGAGCTCGTTCACGTAGGGGAAAGGTGGCGCGACTCCCCTCTCCTCGTCACCACCCTCTGGAAGACCCTCGCCTTCAGCTTGCTCGTCGCGGCCTTCGTCGTCGTCGAGCACGTGGTCGCCGCCCTCATCCACCAGCGGCCCATTGCGGCGGAGTTCGATTTCTCCGGGGGGAAGGGCTACGAGGTGCTCGCTCGCATCCAGCTCGAGACGGTGGCCTTCGTCCCCTTCTTCGCCTTCCGGGAGCTGGGACGCGTGCTCGGGGAAGGCGAGCTGAACGCCCTCTTCTTGCACCGGCGAAAGCACCCCCCGAAATCCGTTCCGGAGTGAGAGACCCGGTCTCCCTGGCAGCGAGTCATCCCGGCGTGCAGAGGACGCAGTGAGAAAGAGCTCTGCCCTCCCGCGCCGATCGAGCGCGACCCGCAGCGGGTCGCCAACGCGATCCATGGCTTTGCGCCCGGGCCAGGACGGAATCCGAGCGCTCCGCGCGGCCGACTACGGCCGGGTCGTGGCCCTCTGGAGGGCGAGCGAGGGCATCGTGCTGCGCGAGGTGGACGGGCGTCCGGCCATCGCTCGCTACCTCCGGCGAAACCCGGGGACGAGCTTCGTCTTCGAGGCGGCCGGGGAGATCGTGGGCGCTGTCCTGTGCGGGACGGACGGGCGGCGGGGGTTTCTCCACCACCTCGCGGTCGCTCGCGGCCACCGGAGAGAGGGGATCGGCGCGGCCCTGGTCGAGCGCGCTCTCGCCGCCCTGTCCCGGATCGGCATCGACAAGTGCCACCTCTTGGTGCTGCCGGCGAACACGGCGGCGCGCCGGTTCTGGAAGAGGGTGGGATGGGTCGAGCGGGACGACGTGGTCCTCATGTCCCATACGGCGTCGGGGAAGCCGGAGGCGTAGGGAGCCGGGCCGGAGCCGCGAAGGGGCGAGGTGCCGAGCGAGATGCCTTTCACCGCGCTGCTCGCTTCCGCCTTCCTGCACGCCCTCTGGAACGCGCTCCTCAAACGCGAGCGTTCCCCTCCGTTGGCCGTGGCCGGCGTCCTCGCCTTCGCCCTGCTCTTCGCGGCCGCCGCGTCCCTCGCCTCGGACGGGCCCGGCTTTGCGACGCCGGCCGCGCTCGGCTTCGGGCTCGCCGCCGGGGTCTTCGAAGGGCTCTATTTCGTGACCCTGGCCGCGGCGCTCGCTCGGGCCGACTACGGCGTCGTCTACACGATCGCCCGCGGCGGGGCGATGCTCCTCGTCTGGCCCGCGGCCGCCCTTCTCCTGCAGGAGCGGGTCGCGACTCGCGGGGCGCTCGGAGCGCTCGTGGTCGGCCTGGGCCTGTCGCTCGCCGCGGGCCGCTCGGCCCGTCACTCGGTGTCGCGCAGCGGCCTGGCTTTCGCGGCGGCCTGCGCGGCGGCCATCGCAGGCTACCACCTCTGCTACGACCGCGCCCTCACGGTGGGAGCGCGCCCCATTCCCCTGTTCGCGGTCGCCCTGGCGACGGCCTTCCCCTTGGTGCTCGCCTCGCTTCGGAGCGGGATCGCCCTTCGAGAGGCGGTTGCGTGCGGCGGCCCCTCCGCGCTGCGCTGGGGATTCGCAGGCTTCCTGTGCACGGGCTCGTTCCTTCTCTTCCTTTCCGGATTGGCGGCCGCCGGCGCGGGCGTGGCCCTCACCTTGCGAAACACCTCCGTCGTCTTCGCTCAGGGCCTCGCCTTCGCCCTCGGCGAGCGCCCCGCGCGCGCCCAGCTGATCGGGGCCCTTCTCGTGGCTGCCGGGGCTGCCCTTGTGGCCGCCGGGTAGGCTCGCGAGGGACGCGGGCCCTTCGCATCCTGGTGCGGAGGAACCGGCCGGCGCCGACCTGGACGCCGCCGGGCCATCAACCGCTCCGCCCAAGTAACGGCCACGGCCTCGGCTGGGGGCATCCCTGTCAGAGCGCGGCAGTAAAGGGCGGGTCGAGGATTCCGATGCATTTCGGTCTCGCATCCTGGACGACCGCCGGGTACCTGCTCGTCGAGCTGGGGCGCGCCCTCTGGGCCGGTGCCCGGGGACACGAGGCGCAGCCGCTCATGCTGGCCAAGCTGCTGCTCGCTCCGCTGAACCTCTTTCCGAGCAGGGTGTACGAGGTCCACGGCTACGGCGGCCCTTTCCAGAGCGAGCAGCCGCGCGATCTCTATTACTGCGTGCGGGGCAGGCAGCGACTCCCGCTCGGCTGCGCCCTCATCGCCTGGCAGCGCGGGGCCATCTTCGACGCTCCCCTCGGCGGCCCCGGTGCGGACGGGAAGGAGCCCAGCTGCCGGGGCGTCTACACGGACGCGTTCCAGGCCATCGTGAGGAAGTGGACCTTCTGAGCCCGACGGGGGCACACTCGACCGGCCAGCCGGCTCAGGAGGTCGCGATGTACCTGCCGACACATTTCCACGAGAAGCGCCTTTCCGTCCTCCACGAGGCGATCGAGCGCTCGGGGCTATCCACCCTCGTCTCGCTCGGCCCGGACGGCATGGACGCGAGTCACGTCCCCATGCTGCTCGATCGCGGCGCAGGCCCTCTCGGCACCCTGCGCGGTCACGTCGCCCGGGCGAACCCTCAGTGGCGAAGCGTGACCGCCGACGTCGCGGCCCTCGCCATCTTCCTGGGCCCGGACGCCTACGTCACCCCCTCTTGGTACCCCACGAAGCGGCTCACTGGCCGGGTGGTGCCCACCTGGAACTACGTCGCCATCCACGCCCACGGGCGGGCGCGGTTCTTCGACGACGAGGAGCGGCTGCTCGCGCTGGTGACGAAGCTCACCGAGGCCCGCGAGGCTCGACGGGCCCGCCCCTGGGCGGTGAGCGACGCGCCCCCCGACTACATCCGGTCGAGTCTCAAGGCCATCGTGGGTTTCGAACTCCCCATCCTGAAGCTCGAGGGCAAGTGGAAGATGAGCCAGAACCGGACCGCCGAGGACCGCGGTGGGGTCGCGAGCGGCCTCGAGGAGGAGGGTACCCCCTCGGCTTCGGCCGTCGCAGCCATGGTGAGGGCGGCGCAGGACGGAGACGAGCGGAAATGAAGCGGCGGCAGCCGCTCGACGCGTGGAACGCGGTCTCGTCGCTCGAAACGGCGAAGCTCGGTTGGAACTTCGCGAACGGAGCATTCGTGCCCATAATGAAGGGGGCGCTGGGAAAGTTCGTCGATCGGAACCGGGCCCTCTCCACCTCCGCCTGGTACCAGGCAGCCCTGACGAGCGCAGCCGTCTCCCAGAGCTTCAAATTCAGGGTGGGCGTCGGCCTCTCCTACTTCTTCGACTGGTGAGCGGGCCCGAAACCCGTTGTCGGGAGGCGTTCACTCCCGGGGATCTTGGCAGCCGAGACCGCATTCCCTGCCAGCCACTCCATGACTCACGCTCAGTCGGGTCCACCACGCCCCCTCTAGAGGAAGGCCCGTAAGGCCCCTCCGCAGAGGGCCTCGTCTGCGCGCGCGAAGTCCACGGCGGTGCTTGACATGGATCAGAACGACGGCGGCCGGGCGCTTTCCAGGTGCCGGGCAGCCCGGGCTCGTCTACGCTTCCCGTGTCGCGGACCCGTGCAGCGGCGGCCGCAGTCACCCTCCGGCGAGAGGTCACCGGAGGCAAGCCCGGGGTCGCGGGAAGGTGGGAGACGGCCTATGAGCGCCCACGACCTGTCGTCCCTGGCTCCGGCCGCGTGCCCCGCGACGGAGCTGCCCGAAGCAGAGGAGATGGTCCCTCCCGGCGTGCGCGCGATGGCGGCCGTTCGCTGGAGTCTCGTCGCTCTCATGGCGGTCGCAGCCGCGACCGCATGGGTCTACTTCGCCCGCAGCGGCGGCGAACCGGCGAGCCGCTCGTCGGCCCGGTTCATTTGCCCCATGCACCCGGCGGTGGTTTCGGATCGGCCGGGGTCATGCCCCATCTGCGGGATGGACCTGGTAGCCGGCGGCGGTACCGGCAGCTCCTTCCCGTCGGCGAGCCGCACCGATCGTCCGTCGGCGAGCAGGTACTGGTGCCCCATGCACCCGGAGGTGACGAGTGATGATCCCAACGCCACCTGCGAGCGATGCGGAGGCATGAGGCTCGTCCCCAGGGAGCCGGTGCCCGGCCTCGCCCCGGTGGAGTTGAGCCGGGAGCGCGTGCAGCTCATCGGCATGAAGACGGCGGAGGTGGTGAGCCAGAAGCTCTCGCCCACCCTGCGCACCGTGGGCATCGTGACCGCCGACGAGGGATCGATCGTCATCGTCTCGAGCCGCGTCTCGGGATGGATCGAGGAACTGCTGGTGTCGCAGAGCGGCCAGCGGGTGCGCAAGGGCGAGGTGCTAGCCCGCGTCTACAGCCCCGACCTCACTACCGCACAGCTCAACTACTTGAACGCCACCCGCTGGGCGCGGGACCAGGGCGCGACCGGGCAGGTGGCGTCTCCCCTCGAGGTCGACGCGCGCGCACGCCTGCTGCTGCTCGGCATTGGCGAACTCGACATCCAGGAGATCGAGCGGCGCCGCAAGCCGATCGACTTCGTGAGCGTCCGCGCGCCCCGTGACGGCTACGTCGGGAAGCGCACCGCCCAGGTTGGGTTGTTCGTCTCGCCGGGTCAGGAGCTCTTCGAGATCGCCGACCTCTCCGCTGTCTGGGTAGTGGCCGACGTCTACGAGTCGGACGTCGAGAGGGTAAAGGTGGGCCAGAAAGCGTCCATGACGCTCGAGGCGATGCCCGGGCAACCCTTCGTCGGGCGCGTGTCCTTCATCTACCCCGCCGTGAATCCCACCAGCCGCACCCTGCAGGTGCGGCTCACCTTCGACAACTCGCGGCTGCGACTGCGCCCCGGGATGTTCGCCGATGTGACCCTGGACCTCGGAGCGGTGGAGGGGCTGGTCGTGCCCGCGGATGCGCTCGTGGACACGGGCGAGTCCCAGTACCTGTTCGTGGCGCTCCCAGGGGGCCGCTTCGAGCCCCGCAGCGTGCGGGTCGGGGTCCGCACCGGGGATCGGATCCAGATCCTGAGCGGCACCGCGGCCGGCGAGAAGGTGGTCACCACGGCCAACTTCCTCGTCGACTCCGAGAGCCGGCTTAGGGCTGCCATCCAGGGGTTCGGCGCCGCGGGCAACCCGACCGACCGAGAACGCCCCGACGGCAAGTAGGAGCGGGACATGGTCTCCCGGATCATCGAGCTCTGCGCCCGCAACCGCCTTCCGGTCTTCCTCGGCGTGGCGCTCGCGGCCCTGGGCGCGGCCTGGTCGATCCGCCACGTCCAGGTCGATGCGATCCCGGACCTGGGCGACCCTCAAGTCATCGTCTATGCCGAATGGATGGGTCGAAGCCCCACCCTGATCGAGGACCAGGTCACTTATCCCATCGTCTCCTCGCTCATCGCCGCCCCCCGCGTGACCGACGTCCGCGGCTACTCGATGTTCGGGATGTCCTTCGTCTACGTCATCTTCGAGGAGGGCACCGACGTCTACTGGGCGCGGAGCCGCGTCCAGGAGCTCATCTCCGCCGTCCGGGCGCGCCTTCCCGCCGAGGTCACGCCGGTTCTCGGCCCGGACGCCAGCGGCAACGGCTGGGCATTCCAGTACACCTTGACGGACCGATCGGGCCAGACATCCATCGACGAGATCCGGACCTTTCAGGACTTCACGCTTCGCTACGCCCTCGGGAGCGTCCCGGGCGTCGCCGAGGTGGCGAGCGTCGGCGGGTTCCAGAAGCAGTACCAGGTCACCATCGACCCCAACCGCCTCCGCGCTTACGGCGTCACCCTGGACGAGGTGGTCCGCGCCATTCGGGACTCCAACAGCGACGTGGGTGGACGGCTAATCGAGCTCTCCGGGCGCGAGTACTACGTCCGGGGCCGCGGCTACGTCCAGGACATTGGGGCCCTCGCCAGCACCGCGGTGAGGGCCAACGGCCCGAGCGGCGTGCCGGTGCTGGTGCGGGACCTGGGGTCGGTGCGCTTCGGTCCCGACATCCGCCGCGGCGCCCTGGACTGGAACGGCGACGGCGAGGCGGTGGGCGGCATCGTGGTGGTCCGCTACGGAGAGAACACCCTCGAGGTCATCGCACGAGTGAAGAAGCGGATCGAAGAGCTGCGCGCCGGGTTCCCTCCGGGCGTGACCCTCGAGGTGGCCTATGACCGAACCCAGCTCATCGACCGCTCCCTTACAACGCTCAAGCGGGCGCTCCTGGAGGAGGCGCTCACGGTGGCGGCGGTGATCTTGCTTTTCCTCACCCACATCCGGTCCGCGCTCGTCCCCGTCCTCTCCCTGCCCTTGGCGGTGGCCCTGGCGTTCATTCCCATGTACCTCTTCGACGTCCCGGCCACCATCATGAGCCTGGGAGGAATCGCCATCGCCATCGGCGCCACCGTGGACGCCGAGATCGTGATGATCGAGGCCTCCCACAAGAAGCTGGAGCACGCGCCGAAGGGCGCCGATCGCCATCGCCTGCTCGCCGAAGCGGCCCGCGAGGTGACCCCGGCCGTGTTCTTCTCGCTCATCGTCGTCGCGGTCGGCTTCCTGCCAGTGTTCACGCTCTCGGGGCAGGCCGGGCGCCTCTTCCGCCCGCTGGCGTTCACCAAGACTTTCGTGATGCTCTCGGCGGCGCTTCTCTCCGTCACCTTCGCGCCCGCCCTCCGTGACCTAGTCATCCGCGGGCGGATCCGCTTAGAGGCCGAGCACCCGCTTTCACGCGCCATCATCCGTATCTACAAGCCCTTCGTGTTCGTTGCCCTGCGCAGGCCCAAGACGACCCTTGCCATCGGCCTGCTCGCGGTCCTCTCGGCGGTCCCGCTCGCCCTCCGCCTGGGGAGCGAGTTCATGCCTCCGCTCGACGAGGGCGACGTCCTCTACATGCCCACCACCTTGCCCAACGTCTCCATCGAGGAGGCCAAGCGGGCCTTGCAACGGCAGGACCGGGTGCTCCGGTCTTTCCCGGAGGTGGCGTCGGTCTTCGGCAAGGTGGGACGCGCCGACACAGCCACAGACCCGGCGCCCATCACCATGGTCGAGACCACCGTGCGCCTCCGGCCGCGGTCGGAGTGGCGCCAGGCCGAACGACAGAGGTGGTACTCGCGACTGGCGCCGGAGTGGCTGAAGAGTGAGTTGCGCCGGCTCTGGCCGGAGCGGGGCCCCGTCACGCCGGACGCCCTGGTCGCCGAAATGAACCGCGCGATGCAGTTTCCCGGCTGGACGAATGCCTTCACTATGCCCATCCGGGCGCGCATCGACATGCTCGCGACCGGCGTCCGCACGCCAGTGGGCATCAAGGTGCTGGGCGGCGACATCCGGGAGATCGAGAAGCTCGGCGTGGCGCTCGAGCACGTGCTGGCGCCGGTTCCGGGCACGCGCAGCATCTACTACGAGCGCAACACGGGCGGGCTCTACCTCGACATCTACCCGAACCGGGACGCGCTCGCCCGCTACGGGCTCACCGTCGGCGATGTGCAGCGGACGATCGAGGCCGCGGTGGGCGGCTCGCCGGTGACGACCACGGTGGAGGGTCGGAACCGCTTCTCCATCAGCGTGCGCTATCCCCAGGACCTCCGCAACGACCTCGAGGCCCTGAAGCGCGTCCTCGTCCCCATTCGCATGGGAAGCGCGGGAGGCACTGGTGGCATGGGCGTTGCGGCCCCGCGGCGGCAGCCAGATTTGCTGCTCGCCCAGGGGATGGGAATGGGAGGCGGCTCGCCGAAGGCAACAGGCACACCCCTCCCCCCGAGCGAGGGCGGCGCGCTTTCAGACGCGCCGGCGCTCGACTGGTCCCAGACACTCCCCCGCTTGGAGCAGGTCGCTCCGGGCGGCCGCGGCCTGCGGGCCACGTCTCCGCCGCCGGCGCCGGCGGCGTTCGTCCCGCTCGGGCAGGTTGCCGAGATCAAGATCGCCGGTGGGCCGCCCATGCTCCGCGACGAGGGGGGGCTCCTCGTCGGCTACGTGTACGTAGACGTCGAGCCCTGGCGGGACATCGGGAGCTACGTTCGCGACGCGAAGGCGCGGGCGGGGGCGGCGATCGACCACGGGGATCTCGTCCTCCCTGCCGGGTACTTCCTCCACTGGACTGGCCAGTACGAGCTGCTCGAGAAGACGAACGCCCGGCTCCGCATCGTGGTGCCGCTCACGCTTCTTCTCATCGTCGGGCTGCTGTTGTGGCACTTCAGGAACCTGACGGAGGTAATGATCGTGCTGCTCTCGGTCCCCTTCGCGCTGGTAGGGAGCGTGTGGCTCCTCTGGGCGCTCGACTACCACCTCTCCACCGCCGTGTGGATCGGGATCATCGCCCTCGTCGGCCTGGCCGCCCAGACCGGCATCGTCATGATCGTTTACATCGACCAGGCGTACGAGCGGCGGCGCAGCGCCGGCAAGATCCGCGATCTCTCCGACATCGTCTGGGCCCACATGGAGGGCACGGTGATGCGCGTTCGGCCGAAGCTGATGACGGTCGGGACCATGCTCGTCGGACTCCTTCCCCTCCTGTGGGCCACGGGGTCCGGGGCCGACGTGATGAAGCGCATCGCCGCACCCATGGTGGGAGGGCTCGTCACGTCCGCATTCCTCACGCTCGAGATCATCCCCGTCGTCTACACGTACTGGCGCCAGGAGCAGGTCCTCTGGGAGCGACTCGACGAGATCGATCCCGCCTGGGTCGGGCGCTTGCGCCGGTTCCGGAACGTCCAGAGGGCCGGCTGGGCGGGGCTGGCCCTGGCTGCGGTCCTAGCGGCGTTCCTGCCCGGGCCGCGGGTGCCGCTCCTCCTCCTTGCCGGAGCCTCCGCGCTCGTGGCGCTCGCCGGGATTGCCCTCTACCTCCGAGAGCGCCCCGCCGCCGTGCGGAGCGTCTGGCCTGCCGCCGGGAGGGAAGCGGGACTGGCCTGAGCGGACCTGCCCTCGTTCGTGAAGCGCCCTCGGAGAGGCGGGGAAGTTCCGGCTCAGAACGCGTCGCCGCGCACGGTTTGCGCGCAAGATGTGCCGCGGAGAATCCCCCAAAAAGGCTTCCCCGGTCTCGTCACAGTTGGTGACACTTGCTCTCCGAGGGTGAGCCTTTGCGGTTTCGCAGCAACGAGAGCGCCTGATCGTACCCGTTCAAAGGGTAGTCACGTCAGCCTGGGAGGGTTCAACGTGAGAGTCACCATACGTGCATCGACCGTGCTCGCCGCGCTCGCGGCCTCTGCGGTCGCAGTCTCCACGAGCGCGCAGGTTCCGTATCCACCTCAGAACTGGGCGAACGCGCCGACGGGTGGCGCGTGGCAGTCCCTCTATCCCTATCCGGGCCAGTGCGTGACATCGGCGAATGCCCCACTTGCCAACCTCCCCATCTGCACGACCGGCAACGCTCCCTCGTTCGCATGTGACTTTGGCGGCACCTCCAACCAAACTGCAGCGAGCTGGGGCAAGTGCGGGAGCGTGACCGCCCCCAACCTCAACCAGGGACTCCTCACCGGGAACACCCAGAGGAAGAACAAGTACACGTGGGAGGCGCTCAACCCGCTCGACTACACGCCCGATACCACCAAGTACAAGAATGCCGACTACTACGAGATCGGTCTCCACGAGAGCTGGGGCTTCGACGGCATCGCCAAGGCGGGCCTCTTCCCGAACCCCGGGTTCACCGTCCCGAACGGAAAGCAGTGGACGGGGGTCACCGACGCCAGCGGGAATCCGCTCCTCACCCCGATCTGGGGCGTGGGCCAGGTCAACATGAATGGCGGCCCGGTCACCTCGACGCTCACCAGCCTCGGCCTGTTCTCGCCCGGCCCGACCTCATCCTGGTCCGCGAACAACTACGTCGCCACGTGGCCGTCCATCAGCATCCGCGGGACGACCGGGCGGCCGGTGGTGGTGAAGTACATCAACGAGTTCCCGAACAACCACCTGTTCTGCCCGCACCCCGAGGCCGCTGACTGGCCATGCGGCATCGACCGCACCTTCATGGGGGTGAAGTTCGCCATCGATCCGCAGAAGGCTCCTTTCACCTTCCAGAACAATCCGCTGCCCTACAACGGCGTGAGTCAGTACGGCAGTCCCATGCAGCCGGACAACTCCTGGGTGACGCACCTCCACGGGGGCGAGATCCCCCCCCAGACCGATGGCTTCGCCGAGAAGTGGTTCGGCAACCGGAATACCGGGAGGATCTACAGCCCGCAGCCCTGGCCACTCGACCCGGCGTTCGGGGCCCCCAAGGGCGCTCTCTCCGAGTACTCGGTGGGGGTCGAGTATTCCAACATCTTCCGGCCGGGCGGCGCGGCCAACTCGCTGAGTTCCTACTACTACGACACCTACACCTACCCGATGGTGAACCGGGAATCGACGATCTGGTTCCACGACCACACCCTCGGGAAGACCCATCACAACGTAATCGCGGGGCCGGCGGGCTTCTTCCCGGTCAGGGATCCCTCGAGGCACTACGCGGTCGCAAGCGGCAAGTGCACCGGCCCGGCCCCGGACAGCTGCGCCTACACCTGGGTGGACGTCCTCACCCAGCCGCGCGGCGATCTCAACATCCCTCTCTACGACTTCTTCTTCGCCATCCAGGACCGCGACTTCAACGCCGACGGGACCATCAACTTCCCGAGCGGCATGTCGAACCCCGTCTCGCCGCCTCCACCTGCCGTCGGTGACAGCACCTACTCCTTCGCCCCGGGGAACACGAGCTTCGCACCGGGCCCGAACCCGCAGGTTCACCCGGTGTGGGTGCCCGAGTACTTCGCCAGCAATGCCCTCGTGAACGGGGTGATCTGGCCAAAGAAGACGGTCGTCAACGGCAACTACCGGATCCGGCTCGTCGACGGCTCCGACTCGCGCTGCTACAACCTGGGCTTCAGCACCACGAATCCGTGGCTCTCGAACGGGACCCTCGGCCCCGAGCCCACGAACTTCATCCCCTTCACGGTCATCGCCAACGAGCAGGGCTACCTGCCGAAGCCGGTGACAGCGACCCAGATCCTCATGTGCCCCGGAGAGCGCTACGAGTTCGTCTTCAACTTCAGCGCCTACGCCGGCCAGTCGATCTACCTGATCAACGACGCTCCCGGCCCTTATCCCGACGGCGGCAACGGCCCCTTCGACCCGGCCAGCGCATACCAGGACCTCGCCACCATCATGCGGTTCGACGTGGTGACGAGCCTGAAGACCCCCATCAGCGGCACGAGCATTCCCCCGGTCCCGACGTGCGCATCGCAGCCCGCCAACCTGCCGGCGACCTGCCTCTACATCCCGACCACGCTCGATCCGGACTTCATGGCCCTGACGGACGGCAAGGGCAACGTGAACCCGGCCATCAAGGTGTCCGCCGTCCGCAACCTCTACCTCAACGAGCGTATCGACGGCACGACGGGCGCCTCCCTCGGGCTCCAGATCAACGGCGTTCCCTTCGAGTATGACGTGACGGAGACTCCCAAGAAGGGCACCTACGAGGTCTGGAACATCATCAACAGCACGGTGGACGCCCACCCCATCCACCCGCACCTCGTGAAGGCCCAGATCGTGCGCCGCCAGAGCTTCGACGTGGCGAACTGGAAGCTCGCGATGTGCCAGTCGGATCCGGCGGACAGCGCCTGCACGCTCGGTCCCGCCCCCGGCGGCCTGCAGCAGCTCACCGTCGACCCGGCGGGCACGATTCCGGGGACGCCGAACTTTCTCCTGGGATCTCCCCAGCCGCCGCCCGCCGTCGAGGCCGGCTGGAAGGACGCGATGCGGGCCATGCCGGGCCAGGTCCTGACGTTCATCGCCTACTGGGACGGGAGCTGGACTCAGTCGACCGACCCGAAGGGGCTCGACGTCACCGCCCCAGGCTCGGGGAATCCCAACTGCTTCGCCACCAACGTCTGCTCGGTGACGAGCAACGGGAGCAACTCCTCGGTGAGCTGCTCGAGCACATCGGCCAACACCAACAAGTGCGGCAACGGCGACGCCGGCAACTGGGTGTTCCCCTCCGTGACCTCGGGCCCGTACGTGTGGCACTGCCACATCAACTCGCACGAGGACTCGGAAATGATGCGGACGAGCCTGGTCGTGAAGTGAGCCGGGGAGTCTGTTGATCGGGATGGGGTGTAGCCGGTCTTCGCCGGCTACACCCCTCCCACACCACCGGATAGGCGGGTCCGCATCCGGCGGTTCGAGGTGTTCAGGTTAGCGAGCGAGCCTCGGGACTCCTATCGGTCGTAGTAGCTTATGGGCAGGGCGAACTTGGGTGCCGGGTGAGTCACGCCACCCCGGTCCCTGTTTTCGGCGAAAAGCCGGGTCGCCATCAGGGGAGCCCACCCGTCACGGCTGGCACGCCGGGACCCCTTCCCCGCTGGCGCCGGAACGTTCTCGCGGGCGTGGTCCCGGGGGCATCGCCGCTTGCGGGCTTGGCGGAGCTCCCGTCGTTCAGCACGTAGCTCGCCTCGAATCGCTCGCCGGGCTGGAACCCTCCCATCGAGATCTTCCGGTCTCTCAGGATGTCCTGGGCACAGCTCACGAGCCCCTCGATCCCCGGCTCGCGGCTCACGGGCTGCGCGTCGACCACTCGCAGGCCACCCGGGATCCCCTCCAGCGAGAGGCGGAGAACCGATCCACCGCCGCCCCGGCCGACCTGAGCGAAGCAGGGGGCGAGCGGCGGCGACAGCTCCCTTGCCGCCACACCCTCCGGGATCTGCAGGGTCCGGGCCTGCTCCCAGCCCAGCGGCACGGCGGGCGCGGCGGGCGCCGTCTGCGCCGGCGCCGGGAGTGGAGGCAGTGCCGTCGGCGCCGCCGGCGGCGGGCCGCCAGCCGGAGCGGCCGCCTGCTGTCTCCCTTCCACCGGCGGTAGTTCGCCCTGAGAAGGGGGACGAGGCGCGGTCGCGAACAGGATCACGGCGAGCGCTCCCGCGAACACGAGGGCGATCCCCGCGACCGCCACCATGACGAACCTGCGCACGAACTACCCTCCTCCGGGCGGCGAGGGAGCCGCGCCACCCGCGGCGCCTTGGGCGGGCACGCCCGCGGGATCGCCCGCCGCTGAGCGGGAACCTGACGCGAGCGCCGTCCTCGCCTCAGCGATGGCCCCCTGCAGAGCCCGGTTCGCCCTCTCGAGCGGCCGGAGCATCACCAGCTGCCTCTCCAGGCACGACCTCGCCTTGGTGCGCGCGACCGGCAGCCCGGCGTACGCCGGCGCGCCTGGCGCGACCCCCATGAGGACCTCGAGCTCGATGCCCTCTTGCCGGCAACCGAGCCGCGGATCCACCATCCAGCGGGCGGTCATCACCTCGGTGACGTCGGCCCAAGCGCGGCGGAGGCGTCGGCGGAGGTCGGCAGAGCGCGCGGCCTGCTCCCCGGTCTGAGCCTCCTGCAGGGCGGCGAGCCGCGCGTCGAGGCCGGCGTCGCTCAGCCACCGCGTCGTTCGGGAAGCGATGGCCCGCTCGCTCCCCACCCCCGCCTGGGCCTGGAGCAAGGCCTTGAGGAGTTCCTGGTCCGCCGCCGATCCCTCGGGTGGAAAAGCCTTCCCGGTGTAGGTGAGCCTCGGCAACCCGGCGGATGCCGTCCCGGCCGGCGTGTCGGGAAGACCGGGAGCCTCCGGCCCCGCAGGCCCGAGGACGCCTACGATGACTGCCAACGCCGCCGTCACGCGGTCCAGCATGATGTCCACCGGGTAGACAACCAGAAAACCCTTCGACCGTCGATGCCATTCGACCGAGGGAGGCTGATCGTCAAGGGAACGCCCGCCGAAGCGCGTCCCACGCCGCTCCTCTCGGGACCGCCCTCGCGTCGCGCCCTTCCAGGCCCGCCCCCGTTCCGCGGGCTCCCTGGGAGGGTGCACCTCCCCAGGTAGGTGTGCCCTTCGGACAGCGCGCCTTTCAGGGGCCGGTCCGGAAGGACCTAGAGGTACAGGCGCATCAGGAGGACCGCGTCGAAGCCGGTCCCGAACTTACTCCCCGACACGTTCGTCGAGACGTTTCCGACCGTCACGGTCGGGTTGAAGTAGAAGCGGAACGCCGGCGCCGCCTCCCCGCCGACGGAGAAGTTCCGGCTCACGGCCCACTCCAGCCCGAGGGTCGGGTTCACGTACATGTCGGTCTCGCTGACGGACGTGACCACTCCAGCCACGTCCTGCGAGCTATGGCCGATGAACGCCACGCCTACCCGGCCACCGAGATAGACAGTGAACGGCGGAGTGGGGCGCAGGAGGTAGAAGCCCCCAAGTGCCGCTTCCACGGCGTAGCCGCCGGTCGAGGTCGAGGCTCCGTTCAGCCCTGAGACCGTGATGCCGCGCCCCACGTACCAGTAGCCGAACGAGGGCTCGAGCCGGAAGGAGTCGGTCACGTTGATGGGGACGAAGACGTCGACAGGGGAGGCTGCAAGGGAGCCTCCCGAGAACACGTTGCCGAGGTTGACGCCCACGCCCACGCCCACCCTAGGTGGGGATGCCTCCTCGGCGCGGGCGAGAGGCGGGACCGCCAGCGCGCCGACGGCGGCGACCAGGCTCAGCTTCCGAATCATGTCGTCTCCCTTTGGTCCGCCAGCGGACCTCGTATGCGTACACTTCCCTCGACCTCGACAGCCCGAGATCGCTCCGGCGCAAGGCTACGCTACCCGCTTCACCTTTAGGCGATCGATCGGCGCCCCCCGGGGAAAGGCAGCCCGGCTCGGCTGCGCGGTCCGCGATCCCGCTCGGGGCGGACCCGCAGGTGGATGTTCGCCAGCTCGGCGGTCTCGGTGCGGCGCAGGTCGACGACGATGAGGGTCCGGGCCGGGTCCCTGGCGATCGCCTTCAAGGTGACGCGCGCATGGGGGATCGAATGGGAGTTCCACGGGTTCTTGCCGAGAAAGAGGGCGACGTCGCAGCGCTCGAAGTCGGCGCGCATCATCGCCGTGCCGAACATGCGGTCGGCGACCCAGAACTCCCCGGTCTTCTCCTGGGCGAGAGCGCTCGAGCGGAACGTCGAGCCCAGGGCGCGACGCGTGGCGGTGGCGTAGCCGAGGTCAGTCGATCGAGACCGTTCTGGTAGTGGTCGAGCCGATGCGCTTCTCGCACGCGTAGGAAGGGCGCCGCTTGTCGCCGCGCAGACGAACGAGGTGGCGACCTCCCTCACCTCCCAACTCGACCTCGAGGCCGCAGTTGCACTCGCAGAGGATGCAGGCGGTGTGCTTCCAGTCGCTGGCGATCATGGTCGCTCCTCGCCTGAGTCTAGCGAGGTCCCGGTGACCCGGCACGCCCCCCGGCCGCCCCGGCTAGGGTACAGAGGGCCCCGACCATCGGCGCCGCGGCTCCCCGGCGTCACACCTCGGCCGAGTCACGGGAACCGGCCAGCCCCACCCCGACGAAGCGCGACACGATGGCAACTAGGAAGATCTGCCCGGCGAGCGCTTCCAGTGCCGCGAGGCTCCGGGCAATCGGGTGCACCGGGACGATGTCGCCGTACCCCACGGAGGTCAGCGTGACGAAGCTGAAGTAGAGGAACTCCGAGATGGTGAGCGCAGCACCGGGCAGGTGCAGCGCGCCCGGGTACACGACGTCGAGGAAGGCGTACATTTGGGCCCACGTCGCCCCGAGAAGGATATAAGCGAGCAGCACCGCGAGGAGGCGATCCGGGAAGCGACCCTTCGAGAATGCGTCCCGGAGGAGCACCGCCGCGAAGCTCGCCGTCGCCACCCCGGCCGTCGCCGCCTGGACGAGGATGACGGCGCTCGCCCCGAGGCCGACCGCGACCCATCGGGCGACCAGGGCGGAAGCCGCGACGCACATCACGATCCCCCGCATCACCCCGCGCGGCGTCAGCGCGTAGAGCCCCACGACCATCGTGACGCTGAAGGCCCCAGCCTGGATCCAGCGAGGGAGATCCCCCATGGAGACCAAGGGTGGAATGACGAAGATCTCGACGACCAGCGACACGAGCAGCACATACCGTCCAACTCGGGTCCTGAGGAGTTGCTCCGCCAGCGCTTCGCGGCTGCTCGTCATCGGGCCTCCTGTCGGCCGCCCCCGTCCACGCACTCAGCGGCCCGCGGGCTAGGCGCACCCAAGGATATCGCGGCTCCGCCGCGGCGCAGGTCTTTCCGAGGTGGCATCGACCGAGGGTCGCGCCTCTCGAGTCGGCGTCCGGCTCCGGAACCCTCCCCCCACCGGAGACCATCCCCGGAGCCGCCCCGGCGCGGTACTATCGGGCCGCGCACGGGCAGTCTCCACAACCGGCCCACCTCGACGGGGACCACGCGTGCGGGAGCGCAAGGCGAAGTGGCCAGCGGGCGCCCTGGAAGTGTAGAGCCCTGCACTGGCTCGGAGATGGTCGCCGTCGCCAACTTGGCCCCGGTACCTGCTCCGAATTGTCCATGATCTCCATGCTTCTCGTGCCCGCCCGGACGACTCACCCCAAGGCGCTCGCCTGGCGCGGCGCGATCGCAGCGCTCGGACTCCTCCACCCGGCCCTCGCCCCGGCGGGCCCGCCCTACACCACCGATGACCCGGAGCCCGTCGAGCACAGGCACTGGGAGGTCTACCTGGCGTTCCAGAACTTCTGGACGAAGGGCCAAGGCGCCGATGGAACCCTGCCCCAGATCGAGGTGAACTACGGCGCCGTTCCCGACCTGCAGCTCCACGCGATCGTCCCCATGGCGTGGGCCAGCCCGGACGGCGGAGCGTTCCAGTACGGGCCCGGCGACATAGAGGTTGGAGCCAAGTTTCGCTTCGTACACGAGGGGGACTGGATCCCCCAAGTGGGAACGTTTCTCCTCCTTGAGGTGCCGGTGGGAAACGCAGCTCGTGGCCTCGGGGTCGGACACGTGCAGGTACTGCTGCCCATCTGGCTCCAGAAGAGCTTCGGCCCGTGGACGACCTACGGCGGAGCGGGATACTGGATCGGCAACCCGGGCCCCGGCTCCAGCGGCTCCTGGTTCGTCGGATGGCAGGCGCAGTATCAGATCGTGAAGTGGCTGGCGGTCGGAGGCGAGGTCTACCACGGCATGGCGGGCCAGGACGGCAGCCCGACGGACACGCGCTTCAACTTCGGCCTCGTCGTCGACCTGAGCGACCTCCAGCACATCCTGCTCTCCGCCGGCCACTCCTTCGTGAGCGCGAGCGGACAGGCCTATGTCGCCTATCAGCTCACGTTCGGCCCGAGCGAGTGAGGGAGCCAAGAATCTCCCTGCGGCGAGCCCCCGTACCGAGGATGCATCGGTGAGGATTGCGGAGGGCCGTCCCGTCCGTCGAATTCGCGGGGAACCCTTGCCGCTCCCGCGCGCCGTCGAAGAGCCGGTGCGGTGCGCAAGAAGAATCACTACGAGAGGATGGAGGACGCGCCCCAGCCCGCAGCTTCAGCATCGAAGTCGCTCCTATTTTCTCGCCTCGGCCCAGAAGAAGCCTCGCAAGTCGCCCGTGGCATAGTCCACCGCCCGGTCGGCCGGATACGCCTTCGCGAGGACGTCGCGAACCTCCGGGGCGAGGGTTGCCCGGGGACCGTGGCAGGCGAGACAGGGCGCGCCCACAGCGATGGGGCGTAGAAGCCCAACCCGGTCTCCCAGGTCGAAGGCGACCGGCCGAACGTCTTCGGCTCGCTTCCCGTCCGCCGCCGCCACGGTCACAGACGCCCAAGGCGGGGGCGCGTTGCCGGGGTTCCGGCGGCGGGCGCTTGTGCGGCCCACAGAGACTCCCTCCTCGCGCGCGACCTGTCCGGCGAGGGCGGGGGCTTTGTCGCGGCAGACGACGACAGCCGCTCCCGGCCCCCCCGCCCGGAGAGCCTCGGCAAGCGCCGCCTGAAGGCGCTGCTGGAGGTGCTTCACCGCGATCTCGGCCCGCTGGATGGGAGCCGCTAAAGCTGGCGGCGCCGCGTCCGGCGCGAAGGCGGCAGGCGCCTCCGCGCCGTGCAGGAGAGTGAGGCCCAGGAGAAGTCGAAGCATCGCAGTCCTCGAAACCAAAGGGCGCAGGCGGTGCGAAGCAACCCGCGGACGGGAGCGCTGCCGGTCCAGCTTGCGCCCGGCGGTGCCCCAGCCCCGACGATGATAGGCGACGGCGGGTGCCTTGCGAAGGCGACCACGGGCCCGTTGGCCGCTGGCTCAGAGCCGCAGGCGCCTCGAAACCAAGACGTCGAGGTGGATAGGGGTGTCGCACGATGCGAGCGACGCGGGTTCGGCCGCCGTGAGTTCGGCGGCATGCGCTACGGTAGACACCTTGCGAGATACATTCCACGTCGCGCGACCCGTGCCTCGAGAAGGCGGAGGCAGCGCCGAGGCGCCGACCCCGCCCCTCCGCGCGCACTCGATCAGCGAATCCAACCGGCCAGGATGGCTCCCAGGGTGGCCGTTCCCACGGCCACCCAGAGCAGCACGCCGAGGACGAAGGGGCGCGCCCCCACCCTCGCCACCGCCGCGGGGGAGAGGCCCAGCCCGAGGAGGAAGAGCGTGAGCACGAGCGTCCTCCGGGCGATAGCGGCGACCACGCTTCCAGCCCCGCTCAGGCCTGGGAGGTAGGTCACGGCGGCCGCGGCGG
>DATJZG010000189.1:0-7800 GCA_035499295.1 Anaeromyxobacteraceae bacterium
CGCAGCGCCGCGTAGGTCGGCCATCGGAGCGCCGGGTCGAAGCGGAGATCGCCCCGAGCCGCTTCGCCGCCGCGCAGGCCGTCCGAGGCGACAGGAACGCGTGCCGACCCGGGTCCGCGACGAACGGGAAGAGGGTGACGATGGGCCAGGCGAGCGCGGGCTCGACCTCGAGCGCATTGGCGGCGACGGAGAGCCGCTCGAAGCGTGCGCGCCCGGGCGCACTCGCGAGCAGCTCGAACAGCGCCGCGAAGAAGGGGAGGGCGGCGTCCGGGTCCTCGAAGGCTCGCGCCAGCGTGCCCGCCTCGATGGTGCCCCGGACCAGGATGACGTGCTTCTCGATGCGCACCGCCCGCTCGACGAGCTTCCGCACGTCGCCGGCCGCGATCAGGCGCTCGCCCTCACCGCTTCCCATCGACTCCAGCCACTCCGCGTGCGCGGCGCGCCAGTGGGGCGCACGTGCTCGCGGCGCGCCGCCGTTCGTCCCCAGGTAGGCCGGATCGGCGAAGCCGCGCGGGAAATCGCGCAGGAACTCGGTCATTGCCTGGTCGTGGGTGATCCAGCCGGTGGCCAGCGCATAGCGCCGCTCGGTCGGGTCGAGGAGGAAGGACGAGAGCCCCTCCAGCCACGGATCCCGATCGACGCAGTTCGTGCGGATGAGAGGGCGAGCGTCCGGCCAGCGCAGCTTGGCGGCGTAGCGCCTCCCGGAGCGGGGGAAGAAGACGTGCACGGCGGTAGGCTCGACCGCCACCACCTTGCCGGCGCCCAGGACGGTCGCCCTCTTCTCGGTTGGCAACCGTTCGAGGCGAACGGAGGTCGGCGCGAGATCTCTCGTCCCCTTCTACTCTCCGGCGACCGGTCTGGGAAGGGGTTCCGGCGAGTCGCCGTTCCTGCTCGGCGCCTGACGCCTCGCCCCGTGCGCCGTCGCCACCGCCGCGACGAACGCGTCCCGTACCGGCAAGGCGTCGCACGGAGCGTGAGCCAGCACGAACCCTCGCAGCGTAGCCGACCGACGCAGGGTCCGGCCGGGTGGGACCGTCCCCGCGGGTTACGCCGCCGTGACCTCTCGCGCGTGGTGCTCGAGGACCTGCTGAACATGGACCTCCACCTGCCGCAACGCCGCGGGCGAGACCGCGTATCCGTCGCTCTCATAGGTCAGTATCGGCATGCCCCGCTTGATGCAGAGCGGCTTGAGAATGGCCTCCGAGATCCGGTACGGCAGGCAATTGAATGGCCCGATCACGATGATCCCGTCGAACCCCTCGCGTTCGGCATCTAGCCCCTTGCCGATCGTCGGGATGATTTCGCTGAAGAACACCGGGGAGAAGTGCTCGGTCGCCTTGTCGAACAGCGCGGCGATGTCGTTCTCTCCGGCCACCAGCAACCCGGTCTTCTGGAACAGGCCGCGGTAACGCTGCTCTGTCTTGCGCTCCGCTTGATAGCCGAGCCAGCCCCGCAGGTATTGACGTCCGTCCGGTTGAAAGACCCGGGTGCACGCCCGGGCCAGGGCGAGGGTGCCCGGCTTCAATCCCCATTCGCCGGCGGTGGCAGCGACGCCATGGTACGTCTCGTAGAAGAGGAGATCGCTGAGGTCGACCGGCTTGAGGATGATCCCGTGCCCCGCGTAGAGGTCGCGGACGCCCTCCATGAAGAACGGGCTGAACCTGGTGAAGAAGTCACCGGTCACCACCACGCGAGGGCAACTCGATGGTTCATGGATTCGAGGCAGGGCCGCCAGTCGCTCCACGAAGGCGGGCAGCCGTGCCTGGAATTCCTGCAGCGATCCCGACGAGGCGGCAAGCCGGCGCCACGCCTCGCCAAGGCCCTCCAGGCTCTCCCGCGTTCCAACCACGCGCAGGACATGCTCGATCTCGACCATGATGTCGGCGATCAGGGCGGCCGGCGCCAGGTGGCGTGCCAAGGTGGCGGCATCGAAGCCGAGCAGGCCGTCATTGCCACCGGTGCCGAACAGGAAAGTGTCCCGTAACCGCTGCTCGGCGATGAACCGCTCGAAGAAGCCTGGATACGCATCGCTGACGCATGGCGCTCCGCCTTGCACCATGCCGTATCCCAGGATCTCGCCCGGAGAGCGGCGTTCGTGGATGTAGAGCAGCTGGCCAATCGCGATCGGCAGCGGAAGGCACTCCCGGCCCGAGGTGTGCTCGAGACCCCGTTCGAGCTGGTTCCGACCCAGCGGGATAGTATCGCCCGGGTGCAGGCCGAGCCATCGAGCGGCCAGCGCGAACGCCTCCGAGTGAAGCTCGGAGAAGTTGGGCAGGTAGAACCTCACGCGCGGGTCGGCGAGCGGGACCTCCTCGCCGTTCGAACGGATCACGCGGCCGCCCGCGGCGAGCCGGCAGGGCGTGAAGGGCTGCCGGTCACGGGATCCTCCGGATCGGTAGCTGTGGACGACGTCGAGAAACGCCTCCAGGCGTGTCTGGACTCCGGCATCCGCGCTGTGAGCATCGATCTCGAGGGTCAGGTAGGGCTTCGGGCCCAGCTCGGAGGCCAGCGCCGATTGCGTGAACGCATCGACCGTGCAGCTGAAGTTGCTCACGGTCACCAGGAACAGGTTGGCATGGCGCCGGACGAGCCTCACCGCGTTCAAGACCTGGTTCGCGAAGTGCCAGGCGGTTGTGCCGTCGGCCACCGGGACCAGGCAGTCAGCGGGGATCACCGTCACGCCCATGCTCGAGAGCTTCTTCCCCACTGACTGCGAGGCCTCGGGCGTGAAGGCGTTGTAGCTGTGACCCGCCAGCAGGATTGCGGGCATCCCTCTCGCCAGGGCTTGCGCGAGCGCCCGCTCCCCCAGATCGCGCAGGCGGCGCTCCGCGTCGATCTGAGCGCGAACGGCCGCGGCCCACGCCCTGGCGGCCCGTTCGCGAGGTGCCCCGAGCTCGCCGACGGCCATCGCCTCGAGAACCGGACTGGCTTCGTAGCCATGGGTGAAGTCGAGCACCGGGGTCAGGCAGCGGGCGTCCGGAAACGCCTTGGCCAGGTAGTAGGGCCCCCCCTGTGTGATCGGGCACAGGTACGAATCGCGGCACGGACCCTCTTGCGGCATGCGCACCACATGCGGAAGGAACACATGCCCGACGCCACGTCGCCCCAGGTCCAGCATCGCGCCGTGCGCGATCTGCGCGGGGAGGCAGAACCCGGAGTGCGACTTGAGGTCTCCCCGGGGATCCACGCCCGACAGCACCACGTCCCATCCCAGCTCGGAGAAGAATGTCGAGTAGAGCGGGAAGAGCGAGTGCGTGGTCAGCGCCCGGGGGATGCCGATGCTGGCTGGCGCCGCCGAGGCGTGGTCCCCGCGGGTCGCGGCCGTCGGCCCGCCGAAGATGATCTCGGCTCGCTGCTCCACCAGGTCGGGTGCCGCTTCTGCGTGGTGCCTTCGCTTCCGCGCGTTCTCGAAGAGGCTGCAGCGACCGCCAAAGGGAACCTGCCGGCCCGCGACCTTGAAGCGATCGACGCTGCAGCTCAATTTGCACGCCCTGCACGTGAAGTGGCCGAGGACCTGCATCTCCTGCGCGGCCAGCGTCAGCAACGTCGTCGGGGGCCCGGACGGGTCAACGCAGCGCTGGAGGGCGAGCAGCCCGACCCCGAGCGCGCCCAGTAACTCCGGGTTGGGGGGAATCACCACCTCCCGGCCGAGGCTCTGCGCGAAGGCATGCCCCACCGCGCGATTGAGGGCGACCCCGCCCTGGAAGAAGACCTTCTTCCCGACGGGGCGCGACCCCTTGACGCGCTGGAGGAAGTTGGTCGCGATCGCATAGACCAGGCCCGCGACGATGTCGTCGCGGTGCTGGCCCTGCTGCTTGGCGATGCGAATGTCGGAGTTGATGAACGCGGCGCAGGTTGCCTTGAAGTGCACCGGCGCCGGAGCTGCGAGCGCGATCTCGGAGATCTCCGATACGTGGACCCCGAGGTCACCTTGGGCTCCTTCTTCGAGGAAGGAGCCGGTGCCCGCCGAGCACGCGTTGTTCATGGCGTAGTCGACGGGCACGCCGTTGCGCAGATGAATGTACTTCGAGTCCTGCCCGCCGATCTCGAAGATCGTGTCCACCTCGGCGTCGTGGTACACCGCTCCTGCGGCATGGGCCGAGATCTCGTTGTACACGTGCTCGGTTCCGAAATAGGCACCGATGAGTTCCCTCGCCGACCCGGTGACGCTCGTCAGGGCCAGCGGCCGATCGCCGGCTTGCGCGGCGAGGCCTCGCAGACATTCGCGTACTGCGACGACAGGGTTCCCTCGCGTTCGGGTGTAGTAAGAGGCCAGCAAGGCGCGCGTCGTGTCCTGGAGCAGGACCGCCTTCGTGGTCGTCGAGCCGGCGTCCACACCCAGCACCAGTAACCCTTGGGTTGGCGCCGGCCGGGGAGGCATGGAGATGGCGTGCACACGGTCGGCTTGGCGCTGAAGCGTGGGCAGCCGAACCGTCGGCGGCGGAGGTGAGCTGTGCGGCGAAGCATCGAGGGGTTCCTCCTGGGCGAGCAGTGCGCTCCCCCATGCTTCGAACCACGGACTCTGCGAAAGCACGACGAACGCCGTGCCCGGGAGCTTCTCGCGCAGTGAGGCCAGCAGGGCCTCGTTGCGCGAGACGCCTCCGATCACGAGCACCCGCCGCAGCGGGCACTGCGCCTTCTCGAGGAGGGCGACGACCTTGTCCGCCCAGCTGTCGTGCAGGGAACGCAGGATGTCCTCGGGAGTCGCCTCGTTCCGGTTGAGCTTGTGGGTGATGTCCGACTTGCAGTGCACCGAGCACCGCGAGGCCAAGGGAACGACTCGGCCGCCGAACGAGCGGCGAATCGCCTCGTCCAGATCGAGTCCCATCCGGCCGATCTGCTGTACCAGGAACTCCCCGCTGCCAGCCGCGCACTTGTTGTGCGAGAGAACGGTGGTGATCCTGCCACCGACGAGGACGTACACGAGAAAGGACTCTCCGCCCAGGGACGCGACGGCGTCGAAGCTGTCGCCGACCTCGCGCAGGGCCCGCTGGATGGCCGCCGACTCGGTGATCCGGCCCTGCCGACCGGAGATGCCGAAGGACGCGGCGGCGGCGAACTCTGGCTGGGCGAGGAGTTCGGCCAGGACTTCCCGGGGCCGGCCCTGGAGCGGCCTCACCCGGGCCTCGACACGACCGTCACGAACGGCGACAACCTTGACCGTCAGTGCGCCTATGTTCGCGCCTACGCAGTACATCGCAGCGGCCCCCGGTACCGGGTGCCCGTTCTGCAGCGTCCGGGGCCTGCTACAGCTTGACCCCGGTGGCGCCTCCTGTCTAACGCAGCCCCGTGCGGGGGATGCGCTGCGACCCATCCGGCCGGAAGGAAGGCTCACGACGGCACGCGGAGGCAGGGACGGGGCCATCGAGGGGCGGGTAATCCACGCACGTGTCCCTGAAATGCGCTCGCCTGGAACCATGCCATCCAGGGGACTCGCAAGATCCCGCCGGGCGGGGCAGGGAGCGAGTACCGGCAGTTCCGGACGCTGCCCAGGCCGATGGAGGATGGACTCGAGATCGAAGTCTACGAACCGGGCATCGCCGGGTCGTGAGCGGAGGTCTCGGCCCGCTTGCGGGAACCAGCTCCTGCGTTCCGGATGCACTCGGAGGCAGCACCAGGCTGAACGACCCGAGGTCGCCGCGGGGTCAGCGTTTGACAAGTTCGAGACCGGTCTTACGCTCGGATCAAGCAGGACAAGCAAGGACGAAAGGACTTGTCATGGCAACACTGACCCGTTGGGACCCCCTCCGCGAGCTCGCCCGGTTGCAGGAGGAGATGAACCGCAGCCTCGGCGATGACCGCTTGCAGTTTCGCGCCGGTGACTCGGTGGGCTGGACGCCCGCCTGCGACATCTACGAGGACGGCGAGGAGATCGTCGTTCGCGCCGAGCTGGCCGGTGTCGAGCCGGCGGACGTCGAGCTCCGCTTCGAGAACGGCGTGCTGACCTTGAAGGGCGAGCGGAAGCTGGAGAAGGAAGACCGGCGCGAGAACTATCACCGTCTCGAGCTGAGCTACGGCACGTTCACCCGCGCCTTCTCGATGCCGGCGACCATCGACTCCGAGAAGATCCGCGCGGAGTCGAAGCAGGGCGTGCTCCACATCCACCTTCCGAAAAAGCCCGAGGCGAAGCCGAAGAGCATCCAGGTTAAGGTGAGCTGAGCCGCCCCAGAAGCTGCCGCCCGCAAGAGCGGACCGGACCGGCCGCCCGACCCGGTCTGCTCCTCTCGGGGGCGCTGGAATCGCGGACTCCGTCCCGAGGTCGCGGGTCAAACGTGGGCGTCTTCTCCCCAGGAGACGTGTCGGTTCGTTGGACGAATCGGGTTGCAGTGACCCCCGTGATTCACATCGGCGGCTGGGGCGGCACGTCCCTGGGCGGCTCCGCGGGCGATCCGCCGGGTCGCTCGGCGTCGGTGCTCGGCTTCGGCGCGTCGCCGTGTGAAACGACGGCATGGCCCTTCACCAGCTTGCTCGACTGGAGCCACTCGCGTACGGAATGAGCTGCCTGCCGGGCGACAGATGCTTCTCTCTCGAGGAATTCTCGCAACATGTGAACCTCCTTCTACCCTGTGCTTGGTTCTCGCCTTACGACCGCTTTCGAATCTCGGCGTGGAGCTTCGGGATGTTGTCTTTGCGGTAGCCGTGTCCTCGGCGACGGCGATGACGTCCCCGGCGGCGGCGGTGAACCCGGAAACAATCGGGATCGGCGGTGGCAGACGGCGACGTCGACTGCCTGCAGTGAATCTTACCGTAGCCACGAACCAGCTGCTGTCAAAGCAGCTCCTCGCCGACCGTGTGCGTGGCCGGCGATCGGCATCTGCGAATGGGGAGGTTCCGGAACCCCTGTGGCGTGCTCATGAACGGCCTCGTGTCGGCCGAGCGGAGCCGGTCACTGTCGAACCTGGACGTCGACGCGGCGTCCGCTGTGCGGCTACGAAGAGGTGCACCTCAGCGCCCCAGAGGACACGGCCGCTGTCGTCCCCTGCCCGGAGTGTACCGCCTGGTTACGGAGTGGCGTCCTCACGTCGTTCATCGAGGGGTGTAGCGCCCCACCGGGAAGGTGCGCGCGTAGTACCCGGCAGCCGGCCCTGTAGGCCAGCCTCAGGAGCTCCTTGTCGTCGGCGAAATTGATGGTCGCTTGGCCCTTCCTTGCGCAGATCGGCCTGGGCCAGGGCGCCAACCAGGTTTTTGGCGCGCTCCACGTGCTCCAGGCGCGTGCCGATGAGGTTCCCGTGTCCTTGTCGCGAACCATCCCGAAGTCACGCACTCGTCGGCGATGGGGCCGCTGCCGGTGGTGGGCGCCGCGCTCCAGCAGGAAGTGGTCGTCCGCGAGGTAGACCGAGCGATCGAGCGAGAGGACCGCCGGAACGTCGAGCGGCAGGGGCTCGATGTACTGGATGTGGAGGAGGTCCGGTGCGGCACCGATCCAGGTCCGAGATCATCCGGCGGCCGCCGGGGCAGGGAGCGTGAGGTGATACGCCCGGAGCCCGGATCCGACCAATTTCTCTCCGGGTGAGCCGTCTCGAAAACCAAATTGGGGTGTCCCCCCCGGCCAGACCGCGGGAGAGTACTGTGAACACATGACGGCCAGAGCGAAAGAAGGCAAGGAATGCGTCATCCTCGGCCACCGGCTCGAGGTCTATCTCACCACCGATGACTGCTGGAGCTTGGCGGTCGATGGTCAGGAGCTCCTGACGCGGTTCCACAACTCCTATGCTGCATGGGCCGTGGGAGCAGCCGAGAGCTACCGCCAGGGCAGGGTCCTGGGGTCTCCGCCGGTGCACGATTGACGCTGAAGGGCAA